>CAYWXL010000018.1:0-52530 GCA_964461995.1 uncultured Solibacteraceae bacterium
CCGGCCGGGGTGCTACACTTGCCTTCTCATGAGGCCGTGGGCGGGACACCGGTGGTTGCTGGTTGATACAGCCGTCCTCGTCTTCTGCGTCGCCGTCGTCTTTTTCGTGCAATGGAAGACGAACGCCTACGGCGGAGACCTCGGCATCACGGATGACGCCGGGGCGCATTATGTCTCGGGCGTGATGATCGGCCAGTACCTGCTGTCCCTCTTGAACTTCGAGTTCTGGAATCCGATCCGTTTCGCCGAGAACTATTACGTCCGTTATCCGAAGCTCGGGATCGGGCAGTGGCCGCCGGGTTTCTACGTTTTGGAGGGCGTCTGGACGCTGTTGTTCGGGCCCTCGCGTGAGTCCGTCATGCTGATGATGGCGCTCATCGCGATTGCGGTGCTGTTTCTTGGGTACTGGACCGCCTCGCGGCTCTTGGGCCGGCGCATGGCGCCAGTGGCGCTCGGGCTTTTGCTGCTGAGCGCACCAGTGTGGTGGTTCTCTTCTCGTGTGAACTTGGACTCCCTGGTCGTCGTCGCTTCTCTGGCGGCCGCGTTTGCCTTCGCGCGGTATGCGGAGACGCCTCGCCGGCGCACGTCGGCGGTGTGGTCGGCGGCAGCGGCGGCGGCGATCTTGATCAAAGGGAACGCCTTGGCCTTGGCCTTTCTTCCGCCCTTTTACGTCTTGATCGCCCGGCGATTCCGCCTCCTCCGGCGCGCCGACTTCTGGGCGCCTTGCGTCCTCGTCGCCGTTTTCTGCGCGCCGTGGTACGCATTCACGTGGGACGTCTGGACGCGCGTCAATGTGGGACAAGACGGCTCTCTCGTCGGACTTTACGCTGGTCTGCTTCGGGCACTCCCCCACTCTTGGGCGCTAGTGCCGATTACGGCCGTCGCGGGCATGATCATGGCCTGCGGCAAGGAGGCGTCCTCCCCGGCGCGGCGGTTTCCGAATGTGCTGGCGGCGCTGGTGGCTGCTTGGATGTTCTTCCACATGCTCACGCCGATTGGAGCCAGTTTCCGTAAGCACATCTTGACCGTGGCGGTGTTGCTCGCTTTTTCCGTGCTGTTCCTCGACCGCGCGGCCGCATGGATCGCCCGGGCGAAGGTTCCACGGACAATCTCGGCCGGGGTCCTGATTTTGGCCATGGCTTGGGCCGTCTGCCCGGGAAAGTTTCACTGGGCTCCGAAACCGGAAGTGATGAAGGTGGTCGCGGGCAAGATCATCCAGGACGCGGCGCTTCGCGACGCAGCAATTCTCGTTTCATCGCCGGGGGCGGGCGAGGGCTCGTTCATCGCGGAAATGGCAGCGCGCGAACCTGCCCCCCGGCGCTACCTCCTCCGCGCCTCCCAGTTGCTCGCGCGAGGCGACTGGTACGACCATGACTACCGGCTGTTGGACCGCACGCCGGAGGCGATACTCGACGAGCTGGACGCCATCCCGGTGGCCGCGGTTGTGGTGGATCACCGCCCGGCCGTGCGCATCGCGCCCCACCACGAGTTGCTGGTACAAACTCTCCAGCAACACCCCGAACGGTGGGAGCTGGTGGGAGTTTTCCCGGCGGACGCTTCCGACGCCGCGATCACTGCGTCCTTGTACCGGCGCCGGGGCGAGATCCGCCCGCTCGTCGAACCGCCGGCGGTTTACAGCGGAACGCTTGGCCGGTACATCAACCCCCGGTAACCGTGGTGGAGTACCAGTCGCGCACAAACTGCGCGAAGTCGGCGATGTGCTGGATGCGGGCCAGGTCGATGCGCGGCTCCTGGCCGAGGACTGCTAAAAAGCCCCGGTGCCGGTGGTTGCCGCCCCGGCCCGTATCCAACGAGCCCCGGACTGTGCCGACGGTTGGGGAGGCGGCCTCGTTCACGGGTTTTTCGGGGGCCCAACGGACGATGAGATCCGGGAGGCGGTCCGCCCGCGGCCCCGGGTAGACCGTTTCGACTGGATCGATCGCGGCGGCTATGGGCTCGCCCGAAGGCGTCCGGATAGCCCTCCATTCTTGCTGGAGACGCTCGATAAGTTCGCGGGTTTCCACGCTGCCCGGCTCGAGGATCCCCTCTTTCTCGCGGCCCCGGATGTTCAGCCGCAAGTAGCCGTTGTAGTCCGCGAGGATGGGGAATACCGGAGTTCGCTGCCAGTCGTAGCCGGCGCAGACTTGCCGAGTCACCACCCAGTCACGCGCCCAAACCGGAACGGCTCGAGCGAGGGCGTTCTGGAGCCGGGCCGGAACCCTCTCCCGCAGGGTTCGGATCAGGCCACGCCGGTTGGAGGGCGGCCCCGTCACGGCTTTTCCCCTGCCGCCCAACGCGGGGAGCAGACGGTCCATGATCTTGGGGACCAGATGGGCTTGCGAGCGGTTGGCTTCCATGCCGTGGAGGGAGAAGACGACGATAGTCGTCGTGGATAGATCCAGCGCTCCAGCCACCTCGGCTAGGGCGCGATCCACCGCCTGGTAGACGTCCAGAAGCGCGTCCGGCGGCAGCAGCGCGGCGGCCGGCCGCTTTTCGGGCCAAAGGATGTGCCCGCCGCGGTGGGTTTCGCCAAATACTCCGAGGAAGAAGTCCCACGGTTGCCGCTCGAGCAGCCAGCCGAGCACTTCCCCTTTGCGGGCGGCCCCGCGGACGACGGCATCCCGGATGCGGCGCAGCTCGCCGGCGGTCTTGTTGACCGGAATCTCCGCGCCCATGGGGTGGGGTCCGAAACGGCGGCGCAGTTCCCTTCCGAGGGCGGCATCCGACGCCGCGAAGGGACCGAGCTGGTCGTGAGAGCCCCAGTTGACGACCTCGAATCCCCGCTCCAACTTCGGCGGAAAGCGCATGGGGACGTCGGCGACCGCGACGCGGAACCCCCGGCGGTCCAGCTCGTACCAGAACGGTTCGGCGTCCAACCATTCGGGCGAAACGCGGCGCAGGCTCATCCGTTGCGAGTCCCATTGCAGGTGGTGGTAGATCCCGTGCCTGCCCGGTAGCAGCCCGGTGTAAAAGGTCGGCCAAACGGAGCCGGTAAGAAGTTCCGAAGTGGTTTCGATTTCCCGGGCGCGGCCTTCGTCGAGCAGCCTGCGGAAAAAAGGAAGGAGGGCGGCGTGGCGCCGGATGAACGCGAGGTCGCCGGCATCGACGCCGAACATCGCAAGGCGGGTTTTCATGACGCCGTCTCCAACCGCGGGCCGCCCGCGGCGAGAATCCTCGTCACGCGAAGGGCCTCCGCGGGGCCGGGCTCGAAGGCCTGTCCTTTTCGCATACGGGAGAAAAACTCCGAGAGCGCGGCGGCGATGCTATAGCGCAACATGGAGCGCCGCCGCAATAGCGCCCGGGTGGCCAGAAGCGCGGCGCCCCGGACCCACGCCGCGGCGCCCCGCAGGGACCCGTCACCTGTCTCCCACCGCAGGTCCATGTTCGGTTCGGCGACGCGCAACGTCCCATCCTTGCCTCGAATGGCGATCTGCTCCCTGGTGACCGAGCCGTAAGCGACGTCGCAGACGACGGGGCCGCGAGGGAACCGCAGCCGGATGACATACCGTTGCGCGGTGGAGCGATCGGGGCGCTTCTCGATGGAGACGCTCGCGGGTTCCTCGTTGAGGACGAAGATAGCGAGATCGACCATTTGTGAGCCGAGGTCCCAGAGCGCGCCGCCCTCGGCCGGCTCCACCCGGTGGCCGCCGTTTCCCGACCAGGCGCGGAGATTTACGTGAAGCCGGAACACGGCGTTCTCGAAACCTGCCGCGACCCGCTCGGCGCACGCTGCCCGCAGCTCCTGGTACAAGGGCCAGAACCGGCGGCTGAAGTCCACCATCAGCAAGACGGGAGCGTCGGGATCCGATTCCAGGTCCTCAGCGAGTTCCGGCGGAGGAAAAGGCTTTTCCATGAACACGGGCAGCCGGCGCGCCCGCGCCAGCCGCCACAAGGGCCAGTGCCGGCTCGGAGGAGTGGCGACGAGCAAAGCGTCGAGGTCTTCAGCCGTGAGCTCTTCGGGCGTTTCATAAAGGCGAGCGTTTGGCCAAGACCGCTGGGCGGCCCGAAGCGCGGCCGGAGAAGGGTCGGCAATCGCGGTGACGGCGATTCCAGCCATCCTCCGGAGGGCTGGCGTGTAATAGCGCTGGGCGAGACTGCCGAACCCAGCGATTCCTGCTTTGAGCAACGGCACGGGTGCGCGAGAAGAATCCCGAATCAGAATACACCCGCTGGTGTGCGGCAGGGAACGGGAACTTCCCAAAACTAGCGGCGCAGCACAACGGCAATGCCCAGCATCACCAGCACCCCGGCTGTCAAGATCCGCGCCGTCACCGGCTCTCCGAAGATCAGCGCGCTCATCAGAATTCCGAAAACCGGAACGGTGAAGCCGAACATCGCCAGCGTGCCGGCGCTGTGGCGCCGCAGCAGCGTCGTCCAGATCATGAAGCAGATGCTCGCCACCACCAGCCCTTGATAGAGGATTGCAGCCACCGGACCCGCCCGTAGGGGTCCGGTGATCGGGGGTTCCAGAAGCAGCGCCGGCAGTAGATATAAAGGCAGGGAAATGGCCGACTGCCAGACGACCGTCTTCACCGGTTCGATCCCCTGCACGATCCAGCGCGTGTAGACCGTGCGGATCCCCAGCAGGAACGCCGACGCCACCAGCAACGTGTTGCCCAGCAGCGGATTAGGCGCCAGCCGCTCGACCGGTCTGCCCAGCGCCAGGTAACACACGCCGCCGAAAGCCAGCGCCAAGCCCACCGCCCGGCCGCGGTCCAGCCGTTGCTCGGAGACCACGAAGTGGCCCACCAGGTTGGAGAACAGCGGGTGGGTATTCAACAAAATCGCCCCGTACGCCGGGGAAGTGAGTTCTTGTCCTACATTCAGCAGGATGATCTGCGCGGCAAACAGCACGCCCAGGATCGCCAGCGGGCGGAACTCTCCCGGGCGCGGGTTCAGAATTTCGCCCCGCAGCCGCGCCCACACTCCCAGGACCACCAAGCCGATCAGGAACCGCCACCAGGCGCTCCAGAACGGCGGGAAGAGTTCCAAGCCGAGCTTCAGAGCCACCAGATTGCCGCCCCAAAGCGCGGACGCCAGCAGCGCCAAGGCGGCGCTGGTCCGGTTTAGCGGTTCGGGGCGGAAGTCCCGCGCGCGGGCGCGGCCGCTCATCTGTTGCTTTTCTTGAACTCCCACAAATAGAACCACTCTCGCCCTGAAGGCGAATCCAGAAACCACTGGCGCGGCGGGCGCCGGACGGTAGCGCCTCTGGGCGTCCCTGGTAACGTCCACCGCGGCGGCGGCATTTCCGCCTTGCCGAAGTGCACTGGCTGGAAATTGCAGCCGGGAACCGGAACTCTGTCGGGTGGCGCGGGCGTAGTGGAACCCTTGCGCGGAAACGGCTTCCTGCGAGTTTCGATTCCCCCGACTGTCATTGCCGCCGGTGTTGTATGGCGGCCCGCCGGCTTGGCTCAACGGCCTCTCAGACTGACTAGTGTACGCCGGACGCGCCATGAGCCGCTGATATTCCGTTTCGCAGTGGCACTGCGGTATTCTTGGTCCAGCATCTGTCAGGCGAGGGGATTGCCATGCCGGTGAAGGGAATCGTGGAGTTGGCGGCGGCGACGGTGCGCTTCGGGGAGGGAGCCGTGCGGGACGTGGGCATGGACGCGGCGGCGTGGGGACTGCGCCGGGTGCTGGTCTTTGCCGACCCGAATCTTGTGGACCGCTACCCGGTCCAGGCCGTTCGCGAATCGTTGAAACGCGAGGGAATCGCTCACGACGTCTTCGACCAGATCGTGTGTGAACCCACCGACGCCTCGTTTCAGGAGGCGATCGCCGCGGCGCAGACGCAGCCTTACGACGGCTTCATCGCGGTGGGCGGAGGGTCCACCATCGACACCGCCAAGGCGGCCAATCTCTACGCTACCCATCCAGCCGAATTCCCACGTTACGTGGCGCGGCCCCACGGCGATGGAGAACCGCCGCCCGGACCGTTGCGTCCGCTCATCGCCATTCCCACGACCACGGGCACGGGAAGCGAGACGACGACAGTGGCCGTCTTCGATTTCACCGAACTGGGCACCAAGGCGGTCATCGGCCACCGGCACTTGAAGCCCGTCCTGGCATTGCTCGATCCTCTCGTTACGAAATCACTGCCCGAGGCGGTGGTGGCGAGCACCGGTCTCGACGTCGTTTCTCACGCCATCGAATCGCTCACCGCGGCGCCGTACACCGAGCGCGAATTGCCGGACCGGCCCGCCGACCGCCCTGCGTACCAAGGGTCCAACCCGGTGGCCGATGTCTGGGCGCTTGAGGCGCTACGCCTGGCGCGCAAGTATCTGCGGCGTGCTGCCGGTGATCCGGAAGACTTGGAAGCCAGGGGACGCATGCTGCTGGCGGCGAGTTTCGCCGGTCTGGGCTTCGGTAGCGCCGGCGTCCATTTGCCTCACGCGATGTCGTACCCGGTGTCGAGCCAGGCGAAAAGCTGGCAGCCGCCCGGCTATCCCGTGGACCACCCGCTCGTGCCGCATGGCTTCTCGGTGATTCTAACCACCCCTGCCGCCGTGCGGTTTCTTTCGCCCGCCTGTCCCCGCTCGCTGAAGGCCGCTGCTGCGGCTCTCGGCGCCGACGCCGGCCGCATCCGCGAGGGCGAAGAGGGCGAAATTCTGGCCGAACGCGTCATTGAGCTGATGGAAGCCCTCGGCGCGCCCGGAGGCCTGCGGACCATCGGCTACCACTTGCGGGACATCCCTGCGCTGGTCGCTGGCGCCTTGCCTCAAAAGCGCATCCTCGGTCTCTGCCCCCGGCCGGTGGATGAAGAGAGCCTCAGCCGGCTGTTCGAAGACTCGATGGTGATTTACTGAGAAGAGGAGCGTTTTGCCGCCGGAAGCCTAAAGAGCCGGCGGAGGTCCGCTCGATAGATTAGAGGTCGTCCATTGCGATCAGAGGGGCGTGTGAGCCGCCGTGCAGGCGGCCGAGTCCCCGGGCGAGTTGGAAAACGAGGCAGCGTCGGCGGGATGAAATTCGTGTCGTGGAATCCTGCGCTTGCGGTAGTGGCGGCGGGGGTGATCGTCTTCCTGGTTTACCGGCTGGGGTTCGGGCTGTACGTGGAGAACGAGCGTCTCCAGGAGGCGTGCCGCCGCGGACGCCCGCCAGGAGGGTCGTTCCGCGGGATCCTCACTTACCTGCTGTGCGCCGGTGCTCTGTCGGCGGCGTTGTCGGGGGTGTTCGTGGCGGCGCTGCATACGGCCGCGGGCCGCCCTTCGCCTCCGGGTGGAACGCCCACTCGCGAGGTCGTCCTGATGGTCGATCCGCCGCCGTCTCCGCCGCCGGGGCCTCAGAGCCCGGAGCCGGCGGGGTGCCGGCCCTTGCCGTTCGGAGCCGCGCGGGACCTCGCGGAATCTATCGCACGGGAAGAGGGTGTCGCCCCGGAGCTCGTCCTTGCCGTCATCTATCGGGAATCACGGTTCTTGCCCTGCGCCGTCTCCCCGAGCGGGGCCTTGGGGCTGATGCAACTCAAGCCGGCCACCGCGCGATTGATGGGCGTGCACGACCTGTTCGATCCGGAACAGAATATCCGGGCTGGGGCACGGTACTTGCGCTTTCTACTGGACCGTTTCGGCGGCAACGTGACGCTGGCGCTTGGGGCCTATCACGCCGGCCCAGGCCGCGTGAGCCGGTACGCCCACATCGAGAAGCTCCCCGCTACCCGCCGCTACGTCGGCGACGTGCTCAGCTTGGCCGGGGCGCTCGCCGGCGACTGATGTCTCCGGCGGCTCCTATTCGCCGCCCCGCAGGGGCCAGTATTCCGATTCGGTGCGAGCGGTCTTCAAGTAGGCTTCGATCTTGGCGACAACGTCTGGATGTTCCGCCGCGACATCGTGCTCTTCGCCGATGTCCGCCGAGAGATCATAGAGCTCGAGCGGCTTGCCGGGCGCAAGCCGCACGGCCTTCCATTGGCCCATGCGAACAGCTTGCTTCGACGCTTTGCCTTCGTGGAACTCCCAGTAGAGAAACTCGTGCTTTTCTTGGCGCTCCGGCTCCCCCAGCAGCGTCGGGGCGAACGAGATCCCGTCGATGCCTTCGGGGGCTGCGACGCCCGCCAGCTCGGCGAACGTGGGCAGATAGTCCCAGAAAGCGCACACGTGGTCACTCACGGTGCCGGCCGCAACCTTACCGGGCCAGCGCACGATCAGGGGTACCCGGATGCCGCCCTCGTAAAGGTCGCGCTTGATGCCCCGCAGCGGCCCGTTCGAGTTGTTGAACTCCGGGTCGTTTCCGCCTTCGCGATGTGGGCCGTTGTCGCTCGTGAACATCACCAGGGTCCGTTCGGAGATCCCCAGCTCGTCGAGCTTTTCGAGTAGGCGCCCCACGTCCCGATCCAGCCGGGTGATCATCGCCGCATGGCCTTTCTGCGGCTCCGGCCAATCCTTGCCGGCGTAAATGCCGTAGTCCGGGACCTCCATCCCTTTGTCGCCCGCTTCGTTGTTGGCGTGCGGCAGGGTGGCTGTCCAAGCCAGGAAGAACGGGTGGTCCTTGTTGCGCTCGACGAAGTCCAGCGCTTCCTGGGCGATCAGATCGGCGGAATACTGGACGCGTTTCACCGCCACGCCGGCGCCGTCGGGCCGTTTCGGTTCGGCGACGACGTTTTCGAGCGGCACGCGATCGCGGTTCCGGAACAGGAACTCGGGGTAATAGTTGTGCGCGTGGCGCTGACACAAGTAGCCGAAGAAGTAGTCGAACCCCTGGCGGTTCGGCTCACCGGTGGAGCCCGGCCCGCCTAGCCCCCACTTGCCGATCAGCCCCGTGCGGTAGCCGGCTTGTTTCAACACTTCGGCGATCGTCACCGTCTCGTCGGGCAGGGGGTGCTGGCCCATCGGCTTGACTTCGCGGTTGCCCCGGACCACCGCGTGCCCGGTGTGAAAACCCGTCATCAAAGCGCAGCGCGAGGGGGCGCAGACCGTGCTGCCGGCGTAATGGTTCGTGAAGCGCATGCCCTCACGGGCCATGCGGTCCAGCACCGGCGTCTGGATGTTCTTCTGCCCGTAGGAGCCGAGATCGCCGTAGCCGAGATCGTCGGCGACGATCAGGACGATGTTCGGCCGGGGGGCGCTTTCCGGCTCCTTGGCGGGTCCACAGGCCCCTGCCAGCAGCAACAGCGACATCGCCGCCCCGAGTGCCGGCCAGATTCGGGCAGGTGCGAGCCTCAGCGTTTTCTGTCTCGTGTTCATCGCGTAAGCATTCTACCGGAAACAGTCTTGGGCTTCCTGGGAAACCGCGGCGCGCCCGCCCGGGGGACTCCCTTCGTCGTTGGTGGACCCGCCAACAAGCGGCGCGGCCGACTTTGGCTTCTTAGTGACACGGGACCGCGGGCGAGCGTTGACGGCGGGTCGGTGGAGAGCGATAATATGACTGACTGGTCAGTCAGGTAGCTCTCTTCTATGCCCCGGCGTACCGGAGAACGTGACAAGAGGATCGAGGAACTGCTCGCCGCGGCCACCGCCGTTTTCGCCGAGCGCGGCTACAACGCCGCCACGATCGACGCCGTGGCCGAGCGCGCTGGCGTCGCCAAAGGGACCGTCTACCAGTACTTCAAGAGTAAGGAAGAACTGCTTTTCGCCGTCTTCGACCGCTGGACGGCCCAATACTTCGCCGCCCTGAGCGCCCGCGTCCCGTCCACTGGAGTCTCGGCTGAGGAACAGCTCCGCTGCCTGGTCCGGGCTGCCGTCGAACTGGCCGGGGATATTCAGGATCTCTATCCGCTTACCTTTGAGTTCTGGGCCGCCTCGGCCTCGCTCGACCTGCGTGAGCGCTTCCTGGCCCAGTTCCGTTCCATGTATCAACTGTTCCGGGACTACGTCGCCGGCATTCTCCGGCGGGGGGTCGAAGCCGGCGAGTTCTCTCCGGACGTGGATGTCAAGGCGGTGTCGGCGATGTTTGTGGGCGCTCTCGACGGGTTCTTCTTGCAGGCGTGGTTTGACCGGGAACTGGACCTGGCGAAAACGTGCGAAGGTTTCGTAGCGGTTTTGATTCGGGGGCTAAAAGTCCGGGCGGTCCACGGAAAGCCGGAAGGAGGCGGCGATGCGTAGGCGTGAGTTCGGAGGAACGCTTCTCGTTGCTTTCGCGGCATTGGTCCGGGCCGCCCCCTTTCCGGACGCGGCTGAAATCGCCCGGCGTTCGGACCGTGCGCTGAAAGGCAAGACGCAGCAAGGCAAGTGCTCGATGACCGTGCGCCGGCCCGAGTGGGAGCGGACGCTCGAAATGGATTATTGGTCCGTCAACCCCGACAAGACCTTCATCCTGATCACCGCGCCCGCCAAGGAGCGGGGAACGGCCACCCTGCGGATCGGAACCAACATGTGGATCTATCTGCCGCGGGTGGAGCGGACGATCAAGATCCCGCCCTCCTTGATGCTGCAGCCGTGGATGGGCAGCGACTTTACCAACGACGATCTCGTCCGCGAGAGCAGCCTCGTCAACGACTATACGCACGAGATCACCGGCGAGGTCGTCGAGGGCGGCGATCCGTGTTGGACGCTCGTGGCGACGCCGAAGCCGGAAGCCCCGGTGGTGTGGGGAAAGCTCGTGCTCGCCATTCGGAAGTCCGACGCCCTGCCGCGGCGCGAAGAGTTCTACGACGAGCACGGCACGCTGAAAAAGGTGATGACCTTCGACGACTTCCGGCCGGCGGGCGGCCGCCCGTACCCGATGCGCTGGCGCATGAAGCCTGTCCGCAAGCCTGGGCGTGAAACCGTGCTGGTTTACCGGAAGGTGGTTTTCGATCGTCCGATTCCCAATCGCATTTTCACGCTGCAGAACCTGAAACGGCGGATCTGATGGCGAAGCGGCAGACAGCGGAGGCGGCGCGATGAGACTGTTCCTTGCTATGGCGTGGCGAAATGTCTGGCGGCACCGGCGCCGGTCTGTCCTCACGATCCTCACCATCGCCCTGGGGTTGGCCTTCAACATTTTCATGCGGGGCCTCGGCGACGGGTTCCACGAACAGATGGTGGACAACTCCGTCCGCGCCCACATCGGCCACATCCAGATACACCGGGCCGGCTACCACGACGATCCGGCCATCACCAAGACGCTGCCGGAGCTGGACAAGATCCGCTCGGCGATCGAATCGTTGCCCGGTGTCCGTGGCGCCTCGTTCCGGGTGCTGGGCGATGGGCTGGCCTCGAGCGCGGAAAACTCCGCTGGTGTGAGCGTCGTCGGGGTGGACCCGGAGCGCGAACCCACGGTCACCACGATTCACCGCGCCGTCATCCGCGGCCGGTACCTCGAGCGGGGTGGCCGGAAGCCTTGTCTGGTTGGCGAACGGCTGGCCAAGACGCTCCAGGTGGACGTGGGCGACAGCCTTGTGCTCCTGGTGCAGGGGGCCGACGGCAGTATGGGCGGGGAAAAGTACGTGGTTCAAGGCGTCTTCCGCTCCGGTTCGCCGGAGCTGGACCGCGGCGTGGTCTATCTGCTCGCCGAGGACGCTCAAGAGCTCTTCGTTCTGCCCGGCCGTTTCACCGAGGCGGTGATCCTGCTCGACTCGTCCCGGCGGGTTACGGAAACGGCGCAGCGTTTGGAAGCCGAACTGGCAGGGCTTGAAGTCGAGGTGCTGCCCTGGTACCTCGTCGAGCCCTACATCCAGCAGTTCATCGATCTCGACGATGCGTTCTTCTATGTCATCGTCCTGATCCTGTTCATCGTCATCTCGGTTGGCATCCTGAACACGATCCTGATGTCGGTCTTCGAGCGGGTGCGGGAGTTTGGCGTGATGATGTCGCTGGGCATGAAACCGCGGCAGGTGGTGCGACTGGTCGTGCTGGAGGCGTTCATGCTTGGAGTCGTGGGGGTTGCCTTCGGCGGGATTCTCGGCAGCGCTCTGACGCTCTATTACGAAGCCGTTGGCATGGACTTCGGCGCCTGGGCAGAAGGGGCGGCTGCGTTGGGACTCACCACGACTGTGGCGTATCCCAAACTGACGGCCGCCAACCTCATCATCTCGAACCTGTCGGTGCTGTTCGTCGTTGTGCTCGTGGCGCTCTACCCGGCCATGCACGCGGCGCGGCTGCAGCCGGTGGAGGCGATGCGGCATGTCTAAAGGCGGGCGGCCGGTCCTGGTGGAAGTGCGCGGCGTCTCGAAGACTTACCGGGACCACGTCGCCGTCCACGCCTTGCGGGACGTCAGCTTCACGCTGGAAAGGGGAGAGTTCGCCGCCGTGGTCGGACCTTCAGGTTCGGGCAAGACAACCCTGTTGAACTTGCTGGGCGCCCTCGACGTCCCCGATGCCGGTGTCATCCGGATCGCCGGACACGACCTGACCGCTACACCCCGGGAAGAACTGGCCGATTTCCGCTTGCGCCACCTGGGGTTCGTTTTCCAGGCGTACAATCTCTTCCCGGTTCTGACCGTCTTGGAGAACCTCGAGTTCATCCCGGCGCTCCAGGGCGTCCCCGGCGCTGAACGCCGCAAACGGGCCCGGGAATTGCTAGAAACCATGGGGCTCGCCGGCCTGGCCGGCAAGCGGCCGGCGGAACTCAGCGGGGGTGAGCAACAACGCGTCGCCGTGTTGCGGGCCATCATGACCGAGCCGGATCTCGTGCTCGCCGACGAGCCGACGGCGAACCTGGATTCCGAGAACGCTTTCCACCTGCTCGACATGATGGAGCGGATGAACCGCGAGAAGGGCATCACATTCCTGTTTTCCACCCATGACCCTCGGGTCATGCAGCGGGCGAGAAAACTCATCCGTCTCCGGGACGGTCGGATCGAATGAGGCTCCTCATCGTTTTGCTGGCGGTTGCCGCGCCTCTCTCGGCGCAGCCGGCCTCGGATTGGGAGCACAACTTCGGCGGCTATTGGAAGAATCTTTTCACCGCCTCGCGGACCATCGTCAACCGGGAGCGTTTCGGCGATCTCCTCGGGCGGCTGCGGCTCACCTACGACGGCCGCTACAAGGATTGGTTCCAGGTACAGGTGGCTTACGACAACGAAGCCCACTTTGGCAATCTGATCCGGCAGCCTGAGTTCACCCTGGTCCGGGACCGGCAAGCAGCGGCCTGGCTCGATCTTCACGCTGTGGTGGCCGAGGGCGAGCACGCTTATTGGGACACCTCCCTTTATCGCGGCTCCGTCACCTTGCGCAAGGGCGGCCTGGGGATCACGTTGGGCCGCCAGCGGATCGGTTGGGGCACGGCCCGCTTCTGGAGCCCGGCGGACGCCTTCAACCCGCTGAGTCCGCTTCAACTGGAACCGGAAGAGCGCCAGGGAGTGGACGGCGCCTACCTCGAGTGGAACTTTTCCGGGAACTGGACATGCGCCGCCGCGGTGCTTCCGCAGAACCGGTTCTCCGACGGGACGGTGGCGGTGCGACTCGCAACGACGGCCAGGAGCTGGGACGTGGCCGCCTTTTTCGGGCGTTTCGAGAGAGACTGGATGGGGGGCATGGAAGCCGCCGGCCAGTGGGGAGGAGCCGGGCTGCGCGCCGAAGCCACCTACCGCAAGCGGGATCCCTCACGCCCTGAAAACGATGCGTTCCGCTTCACCGCCGGGGCCGATTATGCCTTTGCGAACACTCTCTACGTGGTCGGCGAATATTTTTACAACCAGGGCCAGCCTGCCCTGGGCCCCGGTTTCAGCCCCGCGTCGCTGCTCCGCTTCACGACTGAGATCTTCACCCTGAACCGGCACTTCCTCTCCGGCGGCGCTGGCTACGACGTGACGCCGTTGTTTCGGGTGGAAGCCTACGCCGTCGTCGATCTGGCCGGCGCCGGGGTGTTCTTCCAGCCCCAGGCGCTCTACAACCTGACGCCGAACACCGACCTCAGGGCCGGAGCGCAACTCTTCGCATCACGGCCTGGCGGGGACTTCGAACCACTATCGAACCTCTTCTTCGTCGAGGCAGTGGTGCATTTTTGAAGCTGATCGGCCTTCCGGCCGAGGATCGGCCCTCCGCGGCAGGACGCCGAGGCCGCGCCGCGATGGTCCCCGGTGCGGGAAGGGGAACTCAGGTGATTGCTATAATCTAATTCTATGAATCACTTACGCTCCGGGCATGAGGGGGGCCCGGGCAAGAGGGTGATCCTGCTCAATCCGCGCGGCTTCTGCGCGGGCGTGGTGAGGGCGATCGATATCGTCCGGATCGCCTTGGAGACCTTCGGCCCTCCGATCTACGTCCGCAAGGAGATCGTCCACAACCGGTACGTTGTTGACGAGTTGCGTGGCGCCGGCGCCGTTTTCGTTGACGAACTGTCCGAGGTTCCCGAGGGCGCCCGCTTGATCTTCAGCGCCCACGGCGTAGCCCCAGCGGTTCGGGAGGAAGCGAAGAGGCGCAAGCTCAAGGTGATTGACGCCACTTGTCCGCTGGTCACCAAAGTCCATTTGGAAGCGATCCGCTTTGCCAGGGAGGGATACACGATCGTGCTGATCGGCCACCGGGAACATGACGAGGTGGTCGGGACTCTCGGGGAGGCTCCGCAGGCGACGGTGGTCGTTTCCAACGAAGAGGATGTCAAGCGCCTGCAAGTTCCGAATCCCGAAAAGATCGCCTATCTCACGCAGACCACGCTCAGCTTGGACGAGACCGCAGGGGTGATCAAGGAACTGCGGCGGCGGTTCCCCGCGGTCCAAGGTCCGCCGGCGTCGGACATCTGTTACGCGACGCAAAACCGCCAGGAGGCGGTCAAGGAGGTGGCGCCCGAGTGCGACCTGTTGCTCGTTGTCGGATCTCGCAATAGTTCGAATTCGCGGCGGCTGGTGGAAGTGGCGAAAAACGCCGGCGCTGCCTCGTATCTCATTGACGACGCTCGTGAAATCCGGGCTCAGTGGCTCGATGGGTGCCGGGTCGTGGGGGTGACGGCAGGGGCGTCGGCGCCTGAGCACCTTGTCGAGGAAGTTCTCACTGCGTTGGCCGAACGCGGCTTCACTCGAATCGAGACCCGTACGGTACGCGAGGAAGATGTCCACTTCGCCTTGCCGCCGGAACTTTCCCCCGATCAAGGGACAGTGACAATCAGCAGCCTATGAGCACTCCGGTTCAAATCGCCGGCTCGCTGGCCGTGGAGGCGCGGCGGGCGGCCGAACGAGCGGCCGATCGACTGATCGCGCAGAAGAGTCCCGATGGGTACTGGTGCGCGGAACTGAGAGCGGACACCACGCTGGAGTCGGATTTCCTGCTCCTCGAGTTGTGGCTCCACCCGCCCGCCGGCGGCCGTTGGCGGCACCCAAAGCCTGAGCTCGTCGAGAAGGCCGTGGCGTCGATTCTAGAACGGCAGCGGCCGGACGGAGGGTTCTGGATCTATCCGGAAGGGCCTGCCGATGTTAGCGCCACCGTCAAGGCGTACTTCGCGCTCAAGCTGGCCGGGCTTTCTCCGGACGATCCGCGAATGCGCGCCGCCCGGCGGTGCATTCTCGATCTGGGCGGCCTGCAGGCGGCCAACAGCTACGTCAAGATCAACCTCAGTTTATTTGGCCTCTACCCCCGCGAACACGTCCCGTCGGTACCGGTCGAGATGATGCTCATGCCCGGGAAGTTCATCTACCAGATGTCTTCCTGGACGCGGACCATCGTCATCCCGCTGGCCATCATCCAGGCTTTGACCGGGAAGCGCCCGGTCCCGGAGGGCTTCACCCTCGAGGAGCTGATTCACCCCGGCCGGAACCTTGGGCTGGCCAACGGCGGCGAGCGGGGCTGGAAGCGATTCTGGCTGTTCGGCGACCGGCTCCTGAAGCTGTGGGAGCGCCACGGCTCCAGGGGCGTCCGGCGGCTGGCTTTGCGGCGGGCGGAGCAGTGGCTTCTGGAGCACCTCAAAGACTCCGACGGCCTCGGGGCCATTTATCCAGCCATGATGTACGCCGTCATGGCCCTGGACGCTCTCGGCTACCGGCGTGAGGATCCAGTGCGGGCCGAAGCCGAGCGCCAGTTCTACCGGCTCATGGTGAACGACGGCGAGCGGTTCTTCTTTCAGCCGTGCTTCTCCCCCGTCTGGGATACGGCCATCGCTTCGTTCGCCATCGCCGAGGCGGATCCGGTTCGCGCGAAGAGCCTGCGGGCGACGGCCGACTGGCTCCTGAGCAAGGAAGTCCGCCGCCGCGGCGACTGGGCGGTGAAGCGCCCCAAGGCCGAGCCCGGCGGGTGGTATTTCGAGTTCGCCAACGAGTTTTACCCCGATATTGACGACACGGCGATGGTGCTGCTGGCATTGCGCCGGCTCGAGGCTTCCGATCCTTCGCGCAAACAGGCTGCGGTGGACCGGGCGATCGCCTGGCTGCTGGCCATGCAGTCGAAAGACGGCGGCTGGGCGGCCTTCGACGCCGACAACGACTGGCGTCCGCTTGCCGAGGTGCCCTTCGCCGACCACAACGCGATGCTCGACCCGACCTGCCCGGACATCACCGGCCGGGTGATCGAGGCCCTGTGCGCTTGGGGGCTCCGGGACCATTCAGCGGTGCGGCGGGGGGTGAAGTATCTGCTCCGGACCCAGAAGCTCGACGGGAGCTGGTACGGCCGCTGGGGGGTGAATCACATTTACGGGACGTTCCTCGCACTCCGCGGACTGCGGGCAGCCGGCCTCGATCCGCGGGAAGCCCCCGTCTTGCGGGCGGCCGAGTGGCTCCGGTCGGTCCAAAACGCGGACGGCGGTTGGGGCGAGAGCTGCGCCAGTTACGACGCAGGCGACTTTGTCCCTGCCGAGAGCACCGCTTCGCAAACGGCCTGGGCGGTGCTGGGACTGTTGGCGGCAGGCGACCTGCGCAGCGAGAGCGTGCATAACGGCGTCCGATATCTGCTCGAGACGCAGAACGAAAGTGGTGCTTGGGACGAAAACTTGGCTACCGGGACGGGATTCCCGGGTGTTTTCTACCTCACCTATCATCTCTACCGGCACTACTTCCCGCTGCTCGCGCTGGCCGAGTACCGGAAGGCGAACGGGGAAACCTGAGAGGAGGGTGCAATGAGGTTCCCACTGTCAATGACGTTGGGCATGGCGGTCTACATCGCCCGCAACAGGGTCCGGCCGAAACCCGAGTGGCAGCTCGACCGGGCCGAACCCACCAACGGGGACAACCCGTTCCACATCCTTCCGGCCACGGTCTCTAGCAACGGAAAGCGAAAGCCTCACCCGTTGCTCCACAAACGCTTCCCGCTCGTGCTGATGCTTGAGCCGCTGCATGCCTGCAATCTGACCTGCACCGGTTGCGGGCGCATCCGCGAGTACGAAGACACGATCACGGAGCGCCTCAGCGTCGAGCAGTGCCTGCACGCCGTCGAGGAATGCGGCGCCCCCATCGTTTCGATCTGCGGCGGCGAGCCGCTGCTGCATCCCGACATGGGCCGCATCTGCGCGGAGATCCTGGAGCGCGGCCGGCACATCTACCTGTGCACCAACGGGATGTTCATCGAGAAGAAGCTCTCCGAGTACCGGCCGGACCCGAAGTTCTTTTTCAACGTGCACCTCGACGGCTTGGAGGAGACGCACGACCGCGCCGTGGAAAAGGAAGGTGTCTTCCGCGAGGCGATCGCCGGCATCAGGGCAGCCAAGGCGGCGGGGTTCAAGGTCACCACTAACACTACGGTCTACAAGGAGACCGACATGGCCGAGATCGCCGAGCTGTTCGAGTACCTCAAGCAGTTCGGCGTGGATGGCCACATGCTCTCGCCCGCCTACGGCTATTCGGCGGTTAACGATCGCGAGATCTTCATGACGCGGGAGGACGTATACGAGAAGTTCCGGGCCATCGACGAGCTGGCGCGGAAATATCCGGTGAACACCACGCCTGTTTATCAGGACTTTCTGAAAGGCGAGCGGGAATTGCCCTGCACCGCTTGGGGGAACCCCACCTACAACGTCCGCGGCTGGAAGGCGCCTTGCTACTTGATCACCGACGCGCACTACGAAACCTTCGAGGAACTCATGACGAAGACCCCGTGGGAGAACTACGGTCCGGGCAACGACGTCCGGTGCGAACATTGCATGGTCCATTGCGGCTATGAGCCATCGGCGGCTCTGGGAATCAATGCGAAGCTGACCGACGGGTTCCGCATGCTGAGTTGGGCGCTGAGGTGACCGCGCGGCTGTGAGACCCACTCTAGTGACCGGGGCCACGGGCTTCGTCGGTTGGCACGTGGCGCGCAAGCTGCTTGACCGGGGCGCCGCCGTCCGTCTTCTCGTCCGCGACCCCCGCCGGGTGCGGGAGCTGGAGGGCGCCGAGATCGTCGTCGGCGACTTGCGTGACCCGGCGAGCCTGGAGCGCGCGGCTGCCGGCTGTGGCGTCGTTTATCACGTAGCCGCCGATTACAGGCTTTGGGTAAGAGATGCCAGCGAAATGTTCGCCGTCAACGTGGAAGGCACGCGGAACATCCTGGAGGCGGCGCGGCGCGCCGGGGTCGAGCGCGTCGTCTACACCAGCACCGTCGGCTGCATCGGCATCCCGCCCGGCGGCGTGGGGGACGAAACCACGCCGGTGAGCGAACAGGACATGACGGGGGTTTACAAGCTGTCGAAGTTCCGCGCCGAGCGCGTGGCGCTGGACTTTGCGGAGGAGGGCTTCCCAGTGGTGATCGTTAATCCCACCGCGCCGGTGGGGGACCACGACTTCAAGCCCACGCCCACCGGCAAGATCATCGTCGATTACCTTAAGGGCGCCATGCCGGCCTATCTCGACACCGGGTTGAACCTGGTGGACGTCGCTGACGTCGCCGAAGGGCACCTGCTCGCCTGCGAGCGCGGCGCGCCGGGCGAACGCTACATCCTCGGCTGCCAGAACATGACGCTGGCGGAGATCTTCCGGGCTCTGGAGAAGATCAGCGGTGTTCCCGCGCCCCGGCGCCGCATCCCGTATGCTTTGGCCTATGCCGCCGGCGTCGTCACCACCGCCGCCGCGCGCCTCACCGGCGCCGAACCCCGCGCACCCCTGGACGCTGTGCGCATGGCGCGCAAGAAGATGTTTGTCTCCCACGAGAAGGCCGCGCGTGAGCTGGGCTACTCGCCCGGCCCGGTGGAGGGCGCGTTGAGGCGCGCCGTCGAGTGGTTCCGCGGGAACGGATACTGCTGAGTGAAACGAAGGACCATACTTTTGATCGCCGCGCAAAAGAGAGAACTCCGCGGGCTCGAGAGGCGGGCCGGCCCGGTTGAGGACTTACAATGGCCAGTGGATCATGCCGCCCTGCTTCAGCGGGCCGGCGCCTGGTGGTTTCTGATCGCCAATGGGGCCGGACCCCGCCGGGCGGCGGAGGCGGTGCGGACCGCTTTCGCCCGAGAAGAATTCGATGCCGTGGTCAGCACCGGGTTCTGCGGCGGTCTGGATCCGCGCTTGGGACCGGGAAGCATCGTGGCTGCGACAGAGGTCGTCGCCGGCAATAGCGCCGAAGCCTGGAGCGTTTCCCTGCCGGCGGTTTCGTGGCCGTTTGTTGCCGGGCCGGTGGTCACTCTGAACCGCGTGGCCGGCTCCCGGCTGGAGAAGCAGCGGCTGCGGGAAAAGGGGTTCGTCGCCGTGGATATGGAGAGCGCCGGAGTCGCGGGCGAACTTGTAGGAAGCTCCACGCTTTTCTTTTGCGTCCGCGCGGTTACCGACACTGTGGCGGAAACGTTCCGGATCGACTTGAACCGCGCCCGGGACGCGGACGGGCGCATCGACGACATGAGGGTGATCCGAATCGCCCTGAGACACCCGGCGTGCGGGATCCCCGAACTGTGGCGGCTGTTTCGCCGTAGCAGGCTGGCGGCGGAACGCTTGGGTGAGTTTTTGGTGGAGTGTGAATTCTGAATGACGGCAGTGGTCGGCGGAGAGATGAGAGCGGCTGTATACCGGGGCAACGGGGCCCTGCGCATCGAGCAGGTTCCGGTGCCCCCGATCGGGCCCGGCGAGATGCTTGTCAAAGTGGAGAGTTGCGGCATCTGCCACACCGACCTCAAGAAGATCCAGTACGACCTGCTCCCGCCGCCCCGCATCTACGGCCACGAAACCGCCGGTGTGGTCGCTGCCGTGGGGGACGGCGTCACGCGGTTCCGTCCGGGCGACCGCGTGGTGGTCTTCCACCACATTCCTTGTCTAGAATGTTTTTATTGCGCCAGGAAGCTCTACGCTCAATGCGACACTTACAAGCGGGTGGGTGTGACTGCCGGCTTTGAACCCGCAGGTGGAGGCTTCGCGCAGTATGTTCGCGTAATGGACTGGATCGTCGAGCGCGGCGTGGAGCGAATCCCCGACGGGGTCCCTTTCGAGCGCGCCTCGCTGGTCGAGCCGGTGAACACCTGCCTGAAAGCCGTCGTCGAGGCGGACCCCCAATCCGGCGAGCTGGTGGCGATTTTGGGTCAGGGTCCTATAGGTTTGTTGTTTACGATGTTGGTAGTGCGGCGTGAAGCGACGGTCGTGGCGACGGATACGATTCCCCAGCGCCGGGCGCTGGCGCGGCGTTTCGGCGCGGTGGAAGCCTGGGATCCGCACTCGACCGACGTCAGCGGTCGCATCAAAGCCATGAGCGGGGGGCGCGGCGCCGATCTGGTCATCGTCGCCGCCTCGGCGCCCGGCATCGTCGAGCAGGCCGTGGAATGCTCGCGTCCCGGGGCGCGTATCCTATTATTTGCGCAGACTTCCGACAAAGAGCGCATCGAGCTTTCCGGCGCTGGAATCTGTAAGGAAGAGCGAACCTTGTTCGGCTGTTACAGCGCGTCGGTGGACTTGCAAGCCGAATCCGCCGATCTAGTCTTCAGCGGAGAATTGCCGGTGGAAGAGCTGATCAGCCACCGGCTCCCGCTGGATCAGATCCGTACCGGGATCGACCTGGCGTTGCATCCCGACGGAGAATCGTTGAAAATAATCGTTTTACCCCAGAGGACTTCATAAGTGACCAGACAGATGATGGCCGCCGTGCTCTACGGCCGACAGCACCTTCGCATCGAGCCGGTGGCCGTTCCTGAGATCGACGAAGGCGACATTCTCGTGCGAGTGCGGGCCGCGCTGACGTGCGGCACCGACGTGAAGGTCTTCCGGCGGGGCTACCACGCGCGGATGATTGTTCCGCCGGCGCTGTTCGGCCACGAACTCGCCGGCGACGTGGTTCGCATCGGTAGTCGAGTGAGGAGTTTCCGGCCAGGCCAGCGCGTGGTGGCGGCGAACTCGGCTCCGTGCGGCAACTGCTATTACTGCCGCCGCCGCCGGGAGAACCTCTGCGAGGACCTCCTCTTCAACAACGGCGCCTACGCCGAGTACATCCGCATTCCTGCGAGGATCGTCGAGAAGAACACTTATGAGATCCCGGAGCACGTCACCTATCAGGACGCCGCGCTGGTGGAGCCCCTTGCGTGTGTCCTGCGGGGACTCGAGGAGACGGGCGTCCAGCCGGGCGACACGGTGGTGGTGATTGGCCTCGGGCCCATCGGACTCATGTTCGTCCGCCTGGCTCACGTTGCCGGCGCACGGGTGATCGCCATTGGCCGCCGCAAGACCCAGATCGACCGCGCCGCCCGCATGGGAGCCTCTGAGTCGCTTATCAGTGATGGGAAAACCGACTTGGCGCAGGCGGTGCGTGGACTCACCGCCGGCCGCGGCGCCGATATCGTAATTGAGGCCGTCGGCTTGCCGGAGGCCTGGGAAACGGCTGTGAAGCTGGTGCGCCGCGGCGGTATCGTGAATTTCTTCGGCGGCTGTCCAGCCGGTAGCCAGATCGCGCTTGATACATCGCTGCTCCATTACTCCGAAATTACCTGTAAGGCCAGTTTCCATCACACGCCGGCGCATATCCGGAAAGCCCTCGACGTGGTTTCGCGCGGCGACATCACCGCGCGGGATTTTGTGAACGGCGTCGAGCCGCTGACGAACCTGCTTGAGGTCATGCGCCACCTCATGAGCCATAACGGGCACATGAAGACAGCCATTGTTCCCTGAGACGTTCGGGGTGAAGGTTGGACACCGCGTTCCTGCTGCCGAAGGATTTCGTGGAAGCACCGGGAGCGCTGGAGCGGTCCTGGGGCGAGGAGCAGGCCCGCGCCTACACCCGTTGGCTGGCCCGGATCCATTACGAAAACTTTCACGTAGTCTCCCTGCTGCTCCCGCGGCGGCTCCATCAGGACTTCTACAACGTTTACGCGTTCTGCCGGTGGGCCGATGATTTGGGCGACGAGATAGGGGATCCTGCCCGCAGCCTCGAATTGCTGGCTTGGTGGCGGGAAGAGCTCGCCCGCATGTACCGCGGCGAAGCGCGCCATCCGGTTTTTGTCGCGCTGCGCGAGACGGCGGAGCGCCACCGGCTTCCCGAGCGGCCGTTCGCCGACTTGATCCGAGCCTTCGTCCAGGACCAGACGGTCACGCGTTATGCTACGGTCTCGGATCTGCTGGACTACTGCCGCTATTCCGCCAATCCCGTCGGCCGGCTCGTGCTTCATCTTTGCGGCTATTCGGATCCGGAGCGTCAGCGGCTCTCCGACGCGACCTGTACCGGCCTCCAACTGGCGAATTTTTGGCAGGACATCACCGTCGATTGGCAGAAGGGGCGTCTGTACGTGCCTTTGGAAGTGTTGGAGCGCCATGGAGCGTCCGTTGACGACGTCGCCGCGCGCCGGATGACCCCGGAGTTTCGGGCGGTGATGGTGGAGCTCGTGCAGCTGGCGCGGCGCTTCTTTGAGGAAGGCCTGCCGCTGTCGCGCATGGTCAACCGCCGCCTCGCCGTCGATCTCGAGTTGTTCAGCCGCGGCGGACTCAAGGTTTTGGAGAAGATCGAGAAGCAAGGCTACGACGTCCTCCGGCGGCGGCCCGTGATTTCCCGGCTGGAAAGAGTGTCGCTGCTGGTGGGTACTCTGGCCCGGGTGGCCACACGGCGGGCGGCATGAGCACGGCGATCGAGGACTCGTACCGGTATTGCCGCCGGCTCGCCCGCCGCCGCGCCCGGAATTTCTATTACTCCTTCCTCTTGCTCGACCGCGAGCGCCGCGGCGCCATGTGCGCGCTGTACGCCTTCAACCGCGTTTGCGACGATATCAGCGATGAGCCGATCCGCTACGGCTACGCTTCGCCGGCCCGCGCCATCGACGACTGGCGGGAGCAGCTCGACGCGGCGCTGGAAGGCCGGTACGCGCCCCACCCCCTTTGGCCCGCGTTTCATGACACGGTCCGCCGCTTCCGGATCCCGGCGCGGTATTTTCACGACATGATCGAGGGGGTCCGTTCCGACCTTGAGCCACGGCGGATCGAAACATTCGACGAACTCTACCGCTACTGCTACCAGGTGGCCTCGGCCGTGGGGCTGTCGATTCTCCACGTATTCGGATTCGCCTCGCCAGACGCCTTGCCTCTGGCTGAGAAGTGCGGACTTGCCTTTCAACTCACCAACATCCTCCGCGACGTTCGCGAAGACGCCCTCATGGGCCGCATTTACTTGCCGGCGGAAGATCTGAGGCGCTTCGGCGTGGATCCGCGGGTGCTGCGGGACGGGAGCGCCACCGAGGCCTTTCGGCGCTTGATGCGCTTCGAAGCGGACCGGGCGCGCCGTTACTACGAAGAATCGGCGCCACTGGTCGCCCTGGTCCACCCTTCCAGCCGGGCCGCCTTCTGGGCGTTGGTCGAGATCTACCGGCGCTTGCTGGCACGGATCGAGGACTCCGGCTACGACGTTCTTCGCCGCCGTCTGAGCGTCCCGGCGTGGGAAAAGGGCCTGATTGTCGTTCAGGGCCTGATCAAGAAGCTGCGCGAGGGGCGATGAAGCCCGGAATGCGGACCGAACCTTCAGCTCCTGGCCTGTGCAGCCGGTTCCAGCCGCTCCAGAAACCGCGTATCCAGCTTTCCCGCCACGAAATCCGGATGGCTGAGGATCCGCTGGTGCAAGGGAATGCTCGTCTTGATTCCTTCGACGACAAACATATCCAGGGCCCGGTTCATCCGGCTGATGGCCTCTCCCCGGTCCCGCCCGTGAGTGATCAACTTCGCTACCAGCGAATCATAGTAAGGGGGGATCACCCCTTCCTGATAGGCTGCCGTATCGACGCGAACGCCGATGAAGCCGGGCACGTGGAACCCGGTGATTCGGCCGGGGGAGGGCATCAAAGTATCGGGGTCTTCCGCGTTGATGCGGCATTCCAAGGCGTGGCCGCGAAGTTCGATCGGCTCGTCGAGGATCTCGTCCAGTTTCATTCCGGCGGCCACCTGGATTTGGGCCTTGACCAGGTCCACTCCGGTGACCAGCTCGGTCACCGGGTGCTCCACCTGGATCCGGGCGTTCACTTCGATGAAATACAGATGCCCGGTCTCATCCATCAGGAACTCCACGGTGCCGGCATTCACATATCCCACGTCTCGCAGAGCGCGGCGCAGCCGGTCGGAAATCGCTTCGCGCAACTCCGGTGTGACGGCGGGTGAGGGAGCTTCCTCAATCAGCTTCTGGTGGCGGCGCTGGATCGAGCACTCGCGCTCACCGAAGACTTCCACGTTGCCGTGAGCGTCGGCGAGGACCTGAAACTCGATATGGCGGGGAGCGGTGATGAATTTCTCCAGATAGAGGTCCGGACGCGAGAACGCCGCTTCGGCCTCCTGCTGAGCCTGGCTGAACACGCCGTCCATTTCCGAGCCTTGCCGGACAATCCGCATGCCCCGGCCGCCGCCTCCCGCCGCGGCTTTCAAAATCACCGGGTACCCGATCTGCTCGGCGATCTCCCGCGCTTCCGCGGCGCTGCTCAGGATTCCCTGCGAACCCGGCAGAATCGGCACGCCCGCGCGCTTCATCGCTTCCCGGGCGTGCTGTTTGAAGCCCATCAGCCGGGTCACGTCTGGCGGCGGCCCGATGAACTGAATGCCCGAGGTCTGACAGACCTCTGAGAACTCGGCGTTCTCACTCAAGAATCCATAGCCTGGGTGGATCGCGTCGGCGTTTGTCAACTCAGCGGCGCTGATGATGGCCGGGAAGTCGAGGTAACTCCGGCTGCTCTTCGCCGGCCCGATACAGACCGCCTCGTCGGCGAACCGGACGTGCAAGCTGTTCCGGTCGGCTTCCGAGTAGACCGCCACCGTGGAGATTCCTAGCTCCTTGCAGGCGCAGATTACACGAAGCGCAATTTCACCACGATTGGCGATGAGTACTTTGCGAAACATAGGAGTGACAGGTTGCCCGCCTTGGTCCTCAGTCTAGGCGCACCGAGAACAGCGCCTGGCCGTATTCGACCGGTTTGCCGTTCTCCACCAGCTTGGCGACGATCGTCCCGGATACCTCAGCCTCGATCTCGTTCATCAGTTTCATCGATTCGATGATGCAGAGGACCTGGCCGGGGGTGATGTGGTCGCCGACCTTTACGAACGGCTCCGCGTCGGGAGCCGGCGCCTCGTAAAAAGTGCCGACGATCGGAGACTTGATGAGATGGAGGTTTTCTTCTTCAGCGGCTTTCGGCGGTTCCTGCGCCTCGGCGGCCGGAGCTGGCCCGGCAGGGTTGGCCGGCGCCGCTCCCACGGCTTGACCCGCGAAGGCCATCGGGTGGGCCGGCACGATGATTTCTTGTCTCGGCGCCTCACTCTGGCGGCGGATCCGCACCTTGCTGTCGCCCCGCGTGACTTCCAGCTCAGCTACGCCGCTGTCGATCACCACCTGAACGAGTTCCTTTATCTCTTTTAAATCCATAGACTCATCCACGACTGGAGGCCGCCTCTGGTAACGGCGCCTCACAGTTCCATCAGCTCTTTGGGTATTCGCGTTAGAATCTCACAACCCGTTCTCGTGACTACGATCGTATCCTCGATGCGAACCCCGCCGAACCTCTCCATGTATACACCAGGCTCGATGGTGATTACCATCCCGGCTTCCAACCGCCGGCGTTCCACTTTCGCCAGTCGGGGCGCTTCGTGAATTTCGAGCCCCAGGCCGTGGCCTGTCGAGTGCGTGAAAAAACCGTCTAGGCCGTGGCTTTTTAATACCTGCCTCGCCCGGCGGTCTACGGCCGCCGCACTCCTGCCGGCCCGCACGTGATCCAGCGCAGCGAGTTGCGCCTCTAGCACTGCCCCGTACAGGCGGGAGATCTTCTTCGTCGGCTTTCCGAACCAAGCCACGCGTGTCATGTCGCTGGCATAGCCGTTCCGTGACGCGCCCATGTCCACTAGCAGCAGTTCGTTAGCTTGGACAAGCCGGTCGGAAGGTTCGGCGTGTGGCAGGGCGCTCCGGGGTCCGGAAGCGACGATCGTATCGAAAGCCGGTCGTTCAGCCCCGAGTTTCCGCATCTGGTGGTCGAACTCAGCCGCCAGCTCCGTCTCTGACATTCCGGGCTTCGCCTTCCGGATCACGCGTGAGAAAGCGGTTTCGCAGGTCTGCATCGAAGCGCGGATCAGCTCGATCTCCGTCTCCGATTTGATGCTGCGAAGCTGCTCCACCATTCCTTGCACCGGATTCAACCGGATGCTGCCGGCCACGTACTCTTCCAGCGCCAGGTACGTGGAGTATCGGATGTGCGCGCTTTCAAAGGCGGCCCGCGCCACCCTGAATTTCCGCAGCAGAGGGCCTACCGCGCGTACCAACGGCCCCCGCACGACTTTGACGGTGCAGCCGGTCTGTTCCGCCGCCTGAATTTCATACCTCGGGTCAGTGAGCAGGACGGTCTCCGACGCGGTCGCCACCAGCAGGCCGTTGGATCCAGTGAACCCGCACAAGTAGCGGATGTTCGCCGGGGAGAAGACGAGGAGTCCTTCGATGCCGGCCTCGCAAAGCAAGTCCCGTAGTCGCGCACGCCGCTGGCTGTATTCTTGTTCGGTCATGGAGAGAGATTCAGGTGATCGAGCCGCGAGTTCGTTGAAATCGGTTAATCAGGCGCTCCGTCGGAGTCGCCCGGCTGCCGCTTTCTCCTCGAGGCTGCTCCTGGCGTAGACCCGCGCCCCCGGGAAATACCAATCCTCCCCGCGAAGCTTTGTGCGGGCTCCTTCCTCAACCCGAGGAAACCTAATCCCCGATTGTAGCATCCGCGTCTCATGTCTGAAGCGTCTGCTACAATACGGCCGCGGCTTTCGCAACGAATCCGGGTGCTGTAATGGCGACGAATCTCACGTGGTGTCCGCTTTCCGGCCATGGCCGGCGGTGTGTTATGCCGGAGCTGCTTCCTCACGCGAGCCTCCACGAGCGCGAAGCGAACCTGCGGGACCTGGCCCGGATCAACCGCTGGTTCGGCGGGTACCGGGTGGCGAGGAACTTGATGCGGGAAGTCGCACGGCCGGGCGAGAATCTCACGGTGCTCGATGCCGGGGCCGGCGCCGGAGACGTGGGCCGCGCTATCCGTTGCGCGTTCCCCCGCGCCACGGTCGTCTCCTTGGATCGCCACCACTTGCATCTTCGGCGAGCGCAGACTCCTCGCCTGGTGGCTGATGTCTTCCAGCTCCCATTCCCGCCGCGCTCCTTCGATGTCGTCTTCTGCTCGCTCGTGCTTCACGAGTACCCCGATTCCGATGCGGCAACGCTCCTCCGCCGCCTGTTCGACTCTGCACGGCGGGCGCTCGTCGTGGTGGACTTGTACCGTCACCCGGTGGCGTATCATTTCCTTCCGGCCACAGACTGGCTTTTCAACTGGCATCGCCTCACGCTGCACGACGGCCCGATCTCTGTCGCGGCGGCTTTCCGTCCCCGAGAATTGAGAGACCTGGCTCATGGAGCTGGACTGGAGCACGTCCGGGTGCGGCTTCACTGGCCTTGGTTTCGGATATCTTTGCTGGCTCGGCGGGAACGCGATGGGTGAGATCAGGGTCATCGGTGACGGTCCAGCCGGGTGTGCGGCCGCCCTGGCTGCTTTGAACGCGGATTGCCCGGTCGCGTTGCACTCGAAGACCGTCAAGCCACACCATCGCGTCTGTGGGGAGTTTCTTTCGCCGGAGTTCGTGGTCGTGGCGGAATCGCTCGGTGTGTGGGACCGTCTCGCGGCGGCCGGCGCCGCTCCGATCCGCCGCATGCAGGTCCGGATCGGGAAGCAGGAGTTGAAATGCGTCTTGCCTGAGGGCGCGTACGGTCTGAGCCGTTTCTCGCTCGACGCCCTCTTGTTGAAAGTAGCGGAAGAGCGCGGCGCCCGCCTCGTACGGTCCCAACCGGCTTCTGAAGCTGTCCCCACGGTGATCGCCACTGGGCGCCGGCATGTTTCGGACGCGCCGAAGGCCCAGCGCCTCTTCGGCTTCAAGGCTCATTTCCGCGGGCCATCGGACGATGCCGTGGAACTTTACTTCTTTCCGGGCGGGTATGCGGGTGTGAGCCCGGTCGAGCAGGGCTTGACCAATGTCTGTGGCATTGCGCGCTTGGAGGTCATCAGCCGGTTCGGCTACGACTTCGACGCGCTCTTGGCGAGCTTGCCGGCGCTGCGGGAGCGGGTGGCGCCTCTGTCGCGCTGTTGGGACTGGCTCATGACGGGTCCGGTGTGTCCTATCGGACTGCCGTCTTCTCTCTCCGGCCGCCGTTATCCCGCCGGCGACGCTCTGGCTTTCGCTGATCCGTTCACCGGTTCCGGCTTGACGAACGCCCTGATCACGGGACGGCTGGCCGGCCGCGCCGCCGCCCATGGGGAGTCCCCGGAAGACTATTTGAAACAGTGCCGGCGCACCGTCGGCTCCGTTTTTCGCAACGCCGCGCTCCTGCGGCGCGCGCTGGCGACCCGATGGGCTGCGGCCTTGGCGCCGTTCGTTCGGGCCTCGTGGCTGTTCCGGCTCACCCGCCCGCGGGCGCTTTAGCGGTTCGGCGTCCGCTGTTCGCCGTCCCTGTCGCAACCCGCGCCGAATTGGGATAGGATGGGACGGCTATGGTAATCCGGGTGTTCGCTTCCCTCGTTCCCTTCCTCTTGCTCGCCGCGTGCGGCGGCCAGCCTCCGCAACCCCCCGAGGAGGGCATGGTCCCGCTGTTCGACGGCAAGTCGCTCGACAACTTCGAGATCAAGAACGGGTACGCCACTTACGAAGTTCAGGACGGCATGATCGTCGGCACCACTGCCGAGGGCAGCCCCAACACGTTCCTTTGCACGAAACGCCCCTACGGCGATTTCATTCTCGAGTTCGACGTCCTCGTGGATCCGGAGCTGAACTCCGGCGTTCAGATCCGCAGCCACCAGTACGAAAAAGATACGACTGTACGCACGTTGGGCAATCGGGGGGTTCGCGAGGTGACCCACAAAGCCGGCCGGGTCCACGGTTTGCAGGTGGAGATTTCCAACGAAGCCGCCGGCACCTCGGGCGGCATCTACGACGAAGCCCGCAGGGGATGGGTAGCCAACATCAAGGACGACCCGAAAGCCAGCAAGGCCTTCAAGGACAACCAGTGGAACCACTATCGCATTGAGGCCGTCGGCGACCACATCCGCACGTGGGTCAACGGCGTACCCTGCGCCGATCTGGTGGACTCTATGGACCTTTCCGGCTTCATCGGCTTCCAGGTGCATCGGTACAAGGGCGACAAGCCCGCGCAGGTTCGCTGGAAGAACATCTGGATCAAGGATCTCGGCGAGCACCGCTGGAGGCCTATCTGGGACGGCAAGACCTTCGACGGTTGGACCCCTACTGGCGGCGGCAAGTGGGAGATCGAGGACGGCGCCATCAAGGGGACCAACACCCGGTCTGGCAAAGGCGGCCTGCTGATGTCGGTCGCCGACTACAACGACTTCACCATCCGTCTGAAGTTCAAGGCCGTCAAAGGCAACAGCGGCTTCTTCTTCCGCACTGTTGAAGAAAACGGCAAACTGCAGGGCCTCGAAGCCGAGATCGATGAAAAAGACTACATTGGCGGCTATTACGAGGTGGGCGGGCGGAAATATGTCGTAAAGCCCGAAGCCGACGAGGTCGCCCGGTACTTCAAGCCCGGCGAGTGGAACGAGCTGACCGTCTCGGCGCACGGCCGCCGGCTCGTCTTCCACGTCAACGGGTACAAGACCGTGGACTTGCCGAACGATCCCGGCCGCCTCACTGGAAAACTGGGCCTTCAGGTGCATGGCCGGCAGGATGTCGAGGTCTGGTTCAAGGACATCGAGGTGCTTGAGAAAGCCGAGTAGCCACGCTTTCCGGGCGGCCCGGCGGAAGGTTTCGGCGCCACTCCCGTCTGGCAAGCCACGTGCACCACGAAATACGCCGTGGCCAAAACCAACACCACACGCGCCGCCGTGAAAGTTACCAAGAAGAGCCGGAAAATCCCGCGAAAGGCGAGACCTTGCCCGTTGCGGCGCAGTGACGGTAGGTGTTGTGGCGCTTGCCCCACCAGGTAACCGCTGGGTGATCTGCCCCGTAACCGTTTCCCACCGTGGGTCTCCTCCCGCACCGGATCTCTCTCGCAGCCGTCCCGGTCCCTGGAGTAGAATCGGCCCGAAGACAGATGGACGCTCGCTCTGTTTCCCGGCCGGCCCTCTCCCGCCGGCGGTTTCTGGCCTCGGTCCCGCTGGCTGCCTCTTTCGCTTGTTCCACCCGTCCGAGGCGCCGCCGCCCGAACGTCATCCTGATCATGGCCGACGACCTCGGCGTGGAGTGCCTGGGCTGCTACGGCGGCTCTTCCTATCGGACGCCGAACCTCGACCGCCTCGCCGCCGGCGGCGTCCGTTTCACCCACGCCTACTCGACGCCATTGTGCACTCCCACGCGCGTGCAGCTCATGACCGGCAAGTACAACTTCCGCAACTGGCGCGCCTTTGGCATCCTGGACCCCAACGCCCGCACCTTCGGCCACCTGATGCGCGACGCCGGCTACCGGACGGTGATCTCCGGCAAGTGGCAGCTCTACAGCTACAATCCGCCGGACTTCATGCCCGAGTGGCGGGGCAAGGGAATGCGGCCGGAGCAGTCCGGCTTCGAGGAATACCACCTCTGGCACGCCGGGCATACCGAGGAGAAGGGCTCCCGCTACGCCGATCCCACCATCCTCGTCAACGGCCGCCTCCGGACGGACACCAAAGGCAAGTACGGCCCGGACCTCTACACGGACTACCTGCTCGATTTCCTCGAGCGCCACGCCTCCGAGCCGGTCTTCGCCTACTACCCGATGGCCCTTACCCACGGGCCATTCAATCCTACTCCGCACAGCCCGGTGTGGCGGACGGGCGACCGCCTGGAGAACGATCCGAAGTACTTCAAGGACATGGTGGAGTACATGGATCACCTGGTCGGCCGCATCGTAGCCCGGCTCGCAGAGCTCGGCCTGCGTGAGCGTACCCTGCTGCTCTTCTACTCCGACAACGGCACGCCCAACCAGGTCACGTCCGAGTTCCAGGGCCGGCCTTACCGGGGCGGCAAAGGCGAGATGACCGACGCCGGAACGCACGTACCACTCATCGCCAACTGGCCGGGGACGATCGCCCCGGGGCGCGTCCTCGACGACCTGGTCGATTCCACCGACTTCTACCCCACTCTCGCCGAGCTGGCCGGGGCGGCGCTGGGCAAGGAGGGACCCATCGACGGCCGCAGCTTCCTGCCCCAACTGCGCGGCGAGCCGGGCCATCCCCGCGCCTGGGTCTACTGCGACCACAATCCCCACCCCGGCTGGTCGAAGGAGCGCTTCACCCAGCAGCGCTGGGCCCGAGACCGCCGCTACAAGCTCTACGACGACGGGCGGCTCTTCGACGTCCCGCAGGACCCGGCCGAGGAGCGCCCGCTGCCGCCCGAGGCCCTGCCGGAGGTCCGCGCCAGGCTCCAGGCGGTGCTGGACCGCTACCCGCCGATTCCCACGAAGCCGGACACTCCACCGCCGGCGTGAGGGCGTGTCGTTCATCCCCGAGGCGGCTTCGGCTTGCGTTGCCCGTGGATTGCCGATAGGCTTGAACCAAAACTGCGCCGGCCGCCCATTACCGCCCGGCCCCGGCAGTGGGAGGACTACGATGCTCCGCAGAGGAATCGCCGCTGTACCGTTCGCCCTGGCGTTGCTTTACTCCGCCTGGCAGGCCCAGGACGGCAGGCTGAAAGTTTCGATCGTCGATGCTGCTGCCGGAAAGCCCACGCCCGCTCGCGTCCGTCTGCTCGACGAAGATGACAAACGGCCCGTTGCCGCTCCCGAGGGCGCCATCGGCGTCCTGTGGGGGCGCAACGACCGGGCCGAAGGCTTTTCTTTTGCTTCCGGCGACGCCTTTTATGCCGACGGCTCCTTCAGCGCCCGCCTGCATCCCGGCCGCTGGCGCCTCTCCGTTAGTAAGGGCTTTGAGTACCTGCCGGTCAACGAGACGCTTGACGTCGCCCCGGGCTCGAGCCTCGAACGCGAGATCCGCTTGGAGCGCTGGATCGACATGCCCGGCCGCGGCTGGTATTCCTCCGACGACCACATCCACCTGCAGCGCTCGCCCCGCGACGACCCGGCCATCCTCCGCTGGATCGCCGGCGAGGACATCCACGTCGGCAACATCCTTGAGATGGGCGATTTTTGGGCCACTTACTTCACCCAGTACGCCTTCGGGGCGGAGGGCCGGTATAGCGAAGCGGGCCGCATCCTCTCGCCGGGCCAGGAGGAGCCGCGCACGCCGGAGATCGGCCACACGATCTCGCTCGGGGCCACGCAACTGGTCCGGTTCCGGGACGACTACTACAACTACGCTCGCTACTTCGACCGCGTCCATGCCCTGGGCGGCATCAGCGGCTTCGCCCACCAGGCTATTAGTTTCCACGGGTACCGGGGCATGGTCCTGACGGCGCTCGCCGGCAAGGTCGATTTTCTCGAGTTGGCCCAGTTCTGCGTCGATGAGGGTCCGCTGGCCACCCGCTTCTACTACCAGTTCCTCGACCTCGGGATCCCGCTTACGGCCTTGGCGGGCAGCGACTACCCTTGGTGCGGCCGGGGGAAACGATATGGCCTCGCCGAGAACTGGGCCCAGATCGGTAACGCCCGTTTCTACACCTACGTGGGCGGGGAGCTCACCTTCGAGAAGTGGTTCGCTGCGGTAAAGGCGGGGCATACATTCGTCACCACCGGGCCGATGCTCGAGTTCACCGTCAACGGCAAGCTGCCCGGCGAGAGAATCGACGTGCAGCCCAAGTCGCGCTTGCGAGTCCGGGCGGCGGCGTTTGGACAAAGCGAACACGTTCCACTAGAGCGGCTGGAGATCGTCGCTCACGGCAACGTGATCGCCCACGCCGACGGCTCGCCGGAGAAGCTAGAGATCGATCTGGAGCTCCCCGTGGATCACGGCCTTTGGATCGCCGCCCGGGCGAGGGCGGGCCGCGGCCAACTGGCGCACACCACGCCCGTCTACATCACCGTCAACGGCGGCGGCTTCCACAATCCCGAGACTTTTTCCCGCAACTTGCGAATGGCCGGGGAATACCTGGATGAACTCGAGAAAGAGCTCGCCTCTCCCAGCAAGGGGCTCAACCGCCAGGCCGCCCGCCACGAAGCCCGCCTGCGCGAGTTGATCGCCGCCGCCCGCCGCCGTCTGGACGCCTTGGCCGCACAGCGTTGACCGTGCGGCCCCTCACTGCCCGGCCTTCTCCGGCATCGTCGTTCCGGCGCGGCTGTCCCACCGTCGGGGATAATGGGTGGGAAGAAAGGTGACAGAATAGCGATGCCCTACGAATACCTGCGTGACCTGCTGAACAAGTCCAAGACCAAGATCGTGCTGCTCGTCATGGATGGTCTGGGCGGCTTGCCCGTCGAGCCGAACGGTCCCACCGAACTCGAAGCCGCCCGCACGCCGAACATGGACCGCCTGGCCGCCGAAGGGACCCTCGGCCAGATCGTTCCTATCCGCAACGGCGTCACGCCCGGCTCCGGGCCCGCCCACCTGGCCCTGTTCGGCTACGATCCGCTCCAGTACGAGATCGGCCGCGGCGTGCTGGAGAGCTTCGGGATCAACCTCCCCGTCCATCGCGGTGACGTCGCCGCCCGCGGGAACTTCTGCACGCTCGGCCCAGACGGCACGATTACCGACCGCCGCGCGGGCCGCATCCCCACCGACGAGGCCGTTCCCGTCGTCCAGAAGCTGAAGACGATCGAGCTGCCCGGCGTGAAGATCGACGTCGAGCACGTCAAGGAGCACCGCTTCGCCGTCGTCATGCGCGGCGAGGGGCTGAACGACCAGATCGACGACACCGATCCCCAGCGCACCGGCGTCCCGCCGCTGCCCGCCAAGGCGCGCGTCCCGGAGGCCGCGAAGACCGCCGAGCTGTTCAACGCCTGGATCGCCAAAGCGCTAGAGGTGCTCAAGGACCAGCCCAAAGCCAACGGCCTCACCCTGCGCGGCTTCTCAACCGATCCGGGACTGCCCAAGTTCGCCGACGCCTATGGGCTGAAAGCGGCCTGCGTCGCCGTCTACCCCATGTACCGCGGCGTTTCCAAGCTGGTCGGCATGGACGTGATCGAGTTCGAGGGTGAAAGTCCGGCCGACGAGTTCGCCGCCGTGGCCCGCATCTGGGCCGACTACGACTTCGTCTTCATCCACATCAAGAAGACCGACAGCAAAGGCGAAGACGGCGACTTCCAAGGCAAGGTCAAGATCATCGAGGGCGTGGACGAAGCGCTGCCGAGGCTCCTGGATTTGAAGCCCGACGTCCTGATGATCACGGGCGACCACTCGACCCCCAGCCGCCTGAAGACGCATTCCTGGCACCCCGTGCCGTTCCTGCTCTGGGCCCCGGCGACGGTTCGCCCGGACGATCAGACGGCGTTCGGGGAAAGCTCTTGTGCGCGCGGCGGCTTTGGCACTTTCTCGGCTGTGGACATCATGTCGCTGGCCCTGGCCCACGCCGGCCGGATGAACAAGTTCGGCGCGTGACCCTGGCCCCGGGATGCTGGGCGCACCGCTCTTTCAAGGACCGGGGATGACGGGCAGGACGGTCGGCCGGGGCGGGTCCGGCGGCTTCTGGAACACCAGCCACCTTCCGGTCGGCGGCCGCTCACCGAGGCCCGCCGAGCGAAACAATTCCGGTTGTTCGAACCCCGAGAGGTAGACCCGGCCTTCGCCCGCCAGCACGCGGGCGGTTTCGCGGGCGACGGCGGCGGCGTCGCTCCACCGGCACTCGAAACCGACGACCTTGGTGAAAAAGCCGTCGCGGAACGGGATGTCCTCGGGCGGGCCCGGGTGCAGCATCACGTTCACGAGGTCGCGCACGGCGCGGCGTGCCTCGTAGACCTCATCGCGCTCGCCCAAGGCCACCACGCCGCCTAGCTCCAGGCGCGCGGCGATCCCCCGGAGAGTCTGGACGGCGGGCAGGGAAAGCAGCAGCACCCGGTCGTCGGGCGCCAACTCGATGTCGTCCAACATGCTTTGGGATACCCGGGAACCGCCGCCCCGGCGCACCTGCTCACTTCTGGATCTCGACGATCGCCGGATCTTTCTGCTCCTTGCCGAGCACCGCTTCGGCCTGCTCCGGCGTGAAAGCCTCGACCTTGGCCGAGATGTTCATCGAACAGAACTTCGGCCCGCACATCGAGCAGAAGTGGGCGTCCTTGAACTTGTCGTCCGGGAGCGTCTCGTCGTGCATCTCCCGGGCCCGCTCCGGGTCGAGCGACAGCTCGAACTGCCGGTTCCAGTCGAAGTTGTAGCGGGCGCGGCTCAGCTCGTCGTCGCGGTCCCTCGCTCCGGGGCGATGCCGCGCCACGTCGGCGGCATGGGCGGCGATCTTGTAGGCGATGATGCCCTCGCGCACGTCGTCCTTGTCCGGCAGGCCCAGGTGCTCCTTGGGCGTCACATAGCAGAGCATCGACGCGCCGTACCAGCCGATCATCGCTGCGCCGATGGCCGAGGTGATGTGGTCGTAACCCGGGGCGATGTCGGTCACCAGCGGCCCCAGGGTGTAGAAGGGAGCCTCGTGACACATCTCCATCTCTTTGTCCACTTGCATCTTGATCTGGTCCATCGGGATGTGCCCGGGGCCCTCGATCATCACCTGGACGTCGTACTTCCAGGCCACCTCGGTCAGCTCGCCCAGCGTCTTCAACTCGGCGAACTGCGCCTCGTCGCTCGCATCGGCCAGCGAGCCTGGCCGCAGCCCGTCGCCGAGCGAGAAGGTCACGTCGTACTTCTGGAAGATCTTGCAGATATCCTCGAACCGCTCGTAGAGGAAGTTCTGGCGATGGTTCTTCACCATCCACTCGGCCAGGATCGAGCCGCCGCGGCTCACGATCCCCGTCACCCGGCGCGTGGTCAGCGGGATGTGCTGCACCAGGACGCCGGCGTGGATCGTCATGTAATCGACGCCCTGTTCGGCCTGCTCCTCGATCACCTCGAGCATCAGCTCCGGCGTCAGGTCTTCCACCCGGCGCACCCGCGCTACGGCTTCATAAATCGGTACGGTGCCGATCGGCACGGGCGAGTTCGAGATGATGGCCTGGCGGATCTTCGGAATGTCCCCTCCGGTGGAGAGATCCATCACCGTGTCGGCTCCGTACTTGATCGCGTAGCGGAGCTTCTCCAGCTCTTCGTCGATGTTGGAGGTCGTGGCCGAGTTGCCGATGTTGGCGTTGATCTTGCATTTGGCGGCGATGCCGATCGCCATCGGCTCCAGGTTCGTGTGGTTGATGTTGGCCGGGATCACCATCCGGCCCCGCGCCACCTCGCTGCGCACCAGCTCGGGATCCAGATTCTCCCGGCGCGCCACGAACTCCATCTCTTCGGTGACGATTCCCCGGCGTGCGTAATGCATCTGCGTCCGGATCTTGTCGTTCCGCCGTTTCTCGACCCACTCGGTTCGCATAACGTCTCCTTCGGAGGCCGCTCACCGGCCTCAGCCCTCCTTTGCGCTTTCCGCGCCCCCTTTACCTTCGAGTCTACAACGTCTCCACCCTACCCGCCGTCAGCCGGTAGCGGCGGCCCCTCCACTCGATCACGTTCGACGTCGCCGAAAGCAGCAACCCGGCCATCCAGATCCAGGTCGCCAGCGGCACCAGCGCCACGTGGACCCAGCCGTGCCGCCGCCACCACGAGCGCTCCTCCGGTAGCTCCAGCATCATCACCCGGAGCCGCTGCCAGCCCTTCCAGAGGCCGGGAACAAGCTGTGCAATCAAAGTATACACTCCCGTCAAGTTTCCTGTGAAGGCCCACCAGGCCGACACCGCCATCGCCGTGCAGTAGATCAGATGCCCGGCCAGCGCCCCGGCCCACAGCGGCGGCCGGTAGACGCGGGTCAGGACGAGCTGGCGGCGGATCCAGGCGAACAGTTCCCACCAGCCGGTGCGGTCGGCGCTTACCACGGCCGCCCCCGGCGCGTAGACGACGTCGAGCCCGGCGTCCCGCACCGCGGCGGCCAGCGCGTAATCGTCGCTCACCGTGTTCCGCCACCGTTCCAGCACGCGAGCCGCCTCGAACGTCTTCCGCCGGATCGCCGTGGCGCCGCCCCAGGCGAGCGGCGCCGGGTCCGGCCCCAGCGTGCCTTCGATGACGCCGTTCCACACCGCCCGGACGAGGGAAGGGAAGTCCGCGGGCTCCGGCAGGTAGTGCCGGTAGCCAGTCGCCGCCCCGGCCCGGGGCCGCTCCAGCGCCGCGACCAGCGCTTTGAGCCAGCCGGGGCGCACCCGGCCGTCGGAGTCGGCGAAGGCCAGCACCTGGCTCGACGTCCGGGCCGCCCGTACCGCCGCGGTCAGGTTGTGGACCTTCTCTCCCATCCCCGGCGGAGACTCTCCCGCAAGCACGACGCGCGCCTTCTCGGGTAGGACGCCTTCGGGGAGGTCTTCGGCCGCCCGGGCGGCGACGATCAGCTCGTAGTCCGGGTAGTCGAGCGAAGCCAGCGCGGCCAGGTTCTCGCGCAGCCCCTCGTCTTCGCCCTTTACGGGCACGATCACTGTGGCCGGCGGCATCCGGTGCGGCCTCTCGCGGAGCTTCTCCCTGATGAACCGCAGCCGCGCCCGCTGCCCGCGCAGCGCCAAGAGTCCCAGTGCTATCGCCAGCCCGACCAGCCCCTCGAGCATGTCTACATTGTCACCGGACGGCCGGGACGCCTCCAAGGCAAACGGCTGTAACGGCACCAGCGTCTGCTGACAGGGCTGTTACGATGGACGGTTATGAGCGCAGAAGCGAACAGGTTTCACCGCGCCGCCGTGATTGGGACGGGCATGATGGGGCCGGGGATTGCCGTCACGCTGGCCGCCGGCGGGCTGCAGGTCACGCTATTGAGCCGGAAACAGGAGACGGCCCGGAGGGGACTCGAGAAGGCCCTCGGCCAACTGGATCTGCTGGCCGCCAACGGCCTCGTCTCCCAAGAGGCGGCTGAGGGAGCCAGGGACTCGCTTTCCGCCTCGGCGGACTTCGATCCCTCGATCCGCGAAGCCGACCTGGTGATCGAATCCGCCCCTGAGGACATGGAATTCAAGAAACGGCTCTTCGCCCGGATGGACGCGCTCGCTGCGCCGGGGGCGGTCCTCGCCAGCAACACCTCAGGCCTCAGCATCACCGAGATCGCTTCCGCCTGCACGCGCCCCGAACGGGTGCTCACCACGCATTTCTGGAACCCGCCGCATCTGATGCCGCTCGTCGAAGTCGTCAAGGGGGCCCGCACCGATCACGCCGTGGCCGCCGCCGTCGTCGATCTGCTGCGACGCTGCGGCAAGACGCCGGTGCTGGTCAAGAAAGACACTCCGGGCCAGCTCGGCAACCGGCTGCAGATGGCCCTCGTACGCGAGGCGATCCATATCGTCGAGAGCGGCATCGCCGACCCTGAGGACGTGGACCTGGCCGCCAAGGCCGGCTTCGGCCTCCGGTTGCCCGTCTACGGCATCTTCGAACACCAGGATATGGTGGGGCTGGACCTTGGCTCCCGCGTCCTTGACTATGTTTCCCGCGACCTGAGCAACGTCCGCGGGCTGCCGCCGCTCGTCCGCGAGAAGCTCGACCGGGGTGAACTCGGCGTCAAGGCCGGTAAAGGTTTTTATGACTGGTCCAAGAAAGACGCCGAGGCCGTCAAGCAGCGCCGCGACCGCTTCGTGCTCGAGTTCCTCAAGAGCGGCTACTGAGCCGGCATCGGTCGCCCGCACGCGGCATCCGTGCCGAAGCCCGGCCACGTCCTTTTCACTGCGCCGCGCGTCTATTTGACTTGAGGTACGTAGCTGTTCTCCTGTTGAGCTTCGCCGTCTGGGCGCAGCCGGCCACGGCGCAAGAGATCACCGTCGTCTCGGCCGCCAGCTATTTGCCCACCATCGCGCCGGACTCCTGGGCCTCGGCCTTCGGCTCGGGCCTGGCCGCCCGCACTACGGTGGCCGAGTTGGACGGTGACGGCCAATTCCCGCTCGAAGTCGACGGCGTCACGGTCGAGGTCGCCGGCCGGCCCGCCCGCATCCATTTCGTTTCCCCGGGCCAGGTGAACTTCCTCGTCCCTTCGTCGCTTTCCCCGGGCCTCGTTACCGTGATCCTCCGCAGCGCCGGCATGGACAAGGTCTTCAGCGGCCAGGTTCAGCTCCTCGCGGCGGCGCCCGCTCTGTTTTCTCAGGACTCGAGCGGCGCCGGCCCCGGCGCCATTCTCAACGCCGTGACGTTCGAGGCCGGCCCCTTCCAGGTGGAGACGCCTGAGCAGGCCGGCGACGACAAGCGCACCCGCCTGGCCCTGTTCGGCACCGGCTTCCGCTTCGCCTCCGAGCTGCGGGCGATCGTCACCCTCGAGGACAGCCGGCAGGTCTTCCTGCCCCTGGAATACTTTGGCCCCGCGCCTGGCTTCTTCGGGCTCGACCAAGCCAATCTCGTCTTGCCTGCCGAGCTGGATTGCGCCGGCACGGTTCAGGTGGCCGTCGCCACCTCGGAGTTCCGCTCCAACGACGTCTCATTCGAGGTTGCTCCCCTCGATCCCTCCGAGATCCGGCTCGGGGAGCTGCGCCTTGATTCCAGCCGTGTGATCGGCGGCAACCCGGTCACTGGCCGGGTGCGGATCAACGGCTGCGCTCCCGCGGGCGGGTTCCTGGTCCACCTCCGCGCGGACAAGCCTGTCGCCCGTCCCCCGGACAGCGTCGTCGTTCCTCCCGGCCGGGTGGAGCAGGAGTTCACGATTGAAACGAGCCTCCCGGTGGAGCAGCGCAGCGTGGTGATCGAAGCGGAGGCGGGCGAGGTGGTGCGCAGTGCCACGCTGGTGGTCGAGACCCGGGCGCCGGTCGAGGTCTCGAGCGTTTTGATCGAACCTCAAGTGGTGCTGGGCGGCAAACAGGCCACCGGGACGGTGCGGTTGCGGGAAGCGCCCGCCGTGGCGGTCTCCGTAGCGCTGTCCACCGACGCTCCCGACATCATCGAGTTGCCTGAGACGATCACGTTCCTGGCCGGGCAAGGGGAAGCGGACTTCCCGATCGTCACTGCGTTGGTCACGGCTCCCCGCTGGGTCAAGATCATCGCATCCGCGCCTCCCAGCTCGGCTGAGGGAAGCTTCGAAGTACGGCCGGCGGTAACGCTCTCGGCCCGCCCGGCGAGCGTGGTTGGCGGCCGGTCGATCACTCTCGAAATCGAGCTCGCCGAACCGGCTCCATTGGGCGGGGCTCAGGTTGCGCTCCGTAGCGACAGTCCTGTGGTCGTCGTGCCTTCGTTCGTGACCGTTCCCGTGGGACAGCGGGTTGTGACCGAGACCGTCCAGACGCAGCCCGTCAGCCGCGATCAAGAAGTGCGCATCACCGCACGCTACGGCGGAGTCGAGGCTGCGGCCGTGGTGAAGATCCAGTCGCCGGCGTCGGCTACGCTGCAATCACTCGAGCTCAGTCCGACAACCGTATCCGCCGGGGGCGCTTCTACGGCCACCGTCCGGCTCACCGCGCCTGCGCCCCAAGGCGGCCTGCAAGTCTTCCTCGGCCAGCAACCCCCCGCCGCGGTTCAAATGCCCTCGTTTATCCTTGTGCCGGCGGGGCAGGACACGGCGTTTTTCACGATCCGCGCCCCAGTGGTTGTGCTCTCACCCAGAACCGTTACGATCGAGGCGCGCGTGGGCGAGGTCAAGAAAACGGCCGAACTGACGATCCAGCCCTGAGATCACGACCGAAACTGCGCGGGGTTATTCACTCTCCGGACCAATCCAGCGCCACCCGCGCCAGCGTGCGCACCGTGACGCCCGTGGGCCCCTTCGCCATCTCCGGCTTGTCCTTGTCGAGCCACGCCGTGCCGGCGATGTCCAGGTGCACCCAGGGCTTGGGATCGGCGAACTCCTTGAGGAAGTAGGCCGCCGTCACCGCGCCGCCCCAGCGCGAGCCGATGTTCGGCAGATCGGCGAACGGCGACTTGAGCTCGTCCTTGTACTCCTCATCCAGCGGCATCGGCCACATCTTTTCTCCTTCGGCCCTGGCCGCCGCCAGCACGCGCGACTGGAGCTTCTCGTCGTTCGTGAAGACCCCGGTGTTCACATGCCCTAGGGCGACGACGATGGAACCGGTGAGCGTGGCGGCGTCGATGAGGTGGGTGCAGCCGAGCCGCTGAGCGTAAGCGAGGGCGTCGCAAAGGATCAGCCGGCCCTCGGCGTCGGTGTTCAGCACCTCGACGGTCTTGCCGGAAAGCGTTTTGACGATGTCGCCGGGCCGTTGCGCCTTCGGGCCGGGCATATTCTCCACCGCCGGCACCAGCACCGTGACCGCAACGAGCGGCTTCAGCCGCGCAATGGCTCGAATGGCGCCCAGCGCCGCCGCGCCCCCGGACATGTCGTACTTCATCTCGTCCATGTTCTGGGAGGGCTTGATCGAGATGCCGCCGGTGTCGAAGGTGACGCCCTTGCCCACCAGGGCCAGATGAACGTCCGGGAGAGCCTCCCCTTCGGGCCGGTAGTGGATGACGATCAGGGCCGGCGGCTCCGCGCTGCCTTGGGCCACGCCGAGCAGCGCGCCCATGCCGAGCTGCTGCATCCGTTCCCGGTCCAGAACGTCGCATTCCAGCCCTTCCTCTTCGGCCAGCGCCTGGGCCCGCCTGGCCAGCTCGCGCGGCGTCAGCACGTTGCCCGGCTCGTAGGCCAGGTCCCGGGCGTAGTTCTGCGCCTCGGCCAGGATTCGCCCCCGCTTGTGTGCCTCGTCTAGCTCGGCGGGCCCCTCGGGCGCGGCGACGAAGAACGCTTCCGCCCTCTTGTCACCTTTTTTCTCGTCGGTCTTGTACCGGTCCGGATCGTAGTTGGCGAGCAAGGCCCCTTCCACCGCTGCGGTCGTCAGCTCCGCACTCTGCATCCCTTGAGGCAGGTAGAGAGCGAAGCGCTTCACGGCTTTCGAGCGGTATTTGCGCACCGCCGCCCCGGCCGCCCGCCTCAGCAGCGCGGCGTCGAAATCTCCCCGCTTGCCGCACCCGGCCATGATCAACCGCCGGACTCTCAACCCTTCCGGATTGCGCAGCAGCGCGAAGCTCAGTTTTTCACCCGTGAACTCGCCGGAGCCATAGAGCTCCTCGATCGTCCCATCCGCCGGCGTTCCCAGTTTCGGCGGCTCCTTCTCGAACGACGGCACGATCAGTGCGTCGGCGATGACTTCATTCAGCCGTCTGCGGTCGATTCCAATTTCCATGTTTCTCCTCGTTCTCCCTCCCGGGCGCTATCGGGACCGGGCGTGGCGGCGCATGGCCGCCCGCGCTTCCGCTTCTTGCTCGCGGGCGCGGATCGCTTCCCGCTTGTCATGCTGTTTCTTGCCCCGGGCTACGGCGATTTCGCACTTGATCCGCCCGTTCTTGACGTAGACCTTCGTCGGCACCAGCGTGAGTCCCTTTTCCCGGCTTTTCCACATCAGCTTGTCGATCTCGGCGCGGTGCAGCAACAGCTTCCGTCTCCGCTCGGGATCGTGATTGAAGGCCGAGCCATGCGAGTATTGCGCGATGTGCACGTTCACCAGCCAAGCCTCGTTCCCCACGATTTCCGCATAACCGTCGCGGAGCTGGATCTTGCCCGCCCGCGCCGATTTCACTTCGGTGCCCGTCAACGCCAAACCGGCTTCATAACGCTCCAGCAGATGATAGTCATGGCGGGCCCGGCGATTCTCGGCCAGAACCTTCACACGCTCTGTGCTCGATTTCGTCAATTTGCGGGGACTCCGTAAAGCGTCGTGGACGCGGCGGCGATTTTTTTCTCCACGCCTCGCCGTTGCGCATCGTCAGGTCTTTGTGGGCGGGAGACCCGTGCGAAATCTCATCTTAGCACAGACTTCGAAAGCGGTAACATGAAGCGCATCAAGAGGTTAGGGGTGATTTTGACCGCCGCCGGCCTGCTTCTTGCCGGCGCCGCCGAGCTGGCTGCGCGCACCAAGAAAGGCGATAAGTATTTCGCTGAAGGCCGCCGCTACCAGCTCGAGGAAAAGTGGGATCGGGCGTTGGAGGCCTATGAGAAAGCCCTCGGCGAAGACCCGGCCGATGCCGCTTACCAGATGGCGGTGCGGCGCACTCGCTTCCAGGCCGGCCAGATGCATGTCAAGGCCGGTAAGAAGCTGCGCGAGGAGGGCAAGCTCGAAGAAGCGCTGGCTGAATTCCAGAAAGCCTATATCATCGACCCCAGCTCCACCATCGCCGAGCAGGAACTCCGCACCACGTACCGGATGATCCGCCGGCGCGAAAAAGCAAAGGAGAAGGGCGCAGAAAAAAAAGAAGGGCAGGCGAAGGTCTTGACGCCCGTCGAAGAGATCCTCGAGGAGACCCACAAACGCCTGGCCGCTCTTCAGCCGCCGCCTCGTCTGAAGCCTATTTCGCGCCAACTGAACACGTTGAAGATCAGCAATCAGCCGGTGAAAGTTCTCTACGAGACCGTCGGCAAGGTTGCCGGCATCAATGTCGTCTTCGACCCGGAGTTCCAAGACACGGGTAAGAAGCTGTCCGTGGATCTCTCCAACACGACCCTCGAAGAAGCCCTCCGGTATCTCGCGGTCCTCACCAAGACCTACTGGAAGCCGTTGTCCGAGAACACGATCTTCGTCACGAACGACAACGTCACCAAGCGCCGCGACTACGAGGAGCAAGTGGTCAAAGTCTTTTACCTCAAAAACATCACCAAGGTCCAAGAGCTGCAGGAGATCGCTACTGCGGTGAGGTCCGTCACCGACATCCGCCGCCTGTTTACCTACAACTCGCAAAACGCCATTCTGGTCCGCGGCGAGGCCGACAAGGTGGCCCTCGCCGAGAAGCTGATTCACGATCTCGACAAGCCGCTTGCCGAGGTCGTCGTGGACGTCATCGTCATGGAAGCCAACCGCACGCGGACGCGCGACCTCGCTAACGCCATCATTTCCGGCGGCAAGCCCGGCTTGTCTCTGCCGATCAGCTTCGCGCCGGGCGGGGCTTCTACACAGCCGGTCGGCAATGGCGCCGACGGTGGTGATGGTGGGGGCGGAAGCGGGGGCACTACCATTTCTCTCGGGCAGATCGGCCAATTGGGTTGGAGCGACTGGCGCGTGACGCTTCCCGGTATGCTCCTCCAGGCGTTGATGACGGACCGCACCACTCGTATCCTCCAGCGGCCACAGGTCCGCGCCGCCGATGGGCAAAAGGCCTCGCTGCGTCTCGGCGACCGAATCCCGTTCGCCACCGGCAGCTTCCAGCCGGGCGTGGGATCCGTCGGCGTCAGCCCTCTCGTGAGCACGCAGTTCCAGTACGCTGACGTGGGCGTCAATGTGGACCTCACTCCCAAGATTCACGGCGACGATGAAGTCTCGCTCCACATCGAGATCGAGATCTCCGCCGTGCGGGAGCGCATCGACGTCGGCGGCATCCAGCAGCCGATCATCGGTCAGCGGAAAATCACCGAGGACATTCGCGTCAAGGACGGCGAGGTGACGCTGCTCGGCGGCTTGACGCAGGACCAGCGGACCCGCACCAAGAACGGCATCCCCGGCCTCAGCGACATCCCCATCATCAAATGGCTCGGCTTCACCAGCGAGGGAAAGGAGCGCAACGAGGGCGAGCTTCTCATCGCGCTGATTCCGCATATCGTCCGCCGTCCCGAAATCTCCGAAATCAACTTGAAGCCGGTCGCCGCCGGCAGCGACCAGGTCGTGAGGGTGCGCTATGCCCCCATCGAGGAAGAAGGGGAAGAGCCTGCAGCGCCGGCCGAGAAACAGCCCGTAGCGCAACCGGCGGCCCCGCCGAAACCGCCGGTTCCCGCAGCGCCGAAGCCCGAAGAAGCGAAGCCGGCCGTGCCCGAGCCTCGTGTGAGCCTCCGCTTCGAGCCTGGAACCGTACAGGTGAAGCGCGGCGAAACCTTCACCGTGGCGCTCGTGCTGGAGAATGGCGCCGACGTCTACAACGCTCCAATGAAGTTCCAGTTCGACCCGAAGGTTCTCCGGATGACGGGGATCACCCAAGGAAAGTTCCTCAGCGGCGACGGCCAGCAGGTGATCTTTACCCGCAACATTCTCAACGACGCCGGCACGGCCTCGATCGTTTTGAACCGTCTGCCGGGCGCCGGCGGGGTGAGCGGTACGGGAACGCTCGTCACGCTGACGTTCCAGGCTGTGGCGGCAGGAACGACGCAGGTCACCGTCCCGGACCTCACCATTCGAGATTCACAAATGCGGGCACTGGCGACCTCGCGTCCGGTTCTGACGATCTCGATTCAGGAATGATGCGCTATGAGGAGAAGACGGCAACGCGGTTTGACGCTCGTCGAGCTGATTGTCGCGTTTACCATCATGCTTCTGCTCACTTCGATGGCGGTCCCGCTGGCCCGTTATAAGGTGCGGCGGGAAAAGGAACGTGAGCTGCGCTACGCCCTTCGTGAAATCCGTACCGCCATCGACAAGTACAAGGACGCCGCCGACATGGGCTTGCTGGGCCCGCAGGAGATCGGCACCGAAGGCTATCCGCCCACGCTCGAGGTGCTCGTCGAAGGCGTCAAGGCCGCGGGCTCGGTGGACAAGAAATACAAGTTCTTGCGGCGGATCCCGGTGGACCCGATGACCGGCACCACCGATTGGGGCCTGCGGTGCGTGCAGGACGATCCGGACTCCATGGCTTGGTGCGGCCAGAATGTGTTCGACGTTTACACCAAGTCTCAGGAACGGGCTCCGGACGGAACGCCGTACTCGGAGTGGTGACGCCATGAGACGCTCCCAACGCGGCTTCACCTTGATCGAGATCCTGATCGTCATGACGATCGTCTCGATCCTTGTCTCCATCGCCGTGCCCCTCTACCAGCGGGCGATCGTCCGCGCTAAGGAGAGCGTGCTCAAGAACAATCTCTTCACCTTGCGTACCGTTATCGACGAGTACACTTACGACAAGAAACGCGCGCCGCAATCCCTCGAAGACCTGGTCAACGAGGGTTACTTGCGGCAGATTCCCATCGACCCCATCACCGGCAGCGACCAGACGTGGGTCGTGATCATGGAGGACGCTCTCACCGCGGTGGACCAGAATGAGCCGGGCATCTTCGATGTCCGGAGCGGCGCCGAAGGGGTCGCGCTCGACGGCACGCCGTATTCGGAGTGGTGATCCCCATGCCGCTCTCTAGATCTCCTCGTCGGGGGACGGGGGCGGCGTCTCCTCTTCGCCCAGGTCGGTGACCAGGTTCTCGAACCTCGTGAATTCCCGCAAGAACGCCAGCTTCACCCTGCCGATCGGGCCGTTGCGCTGTTTGCCGATGATCAGCTCGGCGAGCCCGCGCAGCTCTTCCCGGTCCGGCTTGTAATACTCCTCGCGGAAGATGAACCACACCATGTCAGCGTCCTGTTCGATCGAACCCGACTCCCTGAGGTCGCTGAGTTGCGGCCGGTGATCGCCCTGACGCTGTTCCGGGGCGCGGCTCAGTTGCGACAGAACCAGAAAAGGAACGTTCATCTCCTTGGCCAGCAGTTTCAGGCCCCGCGACAGGTGGCTCACCTCCTCGTTGCGGTTGGAAAATCGCCCGCGGGCGCTCATCAGTTGCAAGTAGTCGATCACCACCAGGTCCAGACCGTGCTCCGCTCTCAGCCGCCGCAGCTTGGCGTGAATGTCCATCAAGTTGACGCCGGCCGAGTCGTCGATGAACAGCGGCGCTTCGACGAGGTCGGCGGCCGCCTTTTGCAACCGGAGGCGCTCTTCCCGGTTCAGGTACCCGGCGCGGAACTTCTGCTGGTCCACCCGGGCGGCGGCGCAAACCAGCCGCGTGAGCAGGGACTCCTTCGACATTTCGAGCGAGAACAGCGCCACCGTTTTCCGCATTCGCGGATGGCAGGCCGCATGCTGAGCGATATTCAGCGCCAATGCCGTCTTGCCCATCGAGGGCCGCGCCGCCAGGATGATCAGCTCTCCAGGGTGAAGTCCGCCGGTCATCTCGTCGAGTTTCACGAACCCCGTGCTCAGGCCCCGAATCCGTTTGCTGGGGTCGAGGAATGCGTTGACCCCGCCCTCGAAACCCTCGATGATCTGTTGCGGGTTGGCGAGCGCCTCCCGGGTGTCCCGGTCGCCGAGCTGCAGCAAGGTCTCTTCCGCCGAGGAGAGAATCTCTTCGGGATCTTCCTGCCCCAGCAGGCAGCGGTCGATCACGCTTTGGGAGGCAAAGATCAGCTTCCGCAAGATCGCCTTGTCTTTGACGATCTTGATATAGCCGTCGAGGTTATAGATTTCGGGCAACCCGTCGTCGAGCGAAACGATGTAGCTGAACCCGTCTACCGACTCGAGCTGCCCTTTCTTGATCAGCTCGTTCGAGAGTGTGATGCGGTCGATCTTCTCCCCGCGCTCGTGCAGATCGAGCATCCGGGCGAAGATGCGCCGGTGCTTCTCCAGACTAAAGTCCTCGGGTTCCAGCTCGCCGGCTACCTGCAGGAACGCCGATTCGTCGGTGAGGATCGCCCCCAGAATGAGGCGCTCCGCGTCCACGTTCGCCGGCAGGCCTTTGTCGAGAGCCAAATCGCTCGTCGCCATGGTCTTAAGCACCTTACCCGTGTTCTGATGCTTGTGCAAGCACTTTGTAAGGCCGTCTCCTGGTATGAGTTAGCCTCTCGAAAACACCGGTGGAAACCAGCCGTCCTCTGTGGAAGTTAACCGATTGAAATCGCTGGAGTACCTGTGAACCATACCGCGGATTTCCACAGATCGGGACCGACATATCACCGCTCGGATGTGCACCTTGCCGGCAGTCGGGAAAAAGTTTTTGCTGAAACATTTCGACGACCGAATGTACTACTTAATTATGCATCAGGTTGGATCGTGGAGGGACGCGGGTGTTCGCCTTTTTTTCACCCTCGTCCGGGTTGGGTCGAGGCGCCGGTCACCGGCGGCGCCGCTGACCGGAGGACGTTGCGGATCGCGTCGAGCAGTTGAGCGGGGCGGAACGGCTTGGTCAGGCAGTAATCAGCGCCCGCGCGCAGACACCGTTCCACGTCTCCGACCAACGCGCTGGCCGTCACCACGATGACCCTCGGGCGGGAGCGGAATCCGGTCCCGTTGCGGAACGCCTCAAGGACGGCGTATCCGTCCACTTCGGGCATCTGAATGTCGAGCAACAGCACATCGACCGGCTCGCGTCTGAGGATGTCCAGCGCCTCGGCCCCGTTGGAGGCCTCGACCACCGAAAGACCGGCCTTTTCCACCAGCCGCACCGCCAGTTTGCGGTTCACCGCATTGTCTTCGGCCACCAGGATCTTCAAGCCCGGCGGCAAACTCTCCGACTCGGCGCCCGTGGCCGGTTCGCTCAGCCCTTCCGCCGACTGGTCGATACCAGCGCGGATGGTGAAGGAGAACGTGCTCCCTTTTCCCGGCGTGCTCTCGACCCAGATGCCGCCGCCCATCATTTGAACAAGACGCGAGCAGATGCTCAGACCCAATCCGGAACCGCCGTAGCGGCGCGTGGTGGAACCGTCCAACTGGCGGAAAACGTCGAAGATCGTTTTCTGATGTTCCGGCGGTACTCCGATGCCTGTGTCGGTGACCTGGAACAGCAAAGTAACGGCCTGATCCGCCGTCTCCCGGATCCCCACCGACAAACGCACCCATCCGCGTTTGGTGAATTTCACGGCGTTGTTCAGCAGGTTGAGGATCACCTGCTGCAAGCGCAGCGCGTCGCCCACCAAACGGTCGGGGACGTCGTCGGCGATCTCCAGGGAGAGTTCAAGATTCTTGGCGCCAGCCAGCGCGGCGATATTGTCGAAACAGGCGCACAGGACCTCGCGCAGGGAAAATGGCGCGCTTTCTAGTTCCAAGTGGTTCGACTCGATACGGGAGAGGTCCAGGATGTCGTTGAGCAATGAGAGTAAACTCTCCCCGGAGGTTCGCACGGTTTCCAGGTACTCTCGCTGCTCCGGGGAAGGATTGCTGTCCAGGGCCAGCGCAGTCATCCCCAGGATGCCGTTCAGCGGAGTCCGGATCTCATGGCTCATGTTCGCCAGGAACTCCGTCTTGAGCCGGCTAGCCTCCCGCGCCTTTTCGAGCGCGGCGTTCGCCCGGTCGCGTTCGGCTTCCAGCTCCCGCGTCCGCACGGCCACCTGGGCCTCGAGTTCGGCGCGTTGGCGGCGGAGCCATCGCGTTCGCCAGCACCACAGCCCGGCGCCCAGCCCGGCGATGAGAAGTACGCCGGCGATGCGCAGCCACCAGCTTTGCCACCACGGGGTGAGAATCTGGAAGTGCAAGCGTGCGGGAGTCGGGGACCATTCACTGAGCGGCGTCCGCGCCTGCACCTCCAGTTCGTAAGAGCCGGCTTCCAACCCTGAGAGCACGATTTGGTTTAGATATGAGTGCTGCCAGGGATCGTCCGGATGCAGCCGGTACCGGAAGAAAATATCACCTTCATGGCGAAACGAGAGGGCTGCCAGTTGAAGCCCGATGGTCCGGCGCGTGTAAGGCAGTGTCGCCCCGTCTCGCAGGTCCATTCCCCAACCATGAGCGCGAACGGCGCTGATCACCACCGGCGGTGGGGGTTCGGTGAAGGGATCGCGGAGCGGCGAGTAGCGTGACAACCCGCGGCTGCTTCCGATCCAGACCGCTCCGTCAGGGGCGGAGTAAAACGCGTCGAGAACACAGTCGTACCATAGGAGGCCGTCCCCGGTGCTCATGTGGCGCCACCGGCTCCCGTCGAAGATATCCACGCCGTTGTCGGTGCCGATCCACACCCAGTCCCGCCGGTCCGTGCCGATGAAACTGATTTCGTCAGAGCCGAGGACGTCGCCGCTGGTGAAGGTTTCGACTCGTAAATTGCCGCCGCGCTCCCGTATCCGGGAGACGCCCACGAGTTCGTGAAAGCCGACCCAGAGCTCGCCCCCGGCCTGGCGGGCCAGGAACACCACCGTCTGTGACGGCAGCCCGTCCCGCTCGGTGAAACGTCGCCAAACCCCCTTGCGAAGCAACAGTAATCCCCGGTTGCTCGCGAACCAGCGATCACCGCTGGGCGTCGTGATCAGGCGGTATATTGTTTCGTCTTCCCGGAAGAAATCCGGCCGATAGCGGGTGAATCGAATCGGCTTGCCTGCAAGGCGGCTACGGAACACCCCGTCGCGAGTGCATAGCCATAAGAAACCGTCGGCGTCCTCGTGGAAGGTGAGAAGAGAGCGGCTTGTCAACCCCTCCTCAGGACCAATCCACGAAAACCCCGTCCCGTCCGGTTGCCGTACCGCCAACGCGCGCCGGAAGGCCACCCACAACCGGCCGTCCCGGCTGACGTGGAGCGATCGCACCGGGCGGCGGGGGAGTCCTTCCACGGGGCGAAAACGGCCGTCGGCCCCGAGCCGGTTCAGACCGCGACGGGTCCCCACCCACAGGTTCCCGCTCCCGTCGCCGGCGATGGCAGTGATGACATCGCAATTGAGCCCTTCAGCGTAGGTCCAGCCTCGCCACTCCCGGTAGCCGAGCCACCGCACGAGACCTATATCGCTCAGCCCCAGCCACACATTGCCTTCCCGGTCTTGGAAAAAGCACCGGACACGGTTCGCCGGCATCCCTTGCCGGCGGTTCACGGTGGACCAGTGGTCGCTCTCGTGGAACAGCAATCCATCGAGTGCGGGCGCTACCAAGCGGCCGTGCTGATCCAGGGCGAGCTGAAGATCCGAGTAGTCGCTTTCCCCCGTTTTCACGGCGGCTCTGAACCGTCGTTCCCCTGTCATTCGGTACAGGCCCAGGCGGCCTCTCACCCAAAGAGTTCCGTCGCCGTCCCTTACGATTGCCTGCCACGGGGTTTCAGGCAGGCCGGCCTCTCGCCCGTAAACCGTCACCTTCCCGTTCGCCGCCCGGCACAGCTCCGTTCCGCAGCCGAACCAAAGCGCTCCGTCACGATCCAGGTACACGCTGTGGACTGACTCGTCTTTACTGCCGGGCAGGGCCGGACGACTCTTGAATCGGTAGCTCACGTATGCGCCCGTCCGGCGTACCGGCTCACCGACGACGAGACCGGTGCGGGTCCCCAGGTAGAGGCGGCCGGCGACGTCAGAGGCGATGGAGTGGGCTCCCGAAAGCCATGCGCCCGCAGGCAGGGCTACGGTCTGGAACCGGTCTCCAGTGAGATAGGCAAGCCCGCGGGATGTCCCTACCCAAATTGTTCCGGCGGCGGTCTCGTGAAACGCAACGATCTTCTCGTCTGGCAACCCGTCCCGGGGCCGAAAGGCTCGGAACCACGAACCGTCAAACCGGAACAGTCCCCGGGCTGTCCCAACCCATAGGAAGCCGAAAGAGTCCTGGCTGATGAGGCGGATCTCCGAGGAGGCCAGCCCGTCGTCGGGGCCGTAAATACGGAAGGAATAGCGCTCGGCTGAAGCCTGCGGAAGATTCAGCAGCAGCGCCGCTGCCAGCGCCCGCACAACCCACGGAATTCTCCATCGGTCTCCGGCCCTGGCGACCACGTGCGCCGACTCCTCCCCGAACACTGTACTATATACCTCTTCGGCCGGCGGCGCGGATCAGTGTAGATCCTCAGGAGCCCCGGCCCCAAGACGGATTTGGTAAGATTCGATCAGCCCGGCAATCCATTCTCGTTGCCGGGAGGGAGTCGAGTGCCATGAGGCGTATCGTACTAAGTGTCATTGTCATCGCCGCCGTAACCGCCGGCGTCTTGTACGGGGCGAACTTTTGGGAGAAAAAAGACTTCAAGACGTGGACCGAAAAGGAGGTCCAGAAGATCCTGTTCAATTCCCCATGGGCGAAGAGTCTCAGCGTTCCGATTGGCGGACCGATGGCGGTCCCCGGCGGGGGACGCCGTAGGGGCGGCGGATTCGGCGGAGCAGGCGGGGGCATCGCTGCTGGAGGCGGCCCCGGCGGCGGTGGGGGTGGAGCAGGCAACGTCCGCCCGGGCCGCGGCATGGGACCGGACATGCCGATGGAACGGACGGTCAAGGTTCTGTTCCGGTGGATCAGTGCGCTGCCGGTCCGTCAGGCCATTGCGCGCAGCCGGTTCGGCGACGAACTTGATGGGGAAGAAGCCGCGAAGATCCTCAACCTCAAGGACAACCGCTATATCCTGGCCGTTTCGGGCCTTCCCCGGGGTATGGCCCTCGGCGGCAAGCGCCGGAAAGGTCACCGTAAGAACGATGGACCAGCCGAGGACCAGGAAGCGCAGCGCCAGGCGGCGATCGAACAACTGAAAGAGCGTGCTTCTCTCCGGGTGAAGGGTAAGGACCCGGTTCACCCCAATCACGTTCAGATGAACCCGCAGCAGGCCGCTGTGGACATCTACTTCTTTTTCCCAAAGGGGGACGACAACGGGCTCGACATCTCCCTCGAGGACAAGGAGGTCGAATTCCGCCTGGAAACGCACGAACGGACGCTGAAGCGCAAGTTCAAGCTGAAGGATATGGTGTACAAGGGCAAGCTCGAGATCTGACGGGCCGGCGCGGTTAGCTCGAGCGTCTCGATCCTGGCAAGCGCTGCTGGTTGGACAGCCCGGCGGATAAGCCCGTGGGA
>CAYWXL010000018.1:52630-69300 GCA_964461995.1 uncultured Solibacteraceae bacterium
AGAGGGCCATCTGCGGCCCGCGCTCCGCTTACAGCTTCAGCAAGCTGCGCAAGCGTTTCGTCTGAAAGCGGCTCACCGGAATCTCGGTCTGGCGCTTGTCGTCCATCCGGAGCTGGTAGCTCGATTTGAACCACGGGATCACTTCCTTGATCCGGTTGATGTTCACCAGATACGAGCGGTGCACCCGCCAGAAGATCTCCGGGTCGAGGTTCGATTGCAACTCTTCGATCGTCCGGTAGTTCGACTGCCCCTCGATGTTCGTCGCGACGATCGTGATCAGGCCGTCCTGGATCGTCGCATAGATCATGTCGTTGGCGTCGATGATGAAGTTGCGGTTGTGGCTCTTCACCAGCAACTTCGTGCGTTGCGGGGCAGGACGCGGAGCCGGAGACTCCGGCTGCGGCGCCGGCTTGGCCCCTTCCAAGATCGCCCTCCGCGCACGATCCACCGTCAGCCGCAAGCGGTCCTTGTCGATGGGCTTCAGAAGGTAGTCCATCGCCTCGAAGCGGAACGCATCGACGGCGTAATGATCGTACGCGGTGGCGAGCACGAAGTGGGGCAGCGGAACGCCTTTCTCCTGCAGTTTGCGGATCACCCCGAGCCCGTTCAAACCGGGCATCTGAACGTCAAGAAAAACCAGATCCGGCCGCTGCTCCTCGATCGCCTTCACCGCGTCCAGACCGTTGTGGACCATCCCGATCACCTCGATTTCGGGAAAGTCCTTGAGTAAGTAGCCCAGTTCGTCGCAAGCTAGACGTTCGTCGTCCACCAGGAGAGTCCTGATGGGACCGCTTTCACGCCTTACCATGAGAATGTTAGTATAACATCTGGCATTGACTCGGCTTGGAAAAGCCGCATTCCGCGTAGCCGGCCGCGACGAGTGTGGCGCCACGATCCGGTGAACGGAATAGTGGTGTTTTCACGCCGGATCTTCCCAACGCGACGCGGGCGGAGCCGGCTGTCTCACGCATCCCTCAAGGGTGGGCCGCCCGCCGGCAGAGAAACGTTTTACGAGTTCAAGTTAAGGAGTTCGCGAAGTGGCTAAGACACAACCAGTGAAAATCAAAGCCCCACGGGGCAAACTCGGCATCTTGATCCCTGGAATGGGAGCTGTTGGTACGACCTTTATCGCTGGCGTGGAGGCGATCCGCCGGGGGCTCGGCAAGCCTTTCGGATCCCTCACGCAAATGGCTACCATCCGTCTGGGTAAGCGCACCGACAACCGGACGCCGCTCATCAAAGACTTTGTCCCGCTCGCGAAACTCGAGGATATCGTCTTCGGCGGCTGGGATATTTTTCCGGATAACGCCTATGAGTCGGCGTTGAAAGCCGGAGTCCTCGAAAAGACCCTCCTCGATCAGTTGAAGAAGCCCCTTACCGCCATCAAGCCGATGAAGGCCGTCTTCGACCCGGCCTACCTTCACAACATTTCGGGCCCGAACATCAAGAAAAAAGGGTCGAAGATGGACAAAGCTCAGGCCTTGATGGACGACATCAAGCAGTTCAAGAAGAAGAGCGGGGCCTCCCGCCTCGTCATGCTATGGTGCGGTTCCACTGAGGTCTACCACAAGCCGGCCCCCTGCCATCAGTCCCTCAAGGCGTTCGAAAAAGGCTTGCGGGAGGACGATCCCAACATCGCTCCGAGCCAGATTTATGCCTACGCCGCGCTCAAACTCGGTATCCCCTTCGGCAACGGCGCGCCAAACCTTACCAACGATGTCCCCGCGCTGGACGAGCTGGCGCGAGACCGTGGAGTGCCCCACGCCGGTAAGGACTTCAAGACCGGCCAGACGCTCATGAAGACCATCGTCTCGCCCGGCCTCAAGGCCCGCATGCTCGGCGTCACCGGCTGGTTCTCCACCAACATCCTCGGCAACCGCGACGGCGAGGTGCTCGACGATCCCGCCTCGTTCAAGACAAAAGAGGAGACGAAACTCAGCGTTCTGGATTACATTCTCCAGCCGAACCTTTACCCGGACCTGTACAAAAACATTGTTCACCTGGTCCGCATCAATTACTATCCGCCGCGCGGCGATGCCAAAGAGGGCTGGGACAACATCGACATCTTCGGGTGGCTCGGCTACCCGATGCAGATCAAGATCAATTTCCTGTGCCGGGATTCGATCCTGGCCGCCCCTATCGTGCTGGACCTGGTCCTCTTCCTGGATCTGGCCCAGCGCGCGGGCATGAAGGGCATTCAGGAGTGGCTTTCCTTCTACTTCAAGGCGCCTCTTACCGCCCCGGGGCTTTATCCGGAGCACGACCTGTTCATCCAGTTGATGAAGCTCAAGAACACCCTGCGCTGGATGCGGGGCGAAGAGCTGATCACGCATCTCGGTCTCGAATACTACGACTGATCGATTGCCGGACAGCTAAGAAGACGGGGACGGGCCACCTTCCCCGTCTTTTCTGTTTCCGGCCGGTCCGAGAGAGGGGAATTTAGTTATGAAGGCGCTGGTCATCGGCGGCACGCTTTTCATTGGAAGGCATCTGGTGAGCCGGCTCTTGGCCGAAGGCTACGATGTGGCGGTGATGCACCGGCGCGACCGCCATGGACTGGGCCCGGACGTCGAGAACATCGTCGCCGACCGCAACGACCCGGACGCCGTGCGCCGGGCGCTCGCCGGCCGGCGGTTTGACTGGGTATTCGACAACGTGTACGACTGGAAGCGGGGCACCACGGCTGCTCAGGTGGAGGCGACAGCCCGGGCCTGCGGCGACGTCGCCCGATACGTCTTCATGTCCAGTGTGGCGGCCTACGGAGACGGCCTCGACCGTACCGAGGACGACCCGCTCGCCCCCGCTGAGCATCCCGAACCTTATGTGGCGAACAAAGCCGAGAGCGAGCGCGCGCTGTTCCGCTTGTACAGGGAAGAGGGTTTTCCTGCCGTAACGCTTCGCCCTCCCTACGTCTACGGACCTGGCAACCCCTTCTATCGCGAGGCGTTCTTTTGGGACCGCTTCACCGACGGACGCCCGGTGATCGTTCCCGGCGACGGAAGCCGCCTGATGCACTTCGTCTACGTCCATGACCTCGCCGAAGCCTGCTTGCTCGCCGCCAAAATGCCCCGGGCCGCCGGCGAGGCGTTCAACATCGCCCATGAGCGGCCCGTCACCCAGGAAGAGCTCGTCCACGCCCTTGCCCGCGCCGCCGGCGTCACGCCGGAGATCGTTCACGTTCCCCGTGAGATCATCGAGGCTGAGGGCGGCAGCGTGTTCGGACCGGAGAATCTCTATTTTGGCGTCTATTTCGACATGCCTCCGATCACCGAGAAGATCGCTAAGGCGAAACGCCTGTTGGGTTTCCGCCCTTCGGGCTTCGACGCCGCGCTCCGGGAGACCTACGAATGGTACCGGAAGCATCACCAGAGGCCCCCGGTCGATTACGGCTTCGAGGACCGGTTGATCGCCCGGACGCGCGGGGTGGCGCCGGCCCCCTGACCGGAGGTAAACGGGTGTCCGGGACTTCGGTGCGGCGGTCTTCAGAACGCCGCCGCAACGGTGTTATTCTGTAGCGAGCATGGCAGTGCGTGGTGGTCGTTCTCGTCGCGTGAGGCGAGTCGGGCTCTTGCTCTGCGCGGTGTTGGCGGCGCTTCTGGCCGCCTGCATCACGACTTCGGAAAAGGCTAAGAAAACGCTGATCGAAAGCGGCGACCGGTATTTCAAGCAAGGGAATTACCGGGAAGCGGCCATCATGTATCAGCGTGCCATCCAGCACGATCGCCGCTTCGGTGAAGCCTATTTCCGGCTTGCGAAAGCCGAATTGCGCTCCGGGAGGGTTGTCCAAGCAGCCGCGGCTCTTCACCGGGCGGTGGAACTACAGCCCGAAAACGCTGAGGCGTTCGCCATGCTCTGTGAGATTTATCTCACCGCGCAGCGTTACGACCCTGTTCAGCGGGACCGCTACCTGCGCGAGGTCGAAGACCTCATCGAGCACGCCGAACGGGTCGGCACGAGCGCGTTCGAAGTTGCCCGGATTCGCGGACTTCTGGATATGGCCAGGGAGAACCCGGCCTCGGCCGTCGAGCATTTCCGTCAGGCCCATCGCATGCAGCCTGACAACTCGCTGGTGCTGTTAGCGTTCGTGCGGGCCTTGCTCGCCGACGGGCGCTTGGAGGAGGCCGAGAAGTTCGCCCGCCAGGAAGTGGACCGCAATCCGGCCGACGAGGCGATGTACGACCGGCTCTACCTGATCTACCTGCGGCAGGGCCGTGACGAGGACGCCGAGAAGCTGATCGAGGAGAAATGCCGGCGGAATCCGGAGTCCCGCGGCTGCCGGCTGCAGCTCGCCGCCCACTACCACCGCGTCGGCAAGCTCGACAAGCGCGACGCCGCCCTTGAAGAGCTTGAGTCCATGCCCGGCGGGGGCCTCCCGGTTTCGGTCGAGGTCGCCGAGTTCTACGAGCGGATCGGCGACTTTGACAGCGCGATCCGGAAATACCAGCAGTTGATCGGGCGGTTCCCGGACCGCGAGAATTGGCTCAAGCTGCGCATCGCCGAAGCGATGACGATGGCCGGGCGCGGACCCGACGCTATCGGCTTGGTCGAGGAGGTTCTCGAGGCGGATCCTGACTACCCCCAGGCGAAGGCGCTGCGAGGCACGTTGCGGCTGTTCGGCGGGGATCCCGAAAGTACGCAGGCGGCGATCGCCGACATGTCCGCCGTGCTGGCGGAGATGCCTCGGAACGCGGTTCTCCGCTACCATCTGGGCCTTGCATACCTGGCCGCCGGAGACGTGGACAAGGCCATGGTCCAGTTCCAGGAGGCCATCGGCTTGATGCCCGCCTATGAGGCGCCGCGTTACTACCTCGGCCGGATCTACTTGAACCGGCGGCAGCCCGCCATGGCGGCTCAGTTGGCTGACGAAATCCTGAAGATTCACCCCGGGAGCGAGCGCGGCAAGCTCCTCCGCGCTGACGCCTCGATTCGAATGGGAGAGCACAACCGCGCCCGGGCCCTGCTGAACGGCTTGCTCGAGGCCAACCCCCGCGACCGTGACGCCCAGTTCCTGCTTGCCGCCCTCAACGTCGCGCAACGCCGCTATCGTGAGGCGGAAAAAGCGCTCCAGCGCCTTTACCGGATCGCGCCTCAGGACTCCCGGGGCATCCGCGGGCTGGTCGCCCTTTACCTGGCCGAAGGCAAGCCGGAAGAGGCCCAGCGCTTGCTGGACGCCGAACTCGCCAAACATCCCGAGTCCCGCCAGCTTCGCATGGTTTCCGCCCAGGTCGCCATGGCCGCCAACAACTACGAGCGAGCCATCGCCGACTACAACGCCATGCTCGCCGCCGATCCGAACCAGGCCGCGGTGCAGATCGCCTTGGGGGTCGCCTATTACAAGATCCGCGACCTGAAGCGCGCTGAGGAGCACTTCCGGGAAGCCGTGCGGATCCAGCCTAAGAACGTTCTGGCCAATCTCCGCCTCTCGATGCTCTACGGCGAGCTGGGGCGTTTCGACGAGGCGCAGCGGATCTTGAAGACAGTCCTGCAGCTCGCCCCCGACAACCCGGTGGCGCTGAACAACATGGCCTACATCCTCTCCGAGTCGCCCTCCACGCTCGACACTGCAATGACGCTGGCCCAGCGCGCTCGCACGCTGGCCCCGCAGAATGCCCACATCGCGGAGACCCTGGCCTGGATCTATTTGAAAAAGCACCAGACCGACGAGGCGATCAGGCTCTACCGCGACCTGGTGGCCCGCTACCCGACCCGCGCCTCCTGGCGGTACCGCTACGCCATGGCCTTGCTGCAAAAAGGCGACAAACCCCAAGCCCGCCGCGAACTTCAGGCAGCTCTCCCTCATGCCGCCACCCAGGAAGAGGAACGCCGTATCAAGAGCTTGCTCGCCCAGGCCGGCGCCTGAACCCTCTGCCGCGGCTGATCCTTACGCCGCTCCCCCTGTGTGCCGTAAGCGCGTGATGGTTTCGATGTGGTGCGTGTGCGGGAACAGGTCCACCAGCGTCATCGCCTCGATGGCGTACCCGCCTGCCAGCAGCGCCGCCAGATCCCGCGCGAGCGTTGAGGGTTCGCACGAAACCAGCGTGAGCCGAGGCGTCTTCAAACGCACCAGCTCTGCCGTCACGCGCTTGCCCAGTCCCGCGCGTGGCGGATCCGCCACGATGAAGTCCGGCGCGCCGCCAGCCGCCTGCAGGTAGTTCTGAACGGTGTCCCGCTGGACCTCCACGGCCACGCCCGCCCGAGCGGCGTTGAACTCCAGGTCCAGCGCCGCGCCGCGGCCGGACTCGACCGCTGTCACCCGGCTGAAGCGCTGGGCGAGCAGGAGCGAGAATAGCCCCACCCCCGCATACAGGTCCAGCGCCCACTCGCCTCCTTCCTGAGGCATCGCCGCCCGCGCCAGCTCGTCGATCAGGAAGCGGTTCACTTGAAAAAACGATCGGTGGCCCACCCGGAACGTCTCGCCCGCCGCGACATAGTCCAGCGTGGGCCGGTCGGCCCCCGGCACGTGCTTCGCGCACCACTCGAAGAACCCCTTGGCTAGCCGGCGCCCGCCGGAGTCCAACACGTTCAACTGGACTTCGCTGCCGTTCGTGAACAACTCGAAGGACCGCAGGAACTCCGGAAAACGCGGCTGGTGCGCCATCCGGCGAAGGTGCGGAATGGCCTCGTTGATCGCCGGGGCGGCGATGGGGCACCGCATCACCGGCTGTAGGTCGTGCGTGCCGGCGCGGAAGAACCCGATCCGGCCCTCCCTGACGTGGAGCTGCACCCGGTTCCGATATTCCAGCGGCGGCCCGGTCACCGTTTCGATCTCGGGGACCTCGATGCGCCCGATACGGTTCAGCGTCTCGGCCAGGATCGCCTTCTTCCACTCCACTTGCCGCTCGTAGGCAGTGTGCTGGAGCTGGCAGCCGCCGCAGCGCGCGAAGTACTCGCACGGGGGATCGCCGCGCTCGGCCGAGGGCTGGAGAACCTCCACCAGGCGCGCCCGGATCAGGTCTTTCGTCTCCGACACCGTCTCGACGCGGACCACCTCCCCCGGCAGCACGAAGGGAACCAATACAACCTTGCCGTCCAGCCGCCCCAGCCCTTCGCCGCCGTGCACGAGTTTCTCGATGGTGATTTCGTTTACGATAGTAGCTTGCCCCCTACCAGCATGAAACCACGAGTGTTTTCAGGAGTCCAACCATCCGGCAGCCTGCACATCGGCAACTATCTTGGCGCCCTCAAGAACTGGGTCAAGATCCAGGACGACTACGAATGCATTTATTGCATCGTCGATCTGCACGCCATTACCGTCTACCAGGACCCCGCCGAGCTCCGGGCCAGCATTGAGAGCCTGGCTGCACTGTTCCTGGCCGTCGGTATCGATCCCGCCAAGTCTTCCATTATGGTGCAGTCGGCGGTGTCCGGGCACGCCGAGTTGGCCTGGATGCTCACCTGCGTCACGCCGGTGGGCTGGCTCGAGCGCATGACGCAATACAAGGACAAGGCGGCCAAGCAGAAAACAGTCGGCGACGGCCTGCTCCAGTATCCGGTGCTCATGGCGGCTGACATTCTGCTTTACCAGGCCCAGGTGGTTCCGGTGGGCGAGGACCAGATGCAGCACCTGGAGCTGACGCGCGACATTGCCCAGCGCTTCAACTCCCTTTATGGCGAGACCTTCGTCGTGCCGGAAACCAAACTGCCCACCGTCGGCGCCCGTATCATGGGCCTCGACGACCCCGAGACCAAGATGAGCAAGTCGGCCACCGGCGCCTACCACGCCGTCAACTTGCTGGACCCGCCGGAGCTGATCCGCAAGAAGATCATGCGGGCCAAGACCGACACCCAGCCGGCGGTCGATTTCGACAACCTGGGTCCCGGTGTCGCCAACCTGCTCACTATTTTCCAGGCTTTCACCGAATGGCCTGACGAGAAGGTCCGGGCGCACTTCGCCGGCAAGCGTTACGGAGAGACGAAACAGGAAGTCGCCGAGGCCGTCATCGCCGGTCTGGAGCCGATCCAGAAGCGCTACCGCGAGATCTCGGCGGACCGTGCTTACGTGGCTGACGTGCTGGACCAGTGCGCCGCCCGCATCCGCCCCATCGCCGAGGAAACGGTGGAGCTGGTCAAGAAGCGCATGGGCCTTTACACCCGGGCCTGAGGTTTCCGCCGCGGTGGGCCCACACCGGCGCAACAAGCCGCGAGCCGAATCATGGACGACACCGGGCAACAACGAACCGTGAGCGAAGCGCGCCGCGACCGCGGTCCCGTCTCACTCACGGCCTACCGCCTGCTCCTCCAGCAGAACCGTAACTTCCGTCTCCTGTGGCTCGCCCAGATGGTCAGCGAGATCGGCGACTGGCTTTACTCGGTCGCTATCTACAGCCTGCTTCTCGACCTGACGGGCAGCGCCAAGGCCGTCGGGATTGCGGTCGTTCTCCAGGTGCTTCCCCAGTTCTTCATCGCCCCGGTCGCCGGCGTCATCAACGATCGCATCAGCCGGAAGAAGGTGATGATCTTCGCCGATATCGCCCGGGCCACGGTCGTCCTCGGAATGCTCGTGGCCAGTCAGTTCGCCAGCGTCTGGCCGATCTACCTCCTGCTGGTGCTCGAGAGTTTCATGTGGGGCTTCTTCGAGCCGGGGCGCAGCGCCGTCATCCCCGTCATCACTCGCAACCGCGAGGAGACGCTCGTCGCCAATGCCCTCGCCTCCACCACCTGGAGCTTCAACCTTGCGCTGGGGTCGTTCGTCGGCGGCCTCGTCGCCGTGGTCTTCGGCCGGAATACCGTTTTCGTCGTCAACTCGTGCACCTTCCTGATCTCCGCCCTCTTCCTCCGGGCGATGAACTTCACCGAGCCTCACCTGACCCACGCCCGTCCCCTCCAGCTCAAGGACCTGGCGGATTTCTCCCCCGTCATCGAAGGCTTCCGCTACGTCGCCAGCGACGCGCGCCTCTTCGCCACCCTGCTCGTCAAGGCCGGCCTCGGCTTCCTCGGCGCCCACTGGGTGATCCTGCCGGTCTTCGGCGAGCGGATCTTCCCGGTCGATCTGAGCCGCCTTGATCCCTCGCGCGCCGGCATGCTCGGCATGAGCCTCTTGATGGGGTCCCGCGGCATCGGAGCCCTGCTCGGCCCGCTCGTCGGCGGCCGCTGGGCCGGCAGCCGGACGGACCGCCTCCGCACCGGCATCACCTTCGGCTTCGTTTGCGTCGCCGTCGGCTATTCCGCCCTCAGCCTCGCCCCCGACATCTTCACCGCCATCCTCACCGTCATCCTCGCCCACGCCGGCGGCTCTGTCGTGTGGGTCTTCTCCACCACGCTGCTCCATTACCAGGCTGAGGACCGCTTTCGCGGCCGCGTCTTCTCGGCCGACTTCGCCTTCCTCGTCCTCACCATGGCTACCATCTCGTACGCTTCCGGCACCGCGGTGGACTTCGGCATCTCGGTCCGCGCCATCGCCCTCTTCACCGGGCTGCTGGCCGTCCTGCCCGCCGTGCTATGGGCGTCGTTCGGAATTCGCTTGTGGAGCCGCCGCGGAGTTTCGGGGCCGGATCACGTGGACCGCTGAGAACCCTTCCTCCACCGTCGGCGGGACTAGCTTCCTAGCCATCGCCTCGATCACTTCGTCCGGCACTACCCGCTTCCGGCGCCGGTTGCGCTGCTTGCACACCTCAACCGGTACATCGAAAAAGATCGCCTCCACATCGCAGCCGTAGCGCTCGCCGATGTAGAGATACGGCCGCCGCTCCGCCGGCGTCAGGTGAGTGGCGTCGATGTAGGTAACCGGCCGCCCGATCCGGATCCGTTGCCGCAGCAGGTAGCGGAGCGTCGCGAAGACCGGGCCGTGCACCGTCTGGTCGTTCACGTCGTCGGCCAGCAGCAGGCGCATCAGGTCCGACGACAGCGCCGGCACGCCGAGCTTCCGGAAGTAGGTCGTCTTTCCCGATCCCGGCAACCCGACGGCGACCACGATCCGCTGCCGCCGCGCGGGCGGCCCTGGCATGCTCTCCATCGCCCGTTACGTCAGCTCGTCACATCAGCTCGAAAATCCCGGCTGCTCCCTGGCCGCCCCCCACGCACATGGTCACCATGCCGTAGCGCACGCCCCGCCGCTTCATCTCGTGCAGCAGTGTCGCCGTCAGTTTCGCCCCCGTGCATCCGAGCGGGTGCCCCAGGGCGATCGCCCCACCGTTGACGTTCACCTTCTCCGTGTCCAGGCCCGCCTTCCGGATCACCGCCAGCGCTTGCACCGCGAACGCTTCGTTCAGCTCGATCAACTCGATGTCGTCCAGCTTCAGCTCCGCCAGCGCCAGCGCCTTCGGGATTGCTACCACCGGTCCGATCCCCATGATCTCCGGCGGCACCCCGGCCACCGCGTAGCTCACCAACCGCGCCATCGGCTCCAGTCCCAGGTCTCGTGCCCGCCGCGCCGACATCACTAGCGCCGCGGCGGCGCCGTCGCTCATTTGCGACGAATTGCCGGCCGTCACCGTCCCCTGGGCGTGGAAGACCGGCCGCAGTTTCGCCAGCGCCTCCAACGACGTATCCGGTCGCGGCCCCTCGTCTTTCATTACCACTGTGTAGCGGTTCCGGGGCCGCCCCTCCTCGAGCGCCGTCACCGATGTGGTCACCGGCACGATCTCTTCGTCGAAGCGTCCCTCACCCTGCGCCTGCAGGGCCTTCTGGTGGCTCCGCAGCGCGAACTCGTCCTGCTCCTCGCGGCTGATCGAGAACCGCCGCTGCAGGTTCTCCGCCGTCAGGCCCATGCTGAGGTACAGGCCCGGATGCTCTTCGACCAGTTTCGGGTTTGGAGCGAAATTGTAGCCGAACATCGGCAGCAGGCTCATCGACTCCGTTCCCCCGGCGATCAAAATTTGCCCGCTGCCGGACAGGATCCGCTCGGCCGCCATGGCGATCGCCTGCAGGCCCGAGGCGCAGAAGCGGTTGATCGTGATCCCCGGTACGATGTCGGGCAGCCCGGCGCGCAGCGCCGCCACCCGCGCTACGTTGTATCCGGCTTCCGCCTCCGGCATCGAACATCCCAGAATCACGTCGTCGATCTCTTCCACCGGCACTTCCGGGTACCGGCCGATGAGCGCCTCGATCACCGCCGCGGCCAGCTCGTCCGGCCTCTCATGCCGGAGCTTGCCCCGTGGGGCTCGGCCCACCGGCGTGCGCAGGCAGTCGATGATGACGGCGTCGGTAACGGCGGTTCTCACTGTCATGGCTGTTTCTTCTCCTCGCGCTAGTTCCGCAGCGGCTTCCCGGTCCGCAGCATGTGCTCGATCCGCTCCTGCGCGGCTTTCATGCCGCACAGGCTGAGAAATGCCTCGCGCTCCAGCTCGAGCAGGTACTCCTCGGGCACGGCCTGCTTGCCGGTCAGCCGTCCGCCGGTCAGCACGTGCGCCAGCTTTTCGACGATCGCCAGGTCGAACTCTGTGATCTTGCCCGCCTCGTGCGCCAGCCACGCCTTCAGCCTCAGCTTCGCGTAGCCGGCTTCGCCTTCGACTTCGATGGTCTCGCCCGGAGCCCGCGGCGCATAGTCCTCGGCCAGCAGGACAGCCACCCGCTTCGCGTCGGCCACCAGGCGTTCCGGATTCATCGTGATCCGGCTGCAGGGGCCCAGCAGCCCCAGCTCTTTCGCGTGCGCCGCCGAGCTGGACATCACCGCCCGGCTAATCAGTTTGAATGCCTCCTCGGCGTCCCCCAGGTTCGCCAGCAGTTGCTTCGTCCCACCGCCCGCCGGAATCAGGCCGACATTCACCTCCACCAGCCCCATCGAAAGCTCGGCGCCCGCCTGTACGGCCGCGGCGTGCAGGACCACTTCGCAACCGCCGCCCAGCGTGTAGCCGAAAGGCGCGGCCACCACCGGCACGCCAGCGTACTTCAGGTCCAAATTCAGTCGCTGGAACTCTTTCAGGAATTCCTCAATCCGGCCGAACTGGCCTTCCCGCGCCGCCGTGAGGAAGAACGACAGGTCCGCCCCGGCGCTGAAATGCTGTCCCTGGTTGGCGATCACCAGGGCCCGGAAGTTCCGCTCGGCTTCCTCGAGTCCCCGGCGTAGCGTTCGGAGCGACCCCTCGTTCAGCACGTTCATCTTCGAGTGGAACTCGACGCACAGGACGCCGTTGCCCAGATCCACGAGCGACGCCGCTGTGCTCTCCTCGACCACCGCCCCAGCCCGCTTCAGCGCGGGCAGCTCGAGGATCCCTGCCCGGTCCTCGAGCTCCGCGTACCGCCCGGCGGCCAGATCGAAGTACTCCTTCCGCGGTGCGCCTTCGCCGGCCGCCTCGCGATAGAACGACGTCGCCCCTTTGGCGAGCATTCGCTCCACATTCTCCGGGAGCCGCCGCCCCTCGGCCTGCATCCGCCGCGCCGTCTGTTCAAAGCCCAGCGCGTCCCACATCTCGAACGGGCCCAATGTGAAGGCGTAGCCCCACCGCATCGCCCGGTCGATCTCCACGATGCGATCCGATATCTCCGGGACGCGCTCGGCCGAGTAAATGAACAGGTCGGCCAACAACCGCCGCAGGAACTTCCCGGCCCGGTCGTCGGCGGTCACCAAGCGCCGCAGCCGTGCCGGCAGGTCCGCAATTGCCTTGGCTTCATCGACGGATGTGAAGCTCGGCTCCCGCCGCTCCCGGTAGCTGAAACTCTTCAGATCGATCACCTCGATCACCCGCTTGCCGTCCTGCTCCACCCGCCGGTAAAAGCCTTGCCCCGTCTTCTCGCCCAGCCAGCCGCGCTCCAGCATCTCCGCCGCGAAATCAGGGAGCACGAAACGGTCCCGCCACGGGTCGCTCTCGTTCGCCGCCAGGTTATCCAGCACCGCCTTCCACACGTCGAGACCAATAATGTCCAGCAGCCGGAAACTCGCGCTCTTCGGCAGCCCGATGAGCGGGCCCGTCAGCAGATCTGCTTCTTCCACCGTGAAGCCTTCCTCCGCCGCCAGCTTGTGCACCGTGGCCCCGAAGAACCCGCCGATCCGGTTGGCGATGAAGTTCGGCGTGTCTTTCGCTGGCACTACTCCCTTGCCCAGCCTCCGGTCGCAGAAAGTCGCTGCAGTGAGCAGGACGTCCTCGGCCGTCTCCGGCCCCGGGATCAGCTCCACCAGGTGCAGGTACCGCGGCGGGTTGAAGAAATGCGTTCCCAGAAAGCGCTTCCGGAACTCCGGCGCGAAACCCTCGCAAATCGCGCGGATCGGGATACCGCTCGTGTTCGTGGAGAGGATCGCCGCTCGCTCCACATGCGCCTCGACTTTCTTCCACAGTGCCCGTTTCGCTTCCAGGTCCTCGATGATGGCTTCGATCACCCAGTCGCACTCGCCCACCTTGGCCAGATCGTCATCGAAGTTGCCGGTGGTGACCAGCCTCCGGGCCGAGTCCGTGAAGAAGGCCGGCGGCCGCTGCTTCGACGCCGCCTCCAAGCCTTTCTTGGCGGTGGCGCTGCGATCCGCGTCACCGGGCGTAGCCAGATCCAGCAGCAGCGCCGGCACCCCCGCATTGGCGAAGTGGGCGGCGATCCGCGAGCCCATCGTTCCAGCTCCCAGGACGGCGACACGGCGGATGTTCTTCATGGTTACTCTTTCCCAACTGGGAGTTTAGCGAAAAACGCGATTGCGCGGCGCTGACGGAGCCTGTTTCGCATGGTCGGCCGCCGTTGGCCGCCGTGACCCGCCGCGGCTATCATGGAGATTGACGCTCATGGAATCCGGCGGGAGCCCGAGGGCAAGGCGTAGGGTTCCATCCTGGCTCTTCCCGGCGCTTGGTTACGCAGTTTCCATCGCTTGCCTGATCTGGGTCTACTACGGCTTCGACTGGCGGGAACAACTACCCAAGCTGCTGGCCACCGATTGGAAACTCATCGCGCTTGCCGTCGCCACTGACGTTTGTGTCTACGTCATCCAGGGATGGCGCTGGAGTCTGGTGCTCCGGCCCGTAGGCCGGGTTTCTGTCCTCCGCAGCGTCCAGGCCGTCTACATTGGACTGTTCGCCAACGAGGTTCTTCCCCTCCGCAGCGGCGAGGTGATCCGCTGCTATCTCCAGGCTCGCTGGCACCGGATCCCCTTGTCGGTCACCATATCGAGCGCGGTCATCGAGCGCTTTCTCGACGGAGCCTGGCTCGTGCTCGGCTTTTACATGATCGCCCGCTATATCGAGCTGCCCGGCTACCTCGAAGCGGGAGCGCGGATCCTCACCGGCATCCTCGCGGTCCTGGCTGTCTTCCTCGTCCTCGCGGTAATGCACAAGAAGCGCGTGCAAGCGGCGGTGAGAAAGCGTGGCTGGGCGGAGGTGCTCCATCACATTGTAGACGGCGCGCACGACATGGGCCGGTCCCCCTCGTTTGTGCTTGCCGCCCTTGTCAGCCTGGTCTACCTGACAATCCAGGTGGTTCCCATCTGGGCGCTGGCTAAAGGTTACGGCCTCGATCTGCCCCTGGTCGCCGCCGCCGTCGTCTTGGTCGTGCTCCGCCTGGGCAGCATACCTCCGCAAGCGCCGAGCAACGTCGGGGCGTTTCAATTCTTCACCATCCTGGGTGTCGAGCTGTTCGGCGTGGCTCGCTCGGAGGCCACTGGATTCGCCACTCTCCTTTTCGCCGTGGTCACCGTCCCGTTGTGGCTGGGTGGCTTCATCGCCTTGCTCGCTACCCGCATGCGCCTGACTGACATTCACCAGGACGCTCATACGCAGATGCGCAACTCATCCGCCGCCCGCGAGGCCAGTCGGCTCGGTTCGCTTCCCCCGCAGGCTCCTTCCGAATGATCGCTGCGCCGCGCGAGTCGTCCGCCGGGATCTCCCGCCCGCGCTTGGCCGCCGGTGAACCGCGAGCCCCTGACAAGCCATATAATGCCTTGAGGAGATCCGCTCCGCATCCCCCGCGCCGGTTCCCGCCAGGGCCGCCGCGGCAAGCAAGAACAGGAAAGGTGGTCAACATGTTCCGATTCGTGATTCTCGTGCTGTTGGGCGTTGCGTCTTTGTGGGCGCAGGACGGTAAATTGAGATTTATCGCCTTTGGGGCGCACCCGGACGACTGCGACATCCGCTTCGGCGGCACTGCAGTGAAGCTCGCCAAGGCGGGCCATCTCGTCAAGTTCGTTTCGGTGACCAACGGCGACGCCGGACACCACGAGATGGGCGGCGGCATCCTCGCCCAGCGCCGCTACAAGGAGACGCAAGAATCCGCCCGGCGGCTGGGCATTGCCGAATATGAGGTCTTCGACAACCACGACGGCGAATTGTTGCCGACATTGGAGGTTCGCAAGCAGATCATCCGCGCCATTCGGGAATGGAAGGCCGACGTCGTTCTCGCTCCCCGGCCGAACGACTACCACCCCGATCACCGCTACACCGGCGTCCTCGTCCAGGATGCCGCCTACATGGTCGTCGTGCCGAATATCGTCTCCGACACTCCCGCCCTGCGGAAGAACCCCATCTTCATGTACTACATGGACCGTTTCCAGAAGCCGGCCCCCTTCCGCCCCGACATCGTCGTTGCCATCGACGACGTCTGGGAAACGAAAGTAGACGCCCTCGACGCCCATGTCTCCCAGGTCTACGAATGGCTTCCTTGGGTGGCCGGCGTGCTCAGCCAGGTGCCGAAGGATCCCGCCGCGCGCCGGAAGTGGCTGGCCGAGAAACGCAAGCCCCGGATGACCGACGCCATCCGCAAGGCCCTCGAGCGCCGCTATGGGGCCGAGCGCGCCAAACAGGTGCAGTATTACGAAGCCTTCGAGCTTTGTGAATACGGCCGCCAGCCGAGCTGGGAAGAGCTGGACAAGATCTTTCCCAAGTGATGCCGGACGATAGACTGCGGCAACTGCCCTCGGTCCACGAGGTGCTCGAACACCTCGGCGACCTCCGGGACCGGTTTCCTCACGATCTCCTCGTGGACGAGATCCGCCAGGCCATCGCCGACCTCCGCGGCGAGCTGCTCAGCGGCAAGACCCCGGAGATGGCCTCGGTCGAGGAGATGGTCCGCCGCCGCCTGGCGCAACTCGAGCGCCCCTCGCTGCGGCCGGTGATCAACGCCTCCGGCGTCATCCTGCATACGAATCTGGGCCGCGCCCCCCTGGGGCCTCTCCAGCTCATCCCCGGCTACTCGAACCTCGAGTACGACCTTGCCGCCGGCCGCCGCGGCCGCCGCGACGTGCACATCGCCGATCTCATCGAGCGCCTCCTCGGCAAGCCCGGCATCGCCGTCAACAACAACGCCGCCGCCGTCTATCTGGTCCTCAACGAACTGGCCGCCGGCCGCGAAGTCATCGTCTCCCGCGGAGAGCTCATCGAGATCGGCGAAGGCTTCCGCATTCCCGACATCATGGCCCGCTCCGGCGCCGTCCTCCGCGAAGTCGGCACCACCAACAAGACCCATCTCGACGACTACCGCAAGGCCATCAACGACAACACCGCCCTCATCCTCACCGTCCACCATTCCAACTTCCGCATCACCGGTTTCACCGAGAAGCCCGCGCTGGACGAGCTGGCCGCCCTGGCCGCTGAGTACGACATCCCCCTCTACGAAGACCTCGGCAGCGGCTGCGTGGCGGACCTGCGGCCATTCGGCGTGGACGAGCCTCGCCCCCAGCAGAGCCTCGAAGCTGGCGTGAATCTCGTCTCGTTCAGCGGCGACAAGCTGCTGGGCGGCCCGCAGGCGGGCATCATCGCCGGCGACGACGAGCTGATCCACCGCGTGCGGCGCAACCCGATGTTCCGCGCCCTGCGCCTCGACAA
>CAYWXL010000018.1:69400-71407 GCA_964461995.1 uncultured Solibacteraceae bacterium
TCGTCGCCCGCATTGAAAAGGACCGCCTCGTCGTCGATCTGCGCACCGTCTTCCCCGAAGAGGAGCCGGCGCTCGCCAAGGCGCTTCAGGAGGCTCTTTCGAGGTAGGTGCCGTCGGCGGTCGAAACGCGGATCTTCTCGCCCTGCTGGATGAACGGCGGCACCTGCACCACCAGCCCCGTCTCCAGCTTCGCCGGCTTGGTCACGTTGGAAACCGTGGCGCCCTTCAGGCCGGGTTCCGTTTCCACCACCTCGAGATCCACCGACGGCGGCAGCTTCACGTTCACCGGCTTGCCTTCGTAGAACTCCACCGCCACCGTCGTGTTCGGCACCAGGTAGCTCATCGCGTCGCCCAGCACCTCCTTCGAGAGCGCGAACTGCTCGTAGGTGTCCGTGGTCATGAAGTAGTAGTTGCCGCCCTCTTCGTAGAGGTACTCCATCTCGCGCTCTTCGAGGAACGCCCGCTCGACGAAGTCCGTCGAGGCGAACTTGTGGTCGATCATCGCCCCGGTGCGCAGGTTGCGCATCCTCGCCTGCACGAACCCCCGCTTGTTGCCCGGCGTGCGGTGCTCGGTGCGGAAAATCGAGTGCAAGTCCCCCCGGAACTCGATGATCATCCCGGGGCGCAGTTGTGTCGCTTGTATCATGTGCTTGCTTTACCTCGGGTGTGGGCCGGCGGGTGCCGCGCTCAAAGCCATTCTACCAAACCGCCGCCGCGCGCTCGATCGATTGGGCGGGATTCGCTTTCGGAACCCGCGCCCAGCGGCTGGAAACCGGATTCGGCCGTTTGCTGTATAGTGTTCGTCTCTGCCTCGCCAGCGGAAAGGAGAATCCATGAGGATTTACGCCCACCGCGCTGCCGCCACGCTCGGCGCGCTTTTCCTGCTCGCCGCCCTCGCGCCCGCCACCGCCCGCGCCCAGCAGCTCCGGTTCCGCGTCTATTCCCACCTGCTCGATCCCCGCGAACACCCCGACGACGCCCGCCGCGCCGTCAAGCCCCCGGACTGGTCCCTCTTCGGCGGCCGCACCCGCTTCACCACGCTCCGGAGCTTCACCATCGAGAACGGCCGCATCGCCGGCTTCCGCCAGAAGCTGGACAAGTACACCTTGGAGCACCGCCTCGGTGACGTCGTCTGGCCTTCCTATCCCATCCTGTTCGCCGCGAACCTCGAGGAGCTGGCCCGGGAGATCCGCCGGCGCAATCTGTTCCTCTTCGACATCTGGGGCTACGTGCCCGGTTCCGGCCCCGGCGGCTACTGGCAGCAGTTCCACCCGCCCGAAGGCGTCTTCGAGATGCTCGAGCGCGTCCTCGGCGAGCGTTGGCTCGGCATGGACGTCGGCGAACAGGACGGCCGCTACATCGGCGGCTACGCTCCCCAGATGCTGCCCGCCTCGGCGGACCGCTTCGAGCAGTACCTCAACTTCCAGCGCCACTTCGAGCGCCTCACCACCGAGCTGGGCGGGAAGATGGCCACCCTCGTCTCCCTCAACTTCGGCCATTACTTCTTGAAAGAGGGGATCTATACGCTCATCGGCGCCGAGACCGCCCAGGCGCTGCCCAACGGCCAGGTCTACTACGCCTTCATCCGCGGGGCGGGGAAGCAGTACGGCGTGCCCTGGTTCGGCAACGCCTCGGTCTGGAACCGCTGGGGCCACAAGACCTACTCATCCAAAGGTAAGGATTACGGCCCCACCAAGGGAACCAGCCTCAGCCTGCTGAAGCGCCTCGTCTACAGCCACATCCTCTACAACGCGATGCTGGTCGGCTTCGAGAGCGGCTGGTTCGACGCTGAAGGCCGCCTCTCGCCCATCGGCCGGATGCAGCAGGCGGCGAAGGAATGGGTCGAGCAGAACGGCTCGCCCGGCGTGATGCTCACGCCCGTCGCGCTTCTTATCGACCACTTCGCCGGCTGGTCGTTTCCCCGCCACCTCTACTCCCGCAACGTCTACCGCGTCTGGGGCAACCTGCCCTACGAGCCCGGCGACCACCTCACCCATGGTGTCCTCC
>CAYWXL010000019.1:0-1434 GCA_964461995.1 uncultured Solibacteraceae bacterium
CCGGACTCTCGTTGATCCAGATCTCGGCCGGAGCCTTCAGCGCTGAGACGACGACATCGATCAAGCCGTCGCCGTTGAAGTCGCCGAAGCCGGCGCCGCGGTGGCGTTTGGGCGGTTCGGCGGTGAAACCCGCCTCGCCGGTGAGGGCCTGAAACCGGCCGTTGGCGAGGTTGCGGAAGACGGTGTTGTGCTGCTCGATGGTCCACTGGCCGCGCATGTCGGGGCTCTGGACGTGGCCGCGGGAGACGAAGAGATCCTTCCAGCCGTCGTTGTCGAAGTCGAACAGGCCCGGGCCGTAGCCGGCCATGGAGTTGGACTGGAAGGCGAGACCACTGCGGTTGGTGATCTCTTCGAAAAGGCCGCCGCCGGCGTTGCGGAACAGGGGGAAGGTCTCGCCGTCGAGGGCGACGAAGACGATGTCGGGGCGGCCGTCGTTGTCGAAGTCGCGGAAGTCGGCCCCCATGCCGGAGATCTCCATGGCGTGTTCGGCCAGGGCGACGCCGGCCTCGAAGGCGACTTCGCGGAAGCGCAGACGGCCGAGGTTCTCGAAGAGGAAGTTGAACATCTTGTCGTTGGTGACGAAGACGTCCAGGTCGCCGTCGCCGTCGTAGTCGGCCGCCGCTCCGCCCATGCCCTTGCCGGGGTGGGCGCGGATGCCGGAAGCCTCTGAGACGTCGGTGAACGTGCCGTCGCCGTTGTTGCGGTAGAGGCGGTTGGGCGTAGCCGGGTAGTACTTGGGATGGCAGTAGCCGGGGCAAGGCTTTTCGAGCTCCGGCGCCCAGCGCAGGTAGTTGACGACGAAGAGGTCGAGCCAGCCGTCGTTGTCGAAGTCGGCCCAGACGCCGCCGATGGCCCAGAGGGGGCCGAACTCGGGATCCTCGGCGCTCAAGCCCGCCTCACGGGTGATGTCGGTGAAGGTGCCGTCGCCGTTGTTCCGGTAGAAGGTGTAGCAGTGGACCCCGCCGACGAAGAGGTCCTTGTCGCCGTCGTTGTCATAATCGGCGACGGCGGCGGCCGTGTCGTAGCAAGAGCCTTCGAGGCCCGCCTCTTCGGTGACGTCGGTGAAGCGGCCGCGGCCGTCGTTGGCGAACAGGCGGTTCCAGTGCTCCGGGGAGGTCTTACGCAGGCCGGGCAACGGAGCGCCGTTGGTGAAAAAGACGTCGAGGTCGCCGTCGTTGTCGTAGTCGAAGACGGCCAGGCCGCCGGCCATCGTCTCGGGGATGAAGGTCTTGCCCTGCTCGCCGTTTTCCAGGGTGAACGGGATGGGCGCGTGGCGGAAGTGGATCGGGCCTGGCTGCGCGAAGACGCCAGGCGCGGCCAAGGCGGCGGCGAGACAGAGCAGAAAGGCGGCGGGGGTCATCGCACGGTGAAGGCGAAGCGGCTCTCGGCGGTTGCGGCGCCCTGGCGCACGGTGACCACGGCTTCGTAAGCGCC
>CAYWXL010000019.1:1534-16588 GCA_964461995.1 uncultured Solibacteraceae bacterium
GTGACGTGGCCGGTATAGATGAAGTTGCCGGCGCGGAAGGCCTGGAGCTTGTCCGCCGGCAGATCGAAGGGAACTTCGCGGGTGAACTTGCGTACCGGCTTGCCGGATTCATCACGAAACAGGACAACGAGCTGGACGCCGCCGCGATAGCGCTTCGTCGATGGATCTTTGGCGAGGGTGAGATTCCGCAGCGGGATTTCGGCCTCGAAGGCGCACCGGACGTCCTGGCCGGCGGCTCCGAAGCGGAACCAGGCGGTGCGGAGCGCGAGCCCGGCGGGGGGCGGGTCAGCGGCCAGGGCCCTGAGCAGGGGCACCTCGTAGGGAAAGATGGCGTCGGCCAGCTCGGGCGGCATGGCAAAGTAGCCGGAACGGCTCTGGACGGTGACCTTCGGGCGGGCGATTTTCACCTGAAGCCGGCGGAACCGCCCGTCGAAGCGGGGGTTGGAGGGACGGTAAGTCAGCTCGTAATAAGAATAGACGTCCTCGATGAACCTCCGGACCGGCTTGCGCAGGTCGTTCGAGTTGGCCATCAGGAAACCACCGGTGGAGACGGCCAGCGTCTCCAGGTTGCCCTGCGTGTTGCTGCGGACCGAGTCGCGGACGGTGTCTTCGGAAACCATGTCGCCGCGGTTCAGGATGCCGCTGCGGCTCCAGCCCGCCCGGCGGCCGGCCTGGGCCGCCTGGGCGAGGGCGTCGGCGTTGCCGCTGAGCAGGGAAGAGGTGATCAGTCCCCGGGCGTCCACGGCGTAGAAGGCGACGTTGGCGCGGTTGGCCTGGCCGACGAGGGCTTCGAACTGGTGCATGACGTCGTAGGGCAGTTCGAGCCCTTCGGAGAAATAGAGCACGCTCTTGCGGCCGGGGAGCGACTGCTGGCCTTTGACGAGGGCAAGCAGAGCGCTAAGCGAGCTGTTGCCCTGCTGCTGGCGGGAGAAGGCCTGAGCAAGTTGGACCATGGCCTCGACCGTACGGTTGACGGCGGCGTCGGTGGCGGCGGCGCCCATGGCTCCGGCGTCCACGGGCCCGGAGATGGTGGAGAGATCTCCGGAGGCCGGAGCGCCGGCGCCGGTGGACCGGCCAAGCTGCTCCAGAGAGAGGTCGCTGGTGTCGAACTGCGGCGCGGCTCTGCCGGTGGCGCGTTCGACAGCGGCCCGGAGCTTCTCGCGGTCGCGGGTGAAGGGCTGCAGGACGCCGAGGCTGTGATCGATGCGCAGGACCGCGTAGTAGGTGCCGGGGCCGGACTGCTCTTCGAGCAAGTGCAGGGCCGCCTGGCGGGCCAGAGGGCGCGACTCCTGGCTGAGGCGGTCGAAGACGAGCGACACGAGGCGGATTTGCCGCAGGGGATCCAGACGGACCGCTTCCCCGCCTTGTGCGGTGGCCTGGCGGCCTTCGATGAGGCGGAACGACGTGATCCGCTGGCGCTCGCCGTCCTCGAAGACCTGGATCTCTTCCGGGCGCAGATCGCGGACGAAGCGGCCTTGCCTGTCGCGGACGATGAGGTCTACGACGATCTCCTGGACGGTCGCGCGGATGGTAACGTCCGTTGGAGGCTCCTGAGTGCGGGCGGCGGGAACGAATCCCAAAAGCGCGTAGACCGCGAGGATGGAGGCAGCCCTCATTTGCTCTCCTTGGAGACCGTCGCGCCGGACTCCCGTTTTCTCTGCTGCTCGAGTTCCCGCTTGCGTTTCTCGGCAGTGAGCTTCATGATCAGGTCGCGCTGGCGCTTGCCGTCCTCCTTACGCCCGAGCCGGTAGTAGACGGTGGCCAACTGGGCGTGGGCCTCGATGAAGCCGGGAGCGTCCCGGACGACGGACTCGAGGCGTTCGCGCGCCTCCTCGAGGTTGCCGAAGGCCAGGTCGAGGCTGGCCATCTGATACCGGGCGGTAATCGAAGATGGGCGAACCTGGAGGGCGCGGCGGATGTAGACGGCGGCTTCCTCGAGTTTGCGTTCGACGCGCAGCAGCGCGCCGAGGCTGAGGTTGGCGTCGAAATCGTTGGGATCGAGGGCGAGCTGGCGGCGGAAGGCCCGCTTGGCGCCTTCGGCGTCGTCGTTCTCCATCTTGGCCCGGCCGTAAAGGGACCAAACGCCCGGAAGGCTGGGGTTGAGTTCGGCGGCCTTCTTGAGGGTCAGCTCGGCGGCCTGGTAGTCGCCGGCCTCGAGCTGTGCGGCGCCGATGAGCATGTTGAGCTCGGCGGTGTCGCCCTGGCGCATGAAACGGTCGATGATGCGCTGGCCGGGCTCGACGCGGCCGTCGCGGATGAGGGCAGTGCCGAACAAGTAGGCGACGGTGCGGTCCTCGGGCTCGGACTCGGCCACCGGCTGGAGCAAGGAGATCACTTTTTTGTTTTCGCCCAAGCGCAGCCAGGTGTCGGCAAGCAGGTAGAGGGCCTGTTTGTTGCCGGGATCGAGGGCCCGGACGAGGACGAGCTCGCGAGCGGCGTTTTCCAGGTCCATTTGCTTGTAGTACGCCAGCGCGAGGTTCAAGCGGACAGCGGCATTGTCCGGAGCCGCTTCGAGGGCCTTGCGATACTCCTCGACGGCCTCGCCCAGCCGGCCAAGTTTAGCCAAGGCGGCGCCGAGGTTTGAGCGGGCGGGGACGAAATCGGGGCGAAGATCGAGAAATTCTCTGTACTTCTGGACGGCTGCCTCCAGCCGACCTTCCTTGTGGAGGCGAACGGCCTCAGCGTAAATGGGGGCGGGGTTTCCGAGCTGGCCGAGAAGCCCGGAGAGGCCCAGGAGCGCAACAGCCGGCAGCATCCTCCATCAGGATACTACAGTCCGGCGTCCGAGGCTGACGAAAAACGCTTCCAGTACCCGCCAGATACTCTCATAACACATTGATACGTAAATATTTAATGAGAAGAATACCCCACACGCCTTCCTTCTCGCGACGGCCCGTGTTAACCTGAACTACAGTTCGATGGATGCAGCGAAATCGGTTCGAGTGGTTCGGTTCGGAGTCTTCGAAGTTGATTTCAGCAGCCGGGAGCTCCGGAAAAGCGGGATTCGGATCCGGCTGCAGGACCAACCTTTCGAGGTACTGGAGGCGCTGCTGGAGAAGCCCGGCGAGGTGGTAAGCCGGGAAGAGCTGATCCGGCGGATTTGGGGAGCGGATCCTCCGGCAGACGTCAACGCGAGCTTGAACAAAGCAGTCAATAAGCTCCGAAACGCCTTGGGGGACTCGACCGACACTCCCCGGTTCGTGGAAACCCTGGTCAAGCGCGGATACCGTTTTCTGGCTCCGGTAGAGGTAGTCGAGCCTCAAATCCCGGCGCCGGTTGAAGAAATGGAGCGGCTTGAGCCGGCGCCGGTCGCGAAGCCGCCGCAGCCGCCAAAGAGGCGTAGGCGGCTGATTGCGGTGGGCGTGCTGGCCGGCGCCGCAGCGGTTCTGGCCGTCTTGTGGGAGACGCGGCCGTCGCCGCCGACGGTTCTGCGGTACCGCCAACTCACGGCAGACGGTCTCGAAAAGGTTGGGCGAGTGGTTTGCCGGGGAAACCGGGTCTATTTTTCAGAGTTCTATAACGGTCGTCTGGTGATTGCCTGGGCGCCGGTGGACGGGGGGAAGACGCAACCGCTGCCGCTTAAGTCTCAGCCGCTGGCGAATGTCTTCCTATTGGACGTTTCGCCTGATGGAAGACGCGTCCTGGCGAAGACGACTGCGGGCCCCGGAGCGGAGCTTGCCGACGGGCCATTGTGGGTGATCCCAGTTTCGGGAGGAGCGCCGCAACGGCTGGGGGACACTATGGCCACGGACGCCCGGTGGTCGCCGGACGGCCGGCGGTTAGGGGTGCTCACCGGCGAGGGCCTGTACCTGGCCGACAGCGACGGGGGTAATCTCCGGCGTCTGGTGACCAAACCCGGGTTGAACTATGGCTTAACATGGTCACCCGACGGCACACGGCTGCGATTCGTGTCTCAATTTTCAACTGTGTTCCACCCGACTTTGTGGGAGACCACTGCGGATGGCGCCAGGCCGCAGCCGTTGCTGCCTGAGTGGGACCGGGAACAGGGAGAGGGCAGTTGGATGCCAGACGGGCGCTACTTCGTTTTCCGCTCGCCCGCGGACTCGACTTTGTGGGCGCTCCGGGAAGAAGGAGACGCATTCGGGACGGGGAACGCTCAGCCGTACCCTCTGACGACGGGGACTATCCGTTTCAACGCCGCCACGGCGGATCCTACGGGCGGCGTCCTGTACGCGATCGGCGGCGTTCGGCGCGGAGAATTACTGCGCTGGAACACCGAGGCCAAAGAGTTCGAGCCGTTCCTGCCCGGGCTTTCCGCCGACCAGTTGGACTTCAGCCGTGACGGCGCCCGGATCACCTATGTCACTTATCCTGAAGGAGATTTGTGGTGCAGCCGGGCGGACGGCAGCGAGCGGCTGCAGCTCAGTTTCAGCCCCATGCGGACATACCTGCCGCGGTTCTCACCGGATGGGGAGCAGATCGCGTTCATGGGGCGGATGCCGGGGAAGGAATGGAAGATCTACATCGTGCCGTCCACAGGGGGCACGCCAACGGAACTGCTGCCCGGCGAGGGCCCGGAGGCGGACCCGAACTGGTCGCCGGACGGCACGCGGATCGTTTTCGCACCGTTTCCCTGGGACGTCCGGGATGAAGAAACGGGCATCCGGATCTACGATTTCGCCACACAGCGGGTGACGCTCTTGCCGGGCTCGCGGGGTCTCTTTTCTCCGCGGTGGTCGCCGGACGGCCGCTACATCGCGGCGCTGCGGTCTCAGCGGGCGGGCCTGATGCTATATGACATCCGAGCCAACTCATGGCGGGAACTCACGGACTTGCCGGCGGGATTTCCGGCCTGGGCACGGAACAGCCGGGCGATCTACGTCTACGCGGGCGACATGGAGACGCCGATCGGCATCTACCGGATTCCTATTGCTGGAGGCCGCGAGGAGATGGTGGCTCCGGTGGCAGGGCTTTCGATCGTGGGGATCGGGGGCCCATATGGGCTTTCGCTGGGGCCGAGCGACGAGCCGATCGTGCTCCGGGACGCGGGGCTCCACGAAATCTACGCTCTCCAGGTAAAGCTACCGTGAACTCCGCTCGGGTAGAAGAGTTCCCGAGACATACTCTTCCAAGTCATTGAAAAACCTCACCGTTATAAGTTCACATATCCGGGGCCGCAATTTTTCTATTGACAGATCCGCCGCTTCGACCCTAGAATGAATCGTCGTTCTCGGTGCGTTCGATCCCACACGAGAAAGGGTTAGCAAGTATGAGCACAGCACTCAGGTATCGTTGGGAGGCCGCCCTGCTGGCGGGCCTCCTGATTTTCTGCCTGGCGCCGGCCGCGGCTCAGCAGATCACCGGTTCGCTCACCGGGGTCGTGGCGGACACCACGGGAGCGGTGATTCCCGGCGCCTCGGTGGTAATGACCAACCAACTTTCGGGGGATACTCGGAGGACGGAAACAAACTCCGAGGGCTATTTTTCGATCACCGGCGTTATGCCGGGAACCTACACGGTGACGATCGAAGCTGAAGGGTTCACGACGTACCAGGTAGAGAACCTCGAGTTCACCTCGGGGGACAAGCGCACGTTGGGCCAAGTGAGCCTGGATGTGGCAGCGGCAGCCGAGCAGGTGACCGTGACGGCGATGATCGAGGAGTTGACCCCGGTGGACTCAGGCGAAAAGTCGGTGGTGCTGACCGAGCAGCAGTTCGAGGACATCGCGATCGTCGGCCGCAGCGCCGCCGAGTACATCAAGATCCTACCCGGAATGGTCCCGATCTCGGCGGGGATCGAAAACCGTCCCGGGTTCAACGGCGAGAACATCGGCATCAACGGCAATGGCGACGGAGGCAAGCAGAGTGCGATCGGCAACTTCTCGGCCAACGGGACCAGGGCGAATGCTCTCGACATCACGGCCGACGGGGCGCAGGTCTCCGATCCCGGATGCAACTGCGCCAATCCGGTGAACCCCAACCCGGAGATGATTTCGGAGCTGAAGGTATTGCAGTCGAACTATTCGGCCGAGTATGCCAAGGGCCCGGTGGTGATCAACACGATCACGAAAGCCGGAGGCAAGGATTTTCACGGCTCGGCGTACTTCTACGCCCGACACTTCGCCTTGAATTCCAATGACTGGCTGAACAACGCCAACCAGCAGAAGCGGCCAGAGAACAAGTACTTCTTCCCGGGCGGGAATCTCGGCGGCCCGGTGCTGCTGCCGGGCACGAACTTCAACCGGAACCGGGACAAGATGTTCTTCTTCGCCGGCTATGAATATTTCCGGCAGAGGATCGACACGGGTTTGTTGCGTTCCGTCGTGCCCACGGCGGCGATGAAGCGGGGCGACTTTTCTGATGTGGGGTATCTGGCCTCGTTGGGGCCAGCGGCCTGGGGAGCGTCGAGTCCGATCGACCATATGTACCCCGGCGGCATCATTCCGCCGAGTGAGATCGACCCGGGAATGGAAGCGATCCTCAAGCTGGTCCCGGAGCCGAATGTCGATCCGGCGGGAGTGGGCAACGGCTATAACTGGATGAAGGTGCTGGAGCTGGACCAGAACATGCAGCAGTTCGTCACCCGTGTGGACTACTCGATCTCGGACTACACGAAGTTGTTCGTCCGCTATAACTTGCAGCGAGAGCTTCAGCCGTTCCCGGTGCAACTCTGGTGGCGGAATCCCGGGGCGGTGCCGATGCCGACGCCGATCGAGGGACGGAACGCCAGCGACTCGATCGGCTTCAATTTCACCAAGGTGATCAACCCAACGATGACCAACGAGACGGTCTTCGGCTACACCTTCGTGGACTTCCCGAACGCCTATAAAGAGCCGCAGAAGATGATGCGGGATACGGTGGGCTTCCCTTACCGCGGCATCTTCAAGCAGGATCCCAAGATTCCGGGTTTCCTCTCCTGGGGCAACCCGACGGCGGGGATGTGGCTGCCGGGGGGCATGGATCCAGTTTTGTTCGCCACCAAGCACCTGGTGACGCTGACGAACAACACCAGCAAAGTCATCGGCACGCACACATTGAAATTCGGCGGCTACTGGGGCTGGATCATCAACAAGCAACCAGGCAACGACCCGTCGGCGGGGCTGATGATCTTCGCTACCTGGCACGGAAACACGACGAACAATATTCTGGCGGACATGGTGCGCGGGGTGGCCTTCAACTACAGCGAATACACGAAAGCGATCGTCCGCGACATGGGCTGGCAGGAATACGCGGGCTTCGTGCAGGACAACTGGAAGGTGACGCCGAACTTCACTCTGGAGCTCGGGTTGCGGATCCAGCACATGCAGCCGTGGACGGCGCGCAACGGAATCGGCATCGCAACGTGGGTTCCCGAAGAGTATGATCCGGGCATCCCGGGCGACGAGCTTCCGGGCGTGAGCTGGTATGCGAAAAACAAGAACGTTCCATTGTCCGGCTGGGCCACGCGAGGCATCTACTGGGCGCCGCGCGTCGGCTTCGCCTGGGATCTGTTCAGCACCGGCAGGACGGTCCTGCGCGGCGGGTTCGGCACGTTCATCTATCACGACCCCCAGTTTGCTGCGGGGGCGATGGACCTGCCGGCGGGCTTGCGAAATACGACGATCTGCTGCGGGGTAAAGATCTCCGAACTGGACGACATCCCCGCCCAGGGCAACCTGGTCTTCAACGGCCAGGTGGTGGACAGCAACGACGACACGCAGCCGACGACCCACACGTGGAACTTCACGATTTCGCAGCGGTTGCCTGGCCGCACCTTGTGGGAGATCTCTTACGTGGGCAACAAGAACAAGTACCTGGCGCTTCGCGGGGGACTCGTCAACATCAACCAAGTCCCGCTTGGAGCGATGTTGAACGACCCTACGGGGGATCCGAACCAGTATCGCCCCATGCCTCAGTACGGAACGCTTTCTCTACAGCGCCACGGTTCGTACTCGAACTACAACGCGCTGCAGACGACGTTGACGAAGCAAACCGGGAGGGTGAACTTCACCTTCTCCTATACGTGGTCGAAGACCCTGGGTATCGTGGACAACGTCATCGACTCGCTGAACAGAGACGCTAACTACGGGCCGCTGGGCTTCGACCGCTCGCACGTGATCGCCGGCAGCTACGTGGTGAACCTGCCGGACGCGGTGAAAAGCGGCAACGCGTTCGCAAAAGGGCTTCTGAATGGTTGGCAGATCTCGGGCATCGTGCAGTGGTCGAGCGGCATCAACCTTCAGCAGGCGCAAGGCAGCTCCGGCGTGAACTTCAACATGAACGCGCCCTTCCCGGGCGAGGAGCGCACGATCAGCGGCCCCGACATTCTAGGAACAAACGCGGTCAGCGCCCAGCCGATCCTGATCTGCGACCCCAGAAAGGGGTTGGCCGAGGGGCAATACATCAACGGCGCCTGTTTCGCCCCGCCGATCCCGGGCCAGAACGGCCAGCCGGGCTTCAACGGAACGGTGATGATGCCGTACATGCAGGGGCCGGCGTTCTTCAATGCAGATCTGTCGGTCTACAAGGAATTCCGGATCAGCGAGTCCAAGAGCCTGGAGTTCCGCGCCTCGGGTTACAACTTCTTGAACCACCCGGTGCGGTCGTTCATTGGCGGCGATCAGAACCTGCGGCTGACATTCGACGCGGACGGTAAAGTGACAAACCCGAGATTCGGTTACGCCGACTACAAGGTCGGCAAGCGGATCATTCAGCTCGGGGTGAAGTTCCGGTTCTGACCTCAGCCCCCAGAATTACCCCTGGACTGAGCAAGGGGACGGGCGCTGCCCCGGCGTTCGTCCCCGCTTTGTTGTTAAGTTGAGACCGACGCAATGCGAGCCGCGTGCATTCTGCTTTCGCTGGTAATGCCGCTGTGGGCGCAAACCGGCGCCGGGCCGGACGCGGCGGCGCTGGCGAAGAAGGCGCTCCAGATGCGGGAGTCCGGACGGCTGGAAGAGTCGATCGGACTGTACCGCCGGGCGCTGGAGGCGGGACTGTCAGATCCGGAAGCACTGTGGTATCAGGGGCTCAACTTCTACGACCTGGACCGGTACCAGGAAGCCGGCGAGATGTTCCGGCGGCTGGTGGAGCGGGCTCGGACACATGCCGGAGCGCAGGCGCTGCTGGGGCTGTGCGAGTTCCAGGCGGGCAAGCACCGGGAGGCGTTTACCCATTTGCTTGAAGCAACGAAGCTCGGCCTGCCGCCGGGCACGGAGCTGAGCCGGGTGGCGCGGTATCATCTGGTGGCGCTGACCAACAAGCTGGGGCAGTTCGAGCTGGCGAGCAGCCTACTCGCGGACCTGGTGCACACGTGGCCGGACATGCCGAACCTGACGGAGATGGCGGGGCTGAGCGCGCTGCGGCTGCCGCTGCTGCCGTCCGAGATCGCGGAGGCGGACCGGGAGCGGGTCATGCTGGCCGGGCGGGCGGCGGCGCTGGCGTGGCGGTCGAAGCTCGACGAGGCGCTGGCATTGGCCGATGAGCTGATCGAGAAGTATCCGGCGCAGCCGAACGCACATTATTTAAAAGGATATGTGCTGTTGTTGCGGCACTCGCCGGAGGCGGTGGACGAGTTCCGCAAGGAGCTGCAGATCAGCCCGAAACATGTGCCGGCACGGCTTCAGATCGCCTACGAGCACTTGCAGCGGGGCAACTCGACCGGCGGGCTTCGGTATGCCGAGGAAGCCGTGAAGCTGGCGCCGGAGGATTTCACGGCGCTGGACATCTACGGGCGCTTGTTGCTGCAAGAGAATCGCGTGGAAGAAGCGATCCGGGCGCTCGAGAAGGCGGTGATGCTGGCGCCCGAAAGCGCTCAGGTTCATTTCCATCTCGCCGCGGCCTACAGCCGGGCCGGCAGAAAAGAGGATGCGGCGCGGCACACGCGGGCGTTCCGCGAGCTGAAGAAGGCGGCCGAGGAGCGCGAGGCGCTGATCGGGGCGCCTTAAGAGCCCAACAACGGACGGGTCAGCGCCGCCTTGCGGACCGCCCGCAATTCAACGAAGCGCCTCGTCCAAAGGTGTTTCTCCGCCGCGGCAGACAACGTACTCGCCGTGGGGCCGGGCGGCCTCGGCCAGGGAATCAGGCATCAGCGGCCCCACATCACCCAAGTTAGGGTAGTCCGCATCAACCGGATGGCGCAGCTTGAGTCCCCGGGCTTACTCGTTACGGACTCTCAGCGTCGCTTTTCCCGATCACGGACGCTCAAACCCCTCCTGCGCCATCCGGCTTCTGTGCTCTGACTGCTGAACTTGTCTCCGCGCCGGCTTTGGATGCCTCTTTCCGTTTTCCGTTCTTCCCGCCTCGCGACAAGAGACCGTTTCTGGGAGAAAGCCTTGAGAGAGTGAGCTCGGGCCGCTCATTCAGCCGGTGGTAACGTCCGTGCAATTGAGTCCATTCCACCACGAGACGTCCCGCGGCCGATTTCTGGGATGCCTCCCAAGAGCCCAACAGATCGAGGCAGGCGTGGTCGATATAGTCCAGCTTTTCGATCTCGAGATGCAGTTCGGTACCCGGCGGCACCTTCTCGAGCGCGGCGGCCAGTTTCGGCAGCACCAGAAAGGTGGCGGAACCCTCCATCACCATGGTCGCCCGGCGGCCGGTCTCATCGAGGGTGACGTCCAGCTTCAGGTGCGAGATGGTGTAGAGCAACTTGGCGAGCGAGAGGCCGAGCCCGATCAAGATGCCGGCGACCAGGTCGATGGCGACGATCGCGGCGACAGTAGCGGTGTAGATGAGGACCTCCGTCTTCCCATACTCCGCGAGACGGCGGATGTGAGCGACGTCAACCAGCTTGTAGCCAGTGTAGACAAGGATAGCGGCCAGCCCGGCGGTGGGGATCATCGCCAGCAAAGAGGGGAACGCCACTACGAAAGCGAGCAGCCAAATGCCGTGGAGGATTGCGGACAGCCGCGTTCTGGCTCCGGCTTGGACATTGGCTCCGCTGCGCACGATCACGCCGGTCATGGGCAGGGCCCCGAGGACTCCGCAAATCGTATTGCCGACCCCCTGCGCGGCCAGCTCCCGGTTGTAGCGGGTTCTGGGTCCAGAGTGCATCTTGTCAACGGCGGAAGCGCTGAGCAACGTTTCGGCGCTGGCGATGAAAGCAAGGGCGACGGCTGACATCAGGAGCCCGGGAGTGAGAAACGTCTGGGCAACTCGCTCGACGGTGGGGAAGATCACCACGTCGAAGAGGTTCGCCGGGACGTCAACGCGCTGAATCGAGAGACGGCCGAAATAGGCAGCCGCGGTAGCGAAGACCACCGCCACCAGGGGCGCGGGAAGGAACCGGAGCGGCCGCGGCCGGTACCGATTCCAAGCGAAGATCAGCGCGATGCTGAGGGCGCCGATCCAGGCAGCCTGCCGGTGGACGGTGTCGCCTGAGAAAAAGCCTTTGTAAATCGCCGCCGGAATCGTCACCAGGTTCCACAATCCGCTGCCTCTTGGGGAGTCGTCGATCATCACGTGGAACTGCGCCGCGAAGATGAGCACGCCGATGCCGGCCAGCATCCCGTGAATCACCGCTGGCGATATGGCCCGGAACCAGCGGCCCAGCCCCATGACTCCGGCCGCCAGTTGGATCAGGCCGGCCACCAGCACGACCGATCCGAACGCGGCCATGTCATGCTTTTCGAGGAACTGATAGACGATGACCGCCAGACCGGCCGCCGGTCCGCTCACCAGCAGGGGCGAACCGGAGATCGAACCGACGATGATCCCCCCGACCACGCCGGTGATCAAGCCGGCGGCGGGCGGCGCGCCGGAAGCGATGGCAATCCCCATGCACAGCGGGATCGCGACCAGCAGCACCACGATGGACGCGAGAAAATCGGCGCTTAGCGTCTCCAGGCGTAAGGGAAAAGCTTTATTTTTCATTGCTCTCAATCGAAGCGATCGGTTTCGGAACGCGACGGCTCAGGCCCAAGCGCCCGCCAGCGTGGAGAGGTCGGCAAATGCGCGGCGCTGGGGGTCGTACTCGATGACCGTTCCGCCGCCGATGTCGTAAACCCAGCCGTGGAGGCGCAATGTGGCATTCTCCAAGGCGGAGGCCACGAAAGGATACGCTCGCAGCCGTTCCAGTTGCAAAACCACGTTCTGCCGCACAAGTTCGGACAGCCTGTCGCCGTGGCCGGCGTTGGTGCGCTCAAGGGCGGGCAGCGAGTGTGCCACCCAGCGCCGGACAGCGGGCAAGGCCTCCAACTGCCCGGGGTCGAGGAGCCCGGCCATCGCTCCGCAGCCGGAATGGCCGCAGACGACCACGTGGGGCGTCTTGAGGACTTTGACGGCGTACTCGATCGAAGCGACTTCGGGCGAATCTTCACAATACTCCGGCACGATGTTGCCGGCATTGCGCACCACGAACAGTTCACCGGGCAGCGTCTGCGTCAGCAAGCACGGATCGATGCGCGAATCCGAACAGGTGATGAAGAGCACCTTGGGGGACTGGCCGCCTGCCAGACGGCGGAAGAGGGTCTCCAGGCGGCGGTAGTGGTTCTCGCGGAAACGTTCGTAACCGCCGAGGATCCCGGGATGCGCGGTCGAAGGAGCAGGCTCGTCCGGCGAGCGCTCCTCTGTTGCCCCGATGGGGCGCCACCGGCTCCGGTCTGCGCTTCCAAAAGAATCTGATGCCACGATTCGTCCTCCACTGGGTTATCGCCGCCCGGAACGGACAGCGCACGGCGCCTGTCAAGCGGCCGGATGAACGCCATTCCCAGAGCGACGGGGGCGAATCCATTCGGCTCACCCAGGAGCGAATGCGCCCCGTGTTACTCTTCCAGCTTGCCCGCCAGCGCCAAGGGCGGCAACTTATCTTTCGGACCGGATATCGAAAGATACCGTTCCGTCCGGAGGGGAAGGTTGTCGGATAATAGAACATTCGGGGCACAATTTCCCGCAGGGGGGAACCCTACGTCGAGGCAGCCGCCGGCGGGGTGTCCGGGCGGCGCAGCAGTGGTTGAGCCATGCCCTTCGCCCAAGGTCTATCCCAATTGTCGGACAGGGACCGCGCTCGCCTGCTGATCATCGCGACGCTGATCGCCACCGCGATTGCGGCGATCGACTACGCCGCCCAGCCGAACGTCTCGCTCGGCTACCTGTACATCGTCCCCATCCTGATCGCCTCCGGATTTCTGGCCCGGTGGCAGATCGTTGCGCTGGCGGCGCTGTTCGCGGTGCTGCGCGAGCGTCTGGGACCGTTCCCGAGCGACGAGTTTGTGTGGACGCGCGAGATCCTCGTCTTCGTCGCGTTTCTTTCCTCCGGCCTGTTGATGCGGGAGATCATGGACGCGCGGAGGCGTTCCGAAGAGTACTCCCACCGGCTCGAGGATCAGGTCAAGCGGCGACGCGAGGCGGAGGAGCAGTTGCGGGTGCTCGTAGACAGCAACCCGGCGGCTATCTTCACCGTCGATCAGGAGCACCGGATTCTGCGGGCAAACGAAGCTGCGGCGCGGATGTTCGGGTGCAGCCGGGAGGAACTCCTGAGGCGACGTCTGGATGAGTTTCTGCCAGCGATGCGGCGGGTGCCGGTAGACGGCGGGGGACATCACTTCCGCACCAACATGGAGTGTACGGGACAGCGTGCGGACGGATCGCTGTTGGCTGCCGATGTGTGGTTTTCCACCTACATGACGAGCAAGGGCCCGCGGCTGGCGGCGATCGTGCTGGATTTGACCGAGGAGTTGCGGGAGCGCGAAGACTTGAGCCTGGACTCACTGCTGCTCACCTCGCGGGTGCTGGTGGGCGCCGTGCTTCACGAAATCAGGAACTTGAGCGCCGCGGCGACGGTAGCGCACGCCAATCTGCGGCGCGACCCGCGGTTGGCGGAGAACGAAGATTTCCGCGCCCTGGGAACGCTGGTGGAAAGCCTGGAAAAGGTGGCTTCCTCCGAGCTTGCTCTGCTGACGGACCGAGGGAACGTCAGCGTTGACCTGAACAGCGTTTTGCGCGAGTTCCAGCTCATCGTCGAGCCGTCAGTGAAAGAAGCAGAGGCCTCGCTGCGGGTCGAGCCGGCAGGCGACCTCAAAGTGCGCATTGATCGCCACAGCCTGCTGCAAGTGTTGCTGAACCTAGCGAGGAACAGCATTCGGGCGCTTGCCGATGCCCGGGTGCGGAAGATTGTGATCGAGAGCCGAGTCCAGGACGGCAATGTGCTGGTGCGGTTCGAGGATACCGGCCCCGGCGTTCCGGCGCCGGATCGTCTGTTTCAACCGTTCCACAGCTCGTCGGAGGCCACCGGACTGGGATTGTATGTTTCGCGCGCCACTTTGCGCTCGTTCGGCGGAGAGCTGTACCACGAGCCATCGTCCTCCGGAACCCGCTTCGTCATCAGGCTCCGCCAAGCGGCCGGACAGGGAGAGAATCCGAACCCAAAGGAATCATGACGCCCACCGTCAAAGTGCTGATCATCGACGACCACAGCCTGTTTCGCCGGGGTTTGACGCGGCTACTGGAGACCGAGGGCGGTTTCACGGTACAGGGCGAGTGCGGCACGGTCGAAGCGGGTCTCCAAGTGCTGAGGGAGCGCCCGGTAGACATCGTGTTGCTGGACTTCGACCTCGGCCTGCAGCGGGCGTTCGAGTTTCAGATCCGGGCACGGGAGGAGAATCTGGAACGGCCGGTGCTGATCGTCACTGCCGGTCTCAGTCAATTCGACGCCGGCAAGGCGCTGCGGCTGGGAGCGCGCGGCATCTTCGTGAAACATAGCTCGCCCGACGTGCTTGTGGAAGCGATCCGCCGCATCGTGAACGGGGGTGAGTGGCTCGATCCGCGGTACGCCCAGGCGCGAATGTACAGCGAAACGGGTCCCCGGCAACGGGAGCCGTCCGAATCGCCTGCCTTCAGCAACCGCGAGCGCGCGGTGCTCCGCGGCGTGCTCGAGGGGCTGACGAACAAGGAGATCGCGGCGCAGCTCAACGTCTCGGAGGCGTCGGTGAAGGCGGCTCTGCAGCGGCTGTTCCAGAAGACGGGCGTGCGCACGCGCGGACAGCTCGTACGAGCGGCGCTGGAGCAGTTTCCGGACGTTTTGTAATCGGAAGCCGGGGACAGACAACAGTTACGCGTTTGGGCGCCGGCGAAGGTCTCGGCACGGGTAGTTGCTATCTGTCCCCGCATTACCGGGAGC
>CAYWXL010000019.1:16688-26537 GCA_964461995.1 uncultured Solibacteraceae bacterium
GCCGGCGAAGGTCTCGGCACGGGTAGTTGCTATCTGTCCCCGCATTACCGGGAGCGGATGGAGCTCGCCGGGCGGGCGGAAGACGAGAGGGGGGCGGTGGTCAGCCCTCCCTGAGAAGGGCGAAGCTCAGGCGCGGCCCTCGGGCGGCAGGAACTCCAGCAAGCGCTTCGTAAAGAGATCCTTGACGTCGGTTTCCGGCAAGTTGAACCACTTCGCGGCCCAGCGCGCCCGGCTGGCCATCATCAGGGCGAGATTCAGGGCCAGGCCATCGCCGTAGACCGCCGAAGGGGAGAACGAGACGAACATCGGGCAAAAGCTGGAGCCCAGCTCTTCCACCGCCCAGCTGCCCAGGAAGCTGACGAATGTGCAGGTCCGGCTCTCGGCCCGGTTCCAGGCGGCGGCCGCGCGGGCGGCGACGGTGAAGTCCCACTGCATGGGCAGCCTCAGGGTGACCAGGGCGCCGTTGCCCAGGACCCGGTGCTCGGCGTGGGCGTCGATCTGGAACAGACAGGTGTCGTTGCCGAAAGAGAACTCGGCGGTGAGAACGCCGCCGCCATTCGAAGCGACGCAGTTGGTCTGGTTCAGGATCTCGGCGACGCGGGGCAGCTCGCGGCAGTTGCGCCACCGGCGGGTCATTTCGCCGACGGGACGGATGACCCTGTCGATGAACCGGAGCGTGTCATCGGGTTTGCGGCGGAAGCCGCTCGAGGGGTGGCCCGAATAGTCGGGCGTTCCAGTCTCGAAAACTTCGGGGCCCGCCTCGGCCATCCTTTCGGCTTCGATGACCTGGATCAGGATGCTGGGGACGAATAGATTGTGAACGGCCCAATTGAAGATCTCCTCGTGGACGTAGACGCAAGAGAACAAGCTGAGCGTACGGGAATCCGGATCCAGCACCGGGGCGGCGACGGTGGCTTCCCGGGCGATGAGGCCGAGGGCGCCGAGGAGCTTGTCGGTGATTTCGACCTCGCAAAGGCAGTCGGTTTGAGCGCAGATGCGGAAGATTTCGAAGCCATCGGACTCGACGCCCGGCTCGGCCCAGATGCGCTGGCGCAGGCGGTGCCCCCACCAGGAAAAGCCGCGCTCCTCCCAGAGGGACCACTGCTCGTCGATCATCGCCCGCTGGTAGATCTCCCGGATGGCGCGCAAGCCGAGATCGTCTGCCGAACTTTTTGACGCCATGCCCGTCTCGTTATTAATGTACGGCGGTTTCCCGAAAGGCAAGTTTCGGTCTCCCAGCGGCGCGTTCTCGGGGAGCCTCGGCGGTTCCGGGCGCCAGGCTAGTCAGGCGTTCGGCGGCGGGCAGTTGGCGGCGGCTCTCGTGTTTCCGGGTTCGCAGTCATACAGTCCGGCCGCCGGCTGCTGCGGATTCCGCCCAGCCGAATCGGTTCGCGCGGCGTCTCTGGCAGTCCGGGGCCGCTCAACCGAGGGGCTGTGACTTCAGTGGCTGCGCGTCGTCGAACGATTTTTTCACGCCGTCTGGTCTCCACGGTCCGTCTGCCGGACACGTCAAGATCAACTAGAGGCGGTGGTCCCAGAGACCGGGAACGAAGCAAACAAAGAGATGAAAGACTGGAGGCGGAAGATGCGGCGTCTGATGTACTCCGGACTGGCGTTCGCCGGGTTGGCGTCGGGATTGCTCGCCGCGGGGTTCTCAGAACCCACGCACACAGTGGACATCCCGCACAACTACGTACGCGGGCTGTCGCCGGACCGGTGGGTGAACGGGCGCCTGCCGATGTTCGAATCCACGCGCACGCCAGGCACCCCGGTGACGGTCTGGATGTATGACCGGAACGGGCGGCTGGTGATCCGCCGGACCGACATTCTGCCGACGGATGCCTACCAGATCGTGCCGTGGGATGTGGCGGCGCTGCCCGACGGGCGTCTGGTGCTTTCGGCGGACCTGTGGCCGAGCGCCGCCGAGGCGGCTTCGGTGCTGTGTTTCGTAAAGCCCCCGGGCGTGCTGGAGAAGATCGTCCGGACGGAGATCGCCGCCGACAGCCTGGGAGTCTCGCCTAGCGGGGAGATCTGGGGCTTCGGCGCGCCGGCGGCGGCGCGGTGGGAGCGTGAGGCGCGCTACGACACGCTGCGGAAATGGTCGCCCGAAGGGCGGCGGTTGCTCGCTTCCCTGCCCCGGGAGAGCTTTGCGACGCCGTTCCCCCCGGCGCTCTACAGCAGCACGGGCGGGCCGAGCCGGGTGCTGGTGGGCGAGAACCGGCTGGCGATCTATTCGAGCCAGACCGGCGAATGGCTGGAGCTCGCGCCGGAGACCGGAGAAGTGCTGGCGCGGTTCCGTCTGGATCCCCCGCGGCAGGAAGGCAACAATCGCCCGGCGACGCTGCTCAACGTGGTGATGACCGCCTCGGGCCGGGTCTATGCCCGGTTCGCGACGGGGCGGTTTGCCAAGCAGATCTGTTTTCAGCTCGACGGTGAGGCGCGGCGCTGGAAGCCGCTGCCTCCGGACCAGTTCCCACCGGGTTTCCGCGGGCTGCAGGGCGCCGAGGGCGAGCAACTGATTCTGCGCTCCGGCCCAGGCCTCTACGGATGGTTCGCGGCGCCGGACGTAGTGGGCGGACCGGCAGCGACCGGAATCGTAGAGCGGACGGTGTCGCAAAGGCGGCCTGCGGCAACACAGTGAGCGGCCCCCGCGGAAGGGAACCGGAACAGAACTGCGCGGTGGCCGGAGAGCATGGCAGGCGCACTCCGCGGGGCCGTATCAGGCGGGGTGGTTCGCCGACCGTCGCAGAATTCGGCGGCACTCGGGTATTCCTCGTAGAGGAGGAGGGCGAATGGGCGCTGTACGAAAATATGTGTCCGCACTCCTGCTTGTGGTCCTCTCGTGTCTGGCGCAGCCGGCGGGGGTGGAGCTCACCCAGAAGCAGCTCGACAACGGAATGATCGAGTTCACGGTGAAAAACGCTTCGCCGCGACCGATCACTGCCATCTTCATCACCGACACGCACATCAAGGAGGGTTCGCACCGGTTTCTAGCTCAGGGTCATTGGTGGTTCGACAATGCGCTCCATGGAGACCATTTCTGGGCGCCGCTGAAGTATGGAGAAAGCCGGAGCTATCGAGCGGCGCGGCACCCTTACGAGGACCGGACGGAGGTGGCCGTGCGGGCGGTGATCTTCGCCGACGGGACGACGGAGGGCGAGCCGGAGTGGGTCGAGCTCCTTCTGAATTATCGGCGGGACGCCCACCGATTTCTCGGCATGATCCGGGACGCGCTCCAGTCGGCCGAGCTGAACGGCGCACCGCCGGAAACCGTCCTGAAGGAACTGGAGCAGCTCCGGGAAAAGCTGAAAACCGAGACCCGCTACAGTTCGGGCCCGCCGGATCTGGAAAAGCCGGAGTCGTTCGTGATCGATCAGGCTTTCGGGACGGTGAGTATCCTCCGGCATCGGCTGGAGGTGGGCGTCGAGTGGGACGAAGCGCTTCGCGACGCCATCGATAGCTGCCGCCGCCTACGGCGCTCCATCGAGCGGGCGAGGCCGTTCGTGATCACCCAGCGGTGAGGCAAGCGTTGCAGTAGTCCCGGCGGTTCCGTGAGCGGCAGCGAAAGCTCACGCCGCTGACAAATTCGAAAAGTTCGGAAAGTTCTGGGACAAATTTCTAAATTTCGGAGACAGTCACCCAATTACCCGGCAAGGATACGGGGAAAGGCTTCGGCCGGAGAGGGTAATTGGTGACTGTCCCCGAATTTGTTCACGGCAGGCGGCCAGTGCGGGCGAGCCAGTTGCGGAACATCCGGGCGAAGTCGGCGACTTCGGAAGAGGTTTCCAGCTCCTCGAGGGTGTAGCGCATCTTGCGGCGCCAGTTGGGGTACTCGGCGGTGGTGCCGGGCAGGTTCTGCTGTTCGGTCTCCTTGGTGAGGTCCTCCTGGTTCAGAGCGAACAGCATGCAGGGCGTGGAGGCGAGGAAGCCGATGACGGCGTTGTGGAGCTCGCCGGTGAGCTCGGGGAGGGCTTCGGCGGTGCGGGGGAAGCCTTCGGGCAGCAGACTCAGGGAGTGGAGGGCGTCGAGGATCTGCTGCTTGTCGCGGCGGCGTTCCTCGAGGGCGCGGCGGTAGGAGTCCTCGCCGGGAAGGACGCCGGCGGCGTGGCGGGCCTCGATGTCGCGGCCTTGCCAGAATCCGGCCAGGGTGGGCAGGTCGTGGGTGGTGGAGGCGACGAGCGCCTGGGCGGGGTAAGCCGCAGGGGGCTTCCAGGCGCCGCCCTCGTCGCGCTCGAAGTAGAAGAGCCGGTAGCCGAGGATGCCGTAACGGGCCAGCTCCTCGCGGATGTAGGGGGCGACGGTGCCCAGGTCCTCGCCGACGACGATGACGCGGTTGCGGACGCTCTCGAGCGCCAGGATGCGGAGGAGGTCCTGGTGGCGCTCGCGGACGTAGGTCCCTTCGGCGGGGGAGCGGCCGGCGGGGATCCAGAAGAGCCGGAAGAAGCGCATCGCGTGGTCGATGCGGAGGGCGCCGCCGTGGCGGCAGGACTTGCGGATCGCCTCGCGGAAGCGCTCGTAGGCGTCTTCGAAGTGGTGGCGGGAGGCCGGGGGCGGGAAGGCCCAGTCCTGGCCCTGGGGCGAGAAGTCGTCCGGCGGAGCGCCGACGCGGCAGCCTTCGACGAAGAGGCCGCGGTGGGCCCAGAGATCGGCGCCGCAGCGGTCGGTGGCGAGGGCGAGGTCGTGGAGCAGGCCGATGGAGACGCCGCAGGAGCGGGCCGCCTGCTGGACGGCGGCAAGCTGTTCGTCGATCTGCCACTGAACGTACTTGTGAAACAGGACGCGGCGCCAGTGGCTCCGGGCGAACTCGCGGACGGCCGCCGAGCCGGGATCGCGGTAGGGCTCGGGCCACTGGGGCCAGACCCAGACGTTGGGGTCGCGGCGGTGGAGCCATTCGCCGAGAGCCGCGTGGACGGCGAAGCGGTCGAGCAGCTCGCCTTCCTGCTCGACGTATCGGCGGAAGCGGGCGGCGCGCTCCGAATCGGAGCGGTACTCCTCGCGGAGGAACCGGCGGAAGGCGAGCTGGAGGAAGGCCGTCTTCAAGCGGTGGACTCGCTCGTACTCGACCAGAGGGGCCTCGTTCAGGGCGCGGATCTCGGCCTCGACGGCGGGGCTGCGGCGGAGGCGCCGGGCCCAGGGGGAGCGCTGGAAGTCCTCGATGCGCTCGACGTCGAGATAGATAAGGTTCCGGTAGTAGACGCTGTTGGGCAGGTAGGGGCTGGTGTTGAAGGGCTGGCGGTTGAAGATGGCATGCAGGGGGTTGAGGGCGATGAAGGCGCCGCCGATCGCGCCGGCCACCCAGCGGGCTAGGCGCTCGAGATCGGTGAAGTCGCCGCAGCCCCAGTTCCGCTCGCTGCGCAGCCCGTAGAGGCTGATGTAGAGGCCGGCGCGCTTGCCGCCCTGGCGAAGCTCTTCGGGCAGCCAGGCGCGGGAGGGGGCGACGATCCAGCGGGTAGAGGCTTCGAGGGGCGGCCGGCCGGGGGCGGCGACGGAGACCCTGATCCGGTGGTAGCCGAGGGGGGCCTCGGGCACGGGCACGGACTTTTCGAGGAATTCCCTGCCCCGGAGCCGGGCGGCGGCCGAGGTTTCCAGGCTGTCGAGGGGGATGGACGACTCCCGGGTCTCGCCGTTTTCGAGTTCGAGCCGCAGAGTGGCCGTGGCGCAGGCGCAGACGGCGGGCAGGCGGAGGGGGAGCGTGTGCGGGGCCTCTTCCTCGGCGGCGACGAGGACCGGCGGAAGCGGGCGGCTCCAGGAGCGCCAGAGCTCGGCCTCGAGAGCGCGGTTGAGGTCCTCGAGGCTGCCGGCGGCAACGCCCAGGGACTCGAGGATGGCGCGCTTCACCTCGGGGGAGGTCTCGTGGTAGCGGCCCCAGATGTCCCAGTAGCCGGGCTCGACGCCCCATTGTTCGGCGGCGGCGTCGAGGGCTTTCGAATAGTCGTCGAGCGGGGCGAAGGTAAGGGGGGAGGGATTCATGCGCGGGCCAAGTATTCATTCTAGCCGGTCTATGGGATAATCGAAGCAAAGGCCATGGAACGGCGCATCGAGCTACAGAAGGTAGAGGGGCTGTTCGACCGGATCGACCAGGAGTGGGCTTCCGGTCCGGCCGAGGGGATCCTGTTCACGACGGTGGACAAGGCGATCAACTGGGCGCGGAAGAACTCGATCTGGCCGATGACGTTCGGGCTGGCCTGCTGCGCCATCGAGATGATGGCCACGAGCGCCTCGCGGTTCGATCTGGCGCGGTTCGGGGCCGAGGTGTTCCGGGCCTCGCCGCGGCAGGCGGACCTGATGATCATCGCCGGCCGGGTATCGAACAAGATGGCCCCGGTGATCCGCCAGCTCTATCAGCAGATGCCGGAGCCGCGCTGGGTGATCTCGATGGGGGCGTGCGCGACCTCGACGGGGGTGTTCAGCAACTACGCCTTGATTCCGGTGAACCAGGTGATTCCGGTGGACGTCTACGTGCCGGGCTGCCCGCCGCGGCCGGAGCAGTTGATCTACGCCATCATGCTGCTGCAGAAGAAGATCGAGAAGCAGACCGGGACGGCGCTGCAGGTATTGAACCTGGACTGACGCATCGGACAAGCCGCTTCCCTGTCCCGGATCCTGCCAAATTTTCCTAAAATCTCCCCTCCCGGGAACGATACGAACAGAGGATAAGCAGAAATCTCTATAAAGGAGTCTGCCATGGACATCGGGCCTGTTCCTGTTTCCTTTTATGCGCCCGCTGCGGCACAGGAGGCCGGTTCCCAGGTGAGGCCGGAGGACCGGCAACTGATCCAGGCGGTGAAAGCGCTGAACGCCTCGGAGCTGTTCGGCCAGAACGCCGAGTTGACCTTCGTTCTTGACCGGGAGACGCACCGGCCGTTGGTACGGATCATTGACCGGGAAACCAAAGAGGTGATCCGGCAGATCCCGCCGGAGTATGCGCTACGGCTCGCCGAGGACCTGAAGCTGGACATCTAGGCGCGCGAAGGCGATGATTTTCCGGGAACGGTCGATGAGTGGTTCTGGAGGACAGCAGATGGCGACCGATTTCCGGGGAGCGTACGAGGAGAGCGCGATTCTGACGGCGGATCCATGCCGCCTGGTGGTCTTGCTGTACCGGGCGGCGGTGGATGCGGTGAGCGAAGCGAGGGGGCACCTGGCGGCGGGGGCCATCAGGGAGCGATCCGAAGCGATCACGCGGGCCTGTGAGATCGTTGCGGAGCTGGCGCTGGGGGTGGACCACTCCAAGGGCGGGGAGATCAGCCGGAACTTGGTGGAGCTGTACGACTACATCCAGCGGCTGCTGGCGAAAGCCAACGCCGAACAGGCGGACGCTCCGCTGGCCGAGGCCGAACAACTGTTGAGGACCCTTCTCGAGGCCTGGGAGCAGGCGCAAGTGGCAGCCGAGGAAACGGGGCACGCCGGCGCCGGCGTCCCGGCGGAGGAACAGGCCTACGCCCCGGTGAACGTGACCGGCTGAGCGGGCCGGGGGTTGGAAAGGCGGCGCGCCGGGCGAAGCGGGCGGATCAGCGGCGGCCCTCGAAGAACTCCTGAAGCAGGCGGGTGCACTCGGCGCCCAGCACGCCCTCGGTGATCTCGACGCGGTGGTTGAGCAGGTCCGAGTCCGCGATCCGGAACTTGCTGCGGACGCCGCCGAAACGCAGGTCGCGGGCGCCGAAGACGAGGCGGCGCACCCGGGCGTGGACCATCGCGCCGGCGCACATCACGCACGGCTCGATGGTGACGTAAAGGGTAGCATCGGTAAGGCGGTAGTTGCCGACGGCGCGGGCGGCTTCCCGAAGGGCGACGATCTCGGCGTGGGCGGTGGGGTCGTTGGCGGCGATGGGCATGTTCCGCCCGCGGCCGAGGACGCGGTCCCCGGAGATGACGACGGCGCCCACGGGCACTTCTCCGGCTTCGGCCGCCTCGGCGGCGAGCCGCAGCGCTTCCTTCATGTATTCTTCGTCGGCGGCTGGCAGTGGGCTGGAAACCATGAATCCCCTTGATTTTTCGCGAACGCGACCCGATCCTGCCGCGTTCTAGAATCTAGAGTAGCGTGATTCGGTTCTTTCCCCTCGTCGTCAAGAACAGCCTGCGCAGCAAGCGCCGGAGCATATTGACGATCCTCAGCATCGCGGCGTCGCTTTGCCTGCTCGGGGTGCTCGGGGCGCTCTATCACATGTTCTTCTTGAGCGAGGCCACCGAGGACCAGGCCTTGCGCCTGGTGGTCCGCAACCGCGTGTCGCTGGCGCGTCCGCTGCCGCTCTCGTACCGGGAAAAGATCAAGCAGATCCCGGGCGTCAAGGAAGTGATGGTCTTCCAGTGGTTCGGCGGCACATACAAGGACGCGCGGGACCCGAACAACTTCTTCCCCCGGCTGGCGGTGGATGCGGACCGCCTTTTCACGGTCTATCCCGAGTACCGCGTGCCGGAGGACCAGAAGCAGGCGTTCCTCCGGGAGCGTACGGCGTGCCTGATCGGCCGGAAGCTGGCCGAGCGGCTGGGGCTGAAGCTCGGCGACCGGATGCAGATCGTGGGCGATATCTTCCCGGTGACTCTGGATCTGACGGTACGGGCTATCTACGACTCGGACCGCGACAACGAGAATCTGCTCTTCCACAACGACTACCTGCGGGAGGCGATGAGGCCGCTGGGGTGGGGCGACTGGGCCAGTACGTATGTGATCCGGGCAGAGACGATCGACGACGTGCCGCGGATCGCCGAGGCGGTGGATGCGATGTTCCGGAACTCGCCGGCGCAGACGAAGACGGAGACCGAGAAACAGTTCGAGGTGAGCTTCCTGGCGTTCCTGGGCAACGTGAAGCTGTTCCTGCTGAGCGTCTGCGGGGCGGTGACGTTCACGATCCTGCTGGTGTCGGGCAACACGATGGCGATGTCGGTGCGCGAGCGGGTCCGCGAGGTCGGAGTGCTCAAGACGCTGGGCTACCAGCGGGGGACGATCCTCGGGGTGATCGTCGCCGAAGCGGTGCTGATCTCGCTGATCGGCGGCCTCCTGGGCCTGCTGCTGGCCGAGGGGCTGTGCGAGATGATGCGCCGGATGCCGAGCACCTTCACCGACATGAGCCGGGTGAAGATGCCGGGCGAGGTATGGGGCCTGGCGATGGTGGTGGCGGCGCTGATCGGGGTGATCAGCTCCATCGTCCCGGCGTGGAACGCGGCCAACCGGCCGATCGTAGAGGCTCTACGGTACGAAGACTAGAGACGGCCGATGACGATCCCGCTCTCCTACAACATCCGCAACCTGATCGAGCGAAGAACCACCACGGTGATGACGGCGCTGGGCATCGCGCTGACGGTGGCGGTGCTGCTGGCGGTGCTGGCCTTCGTCGAAGGGCTGCGGACATCGCTGGCGGCGACGGGGAACCCGCTGCACGTGCTGGTAGTCAGGCGCGGCGCGACGGCCGAGTTGACGAGCATCATCACCCGGCAATGGTTCCAGGACCTGAGGCTGCGGCCGGGCATCGCGCGGAACGAGCGGGGCGAGCCGATGGCTTCGCTGGAGATGGTGACGGTGGTGGTGCTGGAGAGCCCGGAGGCGCCGGGCGGGATGAACGTGACGGTGCGGGGGCTGATGCCGATCGGATTCGAGATGCGGGAGCAGTGCCGAGTGGTCCAGGGGCGGATGTTCGAGCCAGGCAAGCGGGAGCTGGTGGTGGGCAAGAGCATCGCCCGGCGGTATCCGGGGGCGGGCATCGGCCAGGAGATCGACTTCGGCAGCGGCGATTGGACGGTGGTGGGCATCATGGACTGCGGCCGCTCGGCGGCCAACAGCGAGATCTTCGCCGACCTGAACCAGTTGGCCGCAGACCAGAACCGCAGCGAGGCGCTCAGCTCGGTGCTGCT
>CAYWXL010000019.1:26637-70199 GCA_964461995.1 uncultured Solibacteraceae bacterium
ACGCTGCGGGTGCTGGGATTCTCCCGGTGGGGGATCCTGACGAGCTTCACCATCGAGGCGCTGCTGCTTTCGCTCGCTGGCGGCGTGCTCGGCCTGATCCTGGTGCTGCCGCTGACGAACGTGACGACCGGCATGGGCAACTTCGTGACGTTCGCCGAGGTGTCGTTCAACTTCCGGGTGACGCCGCGGATCGCCGCGGGCGGGATCCTGTTCTCGCTGTTCATGGGACTGCTGGGCGGACTCTTCCCGGCGGCGTCGGCGGCCCGCAAGCAGATTCTGGACGCCTTGCGGCAAGTATAGGCGGAGCCATGCCAAGCGATCTCGAAAAACTGCGCATCGATCGTTCGCAAAAAGCCGGCGGCGAGACGCCGAAGTGGGCGGCGCGGTGGATCATCGCCGGTGTTCTGCTGATCGTCCTGCTCGGGGTGGCGAACCTGGTCTACAGCCGGTGGACCTCGGCAGTGGAAGTCGAGGTGGTGCGGGTGCGCCCGGCCCGGACGGCCGCGGCGTCGGCGGGCCGCCGGATCATTCTGAATGCCACCGGCTACGTCATCGCGGCGCACAAGATCGAGCTGGCCTCGAAGGTGGTGGGCCGGGTGGCCTGGATCGGGGTCGAGAAGGGCGACAAGGTGAAAAAGGGCCAGGCGATCGTACGGCTGGAGGACGACGAATACCGGGCGCAGCTTCAGCAGGCGCGGGGCTACCTGCGGTCACTCGAGGCGAAGCTGAAGGAGCTGGAGCACGGCAGCCGCCCGGAAGAGATCGCCGCGGCGAAAGCGAACCTGGAACAGGCCAGGGCGGATCTCGAGAATGCGAGGGTGAACCTGGAGCGCGTGAAGAGGCTGACCGAAGACGGCGTCCTCTCGCGGCAGGCGCTCGACGATGCCGAGGCCCGGTACAAGGCGCAGGCGGCGCGGGTGCGTTCGCTCGAGAAGAACTACGAGCTGGTGAAGCTGGGGCCGCGGTGGGAACAGATCGAAGCGGTGAAGGGCCAGATCGAGGAGGCCCGGGGCCGGGTGGCGTACTTCGAGACGCAGCTCGCCAACACGGTGATCCGGGCGCCGATCGACGGCACGATCCTGGAGCGCGAGGTCGAAGTCGGCGAGTACGTGACGACGAGTTTCGTGGGCGAGCGGGGCGCGAAGGGCTATGTGGTGTCGCTGGCCGACCTGAACGACCTCCAGGTGGAACTGGACATCAACCAGAACGATTTTGGGAAGCTGAAGCCGCAGCAGCGGGGCATCGTGACCACCGACGCCTACCCGGACCGCGAGTACGAGGGCTACATCGAGGAGATCTCGCCGGAAGCGAACCGCCAGAAGGCGACCGTCCAGGTGAAGGTGAAGATCCTGGAGCCGGACGAGTACCTGCGGCCGGAGATGAACGCGAGCGTGGCGTTCTATGAGGAGGCGGAGGCCGGAGCAGCGCCTGGAGAGGCGCGGCCGGTGGTGTTCGTGCCGCCGTCGGCGGTGCGGGACAACGCCGTGTTCCTGTATGTGGACGGGCGGGCGGTGCGCCGTGCGGTGAAGACGGGCGGCATCACGGCCCAGGGGATGCGCATCGAGGACGGGCTCTACGGCGGCGAGGAGCTCATTGTGGCGCCGCCGGCGGACCTCGAAGACGGAGACCGTGTGCGTGTACGGGGGAAAGAAGAATGAGCGAGCCGATGATCCGGACGCGGGCTCTGAGGAAGGAGTTCGTCCGGGACAGCTTTCACATCGTGGCGCTGAAGGACGTGAACCTGGAGGTGCAGCCGGGCGAGTTTCTGGCGCTGATGGGGCCGTCGGGTTCGGGCAAGTCCACGCTGCTGCATTTGATCGCGGCGATGGACCGGCCGACGTCGGGTGAGATCTTCGCCGCCGGGCAGGACCTGAGCCGGCTCGATGACAGCGCCGCGGCGCGCTGGAGGAACCGGCATATCGGCTTCGTCTTTCAGACATTCAACCTCATCCCCGTGCTGACGGCGCTGGAGAACGTGGAGCTCCCGCTGAAACTCACGCGGCTCAAGAAATCCGAGCGCCTGGAGCACGCGCGGCATGCCCTGGAGCTGGTGGGCCTCGGCGACCGGATGGACCACACCCCGCGGCAGCTCTCCGGCGGCCAGGAGCAGCGGGTGGCGATCGCCCGGGCCATCGTGACGGACCCCGATCTGATCCTGGCCGACGAGCCTACGGGCAACCTGGATGCGGCTTCGGCGCAAGAGGTGCTGACGCTGCTCGAGCGGCTGAACCAGGAGTTCGGCAAGACGATCGTGATGGTGACCCACGATCCTCACGCGGCCAAGACGGCACAGAAGATCCGGTATCTGGAAAAGGGCGAGCTGCTGCCCGAGGGCGAAGTGCCGGAGGATTGGGTGATGCCGGCGCCAAGGCCCTGACAGAAGCGACCGCGCGGCGAGGCGTAGGGCCTGCCCGCCGTTCAGCGCATTTCCACCATGCGGGTCTCCAAAGCCGAGAAGGTGAACCACCCGGCGTCGATGCCCGTGGCCGTGATCGGCGCGATCTGAGCCGGAACCGGGGCGTGCGTCACCCGTATCTGAGCCGACTCCGTACCGGGCAACTGAGAAAGTAGAGACGCCGGGATCGTCAGCGCCCCGGCGGAGGCCGGAACCCCGCAACGGACGCTGGTGAAGATGCGCGTGTCGGGATCGTCCGGCGGGGAATGGGCGCTCGAAACCGCGACGGTGAAGAAATCTTCGGGCGCGTAGCCGGCGGGGGACCAAGTGAGAAGAAGGTCCTGCGCGCGGTCGATTTCGGCCGGCAGCTCGATGGGGGGCAGGCCGGGAAACCGGGTCTTGGCGGAGAAGGGGCCGGCGTCGGGGCCGCCGGGCGCGGTGACGGTCCAGGAGCCGGGCGCCAGGAAGTCTTCGGGAAGCGGATCGTGCCGGTAGAGGCCGGTGTCGGCGAAGTCTTCGGCTTTGGTCAGCTCCAAGGTGCGGCCGCCCGGGCCGGCCAGTGAGAGGGCGTCGCCGGCATCGACTCCCCGAAAAGGGCTGGCCGGGGGCGGCGGCGGGATGTCGTCGCTGATTCTGGCGATCGTGCCGCCCTGGGTGAGCGTGCAACCCGGTTCGCCGGATTGCGCCGGCGAGGGAACGAAGAACAGGTAAGGCGCAGTAAGCGAATACAGCCAGCCGAATACCGAGGGCCGGACGCCGGAGGGGGCCCCGCCGGCGGCGCCGTTGGGCGGCGTTTCGAGCCGGCTGGCCGTCAGCGAGATCGCCGCGATCGAGGCGCGGCCGCCCGCATCGAGCCGCGCCAGCACGTCCGGGGAAAGTCCGAGGGGATGAGAGCACGCGCCGGGAGCGTTGCCGGTGGTGACGGCGGCCTCGCGGCTGACGAACTCGCCAGTGCGCAGGCGGACGGGCGTGTAGCAATCATCGGGAAGCTCGGCGTCCGGCGGAATCCAGACGTTGATCTGGTCCAGACCGGGATAGCCGGGGGCGCGCCCGGCGTAGGAAGGCTTCAAACGCAGGGAGCCGATCTCGACGACGAGGTCCGGATCCACCGTACCGATCGGGGGTGGTTCGTTGTCCGGGGCGCTGATCGGGCCAAGGCCGGTGGCCCACAGGATGAGCCACTGGCCGGGGAGCACGGGCCGGGCAAGGCCGTTGAGGGGCTGCTCATCGGGCGAATGAAAGATCTGCGCCACGGCGGGGCCGGCGCCGGTCATGCTGGTAGTGAAGAGCCCGGGAGCGCGGGGAACGATCTGGATACGATGCGGCAAGCTGGTCTCCCCGGCGTAGGCGACCGTGAGGTCGGCCGGGCCGAGGGGGATGTCCGAAGGCAGGATCGCGGCGAGCTGCCAGTTCCAAGAATAGACGAGCCAGGCGGTTCTGGGCAGGCCGTCGGCGGCGGAGGTGACGGTGATCTCCGTACCCGGCGCGTCCTCCGGCAGCCGCGAGGGGTAGGGCGGCGCGGCCTGGACGAGCTGTTCGGGTCCGAGACCGATGCCCTGGACGACGAACATCGAGCCTGGGGCGATACCTCCCCTTTCGGCGAGGGCGTAGGAGGCGGCGTTCTTGACGCCAAAGGAGCGGATACGCGGCTCGGCGCCGAGGGGCGCAGCGAAAGCCAGCAGGAGCCCCAAAAACGAAGGCAGAAGAAAAGACGAAGATTTCACCATCTTTATGAGAAGATTCTCGCACACATCGAAGGTAGAATTTTAGAGGAAATCCGCAGTAGTCCGACGGAGCAGACCTAATTCCCGCCAGAAAGCAAGCCGAGAGCGATCCCCGACGCTGGCGGGCGCCGGCGCGTTTCGGAGACCAGGCAAGCCCGTACAATGGGACCATGCAAACGGCATGGGGCGAACTGGAAGTCAATGACGCGCACATCCATTTCTTTTCGCGCAATTTCTTCTCGCTGCTGGCGCGGCAGAAGCCCGGTCTGACGCTGGAGAGCATCGGCGAGAAGCTCGGCTGGGAGATGCCGCCGGCGGACCCGGTGGAGCTGGCGCGGCGCTGGATCGAAGAGTTCGACCGGCACGGCGTAAGCCGGGGCGTGCTGATCGCCAGCCTGCCGGGGGACGAAGATTCCGTGGCCGAGGCGGTACGGGCCTTTCCGGACCGGTTCTGGGGCTACTTCTTCTGCAATCCCGTGGGGGCCGACGGCGTGGAGCGGGCCGAGGCGGCGCTGCGAAACGGGCTGCAGGGCATCTGCCTGTTTCCGGCGATGCACCGCTACTCGCTCCATGACGAGCGGGTGCAGCCGGTCTTCGAGCTCGCTTCGGCGACGCCGGGCACGGTGGTGTTCGTGCATTGCGGAGTGCTGACGGTAGGAGTGCGGAACAAGCTGGGATTGCCGTCATTGTTCGACATGCGGTTCTCGAACCCGATCGACGTCCACGCCATCGCGCTGCGGTACCCGAAGGCGCGGTTCGTGATTCCGCACTTCGGCGCGGGATATTTCCGGGAGGCGCTGATGGTGTGCAGCCTGTGCCCGAACGTCTACCTGGACACTTCGTCGTCGAACCGGTGGACGCGCTATCAAGCGGGGCGGCTGGATCTGCGGATGGTCTTCGAAAAGGCCCTGGACGTGGCGGGACCGGAACGGCTGCTGTTCGGCACGGACTCCTCGTTCTTCCCGCGGGGCTGGAACGAGGAGATCTTCCAGACCCAGGCGAACCTGCTCGCCGTGCTGGGGCTGAAGGAGAACGAGGCCGCGGCGATTCTTGGCGGGAACCTGGCCCAATTGCTGGAGCGGTAGGCCGGGAAGCCGTCCGAACGACGGGAAACTCCGGGATAGGCGGAGTCCGTGTGAGAATCCCGGCGGCGGCTCCCCACTGTAATTGCAGGCAGACATGGACTGGTGGCGCCGACTACTCCCGAGAGTGCTCAGAAGCCCGGAACGGGATAGCGGAGGGCCGTGGCCCTCGGAGACACGAATCGCTTTCGTGGCCGCGTGGTTCGAACCCTGTGGCGCCTGGCCGTTTCCGAGTTTCTTCGACCCGCGACTGGCCGCATTCCGGCCCGAGGTGATCGCTGCGCCCCTGCCCGCGCTGCTGGAGCTCGCCGAAGCCACGCTCCATGGGACCGCAGCACCACCTTCTTTGGACATGGCGGTCGTATCGCTGACCGGCGTGGGACGGCCGGTGCTCCGGCCGGCACAGCGGGATCTGCTCTGGCTGGCGCTGCGGGTGCCGGTATTCGAGCAGTTTCGCGGTCCGGCAGGACAACTGCTGGCATGGGAATGCGAAGCCCACTTGGGCTTGCATGTGGAAACCGACCGGGCGAGGTTCGTCGTGGATAAGACGAACGGAGAGCTCCGGATGCGTTTGACGGAGGGGTCACCGGCCATCCCGACAGGCATCCAAGGACGCATTTTGACCGAACAGTGCCGGTGCGGACGGCCGGGACCGCTGCTAGTGCAGTTGCGGCAGTTGGGAGAGGCGGAAGACAGGGCCCTCGCGACCGCTGTCTGAGGCGGGACCGGGCCGCTCGGCGTCTCCCTCGCGGGTGTTATGCTACTGGAAGGAAGAGCACCCCCGCGGACGTGGCGGAATCGGCAGACGCGCCGGATTTAGGTTCCGGTACCCGAGAGGGTGTGGGGGTTCAAGTCCCCCCGTCCGCACCATTCATTCCTGCCGACTGGTCCCCGGCTAAAGTTCCTTGATGAAGATGTTGCGAAACTGAACCAAGCTCGGGGGTGAAACCCAGCGCCCGTCTTTCATCCGGCCGTGGTGCTGCAGCCCGATGGGGCCCTTCGGAGCGATTCCCGGAATCCGGGCGTTGTCGATGACGGTATAGCCGTTGAGGACCACCGTGACGCGGTCGCCCCGAAGGGTGATCTCGAAGGTGTTCCATTCACCGATGTTGCGGTCGGCGTGGAGCTTGGGCACCGCAGCGCCGCGGACCTCCGGGGGCAGATCCTTGTTGTTGCGGACGCTCCACAACTCGCCCGAGCCCTGTGGCCAGCACCAGATGTTGACCTGGGGGCCGCCGCGAAGCAGGATGCCGGAGTCGGAATCGGGGATGGAGAACTCGATGATCTTGCCGGAGGCGTCGCGTTTGTAGCTGCCGTCGGGCATAAGGATGCGAGTGCGCGGGTAGACGTAGGGGGTCTCCTTGATACGCCAGTCGATGCGCAGGATGAAGTCACGAAACTCCTTCTCCGTCCACAGGTGTTTTTCGCCGGGCGCCTCGCTCTGAGCGTCGTAGTCGATGACACCGTCCACGACGCGCCAGTGTCCGTTGTCGCCCTCGGGGATGCGCCAGCCGCTGAGGTCTTTCCCATTGAACAGAGAAACGAAGCCCGGGGGAACTTGGGCCCAAGCCATCACCGCGGAAAGCAACACAACCGGAAGGAATCTCATCGCATAACCCTCCTTGCTTCGATGACGAGCATTATAGTGGGAGAGTAAGGTTGGTGGCGGCGGCTGGACGGCGGCGAGAAACCCTGATGATTCCTGTTCGTGTTGCGCGGAGCCGGAGGTATCTTCTTGCGTGTTGTTTCTTGGTCATGCTGTCCGCCGGAGTGGGGTGCAAGCGGCGGCCAGTGACGGTGATTCCCCAGAAGATCTTTGTGCCGCCTCCGCCGGAACCCCGCGAACCCGCACCGGCGCCAGAGCTGCCGCCGCCGTCCGTGGAAGCGATCGCCAGGTCCCTGACGCCAACGGTGCCGCCGGATCCGCCCGAGGCGATCCGGCAGCCGGCTCCGGTCCCACCGTTCCGCGAACCCGTCCGGGGAGCAGGGGCCGGGACTCCCGCGCGCCGGCCACCGGCCCTGCAGCTTGGTGCGCTGCTGAGTCCCGAAGAAGAACAACGCTACCGCGACAAACTCGAAGCCGATCTCGCCCGTATACGGCGCAATCTAGCGACGCTCGCACGCCGGAGTCTCACAGAAAGACAAGCGGCCGAGCTGCGGCGCGTCCGCGCCCTGGTTGAGCAGGCGGAAGCGATGCGCGGGCGCGACCTGGCGGCGGCAAGCGAACTGGCCGGGCGGGCAGTGATCTTGTCGGAGGAGTTGCTTCGTACCAGCCGGTGATTAGGCTCCCCAGCAAATCGACCAAGGGGTGGCAGCAGCGGGTGTGAAGCGGGCGGAGCTCCGATAAGGGATCACTCGATCGGTCCGAGCTTTTCCGGGGGCCAGTAGACGAAGACCGCTTTGCCATAGATCTGGTTTCGGGGAACCGGCCCCCAGTTGCGGCTGTCATTCGAGGAAGTGCGATGGTCGCCCATCACGTAATAGTGGTCCGGGGGGATGCGGATCGGCGGCCGTGACTGGCGGTCGCGGTACTCAGCCGGCACATAAGGCTCATCGAGGGCCTTTCCGTTCACATAGACCGTGCCCGAGCGAATCTCGACCACGTCGCCGGGCAGGCCGATGACGCGCTTGATGTACGACTTGGAGGGATCCCCGGGAAACCAGAAGACGACCAGGTCGCCCCGCTCGATTTCGCCCAGCCCGAACCGGTAGATAAACTTGTTGATGAAGATGCGTTCCTGGTCCACTAAGGAGGGCATCATGCTGGTGCCTTCCACCTTGACGGGCTGATAGACGAACAAGATCACGACGACCGCGATAAGGACCGACAAGGTGAGATCGCGCACCCAGACAGCGAAGCTGAACCACCACGGACGGGCGCCCGATCCAGCAACGGCCGAAGAGCCCTCCGGCTTGGCGGATTGTTCGCGGAAATCGTCCTCCATGGCTGCCCAAACGCTTTCCATTTTTATCGTACCCTGAATGACGCAACCAGACGATATCCATCGCTGCCGGTCCGCCTTGATCATTCCCGCGCTGAACGAAGAGGACGTGATCGGCGAGACCCTGGCGCGGGCGCCGCGCGGCCTGTTCGATGTGGTGATCGTGGCCGACAACGGCTCGACGGATCGCACAGCGGAGATCGCGCGGTCACACGGGGCGACCGTGGTCTTCGAATCCCGCCGGGGTTACGGCGCAGCGTGCCTGGCGGCGATCGCCGCCCTGCCAGCGGAAGTGGACTGCCTGGTTTTCCTGCAGGCCGACGGCTCCGAGGATCCGGCGGAAGCGAAGAAGCTGATCGAGCCGATCGCGCGTGGAGAGGCGGACCTGGTGATCGGCTCTCGGACTCTGGGGACGGCGGAGCGGGGCGCCCTGGCGGTGCATCAAAGGTTCGGAAACTGGTTGGCGACCTTTCTGATCCGGCTGTTGTACGGACACCGGTACACCGATCTGGGCCCGTTCCGTGCAATCGGCCGGGAGGCGTTGGAGCGCCTCGAAATGGCTGACCGGGACTATGGGTGGACGGTCGAGATGCAAGTGCGGGCGCTACAGCAGGGGCTCAGGGTCGTCGAGGTCCCGGTTTCCTACGGCCGACGGCGGGCCGGGAAAGGGAAGGTCTCAGCCAGCTTGAAAGCGAGCGTGCTGGCCGGCTTCAAGATCGTCACCACGATCCTGCGCCTGCATTTCCATAACCGCACGCGGCGGGCGCCGCGTGGGAGATGAACCCAGAACCGTTCTGGTCAGTGCGGGGTCCGCTCGCGGTGCGAACGGTCCTGTTTCTCGCGTCCTGTCTGAGGTTTGTCGAGGATCTGATGCACTTTCTCGTCGAACCGCCCGAAGATCATCTTCCCGGCGGTGGTCTGCAGGACGCTGGTGACCGTAATCTCGATGGTCTTCGAGATCATCTTGCGGGCGTTGTCCACCACTACCATAGTGCCGTCGTCTAAATAGGCGACGCCCTGGTTGTACTCCTTACCTTCCTTGAGGATGAAGACTTTCATCATTTCGCCCGGCAGGACGACGGGTTTCAGCGAGTTTGCCAGCTCATTGATATTGAGGACCTCGACGCCGTGCAGGTTGGCGACCTTGTTGAGGTTGAAGTCGTTCGTGACGATCTTGCAATCGTATAACTTGCCCAGCTCGATGAGCTTCATGTCCACGTCGCGGATGTTGGGGAAATCTTCTTCAAGGATCTGGACACTCAACTGAGGCATCTTCTGAAGCCGCTGCAAGATGTCCAGGCCGCGGCGGCCGCGGTTGCGCTTCATCGAGTCGGCCGAATCGGCGACCAGTTGCAGCTCACGGAGAACGAACTGGGGGATAACGAGCACGCCGTCCAGAAAGCCCGTTTCGGCGACGTCAGCGATGCGGCCGTCGATAATGACGCTGGTGTCCAGGATCTTGAACGAGTGCTTGGCCGCCTTTTCTCCGCCGAATAGCCCGCCCAGGGCCGCCAGGTTCAGCATTTCGCCTTTACTGGCCCCGACGATGAGGCCGACATAGGTCATGACAAGCAGAACGAGCAGTTGGAGAAACGGTATGCTGGACGAACCGCTGGGGACGGCCCGCCCGATGACCTGAGTCATCAAGAAGGCGCCCAGAATCCCAAGGACGGAACCAATTGCGGCGCCGATGAGGCGCTTGAGACTCACCTGCTTGAGACGGGCCTCGAAAAGAATGATGCCCAGCCCGGCAAGGAGGCCCAAACCCGCGGCCCACGGCCGCGCCAGTTCGAACGGTTGGAGAAAGTAAGCCGCACTAACAACAATGAGGACGAAGCTGACACGTATGAAGAGCAGATCATTGAACATGCCACCCTCCCCGGTGACAGGGCCGAAAACTGAGCGAAAGGGTATGAATACGCCCGGCCTTGAGTATATCACCGATCACCGTTTACACCCCCACGCGGCGGCCGCGGCGCCTATAGGGAACAACTCGGGAAAGCGCAGGAAACGCAGAAAGGGAGAGCAGGCCCCAAGGATCGAAAAACAAAGGACGCGCGCGGAGACGGGCGCGCCGGTTGAAGTGACAACAGTGGTGGAACGGCGTGGAACCCGCGACTATAACACCTTGGCGAGTTCCTGGGCGAAAGCGCTTTGCGAGCGGTTCTGTTTTCCAGACCGCCGGTGCTTGCGGCCGCCGCGGCGGCGTTCCTGAGACCGCTGCCCCTTCGGCCGAGGGGGCTGAGCCTGGTTCGCACGAAGCAAACGGCCTTCGAGCGGCGCCCGGTCGAAGCGGCGAATGATCGCCTGCATCTCCTCGTCGTTCGGGGTTTCGATAAAGGCGAAGCCTTTGGATTCCTGTGTTTCGGGGTTGCGGATGACTTTGATCGAGTCGGCGACCAAGTTTTCAGCTTGCAGCCACGACATGATGTCGTCGGCGGTAACCCAGGTGGGAAGATTTCCGAGAAATACGGTATGACTCATTCTGAGGGCGCTATACTCTCCTATTAGGTTTTGGGGACCGGCATGAGCAGACAGGCGAGGTCCATCGAAGCGTTCCCATGATACCACAGGCCGGAAGGCGCCGCCAATTCGAGGCTGAGGCGCTCCCAGCCGCAGGAAGCCAAGCACAAATCATTCGTCAGGAGAGTCAACGATCCCTTGCTGAGAAAACTACTCAAATCCAAGATTCACCGTGCTACCGTCACGGGCGCCGATCTCAACTACGAAGGGAGCATCGCCATCGACGTGGACCTGATGAAAGCGGTGGATCTCGTCGAAAACGAAGCCGTCCATGTATGGAACCTCGCCACGGGGGCGAGAATCGAGACCTACGTGATTCCGGCGGAACCCGGCTCGGGAGAGATACGGCTGAACGGAGCGGCCGCGCACTCGTTCCGGCCGGGCGAGCTGGTGATCATCGCGGCTTTCGCGTGGATCGAGGAGTCCGGCTGGCCGCTGCACAAGCCAAGGATCGTTCTGGTGGACGGAGACAACCGGGTGGCGCGGCGGATCTCCTGAGGTCAGGACCGCGAGCGCGACAGATATGTCAGACAGCGCTGTCGGCCGGAAATGGAGCCCCGTGTTCCTCGTTGGGTGTCCCCGCAGCGGCACTACGCTGCTTCGGGACCTGCTGCGCTCTCATCCTTTACTGACGATCCCGGGTGAATCCCACTTTATCCCGGATTTCTACCGGGCATACGGCGATCCCCAGAACCCTTGGGAGGCGGAGCGGCTGGCCGCCCGCATTCTGGGTACGTTTTGGATAGGGAGGTGGCACCTGCCGCTGGAGCCGGGGGACTTTCGAGACTGCCGCACGTTCCGGGAAACGGTCGAACGGCTGTACGAGACTTGGGCGCGTCTGGAGGGCAAACGCCAGTGGGGAGACAAGACGCCCCATTACGTGCTCCACATGCCGCTGCTGGCACGGCTGTTCCCGGAGGCGCGTTTCGTCCACATATACCGGGATGGCCGGGACGTCGCGCTCTCGTGGCTGAAAAAGCGCTACGAGCCGCAGAACCTCTACGCAGCGATCGAGCAATGGTCTTTCCTGGTGACGACGGGGATGCGGGACGGGCGGCGGCTGGGGCCCGAACGGTATTTCGAGGTGCGCTATGAGACGCTGATCTCGGAGACGGAAGCGGTAATGAGGAAAGTATGCCGTTTTCTCGGCCTCCCCTGGGACGCCGCTGTGCTGCGCCCCAACCGTTCACAGCGGGGCACGGCGGGGGTTACGGCAGGCCCGCCGCCGGCCGAAGTGAAGAGCAGAAACTCGGAGAAGTGGAAAACTGAAATGGCCCGCGAGGACCGGCAGCTCGCCGAATCCGTGGCCGGGGAGACGCTGGCGCAGCTCGGCTACGAGACCAACGGACTGGCGCGCCCGCTTTCGCGGTGGCGGCAGACGGCCTGGCGAATCCGTAGCCGCATCAGATGGGTGACGCACAAGGCGCGCGAAAAGCGTTGGGGGAAGCGGCAGATGATCGAAGCGAAGCTCCGGGCCCGCTTTCTGCCGAAGGTGCACCTCTAGCCGGGAGCGCAGACGCCGGGACGCCTCCATGCCCGAATCAACCGGCGGCCATCTCAATCAGCTTTTCGGCGTGGCGCAACGCCTCGGGGGTCAGTTCCCGGCCGGAAAGCATCCGCCCGATCTCCCGGATGCGGGCTTTCCGGTCCAGCTCCTCGATGGCCGCGACGGTTCCGCCGGCGGACTGAGTCTTGCGGACCAAGTAATGGTGGTCGGCGAAACCAGCGATCTGGGGCAGGTGGGTGACGCAGAGTACCTGGTCAGCGGCGGCGATCTGTTTCAGACGGCGCCCAACGGTCTCAGCAGCGCTTCCACCAACACCGGAATCCACCTCGTCGAAGACGAGCGTCCGCGGCGCTCCGGAACCCTTCCTGCGGCCAACGGCCCCGGCGACGCAGGTTTTCAGCGCTAAGGCGATGCGGGAGAGCTCGCCGCCGGAAGGCACTTTGTCGAGCGGCCCCGGCGGCTGGCCGGGATTGGCCGAGACAAGAAACTCGACCCGGTCGGCGCCCGCCGGCGACCAGGACGCGCGTTCCAGCTTGATGCGGAAAACCGCCTTTTCCATGGCCAGCGACCGCAGTTCCTGCTGGACAAGACGCTCCAGCTTGCGGGCGGCGGCCTCGCGCCGGCGGGTGAGGCGGCGGGCTGCCTCCTCGTACTGGCGCGCCAGTTCTCCGCGGCGCTCTTCGAGCCGGCGGCGCTTTTCTTCCGAGGTTTCGGTCTCTTCGAGCTTCTGCTTGACGTCTTCCAGATAGGCCAAAATCTCCTCGACCGTGGAACCGTACTTGCGCTTCAAACGGTCGATGGCCGCGAGGCGGTCTTCAATCTCGTCCAGCCGCCGGGGGTCGGATTCCAGCCGCCCGATGTAGTGCTGCAGTTCGCGGGCGGCCTCTTCGATGGTGATGGCCGCAGGCTCGAGGCTGTCGCGGATCGGCTGTAGGCTCTGGTCGTAAGAGCAAGCCTCATCGAGGCTTCGGATGGCCTGCTGCAGACGGGTGAGCGCGGCGTCTTCGGCCTCGTATAACGCGGCATGGGCAGCGTTCGTGCTCTCCTCCAACCGGGTGACATTCTGGAGAATGCGGCGCTCCTGCTCAAGGGACTCGTCCTCGCCGGGCCGGGGCGCCACTTCCTCGATCTCGCGCCGCTGGAACTTCCAGAGGTCGATCAGCCGCATCCGCTCCTGTTCGGATGAGGCCAGGCGAGCCAGCTCGTCGCCGGTGCGGCGCCATTCCGCGTAAAGGGCGCCGACCTCCTTGACCAGATCGCCGACGCCGGCAAAAGCATCGAGCATCTCCAACTGGGAAGCGCTTTCGAAGAGACGCTGCTGGTCATGCTGGCCATGGATATCGCAAAGGAAGGGGGCGAGACGCCGCAGCAAGGCGACCGTCACCGGCCGACAGCCGGCGAAGGCCCTGGATTTCCCACTGGTTTGCACTTCGCGTTCGATCAGAAGCTCACCGTCTTCGGTTTCCACTCCGGCCTCCTCAAGAATCGCTTGCAGGGCCGGATCGGCGGGGAGTTCGAAGATGCCAGCGACCCGGGCACGGGAGGCGCCGACCCGAACGAGGTCGGCCGAGGCGCGGCCTCCCAGCAGCAGACCGAGGGCGCCGACGACGATGGACTTGCCCGAGCCGGTCTCTCCGGTCAGCAGGTTGAGGCCGGGGTGGAACCGGACACGGAGACGCTCGACGACAGCGTAGTTCTCAACCAGCAGTTCGACCAGCATCCGAGACCGATTATCCCATTGCCGCCAGCGGCGCGGCGAGACAGGCGGGGAGTGCGTCGCGGTCCAGTGGCGCGAGGGCGGCGCGCGAATCGACAAAACCAGCCTGTATTGTTTTTTCGGTCCTGCTCCGGAGGGCGGCGATAGGTATGATAGTACCTTGAGAAAGGAGTACGGTCCACCTTGCCCTCATACCCCGCTCTCCTGCTTCAAGTGAGCCTTTGGGAACTGGTCAGCCGCGCGAAACCAATTCCGATGGCCACGATGGTCATCCTATTGATCTTTTCCATTTTGTCGTGGGCCATCGTGTTCTCGAAATGGAACGTGTTTCGCAAGGCGAGGATCGCGAACCGGAACTTCTTACGGGCGTTCCGGAAGGCCAACGGCCTTGAGGCGGTCGCCGTAGCCGTGGAGCAATACCGCGCCTCTCCGCTGGTGGCGGTCTTCGAGTACGGCTACGAGGAAGTGGAGCGCCAGGTCTCCTCAAAAGGGACGCTGCGCAACAAGCTGGCCCTGGAGCGAACCCTGCAACTCGCCATCAGCGAAGAGATCGCCAAATTGGAGCACAACATGAACTGGCTGGCAACGACGGCGAGCGTCTGCCCGTTCATCGGATTGTTCGGCACCGTGTGGGGCATCATCGACGCGTTCTCGGCGCTGGGGCTGGCCGGCAGCGCGAGCCTGCGGGCGGTGGCGCCGGGCATCTCGGAGGCGCTAATCGCAACCGCACTGGGCCTCGGAGCAGCCATCCCGGCAGCGATCTTCTACAACTACTTCGGGCACGTGATCCGCGACATCGGGGCGCGGATGGAAGATTTCGCGTTGGAGTTCATGAACTTCGCCGAGCAGCATTTCGGCGACTAGCAGGCCATGGCGTTCTCGGTGAACAACGGCGGATTCAGCGGGCGGAGCCGTTTTCGCGGCACGCCGACGATGTCGGAAATCAACGTTGTACCCCTGGTGGACGTGGTGCTTGTGCTGCTGATCATCTTCATGTTGACGGCGCACGTGATGGAGTTCGGCCTGGAGATCGACGTACCGAAAGTCCGGCAGGTAAAGGACACGACTGAGGAGCTCCCGGTAGTCAGCATCACCCGATCTGGAGAGCTATATCTGAACGAGAACCCGGTGAACATCAATGAGCTGGGCGAGCGGGTGCGGGAGCGGTTCCCCGGAATGCAGGCGGTTTACGTGCGGGCGGACCGGTTGGCGACGTTCGAGACCTTCGCCCAAGTGGCGGACGCGCTGAGCCGGGCGCAACTCGAGGTCCGGGTGGTGACGCAGCCGGAGGAAGACACGCGCGCGGGACAATAGGTTATAGAAGGACGATGGCGGCCCGTCACGACATATTGGACTATCACGAGTCGTTGCGGAAGCCGCTGTTGGCTTCGATCGCGTTCCACGCGGCCGTCTTCGCGACACTGGCCGTCTACGCCCTGTTGCCGCTCAGCCAGGTGGCGCAATGGGGCGACCCGAACGCGATGGGAGGCGGAGCCGTCTCCATCACGCCGGTGAGCAAGATCCCGCTGCCGGCACGAGCGGGCCGGGTGAATCCCGTGGCCAACGATACCGAATCGCGGGTGCCGGCGCCGCCGCCGCAAGTGAAACCCCAGCCCCGGAAAGCGGAACCCGAGGATGAAATGGCGGACGCCGTCGTCCTGAAAGGGCGGCAAGCGGCGAAACAGAGGGCTGCCCGGCGCCGGCGGGCGAATCCATCGCGAGCCTCGGTACCGCGGGAGAACCAGCTCTACAGCTCGAGCGGCGCGGCGGCGACCACCCCGATGTTCGGCCGGACGGGCGGAGGAGCCGGCGTGGGATTGGGGCAAGGCAATCCCTTCGGCCGGCGTTTCGGAGCCTACGCCGCCATCCTGCGGCAGCGGGTGGCGCAGGCCTGGGACACGAGCCGCGTGGATCCGCGGGTGCAGACGGCGCCGATGGTTATCGTCACTTTCGAGATCCTGCGCGACGGCAGCGTGCGGAACCTGCGGTTCCTGCAACGCAGCGGCATTCCCACCCTGGACTATTCGTGCCAGCGGGCGATTCTGGACGCGGCTCCGTTCCCGCCCTTGCCTCGAGGGTTCGAGCGGGACGTGGCGAGAATCGAATTCTGGTTCCAACTACAACGATGAAAAAACGAATTGCACTACTGTTGGCGGCGGCCGCCGCGGCGGCATGGTTGATTCCCGCCCAGCAAAGCGACGTCATCATCCGGCTGACGCAGGGCGAACGGGCGGCGATTGCGGTTCCGGATCTGAGAGGCGCCGGGGCAGCGGCGGAGTTGATGGACACGGTGAACGAAACGCTTTTCGAAGAGCTCCAAAGCTCCGGCCTGTTTCGCATGGCGCCGAAGAGCATGTACCCCCTGCACGTGCCCCAGCGGCCGCAGGACTTCGACGAGCGGCGTCCAGAGAACCGGAAGGGGTTGTGGCTGTCGGACTGGGCCGAACCCCCAGTAAATGCGAACTTCCTGACCATCGGCTACGCCGCCGAACAAGGCGGGCGGCTGGTGCTGTTCGGCTGGCTGTTCAACGTGGACCAGCCGGCGCTGGACAGTGCGCAAGTCTTCGGCAAGCTGTACTTCGGGGATCTGAACAAGGACGGCGCCCGCAAGGTGGCCCGCGAGTTCGCCGCTGACATCCTGGGGCAGTTCGGTTACAAGAGCCTGCTGGGTTCGAAGATCTACTTCGTTTCGGATCGCACCGGGGCGAAAGAGATCTGGGTGATGGACTATGACGGCTCAAACCAGCGCCAGATCACGCATTACGGATCGACCTCGACGTTCCCGGCCGTCTCGCCCGACGGGACGAAGTTGATCTTTACAACGTTCGTCGAAGGCCTGCCAATGCTCTACATGCACTCCCTCGAGACCGGCCGGCGCCTGCCGTTCTACAACCAGAAGGCGTCGATGAACGCGACGGCGGAGTTCACCCCGGACGGCAAGAAGATCATTTTCTCTTCCACGGCGGCGGGCCGCTATCCGCAGCTCTACATTTGCAATCTGGACGGCACGGGCCTGCAGCGGATCACCTATTCCCGGTCGATCGACGTGGAGCCGACGGTGAATCCAAAGAATCCGAACGAGATCGTGTTCGTTTCCGGGCGCAGCGGGATGCCGCAGATCTACAAGATGAACATCAACGGGACGAACGTCGTCCGGCTCACCACCGGTGAGGGGGAAGCGGTGAACCCAAGTTGGCACCCGGACGGGCAGCACATTGCATTTGCGTGGACAAGGGGTTATGATCCCGGTAATTACAATGTTTTCATAATGGACGTTGCGACGCGAGAGTACGTGCAGTTGACACACGGCGCCGGGAGGAACGAGAATCCAACCTGGGCGCCGGACGGGCGTCATATCGTCTTCTCGTCGAACCGCAGCGGATCGACACAGATTTGGACGATGCTGGGCGATGGAACCCAGTTGCGGCAACTCACCACCCAGGGCAATAATGAAAAGCCTGTGTGGAGCAGTCAGTAGCACAATCGATCGACCAAGATTCCAGGAGGCAAGGTTCAGGATGAACAAACGGAACGTCAGTGCCATCTTGTTGGCATTCTCTTTGTTTCTCATCGCGGCGGGATGTAAGAAGAAGGCTCCACCACCGCCGCCGCCACCGCCACCGCCGAAGCCGAAGCCGGCTCCTCCCAAACCGGTGATCGCGACGTTCGTCGCGGAGCCGTCGAGCATCCAGCGGGGCCAGTCTTCAACACTGCGCTGGAGCGTGCAGAACGCGACGGACATTTCCATCAATCAGGGGATCGGCAGTGTCCAGGCGAGCGGGAGCCGCCGTGTGTTCCCGAGCAGCACGACTACGTACACGCTGACGGCTAAAGGACCCGGCGGGACGGCGACCGCACAGGCGACCGTGAACGTCACGCAGCCACCGCCTCCGCCGCCTCCTCCGCCGAAGCCGCCGAAGAAATCGCTGAGCCAGCGGCTGGCGGAAGAAGTGCAGGATGCGTATTTCGACTTCGACAAATACGACATCCGCTCGGCGCCGGCAAATCCGGTCTGCGACACGGCTGAGTGCCGGCAGGACGCCCGCGCCGCACTTACCCGGGACGCCGAGGCGTTGAAGGCTATCCTCAACGACTTCCCGAACGCGGTGATCACGATCGAAGGGCACTGCGACGAGCGGGGATCGGCCGAATACAACCTCGGCTTGGGCGACCGGCGCGCCACGTCCGCCAAGGAGTTCCTCGTCAGCCTCGGTGTGCCGGAGAGCCGCTTGCGCACCGTCAGCTACGGCAAGGAGCGGCCCGTTTGCACCGAATCGAACGAAGAGTGCTGGCAACGGAACCGCCGCGTGCATTTCTCCGCCGGGCAGTAATCGGCCGGGAAACCATTCACCGGGAGGGCCGTCTCACTCGATAGGGTGAGACGGTAACTCCCGGTGTATCATTTTGGAGCTGGAACGATGCGTATTGGTCGGCTGTGTTTGATCGTGCTAGTGGCGTCCGCCGCTGCGTGGGGACAGAAGAAGCAGATCCAAGAGCTGCAGCGCGACATGGCTCTGCTGCAGGATGAAGTCCGCACGATGAACGAGCGGCTGACGAACCTCACAGTGATGGTGGAGCAATTGCTCGACCGGGTGAGCAGCACGAACACGGCCGTCACAGTACTGGAGTCCAGCATCAAGGATAGCCTCAAGAAACAAGAACAGGCGGTGGCGGCGCCGATTGCGACGCTCGGCGCCAAGGTCGATCAGATGGCCAACGAGTTCCGGTACGTGCGGGAGTCGATCGCCGACCTGAATTCGCGCATCGGGAAGATGCAAGCGCAGATGGACGACCTGAAGACGACGGTGCAGATCCTCTCCGCGCCGCCGGCGCCGCCCGGGGCCGCTGCGGGGAGCGCGCCACCAGCAGGGTCCGCCGAAGAACTTTTCAACAACGCCCGCCGCGACCAGTCCGGCGGCAAGCTCGATCTAGCCTTGATGGAGTTCCAGGAATTCCTGAAGCTCTACCCGAATTCCGACCTTGCCCCCGCCGCGCAGTTCAGCATCGGGGAGATCTATTTCGCCAAGGGCGATTACGAGGCCGCCGCCAAGGCGTTCGATCTGGTCCTCGAGCGGTATCCCGAGAACGACAAGACGCCGGACGCGACCTTCATGAAGGCCAAAAGCCTCGCCGAAGCGGGGCAGAAGCGCCGGGCGGCAGTGGAGTTCCGGGGGATCGTCAAGAAGTACGGGGACTTGCCGATCGCCGACCGGGCACGGGAAGAGCTGGCCAAGCTTGGCTATTAGCGGCGAAGCACACATTAGCTGGGAACGTTATTCTCTTCCGCTGCATCCTTGCAGAAGGTGTGGAGAAATGAAGCTATGGGAACGGCGTCCCCGGACTCGCCTGCGGCGAGCCACGAACAGTTCGCCACGACGATCGATCACATATTGTTGCAGCCGGAGATCGGCGACGAGGAGGTGATCGCCGGCTGCCGTCTGGCGGCCCGGTACGGAGTAGCGAGCGTCATCGTGCGGCCTTCGGACGTGGAGCTGGCGCTCGGAGTCCTCGGCTCAACCGGCGTCCGCGTCGGCAGCGTGGCCGGGTTTCCTCACGGATGGGAGACCACACCCGCGAAACTTTACCAGGTGCGCGACCTGTTGCGCCGGGGCGCCCAGGAGATCGAAGTGGTGGTGAACGTTGGAAAACTCCGGTCGCGCCAGTTCCAATACGTCGAAATGGAGTTGCTTCAACTAGCCGAGGCCTGCCACGAACGCAACGCCGTGCTAAAAGCCGTGGTTGACACGGCGCACCTGGGAAAAGATCTCCAGATCATCGCGTGCAAGTTGGCCAAACGGACCCGCGTGGACTTCGTTGCGGTATGCCGGGGAACCGCCGCGCCCGGTCCAGAAATCCTGCGGCTGGCCGCGGCCCAATGCCTTCCTCGAGCCCAACTCAAGGCTGGCGGCGACTTGGAGACGCTAGAGCAGGTCCTCGAGGCCCAAGCAATCGGCTGCACACGGATCGGAACTACGAGAACTTCGGAAATCCTCGAGTCATGGAAACACCGCATGAAAGAATCTCAAAAAGGGTCTACGCCGTGATCCTGAACTCAACAGCGTGCTATTCTAATTCCTCGCCCGACTGATGCCAAGCCGCCTCAACTACCCGCGCACTTGTGTCTCACTGGGACTTTCCACCCCGGAGCAGTTGCTCGCCTGCGCCCGGGACGAGGCAGAGTCGGGAAGCACGTTCTTCGAGTTCCGCCTCGACTTTCTGAAACAACCCGAAAGCGGTCTCGGCGCCATTACAGACTTCCTGAAGGAATGCCCGGAGTGCTTGGCACTGGCCACCTGCCGGCGGGAAGCCAGCCACGGCGGTTTCCGTGGGGACGTGGAAAGCCAGTTACGTTTGCTGGCGGCAGCGCTCGAAGCTGGCGCATCGGCGGTGGATGTGGAGGTGGAAAGCACCGGCGGCGGGGCCGCGCGGCGGTTGGACGAGATTCGTAAGCGGGGGGACCTGATCGTTTCCTATCACCACTTCGAAGCCACGCCCGCGATGGAGGTGGTTTTCCGCCGGTTGACCCGTGTCCCAGCGAAGGCCTACAAGATCGCGGTGACCGCGCGGAAGCCCTCCGATATCCAGCGGCTGCTGGATCTGGCCCGGAACCACCGGCGCACGCCGCTCATTTTGCTGTCGATGGGCGAGATCGGCTTTCCGACGCGAGTCGTGTCTCCGATCTTTGGAAGCCTCTTCACTTTCGCAGCGCCCTCGTCGGGGAAAGCGACAGCGCCCGGACAGGTCAGCGCGCGCACGCTTCGGCAGCTCTACCACGTGGATTCTTTGTCGCGCACGACGAAGATCTACGGGGTGATCGCCGATCCGGTGGGACACTCTATCTCCCCGGCCGTGCACAACCGGGCATTCCACGCCCTGCGAGTGGATGCCGTCTACGTGCCGTTTCTGGTGCCGGCGACACAGCTCCGGGACTTCTTCGTGCTGGCGGAGCGGCTGCCGGTGAAGGGTTTCAGCGTCACGATCCCGCACAAGCAGAAGGTATTGCGCTACCTCGACCACGTGGACCCGCTGGCGCGCCGGATCGGGGCGGTGAATACCGTTTGGCGCAAGGCCGGCAAATGGAAAGGGACGAACACGGATGCCGCGGCGGTGACAGCCCCGCTGGAAAAGCGACTGCGGCTTCCGGGAGCGACAGTGCTGGTCGCGGGCACGGGAGGAGCGGCTCGGGCGGCGGCATTTGCTCTGGCGGATCGGGGGGCGCGAGTCTGGATCACCGGCCGGAACCTGGACCGCGCGAAAAAGCTGGCCAGCCGGTGCGGGGCCACGCCTCTGCCCGCCGAGGAAGCAGCCGCCGGCCGTTTCGATGCAGTGGTCCACGCCACTCCTTTGGGCATGCACCCCGCAACCGAGGCGTGCTTCTTCGACGGCCGGATACCAGCGGACATCGTTTTCGACATGGTGTACAACCCTCCGGAAACGGTGCTGTTGAAGCGGGCGCGGGAACAGGGGAAAACGGTAATCGGCGGCCTGGAGATGTTCATCGAGCAGGCGGTGAGGCAGTTCGAGATCTGGACGGGTTGCGAGGCCCCGGCGGGGGTGATGGAACGAGCCGCCCGAGAGGCCCTCGGCGGCGGGTGAATGCCGGGGGCCGGCCGTTTCTATAATGGGAACACTCATGGCTGAGAAATGGACGCGCCGCCAAGCCGCCCGGGTGTTGCTCGCCGCCACGGCTGTTCCGGCCGCACGGAGCCAGCAGGCCGCCACACAACAAGAAGCGCTCGCCGAAGCCAAAAGAGAACTGGAAAAGACGCGGCAGGAGTTGCATGAGTTCGATCTTCCGGCGGATACGGCGCCGGCATTCGTTTTTCGTCCTTAGGCGGGAGCACGACGCGTGGGCAAGAACATCACCGAGGACATCTTCTTCGCCACCGCGACCGAGATCTCGGCTCGGCTCAAAGCCAAGGAGTTCTCCTGCAAGGAGCTGACGAAGGCGTTTTTGAAACGTCTGGAGACTCTCGGCCCGGAGTACAACGCCCTCGCCACGTCCTTGCGCAAACGGGCTCTCAAAAAAGCCGGCGACGTGGACGAGGACCTGAAGATCGGCCGTGACCGCGGCCCGCTGCAGGGCGTTCCTTACGGCGCCAAGGACCTGCTAGACATCAAGGGCTATCCAACGACCTGGGGCGCCAAGCCGTGCGCCGGGCGCATCGCCGAAGACACCGCTACGGTGATCCGAAAGCTGGACTCGGCGGGCGCCGTTTGCATTGGCAAACTGGCAATGGTGGAGCTGGCAGGCGGGGGCGGCTACAGCTCGCCGGCGGCGTCGCTGCATGGACCCGGACTCAACCCCTGGGACAAGACCCGGTGGGCAGGGGGCTCTTCCAGCGGCTCCGGGGCGGCGGTCGCAGCGGGACTGGTTCCGTTCGCTCTCGGCTCAGAGACGTCCGGATCGATCTTGACGCCCAGTGCATATTGCGGAGTCACCGGGCTGCGGCCGACCTACGGTTACGTGAGCCGCTACGGGGCGATGACGCTCTCGTGGACGATGGATAAGATCGGCCCGATGGCGCGCTCGGCGGAAGACTGCGGCTACATCTTGCAAAAGATATCCGGCGGAGACTATGAAGATCCACTGTCGGCCGGGAAGACCTTCTACTACCAGCCGCGGTTTGCCCGGGATTTCAAAACTCTGACTCTAGGGTTCGCCCCATCGGACTTCGAAGAATCGGCCGAGGAATCCGCACGTCCCGCCCTGCGTGAGGCCCTCGAGGTGTTGATGAAGATGGGCTTCCAGGTGAAGGAGGTCGAACTCCCCGACTTCCCTTATGGCGCCGTCACAGGAACGGTGATCGACGCCGAGGGATCGGCTTCGTTCGAGGAGCTGATCACCAGCGGGCGGGTGGACGAACTGGCCGATCCGAAGCAGATAGCGGGATTGAAGACTGGCCTGGAGATCCGGGCGGCTGACTATCTCCGAGCGATGCGGATCCGCCGCTTGATCCAGCGGGCGTTGCGCGAACTGTTTGTTGACGTCAGTTTCCTCGTTACGCCGACGCGGATGGGACCGGCCCCGAGCGCGTTCGACCCGTTCGACAAGGGCGGGAAAGAGGAACGCGAACCGGCCTCGCGGGGACTCCGGGCCTTGATTCCGGCGGGGAACCTGGCTGGCCTCCCGGCGCTATCCCTGCCGTGCGGATTTGCCGGCCATCTCCCCGTGGCCATTTGCCTCGTGGCGCGCCCCTTCTGGGAGAACACGCTGCTCGCGATCGGAAACGCGTTCCAGCGAGAGACTGATTGGCATCGGCGACGGCCGCCGGTCAGCGGCGCGGGGAGTTCGTGAGCTGCGAGCCAATCACAGCCAGAGCTCTCCGGGGCGGCGGCCCCGCAAAAGACCACTACACCTGAAATTGTTGTAACTTCTTGGCCGGACGATACGCCTAAAAGTGCAGATCCCCCGATTCGCAAGAGCGGGCGAAAGCCTCCCCCGCGAACCGAGGCAGCGCCCGCTCTTTTTTGTCTTTCAGTCGTTGAAGAGTCCCTCGAACAGGACGGTAGACAAGTAGCGTTCGCCGGAGTCCGGCAGGATCACCACGATCGTTTTGCCTTCCATCTCGGGTTCGCGGGCCAGCCGCAGGGCCACGGCCGCCGCGGCTCCGGAAGAGATGCCGCAGAGGATGCCCTCTTCCCGGGCCAGTCTCCGAGCCACCTCGATCGCCTCTTCGTTGGTGACCTGTTCGACACGATCCACCACCGAGAGATCGAGAGTATCCGGGATGAAACCCGCACCGATGCCCTGGATCTTGTGGGGACCGGGCTTCAGCTCCTCACCCCGGAGCTTCTGCGTGATCACGGGGCTGCCGGCGGGCTCCACTGCGACGGAAAGGATGTTCTTGCCCTTCTCGTGCTTGATGTACCGGGAGACGCCGGTGATGGTGCCGCCGGTGCCGACGCCGGACACTAGAACGTCGATCTTGCCTTCGGTGTCTTCCCAGATCTCGGGTCCGGTCGTTTTGAAGTGGATCTCCGGGTTAGCCGGGTTCTTGAACTGCTGAAGGAGCACGTACCGGTCCGGGTCGGAAGCAACGATCTGCTCAGCGGCTTCGATCGCCCCTTTCATACCTTTCGAGCCGTCCGTGAGCACGAGCTTCGCGCCAAACACCTTGAGAACTTTACGCCGCTCAATCGACATGGTCTCGGGCATCGTCAGAGTGATCGGATACCCCCGTGCGGCAGCGACAAAGGCCAAAGCGATGCCCGTATTGCCGCTCGTGGGTTCGATGATCTCCTTGCCCGGCTTGAGGATTCCCCGTTTTTCGGCGTCCCAAACCATGGAGGCGCCGATGCGGCATTTCACTGAATAGGAAGGGTTTCGCCCTTCGATCTTGCCCGCGACGGTTACGGGGAGTCCCTTGGTAATCCGGTTCAGCCGAACAAGCGGCGTCCTGCCGATGCTGAGTGAATTGTCCGCGTAGATCAAACTCTACCTCCTCGTTCTGCTTGTAGGTTTCGGAGCTCGCCGGAAAACGCCCCCGTGCGAATCTCAGATCTCCCAGTTGGGTATATAAGCGGCTTGCTTCTCGCGCCACTCCCTGGCCAACTGGCCGAAAGTCGTGTTGTCCAGGATCCTGCTAACCGCCGCGTCCACGTCTTTCCACATACTGGCAAAGGCCGAATCGGCCTTTCGCTTGGCAGCCGTCTTGGCCGCCCGGGGCCCCTCAACAAAGCGCAGCACCTCGCCAACGGTAATTTGGTCAGCCGGCCGGGCCAGCATGTAACCGCCGTCTGCGCCACGACGGGAAATTACGAAGCCTCCTTGTTTCAAGCCGGCGAGGATCAACTCCAGGAATTTCTGCGGAATCCGCTGGCGCCTGGCGATAGCCGCGATTTTCACGGGGCGGCCGTCGTTGTGCAACGCAAGATCGAGGAGCGCGTTCAACGCATACTCACCTTTTACCGAGATGTTCAATGGTCCCACGGCCCGATCTCCGATTCTCTAGTAGAGATTACATAAAGACAGCGGTCGGAGTCAAGTTGTTCTGGCACGCCGCGGTGTGGCCAAGGTCCGGAGAACAAGAAGATGTTAGGTTACAATGACGACGGGGTGGAGCAGATCGGTCGGTACCGGGTCTTGGGCGAGCTCGGCCGCGGGGCGATGGGAATCGTCTACCGGGCCGAGGATCCGGCCATCGGCCGCACGGTGGCGATCAAGACCATCCGGCTGGGGGAGGTGGCTGACGAAGCCGAGCGGCGCTTCATGAGGGAGCGGCTGCTGAGGGAGGCGCGGTCGGCGGGCATTTTATCTCATCCCGGCATCGTCACCATATACGACATCTCCGAAGAGGGCGACACGGCGTACATCTTCATGGAGTACGTCAACGGGACGACCCTCGATAAGCTGATCGCCTCCCGCGGCAAGCTCGAGAAAGAAATCATCTTCGACGTACTCAGACAGACGGCGGCCGCCCTGGATTACGCCCACGCGAAGGGGATCGTACACCGCGACATCAAACCGGCCAACATCATGGTCAGCGTCGATGGAGAGGCGAAAATCACGGATTTCGGCGTGGCTAAGATCCTCTCGCAACAGCTTACGCAGACGCGGGCGGTGTTGGGGACGCCGTATTACATGTCTCCGGAACAGATCCAGGGGGCGAAAGTCGATGGACGTACGGATCAGTTCGCCCTCGGGGTGGTCGCGTATGAGCTGCTGACCGGAGAGCGCCCCTTCACGGCGGAAAGTCTCCCGACGCTGTTGTTCAAGATCGTCCGCGAGATGCCGGTTCCGGCTCACCGGCTGAACCCCACGCTGCCCAGAGAGGTGAGCACGGTCTTCGAAAAGGTGTTCGCCAAGAGACCGGAAGACCGGTTTCGCAGTTGCACCGAATTCGTCGCGGCGCTGGCGATGGCCGTTAATCACAATCCGAACTGGCAACCTTTGAGCCGCAAAGATGCGACGGAGATCGCCACGGCCGCAGCTTCCCCGCCGGCCCCAGCCCGGGACACTGCGGAAACCCAGAAACATACCGAGAGCCCGCCGGCCCCGCCTCGGGAGCCACCCATAACAACCCCCTTCGAAGAAACCGCGTCACGCCCGGCGTTGCCCAAGATCCCGCGGGTCCGGCAGCGCCGACAGGATTGGGACTACGAAGAAGAGCCAACGCACTTTTTGAGGAATGCAGTGCTCCTGCTTTTGATCCTGGGTATAGCAGGGACGGGCGCCTGGTACTACCAGACGCGTTTGGCCGCTCCACTCGAAGTGCCCACCGAACCCCTTGCCGCAGACACCGGCGGTTTACAAGAGGTGGAGTCCCAACGCATCCCCGCGGAAGTTGAAGCCGTTGGACCCCCGGCCCAGGCAGGGGCGAGCCAAGGTGCGGCATCCGGCGCCGAATCGGCGCCAGCAGTTCCGGCGGGCGGTTCGGAAGAAGCTGCTGCGCAACCGCCAGCGTCTGCCCAACCGACGCAGACGCCGCCCCTCAAGCCGGAAACAGAAGCGCCGTCCCCCGTCCCATCCAAGCCCCCGAAACCGGCGCCCGCGAGCCCTCAGGTCTATTGGGTTCAGATCCGCTCGGCGCCGCCGGGCGGACGAGTGAATGCCGACGACGATCCGGAACTCGTCTGCAAAACACCGTGTGAGCTGCCCCTGGAGCAGGGACGCCACGTGATCACGGTGACGATGGCGGGGCATCAAGTCGCCAAACGGATCATCCGGGTGCCTGAGATCACCGATCTGACGGTGAACTTGACCCGGCGCGCCGGGACACTGGCCGTGGTAACGAAGCCGCCCGGGGCGACGATCATCATCAACGGCGAGCAGCGGCCGGAAAAGACGCCCGCCATGATCAAGTTGCCGGAAGGCAAGTACTTGGTGCGGCTGGAGTTGCCCGGCCGCGAACCGGTCGAGGAAGAGGTGGAGATCAAGGACCAGGCGATTCGAGCGTTCCGGGTCGAGTGGTGACGCCTCGGGATTTGGCCTTAGAAGAGCAATAAGCGCCGGGCTTCCTTTTCCACATCCTCGACCTGGGGGAGGATCGCGTTCTCGAGAACCGGGCTGTAGCCTACGTAAGTATCCAAGGCTCCGACCCGCCCGACCGGGGCATCCAGGAACTCGAAGAGCTCGTCGGCAATCCGGGCGGCGATCTCACCCCCATAGCCCCAGCTCAGGTTATCTTCGTGCACCACCAGGGCGCGGCTCGTCTTGCGGACCGACTCGGCGATCGTCTCCCAGTCATAGGGCGACAAGGAGCGCAGATCGATCACCTCAACGCTCCAGTCCTCGCGCTCCTGCTCCAGGTTGGTGGCCGCCAGAAGTGACTTCTGGACCAGCGCACCGTAGGTGACGATCGTCAGGCGCCGGCCCTGCTTCACCACGCGGGCCCTGCCGAAGGGGATCATATAGTCCGGGCCGGGGTACGGCGCGCGGTTGTAGGTTTCGCGGTAGAGCTTTTTGTGCTCGAGGAACAGGACCGGGTCGTCGCAGCGGATCGCCGTCCGCAGCAAACCCACGGCATCCCGGGCATTGGAAGGCATTACCACGCGAATGCCGGGAATGTGGGTGAACATCGACTCACCGGACTGGCTGTGGTAGATGGATCCGCCGGTGAGATAGCCGCCGATCGCCGCCCGCACCACCGCCGGGCACTTGAACCCGTTGAAGGAGCGCCAGCGGATGTTGGCCATCTCGTCGCGGAACTGCATCATCGCCGGCCAGATGTAGTCGAAGAACTGAATCTCGACGACCGGCTTCATGCCTCGGGTCGCCATCCCCGTCGCCCTGCCGACGATCGCCGCTTCGGCCAGCGGTGAGTTGAAGCACCGCTTCGAACCGAAGCGGCGCTGAAGCCCCAAGGTGGCTTTGAAAACGCCACCTTTTCCTTTCACCTCCTTCAGGTTTTCTTCATGGCTGCAATCGGCGACATCCTCACCGAAGACGACGATCCGTTCGTTGCGCTCCATCTCATCGTGGAGCGTCCGGTTGATGGCATCGACCATCGTAATTGGAGGACCGGAAGGCCGGGGTTCGGTTTCGAAAGCGCTCGACGTTGGATCCACGTCCGGAGAATAGACGTACAAGGGAGCCGACGTTGGATCCGGCGGCTTCGCCTTGAGGGCCTTCTCGGTCGCTTGCTGGATCTCCAGATCGACCTCTTGCCGAATAGCCTCAAGCTCCTCTTCGGTAGCCAGCCCCTCATCGATAAGCCACTGCGGATAGCGCACGAACGGGTCCCGCTTCCGTTCCGCCTCGCGTTCCGCCTCAGTCTTATAGAGCCGCTCGTCATCAGAGAGCGAGTGCGAATAAGGCCGGATCACATGGGCGTGGACCAACGCCGGGCCCAGGCCCTGGCGGCAATAATCGACGGCCTTCTTCATGACCCGATAGGAAGCGGCGAAGTCGGTGCCGTCCACCTCTTTGACATACAAGCCGGGAAAGTTCTCGACCAGTTTGGAGATCTTACCGCCGGGCGTCTGCCGGTCTACCGAGGTCGAAATGGCGTAATGGTTGTCCTCGATCAGGAAGACGATGGCGAGCTTTTCGAGGCAAGAAGCGTTGATCGCCTCCCAGAACTCACCCTCGCTGGTGTGGCCGTCGCCGCCACAGACCAAGGTCACTTCGGTTCGGTCCGGACTCAAGTAGCGGCAGGCGTGAGCGCACCCGACGGCAGGGAGAAACTGGGTCCCGGTGGTCGAGGACGTGGTGACGATGTTTAGTTCCGGCGAGCTCCAATGGGTCGGCATCTGACGGCCGCCGCTGGCTGGATCCTCAGCCGATCCCACAGCCTGCAGCAGCATTTCGAGTGGCGTCACTCCCAGAGCGAGGCATAAAGCCCGGTCGCGGTAGTACGGGTAAAACCAGTCAACACCCGGGCGCATCACCATGCCGGCTGCCGTCTGGATCGCCTCATGGCCAGCGGCGCTGATCTGGAAATAGGTCTTCTGCTGCCGCTTCAGCAGGATCTCGCGATCGTCGATCTTCCGCGAAGTGTAAATGATGCGGAAGGCGCGAACGAGGTCGGCCCGTTCCAGTCCGTCGCTCTCGAGACCCGTCGTGATCTGCCTGCCCGCAGGTGCTGCCATCAGGTCGGACCTCCACGTCCAAGTTTATCTCAGCGCCCGGCTGCTTCAAGACAACACAAGTACTAGTCTACATGCCGGCCGGCCGTTTTGTGACCTCCAGATATTCGCTCTTTCTTCGCGTTCTCTTTGCCCTCGGGCTGCTACAAACTTAAAGATCCGATCGGCGTTTCGCCCTTGGGCTGGAGCGCGTCCAACGAAGGACAGGACACATGAAACCGGCGCTCGGCAGCCTCGGGGGGCAGGACCCGGCCAGCGTCAATCTGAGTTGAGCGCCCGATCGATCCTCCGAGTCAGCATCTCCTCGAATTTGTTGGGGACGAAGCCAGGAATGCGACTCAACAGGTCCCCGTGCTTGTCGATCACGATGATCGTAGGGATGTTCGTAACCTCGAGAAACCGCTCGAGCCCGTCCTCGAAGTACACTGGGCCTTCCCACTTGTTCTCGATGACGAACAGTGGGACGAGTTCGCGGTCGGCATCGGTATTGACGCTCACAAACGCCAAGTCGTCGCGACCGGTGTAACGTTTCCGGATCTTGCCGAGCGCCTCATGCACCGCGCGGCATGGGCGGCACCAAGTAGCCCAAAAGTCCATGACCACGACTTTGCCGCGCAAGCTGGAGAGGTCCAACCGCTTCCCGTCGAGCCCGCTCAATACGAAATCGAGAACATGAGTGGCGTCGAGATTGGGATTGATCTTTTTCAGTTCTGCCCGGCGGGCAAGCAAGACCTTGCGAGTGCGGTCGTAAGCCTCCAGGATGAGGTCGCCGAGGCCGGCTTCGCTCTTGTGGGTCTGCAGGTAAAGTTCACGCATCCGGCGGCGGTCACCCGCGCGAAGCTTCGGCGAGTTGTCTGGATCGTCGATAACGAACGCCTCAGCATAGTAACGCAGGGCCTCCTCGGAGCGCCCCAGCCGCGCCAGCCAACGGCCGATCTCTCTTGCCGCCTCGGCCGTCGGATAGCGCTCGAAGCTAGCCCGCGCCATCTTCACGGCGGCCTCGAACTGCTCCAGATTTCCCAGCGCTCTCGCTTGAAAGACGTAGGCCTTGGCGAACTTCCGGTCGAGGCGGTTCTTGGCTTCCAAAAGCTTGCTGCCGCCCGAAGGCGTTTGCGTTTCGAGCCATTGCAAGGTCGTCTCGAGTTGGCGGGCATACGCGAGCGCGCGCCTCGAGCGTTCTGGATCGTCATCCTCGAGCAAGGCCCGGATGACATACTCGGCAATCTCTGCGTGCCGGGGCTCCCGCCGCAAGACGCGTTCGCCGTAGAGGATGATTCGACGGCGGTCTTTCATCTCGATGGCCGACTGTACGAGCGCTCTTTCGATTTCGGGGCGGCGCTTGGAATCCGGGAAACGTTTCAGGAATCTTTCCAGCCCGCGGGCGTAATCCAACCGGCTGACCCGCGCGTCGGCCACTATTTCGCGCCAGAGCTGGTCTTCGGGATCCTCGGCCGACTCTGAAGCGTCCTTGGTGCGGTCTGCGTCGGCCCGAGGTTTCTTCACTGTAGGCGCGTCGACGGGCTCGGACTGAGCCGTCGCCGCCGTTACGGCGACGAAGGGATAGATCGCGGAAAAGAGCAACGCCGCAAAGAATCTCATTTGCCAACCTCCGCCGATTCGCGGATTACCCTCGCCAGCATGGCGGCGCGGCTTCGGGCCATATTGAGAAAGCTTTCGTTCGCCGCCACCTTATCGAGCAGCGGAAGAAACTGGTCGGCGGCGACAAGGCGTTTCTTTTCCATCGAGACTTGCAACTGCAATAGCACTTTGTTGACGCCGAGCTTGTCGAACCGGACGGTGCGTTCGAGGTTCACGCGGTGACGCACGGTCTCGGTGATGCGAGCGAACCAGTCGGCGAGCAAGCGAGCATCGGCGTTCTTGGAGAAGTTGAATTTCTGCTCGTAACGTTGGTCACCTTGCTCCCAGCGGAAGGTCTTCAGCCCCATGTTGGCGACCTTCAAGTTCGACTCGAGCGGCTTGCGGAAACGGTCGAGCTTCTCCGCGAGATGGAAGATCTCCCGAACCTCCGAAGGCCGCAGATGAAACTCGATCGGTTCGTCGTCGGGGTCATCCACGGACTCCCGGTAGACGGCGCGACCGCTGTATTCGACAGTGATCTGGATGTACGCGGGCCGGGCGCCGGGGTGCTCGCGGGAATAGAAGATCCGCGGCTCGTCCGTGGAGGCCGCCAGCAGCGGAAAGCTCGTCAAAACCGCGGCGATCAAAACACTACGCGCTCGCACGCAAGAACCTCCTCAATTCGCCGATCCAGCACGTCGGCAGATCGCGGAATTGGTCGCGTGGCAGATAGCCACCGCGACGGCATCGCTGGCATCCTCGGAGTCGAGCGGCTCCGCAAGGCCAAGCAAGGAAGCCACCATCATCTGTACCTGGCGCTTTTCCGCGCGCCCGTAACCGACAACGCTCGTCTTGATCTCCAGAGGGGAGTACTCGGCGCAATCGAGACCGGAATCCGCGAGACTAAGCAGCGTGGCGCCCCGGGCGTGGGCCAGCTTCAGCGCCGTCTGAACGTTGACGGCGTGAAAGACCGCCTCGACGGCGGCCACTTCGGGTTTGTGCTCCCTGACGACCTCACGGATGCCAGCGGCGATGACACGAAGCCGTGCGGGCAGCGGGTCACGGGGACGAGTCCGGATAACGCCGGCGGCAACGAGGCGGTGCGCGCGCCCGTCACTGTCGATCACGCCGTAGCCTGTCGTCTCGGTCCCGCAGTCGATACCCAGTATGCGCATCCCGGATCCGGCGGCGGATCAGGCCGTCAGCCGCTCCAGCTCTTTCTGATCAATGTCGAAGTTCGAGTAGACGCTCTGCACGTCGTCGTGCTCTTCCAAGGCTTCGCTCAGTTTCAGCATCTGCTCGGCCTGCTTGCCCTCGAGCTTCACCAGATTCTGGGGCAGCCAAGCGATCTCGGCGTTGAGCGTCTCGATACCGGCCTTCTGCAAGGCTTCTACGACGGCCTCATGCTGCTCGGGCGGCGCGATTACTTCCCAATTGTCGCCGTCCTTGCGGATATCCTCGGCGCCGGCGTCCAGCACCGCCGCCATCAGCTCGTCCTCGGTGGTCTTGTCGCCTTCGATCAGTACGTGGCTCTTACGGTCGAACATGAAGGCCACGCTGTTCTTTTCGCCGAGGTTGCCGCCGTGCTTGGAGAAGATGTGGCGGATCTCGGCCACGGTCCGGTTGCGGTTATCCGTAGCGGCAAGAACCATTACGGCGGCCCCGCCCGGTCCATAACCTTCGAACATCACCTCTTCAATCTGGCCGCCTTCGATCTCTCCGGTGCCGCGTTTGATGGCCCGGATGATGTTCTCCTGGGGCATACTGGCGGCCTTGGCGGCCGCGATGGCCGTCCGCAAACGGGGGTTGGCGTCGGGATCGCCGCCGTTTCGGGCGGCAATGGTAATCTCCTTGATCAAGCGGGTAAACAGCTTGCCTCGTTTCTTATCCTGGGCGGCCTTCTTGTGCTTGATCGTCGCCCATTTGGAATGACCTGACATGACTGGATCCTCTTCGGCGCCCTAAGTCTTGGACACACACCGACGGCTGATGCACCGTGTCGTCAGCGGTTTCCCTCGGCGGTGGAGAACAGGGCGCTCAACCCAACCCTGAGCATAACAGAATGAGTGATTTAGCGGCAAGAGAGAGTAGCTCCGCAGGACTCATGGGGCGCCGACATGCGGTTTGACGGGCGGCGGGTTGAAGACAAGCGTGACATCGACGGTGCGCGTTTCCTCGTGCACCGTCCACCGGACGTCGGTCTTCATCAGGTTGTCGAAGACGCCCAGTTCACGGATGCGTTCCAGGAAGAACTCCGGATAGCCGCCGTCGAAGACGTCGCCCGGCTTCATTCCCCAGATGCGGCGGACCTCGTGTTCGCCGTGCAGGTCGAGGCCTTCGACGAACAGCCTCCCGAAACTGTACTGCGCACCCGGCGCGATGCGGAACACGATATCCACGCTGTGGGACTTCGGGCGCAGCCGGCGGTTATAGGTGACCGCGGCCTTCATGTACCCCTGGTTCTGCAGGGCTTTCCGCATGCGGGACGCGGCGGCGGCAACCTCGTTCATGTTGGCCACGTCGCCGGGCTTGAGCGCCGCGGCCGAGTAAAGCGCATCCGCCATCGCCTCCGCCCCCTCGATGTTGATGCGGCCGAACTGGAAGCTCTCGCCCTCGTCAACCGTGACGATCACCCGGATGCCTTTGACGTCGCCGGCCGCACGTTCCGTCTCGATCTTCGGGAACTGAACATTCAAACGGCCGCGCATTTCGTATACGGGCCGCACCGAGGCGTTCAGCAGCGCACGCATTCGCCCCTCGGTGAAACGCGCTCCGACGGCCGCCCCGTGGATCGCCTCCTGGAGGCGCTGGGTGGGAATCACTTTGTTGCCCTGGAAATCCACCTCCGCGATCACCGGTAGAGCGCCTTTCGGGTAGAAGAGGATATAGAACGCCTCAGGCACGTCGGCGGTGAGTTCGCCCTGGACATCTGTCTTGCGCCCCTTGGAGGCGAGTAATTCCTCCAAGTACGCGGCGTAGCGCTCGAGGAACTGTTGGGTGCCCGGACCCTTTCCGGTGAACAACGGATCCCTCTGTTTCAGGTATGCCAGCAGGTCCTTGTCGGCGACGCCCAAGTTGACAAACTGCAGCGGAAACATTTGCTGGACTTCAGCGACCTCGAAAGTGACTGCGTAACCGTCGCCGGTTTTCGCCGGGCCGAAGCGGAACGCCACCGTCTCCAGGGCGCCTGTAGCGAGCAGCCGGTCCCGGGCGGCTTCGAAATCGGCCTGGTTGCAGGGCTCGCCCAGCTTCAATCCGGTGACGGCGATGAGTTGCTCATCGCTGTAGACGGTGTTGCCCTCAATCGAGATGGAGCGCAGGGGCCATTTCGCCTGGGGAGAAGTCTGCCCCCACGCGATCAGCGAGGCAGCGAGGAAAACCGACGACGCCGGCCGCAGCCAAAGCTGAAACATCCTTGCCACTTCAAACTGACGTTTCCGCCGGGACCCACGATTCAGGATCCTGAGCGCCGAACGGCCCCGCCGGCGCTTGCCGGCCGATTCCCCACACCTGCCGCTGATGAGCTGGCGGCCGAAAACCCGGGATCCCGATTTCACGGTCACGACGCGTAGAAAAATTGTTTCTCCATTAGTTTCACATAGTTATCCGCACGGAGGGGGGCGGCGCGCAGGGGTGGCGAGCCTAGTCTGAGAGCAGCGATGGTCGTCTGCGCCCGGCGCACGGCGACGCCCCACGGCGGAAAGCGAACTTTCCGCCGTCATCGACTAACAACAATCACGATGGCGGAAGACAGGACGTCGAATGCGACCGGCGACACGAGAGTGGAGACGGCATCGAGAAGCGGCGGCAGCAGGCCCCACCGCAAACATGAAAACCCGGATGGGAGCTGGGCCGAGGAGCGGCTACGGAAGCTCGATAACCTGCTGCAGCGCATCGAGGAAAAGCTCGAGCAAGACGATTTCAAACCCACGGTCGGGGATTTCGTCCGGCTGCTGCAGTTGCGCAAGGAGCTTGAGGACGAGCGGCCCCGGGAGATCACAGTGACATGGGTAGAACCGTCAGGGGACGAAGATGCGAGTGCCAAATAGAATACGCCCCGTTGCCCTCGCAGGCGAAGTTCCACCGGTGCCGGGCGCGGTTCAAGGGCTTCTCCGGGCCGATCGGCTCGGGCAAGAGCGAAGCGCTCTGCCAGGAAGCGATCAAGCTGAGCTACCTGAATCCGGGACGGCTGGGACTCATCGGCGCTCCCACCTATCCCATGTTGCGCGACGCGACGCAGACGGCCCTGGTAGCCATTCTCGAGCGCAACCGGATCCCCTACGCGCTGCACAAGAGCGAAAGCGTGCTGCTGATGAAGGACACCGGCTCGCGCATCCTGCTGCGCTCCCTCGAAGAGTACGAACGGCTCCGCGGCACCAACCTGGCCTGGTTCGGCATCGACGAGCTCACCTACGTCCGCGAGGAGGCCTGGCTGCGGCTGGAGGGCCGCCTGCGGGACCCCCGCGCCCGGCGTCTTTCGGGCTTCGCCGTCTGGACCCCGAAAGGCCACGACTGGGTCTACCGGCGCTTCGTCGAGAACCCGGCGCCGGACTACGCGGTGGTCCTGGCCAGGCCCATGGAGAACCGGCACATCCTCGAAAAGGTGCCGGACTTCTACGAGCGCCTGCGGCACACCTACGACGAAAGGTTCTTCCGCCAGGAGGTGCTCGGCGAGTACCTGAACATCGAGCAGGGCCGCGTCTACGAGCCGTTCCGCCGCGAGGAGCACGTCTGCCCGGTGGAGCTGGATCCGGAAAAGAAGCTGCTGTGGGCGCTCGACTTCAACGTCGATCCCATGTGCAGCATCGTGGCCCAGGTCTCCGACGGCGAGGTGCGGGTGCTCGACGAGATCGTCCTGAGCCGCGCCGGCACCGAACAGGCCTGCGAGGAGTTCCACCGCCGCTACGGCGGCCACGAGAAGGGGGTGACGGTCTACGGCGACGCCAGCGGAGATCACTCGCGGACGAGCGGGCCCACCGACTACGCCATCATCCGGCGCTTCTTCTCCCGGGCGGGGATGAAGAAGGTCCGCGTCGTCGTGCCCCGGGCCAACCCCAGGGTGCGGGACCGGGTGGCGGCGGTCAACGGGGCGTTGAAGAACGCCGCCGGCGAGGTCCGGATGTTCATCCACCCGCGGTGCCGGGAGCTGATCCGGGATCTCGAAGAGGTTGTCTACAAGGAGAACAGCAGCGTGATCGACAAGGAGCGCGATCCGCGGCGGACGCACCTCTCCGACGCTCTCGGCTACCTCGTCTGGCAGGAGATCCAGGGCCGGCGCGAGTTCGGCGAACAGAAGAGGCGGCTGCCGATTTGAACAGCGACGCAAACCAGGGAGGCGACAGACAGTGAACGGCATCGACAAAGAGCATCCCGATTACACGGCCAGCAAGGCACTGTGGCGGATGTACCGGGACCTCTACGCCGGGGGCGAGCAGATGCGGGCCAACGCCGCGTTCTACTTGACGCCCCGGCAGCGGGAGCCGGTGGACGTCTACAACGAACGGCTCAGCCGCGTCTACTACGAGAACTACATCGGCTCGATCATCGACTGGTACGCGGCCACGCTCTTCCGCCGCGAGCCCATCGTCATCACCGGCGGCGAGGACGAGATCGGACGGCGGTTCCTCTCGAAGTTCACCGAAGACTGCGACCAGCGCGGCTCCAGCCTCACCGAGTTCTTCAAGCGGCGGCTGATCGAGACGCTGGTGTGCGGCTCCAGCTACGTGCTCATCGACTTCCCCCGGACCGGGAAGCGGCCCGGCACCCGCGCCGAGGAGGAGGCCTGCGGCGCCTCGCGGGCCTACCTGGTCGAGTACTCCCCCGAGCAGGTGACCAACTGGAGCCTGGACGAGCAGGGCAACTTCGAGTGGGTCGTCGTGCGCACCGAGCGCCGGGTGAGCAAAGACCCGGGCGGCGAGGTGAAGCGCATCCGGCAGTGGACCTACTACGACCGCGAGCGTTTCGAGCAGTACGCCCAGGAATCCGGCGGCGCCAAACCCGGCGTCATCCAGAAGACCGCCTCCGGGCCGCACGCTCTGGCCACGCTGCGCCGGGTGCCGCTCTTCCGCATGGAGGTGCCCAAGGGGCTGTGGCTGATGAACAAGGCGGCGTCGCTGCAGCTCGAGCACTTCAACAAGTCCAACGCCCTCTCCTGGGCCTTGACCATGGGCCTGTTCGCCATGCCGGTGGTCTACACCGACCGCGAGTGGAACCAGATCGTCGGCGAGTCCTATTACATCCAGCTCGGTCCGGAAGACCGTTTCGGATGGACCGAGCCCGAGGGCCGCGTCTTCCAGGTGGCGGCGGACAATTTGCGGCGGCTCCAGGAAGAGATGTATCGCGTCTGCTACCTGCTATCGCAGGCCGGCGGATCGTTCTCCAGCCGGTCGCTGCAGTCCGGGCTGAGCAAGCAGCGCGACTTCGCCATCACCCAGGAGGTGCTCCGCGCCTACGGCGACGTGGTGAAGGACATGATGAAGACCATCCTGCGGGCCATCGTGGCCGTCCGGGAGGACGACGTCACCGTGGACGTCTCGGGCCTGGACGACTTCGACATCGGAGACTTCAGCAGCGACCTGGACGACGCCGAGCGGCTGCTCAACCTGGGCATCGCCTCGCCGACGCTGCGGGAGCAGGTCTTCAAGAAGCTGGCCTTCAAGTACCTGTGCGACGTCAGCCAGGAGGTCAAGGAGCGCATCGCCCGCGAGATCGAAGCTTCCGAAGCACCCACAGAGAGTTAGCCAAGGAGACCCAACATGGAGCAAGAGAATCAAGACATCATCCAGACCACCGAGGAGCAGGGGCCGGGTCTGCGGTCCCTGATTCGCGAAACCATCGAAGAGTACCTGGCCACCGAGAAGGCCAAGGCCGAACCCGCCTACAAGGCCGAACTCGTCGAGGAGCGCCGGCGGCGGGAGCAGCTCGAGCGCCGCGTCAACGAGCTGATCGCCGAAAACGAGCGCAGCCGGCGCCTGGCCGAAGAGGCCGAGCGCAGCGCGGCCATCCGGGACGAGCTCCGGCGCCTGGGCGTGACGAAAGTCGAGCTGGGCTACCGGGCGGTGAAGGACGACATCTACCGCACCGACGACGGCCGTCTGGTGGCCCGCACCGAGGGCGGCGAGATGAGCCTGCAGGACTACCTGGCCAAGTTCACCAAGGAGAACCCGGAGTTGCTGCCGGCGCGGATTCCCGGAGGCAGCGGGGCGGCTTCGGCTTCCGAAGGGCTCGAGGAATCCCCGATCAGCCTCGACGCCATCAAGCCGGGCATGGACCCCGAGCATCTGAACCGGATCCGGAAGCAGATCGCCCAAGCCATCGCCCGGAGCCTACGCTGACCGCGCCCCGCCCGGGACCCGGAAACCCAGGAAACGAGCTTCACGGGGTCGCCGTCCCGCCCGAGCCCCTAGGCGGCGGCGAGCCGGCGGCCTTCAAGGGGCGAACGTTCGTTCGCCGGATTAAACCACAACAGGAGAAAACATGGGAGCCATTACGACTGCCAACGTTGCCAACGCGATTGTCAAGCTGGTGGCGGCTGACGCGCTGCCGGCTTTGATGGGGAACCTCGTCATGGGGAACCTGGTCAATCGCAACTACGAGCCGGTGCTGGCTCAGGCGGGCGATACGGTGAACGTACCGATTCCCCCGAGCCTCAGCGCCAACAACCTGGCCGAGGGCGGCGCCGTCACGGCGCAGAACCCGAACCTCGGCAACGCCCAGATCGTGTTGAACACGCACGCCGAAGCAACCTTCCAGATCCCGGACGTCACCAAGGTGCTGGCCGTTCCGGAGCTGCTGCGGCTCTACATGGAGCCGGCGGTGATCGCCCTGGCGGAGAAGATCGAATCCGACCTGCTCAACCTCTATTCCCAGTTCACCGCCAACCCGTCGGTGGGCTCCGCCGGGACGGCGATCACCGAGTCGGTGGTGGACCAGGCCGAGACCACGCTGTTCAACGCCAAGGTGCCGGCCGGCCAGTCGAAGTACCTGGTGGTGGACGGCGACACCTACTCGCAGTTGCGCCAGATCCAGCGCTTCAGCGAGTTCCAGACGGCCGGCGAAGCGGGCCTGCGGGCGGTGGTGGAAGGGACCGTGGGCAAGATCAAGGACTTCTACGTCTTCCGGTCGCAGTTCGTCGCCAAGACGGGCAGCGCACCGGTCGCCACCCACAACCTCGCCTTCGCCCGCGACGCCATCGGCCTGGTCGTGCGGCGGCTGCCCCAGCCTCTGCCGGGGACGGGCGCCGTGGCCGAGTACGCCGAGCTCGGCAATTTCGGCATCCGGGTGCTGATGAGCTACCAGCCGGACACGCTCGCCCAGCAGTTCACCGTGGACGTGCTCTACGGCGTCGGCGTGCTGCGGAACGAGTTCGGCGTGCACGTCGTCACCTGATAGCCGGGCGAGGCTCGATTCGAGAGGGTCCCGGAAGCGGCTTCCGGGACTCTTTCATTTTTGCCCTCGAGGAGAAAACGAAAGATGGATTTGAAAGTCTACTACCGCAAGATCCACGAGATCGAAGCTCAATTGCCGGACGGCGACGTTTGCGTCGTCAGTTGCGAAACCCCCGATGGCGGCAAGGCCGGCGTCATCAACGAAGTGCCCCGGCGCGTCGCCGCCAAGCTGATCGTCGAAGGGCGCGCCCGGCTGGCCGCCGACGAAGAGGCCAAGGCGTTCCGGGCCGAACAGAAGGCCGCCGCCGAGCGGGCCAGGGAGCTGGCCGCGGTGAACCAGTTGAAGATCGCCGTGGTTCCCGAGTCCGAATGGCGGGGCAAGACCAAGGGCGAGCCGCGGTCCAAGCGCACGAGCTAGCGGCCCCGGAAGGACACTGCCATGCCGTTGTTCACCGATGGACCCATCTCCGGGATCGAGGACCTCACCGCCTACGATTCGAGCATCCTCGACGTCGCCGGGGCCGAGCGGGTCGATCTGGACCGCAAGCTGGCCCTGGCGGCGGCCGAGATCGGCATCGAGCTGCAGGAGTTTCTGGTGCGGCGCACCGGCCAGGTGCCGGGCGGGCGGAACGCCGGGCTCACCCTGCGCAACGTGGTGGTGACGCCGGCGCTGAAACAGTGGCATACGCTGCTGGCGCTCACGCTGGTCTACGCCGACGTGGCGGGCAACCACGTCGAAAGCCGGTATCCGGCCAAGGAGAAGGAATACCGGCGCCGGGCGCGGAGGGCCGCCGAGAGCCTCTACCGGATCGGCGTCGGGATCACGCTGAACCCGGTGCCCCGGGCGGGGCTGCCCGAAGTGCGCGGCATTCCCGGAACCACGCCGATTACCACCTACTACGTCCGCATCGCCTGGCGCAACGCCGCCGGCGAGTCCGGAGCGCCGAGCGAGACGGCCGTCTTCACCCCCGGAGCCGACGGCGAGATCGCCGTGAAGAGCCCGGCCGCGCCGGAGAACGTCAGCGGCTGGGACGTCTACGTGGGGCTCGACGCCGAGAACCTGAAACGGCAGAACTCCCAGCCGCTGGGCGCGGCGGCCGAGTGGGTTCTGCCGCCCACCGGACTGGCCGACGGCCCGGCGCCGGGCTCCGGCCAGGAACCGGCCTACTTCATCCGGAACGACCGGGTGCTGTTGCGAGGCTGAAGCCATGGCGCGAACCACGCGAGCAGTGACCGAGATCCTGGCCGGGATCCTCCGCTCGAGCGAAGGCCTGCCCAAGGCGATCGCCGAGCGCTCCCGGGCCGAGAACGAGCATCTCGAAGAGATCGGCGAGGACCGGATCCTGGCCGGCAATCTGCCCCCGGCGGCCGACCTGGCGCGGGTCACCCGCCCGGCGGTTCGCGTCTACTGCGACCGGGTGGCGAACGAGCAGCGCGAGAAGTTCCGGCGCTTCTCCGGCTGGGTGCGGGCGGTGGTGGAGGTCTGGCTCTCGGCCGAGACGCCCCACGAGCTGGAACGCCGCCTCCAACTCTATACCGAGGCCGTCACCGACGTGCTCGAGACCAACCGGGGCGACTGGGGCCAGGGGATCGTCTACGGGGGCAACTACGAGATCCAGTATGCGGCGCCCAAAGGCGGCGGGCGCAACTACGTCCAGTCGGCCAAGGTGCTGCTGCGGGTGGAGGTCAGCCAGCCGTAGCGGAGCCGGGCCGGCGAATGCCACAGCGGAGTAAGAAGAATGCCTTGTTACGTTTCATCTAAGGAGAATCGCTTTCTCGCGGCGCTGGAGCAGAGCTACGCCATCGCGGCCGACGTGGCCGCCGCCCGGGCGCTGCCGGCGCTGAAACTGGCCGTCAGCCACGTCACCGAACGGGTGGACCGGCGCGACAAGACGGGCGGCCGGACCTTCCCCGGACTGCCGTCCAGCCTCCGCCGCGAGACCAGCTTCGAGCTCACCACGTACATGACGAGCTGGTCGCCGGCGGACGCCGAGCCGCCGCACGGCGTCCTGCTCCAGGCGGGGCTCGGCGGGACTCCCCTGAGCTTCTCCGGCGGCACTGTAGACGCCATCACCGGCACGCAGTTGCGCTTGACCGCCGCCCACGGGCTGTCGGTGGGCCAGGCGATCAGTTGCGGCGGGGAGATCCGCTTCGTCACCGCTATCGTCGATACCCAGACGGTGGTGCTCAACGCGCCGTTCACCGCCAACCAGGCGGCCGGCTGGCCGGTGGACCGCACGGTGACCTACGCGCCCGCCTCGCAGTTGCCCAGCGCCACCATCTTCGACTACTGGACGCCGGCCGAAGCCGTCCAGCGGATCCTGGCCGGCGCGGCGGTGAACCGGGTGGCGGTGGAGATCAACGGCGACTTCCACCAGTTCCGCTTCAGCGGCGCGGCGGCGGACCTGATCGACAGCGCCAGCTTCACTTCCGGGCAGGCGGGCCTGACGTCGTTCCCCGCCGAACCCACGCCGGTGGAGCTCGACTATGCCCTGGTGCCGGGCCACTTGGGCCAGGCGTGGCTGGGGACCAACCCCGACCAGTTCTTCACCCTCACCAGCGCCGAGGTGCTGCTGGACAACGATCTGGACCTGCGGGCCAACGAGTTCGGCATGTCGCAGCCGCGCTGCGTGGCCGCCGGGCGGCGGGAGGTGACGGTGGACTTCTCCCTCTACGCGAAACCGGACGCCCAGACCACCCAGCTCTACCAGGCGGCGCGGAACCGCAGCCCGGTGAGCGTGATGTTCCAGCTCGGCGAGCAGCCCTCGCAGCTCTGCGGCGTGTATTTGAAGAGCGTCGTGCTGGAGGCGCCGGAGTTCCTCGACGACGAGGTGAAGCTCGAATGGCGCTTCCGCAACTGCCGGGCCCAGGGCGTGACCGACGACGAGATCTTCATTGCGTTCGGGTGATCGGGTGAAGCGATGGAGTACGAGAGCACAGTCAAGAGGAAATCGAAAGTGGCCGACGACGTGGCGTACCGTATCGTCCGCATGTCGTTCGGGCGGCGGATCGAGCTGACCAAGCGGGTGCGGGAGCTGGCCTCGAAGCTCGGGTTTCTCGAAGCGGGCGATACGCCGGAAGAGCGCGTCGAAGCGGCGGCCATCGCCAACGAGATCGAGCGGCTCTATCTCGAGTGGGGCCTGTGCGAGATCGAAGGGCTGACGATCGACGGTAAGCCCGCCACGCCGGAGCTGCTGATCACCTGCGGTCCGGAAGACCTGTGCCGGGAGATCGTCGAAGCGATCAAGGCCGAGTGCGGCCTGAGCGAGGAAGAGCGAAAAAACTGATCGTCGCCTTCCACTTCCAGTTCGCGAACCAGGCCGGGTGGAAGTGCGACGACTGCCGGCGCAATGGCCTGGAGAAACGGCGCAACTGCGGCTGGCTGGGCGGCCGGGCCCCGGCGCCGCGGCGGCCGGTGTGGATCCGGAAGCACGCGGTGGCGGAAGAGTGCCCGGTCTCCTACATCACGCCGCAGAGCATGGCCTGGCTGGAGGAGTTCACGGTGCGGAAGCTCGTGGGCGGCCGGCCCCTGGAGACGCTTCCGGCCAAGACGGTGGAGGCGCTCTGCGTGCTGGAAAACGAGTATCGGCGCGAGGTGGCTGATGGCGAAGAATGAACTGAACAGATTGTTGGAGCGGCTGGCGGGAGCCGGCCCGCGCGCCGCCGGCGCCGGGCCGGAGCTTCGCCTGGAGCTTGCCGTTCCGCGTCCGGAAAAGGGCGAGCCGGGACGCCCGAACCCGGGTACCGGGAGCGTACTGTTGGCGCAGATCACGGGTGGCGTGGCTCCGTCCGGCGGCGGCCAGATCGAGAAGCTGAACCGGCAACTGGCCGAGCTGACCAACGCCGCGCGGCGCCAGACGGAGACGACCGAGGCCAACACGCGGGCGGTGATCGAGAACTCGCTGGTGCGCGCTGCCGGCGGCCGTCGCGCGACGGCTGGCTCGATCGCCAGGACCGTGCTCTCGTTCCTGGGCGGCGGCCTCGGGCTGGTCTCCCTGATCGGGAAGCTCTTCGGAGGCGGGCGGCCGAAGCCCCAGCCGGCGCCGGCGGCCTTCTCCCTGCCGCCGCAGCTTCAGGTGGACGCCGGCATTCTGGGAGCCTCCCCGGGGCTTCATCCGATCCGGTACGCCCAGGACGGGCTGCCGCGGACCGTGCCGGCGCAGCCGGCGGCCAACGTCACCGTCCAGGTCCAGGCGATGGACAGCCGGTCGTTCCTCGACCACAGCACGGAGATCGCCCAGGCGGTGCGGGAGGCGCTGCTCAACTCCCACGCCCTCGGCGACGTGGTGACGGAGTTGTGAGGCGATGGCGGAGTTCCCCAAGCTCAAGACCGGCGCGGTGATGCAGTATCCGGCGCGGCGGACGGCCAGCTATTCCACGCGGGTGCTGCGGTTCGTCGATGGCTCCGAGCAGCGCTACCGCCGGTACGGCTCGCCTCTCAAGGCCTGGGTGATCCGGCTGGAGCTGCTGGACGAAGAAGAGCTGCGGTCGCTCGAGGAGTTCTTCCTCAGCCAGCAAGGGGCCCTCTACGACTTCTCTTTCACCGACCCCTACGACAACACCACCTACCCGAGTTGCCGCCTGGAAGGCGACGCCGTCGAGCTGCGCTTCCAGGGCGTCCACCGCGGCGGGACGGCATTGATCGTCAGGGAGAACCGGAGCTGAGATGAGCGTCTT
>CAYWXL010000020.1:0-68867 GCA_964461995.1 uncultured Solibacteraceae bacterium
CCTCGATTGCCGCCCTGGCGCTGACCACCGAAGCCATGGTCTGCGAGATCCCGGAGAAGAAGAAAGAGCCCGCCGGCGGCGGTCCGCCGCACGACATGGAGTACTGATGCACTGACGCCCGCTCGAGCAAGCTTCGATGCTGCGGCCGCTAGCCCGGAAGGGCCGGCGGCCCTTTTTTCTGCATTGCCGGGCCGGCGAATCCAGGCCTCGCTTGCCGCCTCAAAACCGCAGGACCGCGGCGAGCAAGCCCCCGCCGGGAACCTCGGCTTCCGGCACCGCGTAGACGGCTCCTCCCTGCAACAGAGTCTGGATCGCGGCGAAATTCAGCAGATCCCGGTCGCTGGGCCGCCGTTCCTCGTGTACTTCCACCGTCTGGCTGCTCTCATCCCAGGTCCCCCAGATCTGTTTGCCCACAGCGACGAACAACTGGTCCACCCGGCCTTGGCAGGCGGCCGGCACTACGGTCTTGATATCGGTCGAGGCCTTGCCGGCGCCCACTGAGTCCTGGAAACGCCGGGCCGCCTCTTCTCTCGCCCGGCGGAAGTGAGGTTCCACTACAGCCCAGGCTTTCGATTGGAGTTCTTCCGGCCGCCGACCCTCCGGCGTGCCGGTGACGCCGTTTTCAATCAGGTGCGGGTAGGTGTTCACGTCCCGGTAAATGGCCCGCAGGTATTCGACTCCCGCCAGCACCAGGGGGGCGTGGTCGTCCCGCAGCACCTCATGGACGCCGCGGTCCACCAAGCGGAAGAACTCCCGCAGGTCCTGCTTCTCTTCCTCCGTGCGCGACCCGTGGCCATGAAACAGCGCTGCGGCGCCAGCGGTATGCACCTGGACCTGTTTCTCCGTGCCCTTCAACGCCAGGACCTCGGACAGGCTTCGAGGGGTACCTTGCGGAAGGGCGATCTCCCGGGCGCCGAACCGTGTGCACTGGAAGAACCGCACCTCCTTCTTGCTCAGCGCAAGCAAGTAGAACCGCCCGTCTTCGGTGAACAGACGCAGCAGCGGCTTCACGTGGAAGCGGTCGGTGATCACCAGCAATTCGTCCACGTGGAGCGGCAGACGATAATAGAGAAACTTGTCCGCCGAGCGGAAAACCGCCAGCCCATCGCTCTGGTACTGCCAGAATCCGGAGTTTTCGCACAGGTTCTGCACCGGCTCGAGCATCTCCTTGATCTCCCCTTGGCGCAGTCCCTGGGACGCGAGCTGGTCCTCGGCCTTCTTGAGCAAGTTCTTCAGCCGAATCTGGCCTTGCTTGACCTCCGCCCCGCTCCGGTGTGTGGGGATGTAAATAGATACGCAGGGTGGCGTGACCGGTTCGATCAGTTCGCGCAATTGTCCGTGACGTAGCAGTTCCATGCGTGCTCTCCAATTCTCTAGGTTACCGGGTTTTCGCTCTGAAGTGACCGGGAAGCGGAAAAAGCCGCCTGCGGAAAGGCGTCGAGGACCCGCCGGGACTACTCGAAAACACCTCCGACGGGCTTTTGACTACCCCGGCGGGGTTTCCGTATACTAGGGTTTAGAAGAAGGCGTCAACCCGCGGGGCGGGTTGTGCCTGCACCGGGTTGCTGATGGTTATCGCACTGACAATTCTTCATGTCCTGGTCTGCTTCTTTCTGGTAATTGTGGTGCTTCTGCAGAGCGGGAAAGCAGCGGACTTGGCTGGCGCCTTCGGCGGAATGGGGTCCCAGACGGCGTTCGGGCCTCGCGGATCGGCCACGGTGCTGTCGAAGGCGACGACCACTGCCGCAGCGATTTTCATGATGACGTCGATCGCCCTCTCGATCCTATCCACGAAGCAGACCGGGACGGGCACGTCGGTGCTGGAAACCCAGGCCGGCCAGGTGCAGCAGCAGGAAACGACGACTCCCCCAGCGACGCCGCCGGCAGGCCAAGCGTCGCAGCCGGCAACCGGTCAGCCGTCAGTCACCGTGACGGATCCGGCTACGGGAGAGTCGCGCACGATTCCACTCGAGCTTCCGCCTCCGGGGCAGTCTTCTTCGGGCTCTGAGCCGTCCTCCCCGGGGGGACAGGCTCCGAACCAGTAGAGCTTTACGGCTCGCCGCGTGTTAGTGTGCGGATGTGGCGGAACTGGCAGACGCGCAACGTTGAGGTCGTTGTGGGGTATTCCCCGTGGAGGTTCGAGTCCTCTCATCCGCACCATCTCCCCCTCCTTTCTCTAACCTGCTGATTCCCGGACCCAGTCCACTCGGACCGGCGGCGGGAAACGCTCACGACTTCCTTTGGGAAGACCGCCGATTCCGTACCCCCGCCGCTAGAACCACAAAGCCTGTGCAGCCATCACCACGGCGAACCCCACCACTGAGACAATGATTTTCATCACCGACCAGGTGGCCAGCGTCTGAGGAACAGTGAGGCCGAGATACTGGTTCACGATCCAGAAGCCGGAATCATTCACGTGAGAGAGCATCGTCCCCCCGCAAGCGATCGCGAGCACGAGCATCTCCGGCGTATAACCCGGGATGTTCTGAACGATGGGAGCTACGATGCCCGCCGCGGTGATGATGGCCACCGTCGCCGAGCCTTGTGCGATGCGCAGTAGGGCCGCGATCAGGTAGGCGACGATGAGCGGCGAGATGCCGGAAGCGGCCAGCAGGTTGCCGGCGTAAGGCCCCACGCCGCAGTCATTGATCACCTGCTTGAAGGACCCGCCGGCGCCGGTGATGAGCAGCAGCGAGCAGATGGGCCCCAAGGCTTCGGTCGCCATGCTCGTCACCCGGTCCCGGCTTAGCCCGCGCCCGAATCCCATGGACAGCACCGCCAGCAGGAGCGAAATCGACAGGGCGATCACCGGATCGCCGATGAACAGCAGGTAGTCTTTGCCGGGCAAGTCCGCCATTTGCGCCAGGGTACCGGCGAAGATTAGGCCGATGGGGAGCAGTAGAACGGCGATCACGAGCGAGACGCGGGGCGGAGGAATGTCCGTCTTGTCGTTCTTCGAAGCCAGGGTCTCTGCGATCGCGGGCACGGGCACGAAGATCCGCCGGGCGATCCGCGTGCCGTAGAAGATGCCGCCGACGACGGCCATCGGGATCGAGACCAGGATCCCATAGACGATCGTCTTGCCGAGATCCGCCCCGAGGGTTGCCGCTGCCGCCGCCGGCGCCGGATGCGGGGGTACCAGAGCGTGGGTCACCGTGAGCGCGGCGGCGATCGGCAAGCCGAAGAACAGGATCGACTTCTTCGACTCTCGCGCCAGGTTCCAGATCACCGGCGCCAGGATGATGAAGGCGACGTCGAAAAAGATCGGCAAGCCGATGATGAAGGCCGCCGTGAGCACCGCCCAGGAGGCCCGCTCCTTACCGAATTTGCCCAGGAACCAGTTGGCCAGCACGCGGCCGCCGCCGGAGTACTCGACGAAGCGGCCGATCATCGCCCCTAATGCCAGGATGATGGCGATCTTGCCCAGGGCGTCGCCCATCCCCGACTTGATGGCCTCCGCCACGCTCACCGGTTCCATCCCCGCCGAAAGCCCGAGAGCCATGCTGGCCACCAGCAGCGCCACGAAGGCGTGCATCCGGACGACGAGAATCAATGCCAAGAGGAGGGCGACGCTGGCCAACGTCAGGACAATCAGGGTGGATCCGTCGGCGGCCACAGCCGGCCATTTTATCGAAAGGCGTCGCTCCGACGGGGCGAGGTCAAAGGGTGCGGGATCCTCAACAGCTCTAGCCAGCGCGCCACAGCCCCGCGCGGATCTATCGTTCTTCGGGCGTGGGGTCGAAGACCGGAATCGTGACGATGTTGCTGACCTGGAACCCTTGGGCGATCGTCAGCGGAGTCAGCGGGTTGGTGGGCAGCCCCTGGTTCAATTGGAGGTCGCACCGGTAGAGTCCGAACGTGCCCGGCTCGATGCCGCAATGCAACACGTTGGCGGTTCGACCCCCGGCGAGCGAGGAAACGAACTCCACCGGCTTGTGTAGCCCGGTGCCGCGGAATTTCACCCCGGTGATCTGTAAGGCTCGTTCTTCCTCCGGTGTGATGAGTCCGAGACCCGTCGCCCAGACGTAGATGACCTCACCAGGCATTGCCGGATTCGCTTCGGTGATCGGAGCGCCCGCCTGGTTGGCACAGCAAAGCTCTGTCGTTGTCGGCGTCAGGATGATATTGGCCCCGTCGCTGACCTCTGCGCCATACGGGATACCGTTTCCTTCCGGCCCTTCCACCCTGGCGAACAGACGGATGCGGGCGAACTGGGTGGACGGAACCGCTTCCACCCGCGGGTCCTGGCTATTGATCATTTCGATCAGTGCGTCCCGGACCCGCCGCTGCTGGATGTCGAGTTTCTCACGGCAGGTCTCCTGACCCTCCGGACACTCTCCAGCCTCTTCGTCTTCTTTCGTGATCGTGTAGGTGTAACGGCGCCCCTCGATGATCACGGTGGCCTTGTCGCCTTCCTTGGCGGTACCGTCCACCGAGATCACTCCCATCGCCCGGCTGCTGGAATGGAAAGCGACCGCCGGCCGCGGATCCACCCCGTCGCGGGCGAAGATGCCGGGGTTGAATTGAATGATCGGCACCGGGATCGCGTTGCTCGCCACGACGCGGCCGTCCTTGTGCACGGTCCGCACGTAGGCGCTGACGTTCTTGGTGTCGAAGACCTCTACCGGCATCTGAGCGTTGATCTGCGTCGGCGACACGAAATAGAGGGGCGCGCGGATACCGTCGATGTAGACCTGGACGCCGCCCAACTCGGTCGGCAGCTTCTCTTGGGTCAGGTCCGCGGCGACGGTTTCGTCCGACAGATTCTGCCCGACGATTGTGACAATGCTGTACGGGGCGATTTTCGACGCTTCCTCTCCGCCCTTCAATTTCGGCCCCGCGGTATCGACGACGATCTTGGAGTCCTTCGAGGCGCTTGCTTTGTACTCGATCTCGTTGCCGATCTCGCCGGCGATCTTCGCCGTCAGAATGATGCTGGAGAAGGCCGCGTTCGGCACCGCAAGGACGTCCGGGTCGTTCGCGTCGTTGATCACCTGCGACAACCCGATCACGATCTCTTCGATCTTGTCGTCCTCTTTCACCTTATAGGTGTAGCTGCGCTCGTCCTCGCTGACTACGCCTTTCTTTATCGTCAGCGTCACCTCGTCGTCTTTGGCCGGCTCTCCGGAGAACGTCACTCGCCCGACAGCGAAAACCTCGAAACTCGCCGCGTTGCGCAAGCCCGTGTAGGCTACCCGGTTCTCGGCCATAGTGAAGACGAGCACGCGCCGGTTGAACGGGTCCGCCGCGTAAAGATTCAGGCCGTCCCAGGCCAGTGACGTCGGCGTCCGCACGGTGCCGGCCGCAGCGATGTCGTCCGGGAAAGCTCCATCGGAAGTGTTGTTGACGAACTCGGTGATCTGGCCGATGACGACGTCCGCCTTGGCCCCATTCTCAGTGGGAATCTCATTGAAGACGAGAATGCGGTCATTCCCGCCGTCGGCGATGAACAGCTTTTCCCCGTCCGAGATCACGAACCGCGGAAACTCGAGGGTCGCCGCACAGCGCGGCGGGTAAGTAGGATTGCCATCTTGATCCTCGCCGGTGGGCTCGCACACCCCTTTGGAGTTGTTCGAGAGGCGCGCTTCCATGTCCGGCTGCCCAATGACGACATCAGCCGGCTGGCCGTTCCGCGTGGGGATCGTGTTCCAAATCAGCACCCGGTTGTGCCCCAGGTCCGCCACGTACAGCCGCTGGCCGTCGCTGCTCACCGAGACCGGAGTCAGCAGCGTTTTGGCGCTGGCCTTCGGGTTCTCTTGCGTCAGATCCGGTTGCACGAAGGTCGTGAAATCCGGGGCGCCGAGCACCAAGTCCGCCGGTTGCCCGTTTTGCGTCGGATTGCGCCACATAAGCACGCGGTTGTTTCCGGTGTCGGCCACCCACAGGTTGCCGTCCTGCCACCAAACGCCCTGCGGCCCCTTCAAGCTGTCCTGGCGGGGATTGAAACCGTTGGACTTGTTGCTCGTGAAGTCTTTCTGCCCGAGCACGATATCGGCGGGCTGACCGTTCACCGTGGGGATCGAGTTCCAGATCAACACCCGGTTGTTGTCGGTGTCCGCCACCGCTAGCCGGATGCCGTCGCTAGCCACGCCCAGCGGACGCCGCAGCGTGTCCGGACCGGGCGGCACGACCTCTTCGGCGCTCTCGAAGTCTTTCTGCCCCAGCACCACGTCCGCTTCGCCCAGGCACACCGGGCAGCGGTCCCCCTGCGGAAGTTCATCCAGCGGTCCGGGGAACTTCTGGGAGATGTTCTTGTAGATCAGCACCCGGTGGTTCTGCGGAGTGGCGTTCAAGCGATTCGAGTCTGCTACGAAAAGCATGTCGTTGGCGTACGCCACACCGCCTACGCCGCCCAGCAAACGGGCCGAGACGCCGGGTGTCTGGCTCGTGAACGTCCGCTGGCCGATGACGAGCCGGGCGGCCTGGCCGGTCAGGAAATTGATCTCCGCTGCCAGCGTCCCGCCGAGCAGCAAGAACAAAGCGATGAACTTCATGACAGGAAGAGGGTTAGCCCACTAAGACTTCACAGTATATCAACCGCTATGGACGCACTCGGACGCGGGCGGGTTCCTTCCCAAGTGTATCAAAACGATTCCGGCCCCGCCCGGCCAAACAGCCCGGCCACGGGAGCCGGGACCCGTGCGATACACTAAAGCACGCTCCAAGGCCGGCGCCCGCCCGGGGTCCGCCGGCCCGGAACGAGGAGGACGATCGACCATGCAAACGCGCCGTGCCTGGATGGGAACCGCCTTCGGCCTAATGGCCGGCAAGGCGGCCGCTCGAACGCCGCCGCAGGAGACCGCCCGTGTGCCCACGGTCCACGAGCAGATCTGCCGCGAAGCCAACAACGCCCCTCTCCGCATGAAGTTCGCCGGCTCTACCGAGGCCGACTGCCGGCGGTGGCAACGGGCCTTCTCCGCCAAGCTGCGGGAACTTTTGGGACCCCACTCGCCGCCCCGAGAATGGAAGACCGTCACCGAGCGAGTGGTCGAACTGCCGGATCACCAGCGCCACGAACTCGTCCTCGAGGCGCCGGGCGTGCCCTCCTTGCCGGTCTACGTTCTTGTGCCCCACGGGCGCCGATCCGCTCCCCGGCCGGGCATCGTGGCCCTGCACGGTCACGGTCCCTATGGGTACGATCCGGTGGCGGGCATCGCCACCACCGAGGAGCGCCGCAAGAACATCGCCCGGTCCAATTATGACTACGGCCTGCAATTGGTTCGCCGCGGCTATGTCGTCGCCGCTCCCTGTTTCACTCCCTTCGGCCGCCGGCTCGATGACCGCGAGGCCTACGGTGGAGACGACCCTTGCGCGGTGACCTTTGTCCGGATGCAGCTCCTCGGTAAGGTCCTCATGGCGGAAAACCTCCGAGACGCCCTCTGGGCGCTTGAGTTGCTCGCCCGCCGGCACGACGTGGACGCGGACCGGCTGGGCTGCGTCGGCCTCTCTTACGGTGGCAGGATGACCATGCTTACGGCGGCGCTGGAACCCCGCATCCGCGTCGCCGTGATCGCGGGAGCGCTGAATGTCATGCAAGAGCGGATCCTGCACCGCTACAGTTGTGGAGCCCAGGTGATCCCCGGCCTGCTCGAATACGGTGACGTGCCGGAAATCTCCGGGCTCATCGCTCCGCGGCCTTGCGTTTGGGTCGTCGGCCGCCGCGATCCACTCATGGTCCGCGACTGGATCCCGCCGGCGTGGGAGCGGATCCGGCAGGCCTATCGCGCATTCGGCGCCGAAGACCAGCTCCAGATGGACGAGTTCGACGGCGGCCACCGTTGGAACGGGCGCTTGGCATATCCGGCGTTGGAGAAGGTTCTGCGGCCCGCTTGACCTGTTTCGCTGGCTCACCAGCCACCGGCTATGCCTGGAGGCCCTGTCGCGCGGCGCACCACTCGGCCATGATCCGGATCCCCTCTTCGAGTTTCGTGGTCGGACGGTACCCCAGCGCCCTCTGCGCCTTCGAGATGTCGGCGTAAGTGAGCGGCACGTCGCCGGGCTGGTCCGGCAGCCGCTCGATGCGCGCCTTCCTGCCCAAGCACTTCTCGATCGTCTCGATCAGCTCCGACAACCGCACCGGGTGCGAATTCCCGAGATTGAACACCTCCCAGCCGCCGTCGTACGCCAACGCCCCCAGAATGCCCGCTACGGTGTCGGCCACGAAAGTGTAGTCGCGGCCGCTCGATCCGTCGCCGTACACGGGTATCGGTTCGTCGCGCAAGATCCGCTCGATAAACTTCCGGATGGCCAAATCGGGCCGTTGCCGCGGCCCGTAAACGGTGAACAACCGCAGGCAGGTGACGTCAAGTCCCCACAAGTGCGAATAGGTGTAGCAGATCTTCTCGCCGGCGATTTTCGTCGCCGCGTACGGCGAGATCGGCCGTAGTTCGGAGCCTTCCTCCCGGAACGGCGCGCGCTTCTCGGCTCCGTAGACCGAGCTCGACGAGGCGAACACGAACTTCCGCACGCCATGCTTCCGGCAGGCCTCCAGCAGCACCATCGTGCCGTGTATGTTTACCCGCTCGTAGAGCAGCGGATCCTTCAACGAGGGCCGCACGCCGGCCCGGGCCGCGAGGTGAATCACCGCATCCGGCCGGCCGCTCCGGAAAGCCCGGTCTACCGCGGCGGCGTCGCAAATGTCGCCTTCGACGACCTCCACGGCGCCCGCAACCCTCACTTCTTCCACGTTCCGCCGTTTCAACTCCGGCGGGTAATAGTCGTTGAAATCATCGAGGATCGTTACGGAGTCTCCGCGGCGCAGCAGCGCTTCCGCTACGTGCGAACCGATGAATCCGGCTCCACCAGTGACGAGAATCTTCATGTCGTTGGTCGCCTCCGGCGCGGAACCTCAGTCCGCCCGGCAAACGTAGCGCCGGTGCCAGAGCGCGAATACGAGCAGGGCGTAGATCTCATTGCTGCGGTCCCGCGTCTCGTGCTGCCGCAGTATCTCTTCTACCATGCCGCGGCGAAAGTGGTCCTGAATGCCGCTGCCGTGGGAAAAGAGCACGTCGCGGGCATACGCGGCCAGACGGTCCCGGAACCAGCTCTCGAGCGGCACCGGAAAGCCCTTCTTCGGGCGGTGGATGATGCGGCGAGGCAGCCTGCCTTCCATTGATTTCTTCAGCAGGTATTTCGCCCGCGCTCCGCGAATCTTCAAACCTACCGGCAGGGAATAGACGAACTCTACAACCTTGTGGTCCAGGAACGGCACCCGTAGCTCCAGCGAGTTCGCCATGCTCATGCGGTCGGCTTTCACCAGCAGGTCGTCGGCCAGCCACGTGTTCATGTCCACGTAGGCCATCCGGTGCAACAGCGGCAGGCCGTCGGCTTCCCGGTACAGCCGGATTATCGGATCTTCGCCGGCCGGAAAATGTTCGTACGCGAGGAGCTCCGGGATCTCGTGTTCCGGAAAGGCCGTGCTGACGCCGCCGTAACGGCGCTCGATCGGCTTGCCCAACATCCGCCCGTATTTGCGGAGCTTGCCGTCCGCAAAGCGGTCGAACACCCGTCCGGCCGCCCCCGCCAGAGGGATGCGATTCAGCGCCTCGATCGTCATCATCGTGCGGTAGATCGGGTAGCCGCCGAAGATCTCGTCGCTGCCTTCACCGGAAAGGGCCACTGTCACCGTTCGGCGAGCCAACCGGGCGATGTGGAACAGGGGCAGCGCCGCCTCGTCGGCCACCGGCTCGTCCATCAGCGAGACGATGCGCGGCAGGTCTTCGGCGAACTCTCCGGGCGTCAGCACCACCTCGTGATGGTCGGCGCCGAAGCGCCGGCTCACCAGGCGCGCGTATGGCAGCTCGCTCTCCGGACTGTCGTAGCCAATCGAAAACGTTTTAATGTCGGCGACGCCGAGCTTCGCCATCCACGCGACCACCGCGCTCGAATCGAGCCCCCCTGAAAGGAACGCCCCGAGCGGCACGTCCGCGATCAGGTGCTGGCGAAGCGTCTCGTCCATCAGGGCCTCGAACCGCTCCAGCGCCTCGCGCTCTGGGATGCGGCGGACTCCATCCAGCCGGAGGCGCCAGTAACGCCGCCGCTTCACTTCCCGGCCCCGCACCGTGAAGCACTCGCCGGGCAGCAGCTTCCGGACCCCTTTGAGCATCGTCCGCGGGCCGATTACGTAGCGGTGGCGTAGGTAGCCGGGCAGCGCCGCCGGCTCGATCTCCCTAGGGGCCCCGTCCAGCTCCACCAGACTCTTCAACTCCGAGGCGAAGGCGAAGAAATCCCGTCCGTGGAAATAGTAGAAAGGCTTGATGCCGAGCCGGTCCCGCGCACCGAACAGCAGCCGCCGGCGCGCGTCCCACACCACAAAGGCGAACATGCCCCGCAGCCGGCTCACACATTCTTCGCCGAACTCCTCCCAGGCGTGGACGATGGTTTCGGTGTCGGACCGGGTTGCAAAAACATGGCCGCGGGACCGCAAGTCGGCCCGCAACTCCTGGAAGTTGTAAATCTCGCCGTTGAAGACGACCCAGACGCTGCCGTCCTCGTTGCTCATCGGCTGATGCCCGCCGGCGAGGTCGATGATGCTCAGCCGATTGAAGCCCAACCCCACGGGGCCGTCGAGGTGGACGCCGTGGTCGTCAGGGCCCCGGTGCCGCGTCACCGCGCACATCCGTTCGATGGTCTCGCGCGAAGCGGGCTTTTCCAGGTCAAAGTTCAAGATACCTGCGATGCCGCACATCCCCCTACCCCGCTTCCGGCCCTGTCCCGGCGCTCACTGCCGAGAGCACCTCGAACACTTCCCCGGCCACGTGATCCCAGGAGCGCGCGCGCCCGAAGCGCGAGATCGCCTCCCGGTCCCAACTCCGGCGCAGGGCCTCGCCGAGCGCCGCCTCAAGCTCGGGTTGCGAGCCGGGCGTTACGACCAGGCCGTAGTCGCCGCTAGGGATCATGTCCGGCACCGCGCCGACCCCGGTTGCCACCACCGGCGTGCCGCAGGCCAACGCCTCGTGCACCACGTTCGGCCAGCCTTCGGCGCTGCTCGCCAGGCAAAGCACGTCCGCCGCGCTCATCGCCGTCGCGAGCTCCTCGTGGCTCAAGAAGCCCAGGAAACGGACCCGCCGCGCCATTCCCGTCTCTTCCACCGTCCGGCGGATCTCCTTTTCGAACCGCCCGTCGCGGTTCTCCTCGCCGGCGATCAGCAGCGTCGCCTCCAGTCCATGCCGCGCCAAGGCGCCCAACGCCTTCACCACCCGATGATGGCCCTTGCGCGGGATGAGAGCGCCAGCGGACAAGATCACCTTCTCGTCCGCGTCCACCGAGAGCCGTTCACGCGCCGCCCGGCGTTCCCGAGGATAGAACATCGACGTGTCCACGCCGTTCGGCACTGTATGAACGCGGCCGGCCGGGGCTCCGAGCGAAATCGCGAAGAGCCGCAGCTCCTCCGAAACGGTGATCAGAGCCGAAGCACGCGTCGCCGCCCACCGCATCAGCCGCCGCCGCAGCGGGTGCCGGGCGTTCGCCAGTTCGTTCCCCCGCAGCGTCACTACGCACGGACGTCCCACGGCCTGCGCCAGCCACACTGCCGCCACGCCATCCGGGTAAAGGAAATGAGAATCGATCACGTCCACGCCCGGATGCCTGCAAAATCGCCGCACCAAACCGATCAGCCGCACGAATAAGCAGGCTACGTTCACCGGCGTGCCCCCGGGCGGATAGGCCCACTTCGGATGTAGCGCCTCGATCGGCCCGTCCTGCCGCCGGCGCGGAATCGAAAAGCTTTGCCACAGGCGCCCCTTCGGATTGCCCCAGTCGATGAGCGGCACCGGGGCGATCACCCGGACCGAAGCCAGCGCGGCAAGATGCTGCAGGCGCGCTCGCACGAACGGCGAATGGCCCGGCTCACACGGATTCGGATAAGAGCAGGTGATCGTCAGAACCCGGAGCCCGCCGCCCGGGCGCGCCTCCCAGTGGCCGTCGTCCCCGTGGGCGCCGGAAGCCGTACTGGGCTGATGACCGTCGGTCGTCACTGTCGTCGGAACCGCCGGACCATAAGCTAAACACGGGAAGGGCCCGAATCGCTACGGCCGGCCATTTTCAAGGGTACCTTGTCACCTTGGGTTCTGGGTGTCGTCCCTGGACCTCATGGCCGCGCGTTCTCCCGCCGGCTGTTTTCCAGAACGCGATCGTACACAGCGGCGTACGCCCCGGCCATCTCCTCTAAGCTGAACCTTCCGGCGCGCACCCTCCCCGCGGCGCCATGGCGGCGCCGAAGCTCGCCGTCCCTTACGTAGCGCGCCAGAGTCGCCGCCAGGGCGCCGGGCTCGGACGACGCCGCCAAAAGCCCCGTCTCTTCGTGCCGCACGAGCTCCGCGTTCCCGCCGGTATCCACCGCCACCACGGGCAATCCGGTCGCCATCGCCTCGAGAATCGCGTTCGAGGTCCCTTCGGCATGGGAGGGCAGCACGAAGATGTCCATGCCCCGGAGCAACTCCGGCACTTCGGAGCGCCTCCCGGCGAGCCACACGCGGCCCTCGAGGCCGAGAGCGCTCACCAGACCGGCGCAGGCGTTAAACAGCGGCCCCTCTCCGATCAGCACGAGCCTCAGCCGCTCCCACTCTTGTTCGCAAACCCGGCGCAACAGCGAAAACGCCCGGACGAGCCCTTCCGGGTTCTTCACCGGCCGCAGGTTGCCTACCGTGCCGATGATTAGCGCCTCGGGCTCCTCAAATCCGGGTGGGTATCCGCTTCGTGACGGCTCCTTGGCTGGGTGGAAACGCTTCGTATCGACGCCGTTGTAGATGCGGGTGACGCGCTGGGCGCTCACGCCGAGATGCCGGCGGAGGCAGGTGGCGATGTCGTCGCTCACCGCAATGTAGTGGTCGATGATCCGGTCGGTTAATCGGCGGACCACGCGCCGGCGCCGCGGCTCCCGCGCCCAGTCGTCCAGGTCGCGGCCGTGCTCGCCGTGCACCCGCGCCGCCACGCCTGCCGCCACCCCGACCCACAGCGAGTCTAGGGCCGCGAACGTCCGGGTATGGAGGATCTGCGGCCGTAACTTCCGCAACAGAACCCAGAGCCGGCGGTAGTAGCCGGGATCGTGCCCGGGCCGCTTTTCCAGTGCGAACACGGGCACGCCGGGCTGCCGGATCTCGTCGCGGAAGTCGTCGAAGCCGGTGATGCAGAGCACCGCGTGGCGGTACCGGGAACCCGGCATCGAGTTGATCAGGTTGACCAGTCCGTTTTCCAGACCGCCCCGCGTCAGCCGGTAGATCAGGTGAGCGACGAGAGGCGGCCCGGCCGCCGCTGATTCCCTCTGGGGCTCCGTCGATTGCGGCATGGAATGGTTGCTTACCCGGGCCACGGCGGTCACCAGTCCCGCGCCGCCAGACGGCCCCGGCGCCGGATCTCGCCGGGAGGCGCCGTCGAGCTAACCCTCATTACAACACAGTAATACGGCAAAATTCGGACTTCGCCGGCTCAGACCCGATGCTACACTGACAGCAACAGCCGGCCCGGCCCCGGTTGGGGGGTACTCTTCTTTTATGTGCGGCATCGCCGGATATTTCAGGAAGGATAAGCCCGCCGCCCGCACTGACATCGAGCTGATGTGCCGGGAGATGGTCCACCGCGGGCCCGACGATGAAGGCATTCACACCGACGGCGCGTGCGGCATCGGGATGCGGCGGCTCAGCATCATCGACCTCGATACCGGCCGCCAGCCCATCGCCAACGAGCGCGGTAACGTCTGGGTGGTCTTCAACGGCGAAATCTACAATTTCCGGGAACTCCGGAACCAGCTCCTCGCCCGTGGCCACCGCTTCCGAACCCGTAGCGACACGGAAGTCATCGTCCATCTCTACGAAGACCATGGAGCGGACTGTTTCCACTATCTCAACGGCATGTTCGCCATCGCCATCTGGGACGCCGAGCGCCGGCGTCTGCTGCTGGCCCGGGACCGCTTCGGCAAGAAGCCGCTCTACTACGGAGTCCTCCCCGACGGTCTCTATTTCGCCAGCGAGCTCTCTTGTTTCCGGCCTCTGAGACTTCCCCTAAGCCTGGACCGCCAGGCCCTCCAGCTCTACCTGCATTTCGGATACATCCCGGACCCGTACTCGGCCTTTCGCGAATTGCGAAAACTGCGCCCGGGAACCTGGCTCCTGTTCGACCGCCAGGGCCGGATCCGCCAGGGGCGCTACTGGCGCCTGCCCCCGCCGGTCCTCGAGCCGGACGGCCGCCTCGATGATGAAGAAGCCACGTGCGAGGAGCTTCGCGAGCGGTTCGACGAGGCCGTCCGATGCCGTCTCGTGGCCGACGTGCCTCTGGGTGCGCTGCTCAGCGGCGGACTCGACTCCAGTTCCGTGGTCGCCTCGATGGCCCGTCAGACCAGCGAGCCCGTTCACACCTTCTCGGTCGGCTTTCACGAGCGCGAGTTCTCCGAACTCGGCCTCGCCCGCCTGGTCGCCCGCAAGTATGGGACGAACCACCGGGAAGTCGTTCTCGAAGCCAACTCCGTCGATCTTGTGCCCCGCATCGTGAAACACTTCGGCGAACCTTTCGCCGACAGCTCGGCGATCCCCACCTGGATGGTCTCGGAATTCGCCGCCCGGCATGTGAAGGTGGTGCTCACCGGCGACGGCGGCGATGAACTCTTCGCCGGTTACCGGTCCCTGCAGCGGGTGCTCCGCCTCGCCTGGCTCGATCGGGTCCCCTTCCCGGTCCGCCGCGCCGCCGGTTGGCTGTCCGACCGTCTCCCCTATGCCGCGTACGGAAAGAACCTCCTCCACCTTTACAGCCGTGGGAACGGCCTGGAGCGTTACTTCGAAGACACCATCCTGCTGCACTACGTCAAGCAGAACCTCATCAGTCCGGACTGGCTGCTACCGGGCGATCCCTGCCTCTTCCGCGACCTGCTTCCCGACGGCTTCCTCCCCGGCGACGCCGACCCCCTGCTGGCCGCCTGCTACTTTGAAGCCACCGTGCAGCTCGCCGGCGACATGCTCACCAAAGTGGACCGCATGTCGATGGCCCACTCGCTCGAAGTCCGCTGCCCCATGCTCGACCACCGCCTCGCCGAATACGCCATGTCGATTCCGATCCGGTGGAAGATCGAACCGGGAACCGGTAAGCTCATCTTCCGGAAGGCGCTCGGCGGCCGGTTGCCGGAAGAGCTGCTGCGAGCGCCCAAGAAAGGCTTCAGCATCCCCCTGGCTCAATGGTTCCGCGGCCCTCTGCGGGAAATGTTGTGGGATCTGCTGACCAGCCGGCGTTTCTTCGAGCGTGGCATCGTCAACCCAGGGTTCCTGCGCCGGCTGCTGGAGGAGCACCAGTCCGGGCGCCGTGATCACCGGGTCGTCTTCTGGATGCTCCTCGTGTTGGAACTCTGGTTCCGGGAAATGGACGGTGAGCCGGCCGGCGCCCCAAGCCGCGCTGGCCTTTCAGCCACCGGCTTAGTTACCGGGGAGCGTTCGGATTCATCCGCATAGCCGTCCTGAGCCGGCTTGCAATGCCCACCGAGGGTTGGCGCCGTGCCGAACCGGCCGCGCTTCGGGTCGCGTTCACCGGTGAATTTGACGTTCTCAGGCGCGTTGCGATCCCTACCGGCGGAGCGCTCGCCGCCACCGTCTCCGGAGCCGCCGCGGGCGCGGGAGCCTCTTCCGAGGACGGCTCCTCGATGATCACCTTGACGAAGCGGTACCAGGCCGTCGTGGAGAGCAGCAATACGTACGCGAGCTCCATCCGGTGAAAGGAATGGAAAGTGGCGTCGATCGCATAAGTGATCAAGCCGGCCTGCAGCATGTACGCCAGCGGCAGCAGATCCGGCCGCAAGCGTTTAATCCGCCGGATGGACAAGCTCAGCCACGCAATCTGGCCGAACACCAAGACGAGGAACAGCACCCCGGCAAGGGTACCGGAGTCGGCAAATGTTTGCAGCCAGCTATTGTGTGCGTTGTGGATCACCGGCCGGTCCGAGTAATTCGAGGCCAAAGCGATGAAGTTCCGGCTGCCGAACCCCACCCCCAAAACGGGGTAGTCTTTCCACATCTCGATGGCGATGCGCGCCAGCCGGATGCGATTGAGCGCCGACGCCTGGGCTCCGGAGCTCTGGATCCGCGCCATCACCTGGTCCTGAACCAGATAGATCCCCGGGCCCATCCCGATCAGGATCAGGATAACCACCGCGATCTTCTGCCGGGAACGCAGCATGATGTAGCCGACCGCCGCCATCAACGATAAGGCCGCCCCCCGCGAGGTGGTCATCACCGCGGCCATGCCCGAAAGAAACGACATGGCGATGAATCCCAGCTTGAAATAGTGGTGCCGCAACAGCGAAGCCGTATACCAGCAGAGAGGAGTCGCAATGGCGAAGGCCAGCCCAAGGGTGTTGTTGTCATACTGCCGGCTGTAGCCGGTGAGAAACGTAGCCCCCCCGTGCATGAGGCTCCACGCGCCGAATTTCGCCCCCACGAAGCCCATCGAGCCGGCAACCACCGCCAGGAAGACCTTCAACTCGTCGGTCGTCTGGATCGCCAGCGGGATCAGCAGCGCCATCAGCGCCAGACGCAGGAAGGCGCCGAAGCGGTCCGGGGAAAGCATCGGCCCCACGGGGAACAACCCCGACAAGGTGATAGGTACCATGTACGCCAAGAAAATCCACAGCCACGGGTTCTTGAGCTTGGAGCCCAGGTTGGAAAAGACCCGCGGCAAGCTCGTTACCAGCACGATCGCCCCAAGAACCTTGGCGATCGGGTACTTGCCCTCGCTCCAGGCCAGCGCGTCAGGCCGCATCACCGAGAACCAAAACCACCCGCACAACCCCCAAAAAGGCCGGGCGAATGCGGCCACCACGAGCCCCAGGCTGATGGCGATCAGTAATAGCTCCCGTAGCGGCATGCCTCTAGGCTTGGCTCCTCCGTGACCCGGTCCCGCTTCGGTGCGTCCCCCTTCGAGAGGCGCCCCGAACAGCGGTGACGCGCCGCAATCCCGGTAAGGCCCGAGAATTTTTCAATAGTTTCCCACAGAGACTCAGTGAATGCAATTACTTGCTAAGAGGGGTAGGGTCTCGCCTGTTGCCTAATATCTCGATCGGGAAAGAGGGGATTGATCCCCGTAAAGCACGGCGCCCATCGGAACGATTAGCGAATTGAGGCGAAAAATAGCGAATTCGTCTTGTGTTGGTCCCAGGATGGGTTTAAGCTCACAGGTGGTTGAGGTTCGTCACTCCTTTCTCGAGGAGGCTGCTGGCTCGGAGGAGACAGCGGGCTCCCACGGGGGAGTGCACGCAGGACCGGGCGCGGTGCGAGGTTACAAACAAAATGTGCTGCCGCCACTCGCGCCTGCGCCCGGCTCCTTCGGAACCCAACTCTGGGTCGGCCCACACACGGCGGCAATGCTGCTCGCTCGCAGATTATAGCTCAACTCCCCCACAGCCTTCTTGGTTGGCCGTAGCAGATGAGTTGAGCCGGCGTCCTGCGTAACCAGCCGACGCCGCTTTGTCCAGAAAAGGCCCCTACGCGACGGCCCCGCAGATGTGAGGGAATCGCACCTCGAAACGTCTTATAGTATGCTGTAGGTGTGAAGTCTAAAGCAGCACACGGAGGTCTCTTTTTATGACGGCAGTGGCCCGCAAGCTGGCTGTCGCGGCCGGCTTCTCGATTCTTTTCCTTTTCGTGTTCGCCGCCAACGCGGCGGCGCAGACGTCCGCTATCGAAGGCGAAGTGATCGGCGAGGACGGCAACCCGGTGAAAGGTGCGCTGATCCTCATCGAACGGCAGGACATCCGCGGCACGTACAAAGTCAAGACCAACAAAAAAGGCCGCTTCTTCCATGCGGGCCTCCCCTTGGGGACCTACGTGGTGAAGTGCCTCATCAACGACAGAGTCGTTGACCAAATCAACGGCGTCCGCACTACCCTGGGCGAACCCACCAAGGTGGACTTCGATCTCCAGGCCTTGGCTCGCAAGCGTCAGGCCCTGCAACAGGCTGCGGCCACCGGACAGCTCACCGAAGAGCAGATGCGCGGCTTGACGCCCGAGCAGCGGGAAGCGCTGAAACGGCAAATGGAAGAGCGCGCAAAGGCGATGCGCAAGAACAAGGCGCTGAACGACGCCTACAACGCGGCCATGCAAGCCAAGCAAGCCCGGCAGTGGGACGTCGCCATCCAGAACTTTCAGAAGGCCACCGAGATCGACCCGAACCAGCACGTCGTCTGGGCGCAGTTGGCCGACACCTACGTGAACAAAGCCAATTCTGTGGCCGGTCCGGCGCGGCAGGAAGCTCTGAACAAGGCGATTGAAGCGTATCAGAAGGTGCTCGAACTGATGCCGGAGGACGCCGCTTACCACAACAACTTCGGTTTGGTGCTGGCCCGCGCCGGCCGTTTGGAAGAAGCCCAGGCCGAGCTCAAAAAGGCCGCTGAGTTGAACCCCGCCGATGCCGGCAAGTACTACTACAACCTCGGCGCAGTGCTGGTGAACACTGGCAAACAGGACCAGGCCACGGAAGCCTTCAAACAAGCGATCGAAGCTGACCCCACGTATGCCAACGCTTGGTTCCAGTACGGCATGAGCCTGCTGGCCAAAGCCAAGATCGGAGAAGACGGCTCCATCATTCCGCCGGAAGGCACGAAAGAAGCCCTGCAGAAGTACTTGGAACTCGCTCCTAACGGTCCTTACGCCGCCTCGGCCCAGGGCGCTCTCCAGTCCTTGCAAAGCAAAGTGCAGACGGAGTACACAAATCCCGAGGCGAAGAAGAAGAGACGGAAGAAGAAGTGAGCTGCGCCTTTGGGCGCGAAGGAGCACTGTTTGATCCAGTGATGAAGTTTCATTGAGGAGGAGGCGCCCCATCTGGGGCGCCTTTTCGTTTGCCCATGCTCCGGTTTCTGCTCGGTCTGATTATCGCGATCTTCCTGATTACTCTCGTCCGGGCCATCATCGGACTCATCGGGAGGGCCGTGGCTCAATTGTTCGAGCCGGAGTCCGGGCGTTCCCGCCCTCGCGCCCCGTCCGGCGGGGAGTTGGTCCAGGACCCCGTCTGCGGCATCTACGTCTCCAATCAGACGAAAGTCCGCAAGACGGTAAAAGGCAAGACCTACTACTTCTGCTCCGAGAGCTGCCGCGACAAGTTCACCGGATGAGATTCGGACCGGCCGCCGCTCGCGGTCGGCGAATCATTCCCCCGTTCGCCCGGTGCTTTCATACCCGCCAGCAGATCAGCTTGGGCTCTGTCATCTCCTCGATGGCGTATTTAGGACCCTCACGCCCGGTTCCGCTCATCTTGACGCCGCCGTACGGCATGTGGTCCACACGGAATTGAGGCACGTCGTTGATCATGAAGCCGCCCACGTGGATCGCCTGGGCCGCCCGGAATGCTTTTTCGAGATCCCGGGTGTAGATCCCGGCCTGGAGACCGTAATCGGTGGCGTTGGCCATCTCGATCGCCTCGTCCAGACTCTCGTATGCGTTCACCGCCACCACCGGCCCGAAGGCCTCCCGGCAAGAGATCTTCACCTCCGGCGGCACGTCGGACAACACCGCTGGCTCAACCGTGGCGTAGCGCCGTTCCCCACCGCATAGCAGCTTGGCTCCCGCCGCCACCGCCTCCTCGATCCACTCCACGATCCGCTTTGCGTCAGCCTCGGTGATCAGCGAACTGACGTCGGTCTTCGGATCATGCGGATGCCCAATGACAAGCTGTTTCGTCGCCGTCACGAAACGGTCCAGGAACTCGTCGCGAATACTTCTATGCACATAGATCCGCTGCACCGAAATGCAGACCTGGCCCGAGTGAGCGAAGCTCCCGACCACGCACCGCGGCACGGCGGCGTCTAGATCGGCGTCCGGCTCGACGATCACGGCCGAATTGTTCCCAAGCTCGAGCGTCACCCGCTTCATCCCGGCTTCCCGTTTGATGCCGAGTCCCACCTCTGCGCTCCCGGTGAACGTGACCATGGCGATTTCCGGGTGCCGGACGAGCTGCCTGCCGATCGCCCCGCCTGGCCCGGTCACTACATTGAGCGCCCCGTCCGGCAAGCCGCTCTCCCGAAAGATCGCAGCCATCTTCAGCGCCGTGATCGGAGTGGTGGATGCCGGCTTGTGCACCACCGTGTTGCCCGCCGCGATCGCCGGCCCGATCTTGTGCATGGCGAGGTTCAACGGGAAATTGAATGGCGTGATCGCGGCCACGACCCCGATGGGCTCCCGCACGGTGATCGCCATCCGGCCCTTGCCGGCAGGCGACGCTTCCATCGGAACCACCTCGCCCGCCAACCGGCGCGCCTCCTCCGCCGAGAAGGTGAGCGTCGAAATGGATCGCTGCACCTCGATGCGCGCCTCCTTGATTGGTTTCCCGCTCTCCGAGCTGATTGTCAGCGCCATCTCCTCGCGGCGCTCGCCCAGCAGGTCGGCCGCCTTGGCGAGGATCGAGGCGCGCTCGGCCAGCGTCAGGTCTCGCATGAGGCTCCGCAGTTCCGCCGCCGCGGCCACGGCGGCTTCCACCTCCCGCTCGCCCGCCGCGAATACCGTCCCCACCTCTGAACCGTCGTACGGCAGGGTAACCGGGAGCCGGGTATCGGTCCTGACGGGTTCTCCGCCGATCCACATGGGGTATTCCATGTCCTTCATGATAGGAAAACATTCTGGCCCCCAGGCGCTCTTGGTTTGTCGCCGTTCTTGCGGCGAGGCCGTTGGCGATCTTGGACCGTATCCCCCGGGGCCCGCTTCCTTTACGTGGAAGGTTCAGCTTCCGGCGCCTCGCTCATCGGGTGGATCTCCTCGAACGGCTCCCGGCGGTGCAAGGAGAAGTACGCCGCCAGCATCACCACCATCGCGAGCCCGATCAGCGCCAGGAACGCCGTCAAGCGCCCCACCATGCGGATCGAGGCGAAGGCGTCCCGGGCGTCTTGGGAAACCAACACCACCCAGCTCAGATTCCGGTAATCCTCCTTGAGTCCCGTGTCTGCGAACCCGATCAGGCGCCGGCCCTGCTCCGGCACCGATGTGACGAGGTATCCCGTCTGCCGGCCCTCGATCGTGCGCAGGCTGTCCTGCACCGCCAGCAGCTCCGGCGAGGTCATCTTCACCGCCAGGCTTGCTTCGGGCGCCGCGATCACGGTACCGTCCTCCTTCACCAGGCTCACATGCAGGTTCAGCGGCGGATGAGGCTCGTTCACGAAAGCGAACAGGCTCGATACATCTACGAGTGCGTCTACGGTCCCAATGAAGCGGTTCGTCCCGGCTTCGAGGATCGGAACGCCGACACCGATGTAGCTGGACCGCGTCACGTCGTCATAGAGAACATCGGTGATGTTCACCGCGCCCCTCCCGTCGGCGTAAATCGCCTGCCAGTACTCCTCGTCGGCCTGGAAATAGTCCAGGGTCTTGTGCGTGGCCGCCACGGTCGCGCCGCGGGCGTCGGTCACCGTAATGCGGAGAATACGCGGATCCAACTCCTGGTACCGCCGCAGCCACATCGATGCCCGGGAAGCCAGGATCCGGTTGACGAGAGACTCGGCGGCCGGGCTGTTCCATTTCGCTTCGATGCGTTGGATCCGCTCGGCGATCGTCTCCTCCGGCAGTCCAGCATAGCCGCGGTTCGCCGTTTCCACCGCCTCGACCAGCGCCGGGGCAGCGGCGATCCCGCCCACTTGTAATACGCGTTCGTGGATGAAGTCCGAAATCTCCTTCGCGGTCGATTCCGCAAAGATCTTGAAATGTGTCCCGATGGTCCGGCTGAGTTCTTTGTCACTGGTGGTGATGGCGTACAGCGCCGCCACAGATATCGGCACGACGGTTACCAGCAGTCCGATCAGCAGGCGCCGGAATGAGATACGAAACTCGAAACTTTCGGTGGGCATGGTTCCCTCCTCGACTGTGTGGATGAACAAGAGTTAGGCCGCCCGGCCGGCGGCGGGGATCACCGCTGGAGACGCGGCCCAGAGCAGTGTGAGGAGGTTGCACGAACACCTCCGCCCCCAGAATACGGGAAGAATCAGACGTCGGCGGACTTTTTTCGCAGCGCCCGCTCTATCCGATCGCCTTCAACAGCCGCGCCGGCAAGGTCACCACGGCCCAGACGAGCTCCAGCGCCGCTCCCACGGCGAGCCCTGCCAGCCGGAACGGAAGCAGCAGCACCCAAACGATTGGATAGGCGATGAGCGCCAGCAGCGCCAACGGCCAGCAGAGTACGAAGAGAATGCACCAAAGAAGGAACGTCAGCATTTCCGCCCTCTACCAAACTAAATACGGAGAGCCCTGCGATTCGTTCCTTCGATCGGCGCCCCGGGGGTCAAGCCGTGCGTCCGAACGCCGCCTCCTCAGCTTCCCGCGCATGGTAGGAGCTGCGCACCAGCGGCCCGGACTCAACATGGGAGAACCCCATCGCCCGGCCTGCCTTGGCGTATTCGGCGAACTCCTCCGGCAGCACGTACCGCGCAATGGGCAAGTGGTTCGGGGACGGGCGTAGATATTGCCCGATCGTGACGACGTCCACCCGGCTTCGCCGCAGGTCCCGCAGCACGTCCAACACCTCGCTCGGCGTCTCCCCCAAGCCGACCATTAGGCCGCTCTTGGTCGGCACTTCCGGAGCGATTCGCTTCGCCCTGTCCAGCAGTTCGAGCGAACGCTCGTATCGGGCGCCCGAACGCACCTTGCGGTACAGCCTCGGCACCGTCTCCACGTTGTGGTTCAGCACGTCCGGCCGGGCCGCCATTACCGTTTCGAGCGCCTCGCGCGAACCCTGGAAGTCAGGGATCAGCACCTCAACCCGGCAGCCGGGCGAGCGCTCCCGGATGGCTCGAATCGTCAGGGCGAACAGCTCGGCGCCGCCGTCCGGCCGGTCGTCCCGGTTCACGCTCGTCACCACCGCGTACCGCAGTCCCAGCGCCGCCACCGCCTCGGCCACACGCCGCGGCTCGTCGTAGTCCACCGCCCCGGGCCTGCCGCTTTGCACCGCGCAGAAGCCGCACCGCCGCGTGCAGACGTTGCCCAGGATCATAAACGTCGCCGTGCGGTGATTCCAGCACTCGCCGATGTTCGGGCAGGCGGCGCTCTCGCACACGGTGTGCAGCCGCAGCCCGCCCACCAGCTCCTTCAGCTCGCGGTAGTTCTCGCCCACCGGGGCCGGAGCGCGCAGCCATCGCGGCCGCGGGGCGGGCTTTTCCTGGATCGTTACCAGCACTTGCCCTCATTGTAGCCCGCAGGCCTCGAGCCGGTTCTCGAGCACCGCGTCGGGCTTCAGGTTCTCCCACTTCAGATCCACCCCCGAGGCCATCTCCAGCGCCCGGCGCGGGATCAGTCCCACGATCTCGCTCGAATGGATCCCCACGCTTTCCCGCTCCGCCTCCCGGGCTACGGCGAGGAAGACTTCGTGCAACGGCGTGGCTTCGTAGTCGGTGAGGTTCATCGAAACTTGCGCCAGCCCGCGATGCGGCAGATAGACCCCCATCGCCTGGACATGGGGCAGCCCGCCCGAGGAGGCGCGGATGCGCCGCGCGATCCGCTCGGCCACGGCCACGTCGGGCGTATCCAGCAGAACGTTGTAGGCGATCATGACCCTCCGCGCCCCCGCCGCCGTCGCCCCCGCCGTCGGATGAAGCCGGGGCCCGCCGATGTCCGGCGCTTTCTCCGGATCCCGCGCCGCCGCCTCCCGCAGCGCTTCGAAACCGCCGCGGCGGATCTCCGCCAGCCGCCGCCGCTCCGGCCGCCGCGCCGCCGCCCCGTAAAGGTAAACCGGGATGCGGTGTTCTTCCCAAATACGCTCGCCGGCGCGCACCGCCAGCCGAGCGCACTCCTCGAGCGAAATGCCGCGCAGCGGCACGAACGGCAGCACGTCGAGGGCTCCGATGCGCGGATGGACGCCCCGGTGGCGGTTCAAATCGATCAGCTCCGCTGCCTTCCCGGCCAGCCGTATTCCCGCTTCCACCACGGCCTCAGGAGGCCCGGCCAGGGTAAATACCGTGCGGTTGTGGTCCGCGTCGCTGTGCCGGTCCAGAAGATGAGCCCCTTCGACGGAACAAGCGGCGGCCAGCTCCTCGATTTTCGCCGCGTCCCGCCCTTCGGAGACGTTCGGCACGCATTCCACCAACGCGCCGCTCACGGGAACTCCATCCTCGGGTAAATCACGCTGCCGGCCTTCATGACCATGGCGACAAGGTTCATTCCGAAATGATACGGGATCTCCCGGTAGTCGGCGGCGTTCAGCATGATCAGATCGGCTTGTTTGCCTGCTTCGAGACTCCCGATGCGCTCCCCCTGCCCGATCGCCCACGCGCCGTTGATCGTGGCCGCCGTCACCGCCTCGGCCGGGTGCATTCCATTCTCGGCGCACGCAAGGGAAAGGATCGCCGGCATGCTGCAACTCGGACACTCGTGCGCGCTATATCCCGATGCCAGCGCCACCGCGGCTCCGGCGTCGATCAGCGCCCGCGCCGGCGTCCGCCGCTCCCGCATCAGGTGGAAGCAAACGCCGGGGGTCAATGTCACCACCGGCCCTGCCGCCAAACGCTCGACGTCATCCGCGGCGAACTCGCCTGGACCGTCCAAGCTCACCGCTCCCGCTGATAGCGCCGCCCGCGCCGCGGCTCCGGCGTCACCCTCTCCCGCGGTGACCTTCGGCGCAAAACCGAGCCGCCGCGCCGCCTCGAGATATGCCACCGCCGGCTCAGGAGGAAAACCTCCGTCCCCCACCCTCACGTCTACGAAACGCGCCAGCTTCAGCCGCCGGATCTTCGGCAGCACGCTGTCGGCAAGATGCGTTAGGTATACGCCAGGCGCCCGGGCGCCCTCCGGCGGCGCCACATTGGCCCCGAAGAACGAGACCACGACCTCTAGCGGCCGGTTGTGGAGAGCGTTCGCAGCCCGCAAGACCTTCAGTTCCGCCTTTTCGTCCAGCCCGAGTCCCGACAGCGCCGCGACGGTGGTCGTTCCGTGCCGGATGAATTCCCGCGCCGCCCGCCGGCCTAACATCTCCAGCCGGGGCCGCGTCGAAGACCGCACCACCCGCATCGGTCCCGCCAGCCGCTCGAGCAAGTCCGCCGAGCCGCCGGGGTTCCTGAGGCGCGCCTCGTACTCGTCGAGGAGGGGAGGTCCGCAGATCAAGTGTGTCCGGGCGTCCACGAACCCCGGCAACACGATCCGCCCATCGGCGCTGATTTCCACGGCGTCGCGGGCCGCGGCGAGATTCTCGACCCGTCGGCCCGGCCCGACCTGCTCGATCGTCTTGCCGCAGATCAGTAGGGCTCCGTCTTCGATGATGGCCAGTTCCCGCATCGCGGAGCCGCGGCGCGGCCCCGCCGGGCCCCGCAGCGTAACCAGTTGCCGGGCCCCCCGGAGCAATATCCGCTTCCTCATGAGTCGGCGGCGTTCAGAGCGCCGTCCGGCGCGCCCCCTCTGTCACCCGGGTCACGCCGCACCCACCGCCTTAATGGAAGGCTCTCGAACAATAGTTGACCGGAATGTAGGCTAGCATCGTCCGGATCGGGAATCAATTCCAGTAGAATCGCCCTAGTGGAGGTCAGCATGCGTAAAGCGCTCTCGATCGTCCTTGCCGGCCTGGCCGCCGTGGCCGCCGGTTACGCGGAACAGAAGAAAGTTCTCGTCTATGGTTTGAGCCCGGAATGGATCGCCGAGTTGCGCCAGGCCGCTCCGGAAGCCAAGATCGTCCCGGTGGACCGCGACAGCATCATGCGTGAAGTCTCCGATGCCGACGCGATCATCGGTACCGTTTCGGCGGAACTCGTGCGCGCCGGCAAGCGGCTGAAGTGGGTTCAGGTTCCTAGCGCCGGCGTCGAACGCTACCTTCACCTCGCGCCCCCCGACCTGCGCGACAGCGACATCGTGCTCACCAACTGCAAGATCATCCAAGGCCCTGAAATCGCCGACCACGCCTTCGCCCTTCTGCTCGCCACCACGCGGCGCATTCCCCGCTACCTTTCTTTGCAGCGCCAACAGACGTGGCGCCGCGAGACCTCCGGCCTGGTCGAGCTGAATGGCAAGACCGCCGTGGTCATCGGCGTCGGCGGCATCGGCTCGCAGATCGCCGTCCGCGCGAAAGCCTTTGGAATGCGAGTCGTCGGCGTGGACCCGAAAGATCTGCCGTACGCCCCCTACCTCGACCGCGTCGTCAAGCCGGACCGCCTCGACGAAGTCCTCCCTGAAGCCGACGTCGTTTTCATGGCCGCCCCGCACACCCCGGAGACGCACAAAATGATGGGGCCGCGGCAGTTCGAATTGATGAAGCGCGATTCCTACTTCATCGCCGTCTCCCGCGGCAAGACCTACGACATGAACGCCCTTGTACGCGCGCTCGATTCCCAGCATCTCGCCGGCGCCGGCGTCGATGTCACTGATCCGGAGCCGCTGCCCTCCGGGCACCCGCTATGGAAGTTCTCCAACGTGGTGATCACCCCGCACGTAGCTGGGCGCTCCGACCGTATCGGCAGGCGGCGCCTCGACCTTTTCAAAGAGAATCTGCGGCGCTTCGTCCGGGGCGAGCCCCTTCTCAACGTCGTGGACAAACAGAAGGGTTACTGACCTCTCGAGTCTTCTCCTTGGCGGTGCAGGCCGCGCCCTGAAAGCGGTCCGCACGCCGCGCGAACGCTCTTCTTAACGGCGAATCAGTCCAAAAAACTTGCATTCCTGCCGAGGCGGCGATAGGCTTACTTTGATCGGCAATTCCGATTCATTGGGAGGATTCGATGGCAAAACTCGATGTCAAGAAAGTGGAACGGTTCTCGATCGAAGTTCCTAACGAACCTGGCCAGGGCGCTCAGGTGCTCGGCGCAATCGCCGCCGGTGGGGCGGATCTCATCGCCGCCTGGGGCTATCCGTGCGGCGGTGAAGGATCGGCCAAGATCGAGGTGATTCCCGCCGATTCGGCCGCGTTTCGTGCGGCGGCGAAGAAGGCGAAGATCAAGGTCAAGAAGGAGTGCGCGGCCTTCTGCGTCTCCGGCCGGAATAAGATCGGCGCTCTCGCCGATGCTCTCGGACGTCTAGCGGCGAAAGGCATCAACGTGCAGGCAGTGCAAGCGATCGGCGTCGGCAGCAAGTTCGGCGCCTTGATCGAAGTGGCTTCCAAGGACGTCCGGAAAGCCGCCGGCGCGCTCGGCGCCTGATCCTGCCGTTCGTGACAAACCAAAGAGAGTCATAGCCGGCTCGCGCCCTGCGGGCCGGCTTTTGTTTTGCCCCCCGGCTCCTGACGTCCCCCCGCGCTTCCCGCCGTGTCTTTTTCCGAGCGTACAATCTCAATATGGCTTTCCCTGTCCACCGCATGAGACGGATGCGCGCCCGCGAGCCGCTGCGCACGCTCGTCCGCGAAACGGTCCTCGAACCCTCGGATCTCGTCCTTCCGCTTTTTGTCTGCCCGGGGGAAGGCGTCCGGCGCGAGATCAGCGCCATGCCAGGCAATTATCAGCTTTCCATCGACGAGCTGGTCAAGGAGTGCGAAGAGGCACACTCGCTCGGCCTCGGAGGCGTGATTCTTTTCGGAATCCCCGAGACCAAGGACGAAGCCGCGTCGGAAGCTTACGCCGACGACGGCATCGTGCAGCGCGCCGTCCGGGCCGTCAAGAGGAGTGTTCCTGAGCTAGTCATCATCACCGACGTTTGCAACTGCGAGTACACCTCGCACGGACACTGCGGCAAGATCGTGGACGGCGACGTAGACAACGACGCCACCCTGGAATGGCTCGCTAAGGCCGCTGTCTCTCATGCCCGCGCTGGAGCCGATATCGTCGCTCCCTCGGACATGATGGACGGCCGCGTGGCCGCCATCCGCAAGGCCCTCGACGAGGCCGGCTTCCCCACCACGCCGATCCTCTCCTACGCCGCCAAGTACGCCTCGGTCTTCTACGGGCCGTTCCGCGAAGCGGCCGAATCAGCTCCGCAATTCGGCGACCGGCGCAGCTATCAGATGGACCCCGCCAACGCCCGCGAGGCCATGCGCGAAATCAGCCTCGACGTCCACGAAGGGGCCGACATCGTCATGGTGAAGCCCGCCATGCCCTACCTCGACATCATCCGCATGGCCCGCGACCGCTTCCAGCTCCCGGTGGCGGCCTATCAGGTCTCCGGCGAGTTCTCTATGATCGTCGCCGCGGCCCGCAACGGCTGGCTGGACCGCGACCGCGCCATGATGGAATCGCTCACCGCCATCCGCCGCGCCGGCGCCGATTTCATCCTCACCTATTTCGCCAAGGACGCCGCCCGCGCTCTCGCTGGATGATCACGGCTCTCCGCGTGCCGCTGCCCCGTGAACCCGGTTGCTACAATCGGGGTAACGGAGCAAGTATGGGACCTCAGCCCCGGCGCCGGACGCCGGTTGTGGACATTGGAGGGGTCAAAGTCGGCTGCGGGCACCCGATCGTCGTGCAGTCGATGACCAATACCGACACCGCCGACGTCGGCGCCACCGTAGACCAGATCATCGAACTGGCCCGCGCCGGCTCGGAGCTGGTGCGCGTCACCGTCAATACCCGGGAAGCGGCCGCTGCCGTCCCCAAGATCCTGGAAGCCCTCGACAAGACCGGCGTCAGCGTGCCGATCATCGGTGATTTCCACTACAACGGTCACATTCTGCTCACCGAGTACCCCGAGTGCGCCCAGGCGCTCGCCAAGTACCGGATCAACCCCGGCAACGTCGATATCGGCAAGAAGACGGACGACAACTTTCGCCGCATGATCGAAGTCGCCCTCCGCTACGGCCGCCCCGTGCGCATCGGCGTCAACTGGGGGTCTCTCGACCAGGCGCTCCTTACGCGCTTGATGGACGAAAACTCCCGCCGCCTGGAGCCTCGCGACACCGCCGAGGTCGTCCTGGAGGCCATGGTCGTCAGCGCTCTGGAGTCGGCCGCGGCCGCCGAGCGCTATGGCCTCGGACACGACCGGATCGTCCTCAGCGCTAAGGTCAGCGGCGTCCAGGAGCTGATTCATGTTTATCGCGAGCTCGCCCGCCGCTGCGACTATCCCCTTCATGTCGGACTCACCGAGGCCGGCATGGGATCGAAGGGCATCGTCGCCTCCACCGCCGCCCTCGCCGTGCTGCTTCAGGAGGGCATCGGGGACACGATCCGGGTCTCGCTCACTCCCCGGCCCGGCGGTGACCGCACCGAGGAGGTCCGCATCTGCCAGCAGATCCTTCAATCGATGGGCTTGCGGAGCTTCTTGCCCCAGGTGACGGCCTGCCCCGGCTGCGGCCGGACGACGAGCACATTCTTCCAGCAAATGGCTGAAGAGATCGAGGAATACCTGCGCCGCCGGATGCCCTCCTGGAAAGAGGAATACCCTGGCGTCGAGGAGCTACAGGTCGCGGTGATGGGCTGCGTCGTCAATGGCCCGGGCGAGAGCAAGCACGCCCACATCGGCATCTCGCTGCCGGGAACCTTCGAGGAGCCCAAGGCGCCGGTCTATGTGGACGGCCGGCTGCATACCACCCTTAAAGGCGACCGCATCGTCGCCGAGTTCATCGAAATCCTCGAACAGTACATCCAGACGCGCTACGCCCGGCCCGCCGCTCCCGCCGCCCGCTGATCCGCTTCCGGCCCTGCCCACGCCGGTTGCTATACTCATTAGGAAAGAATGACCGGACGAGCTTTTCTCGTCCGGTCGGCATTCCTTTAACGACTGGAGGCGGAGACCATGAGTGCTCCTGATGTGCGCGTAGCGGGCAGATCCTCGGAAGCGGAAACCAAGGCGGAGAACGCCGCCCCGTCCTATCGCATCGTCAACCGGGTCCTCGATTGGATCACCAGCGAGAAGACCCAGTTGCTCAACATCACGGACCGGATCAACGACGTCGTCCGTAGAAGCGGGATCCGGAACGGCCTCGTCCACCTGCAGTCACTGCACACCACCACCGCGTTGATCCTCACCGAGTGGCAGGACGCCCTCATCGAGGATGCCAAGCGTTTCCTGGAAGAGCTGGCCGATCCAGACCGGTATTACAAGCACAACGATCCGGAGCACTCGGATTGTGACCGCCAGAACGCCCCTTCCCACCTGCGCGGCATGATCATGGGGCAGACGCTGTGCTTGCAGGTGCGGAACGCCAAGCTCTTGCTCGGCACCTGGCAGAGCATCGTTCTGGCGGAACTCGACGGTCCACGAAACCGGTCTCTGGCGGTCCAGGTTTCCGGCGTCTGATCGGACCTGGGGATGGCGCGCTACTTCCGTCTCGCGGAAGCCGAAGCCGTTCTCGACGCGGTGCGCGAGAAAGTCGAGCAGGCCGTGCGCGCCTACGCGGAGGTCTCCAGGACCGCCGCGGAACTCAAATCCTTGGCGCGGCATGTTGCCGACGCTGGCGGCGTTCTTCTCGACCGCAAGCGCTTCCTCAACCTTCAGGGCCGCCGGGAGGCGTTGGGCCGCCGCCTGCGGGAGCTCGTCGAGGAGATCCACGCCTTGGGCTGCCAGGTAAAGGATCTGGAGCAGGGACTCGTCGATTTCCCGACCCGTTACCGCGGGCGCGAGGTGCTGCTTTGCTGGCGCCTGGGAGAGCCGAAAATCGCCTATTGGCACGCCCCGGACGAGGGTTTCGCCGGCCGGAAGCCGATCGACGAGGACTTTCTCGCTCATCACGAAGGAGATCCCCCCGTCTGAATGCCAGGGGTGGCGGCCGGCCCTGTATCCGGAATAAAGTAGACAGTGAGGGGACTCATCCATCGGAATTGGCGGAAGCTGCGCGATGAAGACCTTTTATATCGAAACCTTCGGCTGCCAGATGAACGTGCACGACACCGAGAAGGTCGTCGGCGCGCTGGTGGCCCGCGGCTACCGTGAGGTGGACTCGGTCGAGCAAGCCGATCTCGTCCTCTACAACACCTGCAGCATCCGCGACAAGGCCGAGCGGAAGGTTTATAGTCGCCTCCAGCAATTCCGCCGCGAGAGGGACAAGGTGTTCGGCGTACTGGGCTGCGTGGCTCAGCAGGAAGGCGAGCGCATCTTCGAGCGCGCCCCGCACGTCCGTCTCGTCTGCGGCTCGGCAAGCTACAACCGGCTGCCGGATCTGCTCGCCGAGCTCGAGGAGGGCCGGCCTCGCGTCGTCGGGCTCACCGTAGAAACCCGCGAAACGTTCGAGACGCCCTATACGCGCCGCCGGAGTCCGTTCCAGGCCTTCATCACCATCATCGAGGGCTGCAACAAGGCCTGCGCCTACTGCGTCGTTCCGTTCACCCGCGGCCCGGAGCGCAGCCGCCCTAGCGCCGCCATCCTCGACGAAGTCCGCCGCCTCGCCGCCGAAGGATACACCGAAATCACCCTCCTCGGCCAGAACGTGAATAGCTACCGCGACCCCTCGCCTGCCGGGTGGGACTTCGCCACCCTGCTGGCCCGCGTGGCCGAGATCCCCGGCATCCGCCGCGTTCGGTTCACCACCTCGCATCCGGCCGATTTTAACCGCGACATAGTGGCCGCCATCGAAGAATACGAGACGATCTGTAACCACGTCCATCTGCCTGTGCAGTCCGGCTCGGACCACGTGCTGGCTCGTATGCAGCGCCTCTACACCCGTGAACGCTACATGGAGTGCATCGGCTGGTTGAAGGCGGCGCGGCGGCCGATCGCCATCACCACGGACATCATCGTCGGATTCCCCGGCGAGACGGAGGAGGATTTCGAACAGACGATCACGCTGCTCGACGAAGTCGAGTACGACTCCCTGTTCAGCTTCAAGTACTCTCCCCGGCCTAACACACCCGCTCTGCAACTCCACGAACAGGTACCCGAGGAGGAGAAAGGGCGCCGCCTGCGGATCTTGCAGGAACATCAGCGCGCCATCCAGATCCGCAAGAACGCCCTACTTGTTGGTACAGTGCAGGAGGTGCTCGTCGAACGCTTCAATCCGGCCACCGGCCAGTGGGTGGGCCACACGCCCGAGAATCGGACGCTGAATTTTACCCATGCCGGCTCCGGTGAAGAGTCGCTCCTCGGGCGGTACGTCAAAGTGCTCGTGACGCGGTCAGGGCCGAACTCGCTGGCCGGCGAGAGTCTCCCGGAAACCGGCCCGCCGACAGGCGAATTCTCCGCCGGAGTCGGCGTGCCGCAACGTAACAGCTAGGGCCTATCCCCGGCTGAAGGGAAAGCGAGGTACGTGATGGAAATCGAAATGAAAATCCGCGGCCTGATGATGGACCCGGTCACCAATATGCCGATCGTGATCCTCAAGGACGTCAAGGGCAACAGTATCCTGCCGATCTGGGTGGGAATCTACGAGGCCAACGCAATTGCCTTGGAGATCGAGAAGGTGACGACGCCGCGGCCCATGACCCACGACCTGATCCGAACGCTCCTGCACGGACTCGAAGCCTCTGTCCGCAAGGTTGTGGTGAACGAACTCAAGGACGACACCTTTTACGCCCGCATCTGGCTGGAAAAGGATGGCCGCCTCATGAGCATCGACAGCCGTCCGAGTGATGCGCTGGCGGTAGCTCTCCGGCTGGATTGCCCCATTTACGTCGAGGACAAAGTCCTCAAGTCCTCGAAAATGGCGGCGGCGGCCGAAAAGGTCAACAACGAGGAGCTTCGCCGCTGGCTCGAAGGGCTCAACGACGAGGACCTCGGCCGCTACAAGATGTGATGCCCGCCGTCGGGCCGGAAGCGCTCGCCAAGCTCGAGCGGCTCGCGGCCGCCCGCATCCGCATTCTGCCGCTGCCCGGCATCGAGAGCCATTTCGCCTTGGAGCGCGACGGCTACGCCGTATTGGTCGAGAAGTCCGCTGGCGGCTTCGGCCGGCTCGGTTCCCCTGGCCTCGTCACCGAGGAGGGGCTCGCTGTGCTCGTCTGGACGAAAGGCCGGCCTTATTTCGTCACCCGCCGCCGCCGGATCGAGGCATCGCCCTCGCAAGTCGAGGAGTTGCGCCGTTTCGCTCAAGCCGTGGAAGCAGCCCTCGAAAACCATTGAAGCCTGGCCCGGGGAAAGTCCCGCCCTTTTTCCGCTGGCAGCTTCCCGCCGCAAAAGGAAAGGGCGCCGCCAACGGGCGCCCTTTTCATCGGAAATCGCTTCTTCCGGCCGCTGCGTCGTCATTTCGCCGGGGCCGTACGGCGCCGGCGCGGCGGCGGAGGCCAGCCTTTCACCTTGGCTTTCTCGCAGTCGAACCCGAGGTTGAAAGGCTCCTGCGTGAACCGCCGCGGCACGCACTGGAACCGGATCACGGTACCCCGCGGGGCCGGATACCGGAACGCCTCATCAACGATCTTCAGCGTCACCTCCCGCGTGCTGCGGTCCGAGATCCCAAGCACCAGCGTGTCGGGCCGTTGCGCCGGGCTCTGGGCGATCAGGTAGCCGCGCAACTCAGGCAGCGCAGCGTTGTAAACCTCCTTCTTGAAGTAATCCGTCCCGTTCGGACCTTGAAGCTGCTCCTTCATCTTCAGCCACATGTAGAGCATCGGGTTCTCACGCCGCAGCTTCTCCTCCTTCTCGAGCGCGATCTGCTCCTTCGACTTCACCACGAAGCCCTCGGGCGGGAACGGCTGCTGGGCCGCCAATTGCAGCATTTCGTCGAGCCCGCTTTCGTCGCCGTGGAACGTCGTGTAGATCTTGCGCAGGTACTTGTCAACCTCTTGGCGCGCTTGCTCGGGCATCGCCCCTTCACCCTTCAGCGCGACCGCGCGGGCGAAATGGAAGAACGCCTCGGACTGTTTGTCTGGATTCCTCTGCGCCAGGATCACCGTACCCAGCCAATAGGAAACTTGCCCGTTGCGCGGCTGCAGCTTCAGCACCTCCCGGAACTCCCGCTCCGCTTCCAGATTGTTTTTGCGCGTCATGGCGATCCAGCCCAGCGTCTGGTGGCCGAGAATCAGCAGGCTGTCCCGCTGCTTCTTCCAGGCCTCCGCAGAGAGCTTGGCTGGTTTCTCCATTTTTGAAATCTTGTCGATCAACTGTTTGGCCGCTTTCTCGCCCCGGGCCAGGAAATCCGGATCCGTCTTCGCCATGCTCGCCGTCAGGGAGGTGAGGAAATAGAGGCCCTGAATGTTGCCGGGATCCAACTCCAAGATCTTCTGCGCGTACTCGTACATCTTCTCCGGCTGCTTCAAGGCTTGATACGTCTGCGTGTACATCAGGTAGATGTTCAGCTTGAAGTTCGTGTCCGGATACTTCTTCATGTACGTATCCAGCAACTGCAGCTTCTTGCTGGGATCTTTCTCTTTGACGATCGAGTTGTAAAGATCGTATTCGGCCCGGTCTTTCCAGGGACTCTTCTGTTGCTGCTGTTGTCCCCACGCCAGGACTCCAGCCAAGGCAATTGCGGTCACCGCGATGGTCAGGCGTTTCAGTTGGTTCACCAGCACTCGTAGCCTCCTGAGAAACGATCCGCCGCTACCGGCCGGCGCCGAAGCATGCGCGGCGGCGAAAGCACGGCTGCGATCGGTCAATCCAATTCACAGCTTGACAATTGCGGAGTATAGCCGAATCGGCTGCCGGGCCGCAACCCGTTTCCTCAAGGGAAATCAACATCTTCTCTCCGCTGCCGGAACGCCTCGCTGAAACCGGCGCCCGAAAATCAAGCTCCTTACCTCCCGCATCATCCGGCCGGGAAGTCCTGTTTACATAGATGTCCCCCGGTCCCATCGTGTTTCCCCGGAACGACCGCGCCCGCGCTCGGCCGGGACCGCCGTTTCTCTGTGCTAGAATCACGCCATTCGATGCGTTATCTGGACTTCGCCGTACTCGTGGCGTACCTGATCGGCATCACCTGGTTCGGGGCCCGGTTCCGCAAGAGCCAAAAATCGGTGCGGGACTACTTTCTGGGCGGACGAAGAACCCCGTGGTGGGCCATCGCTCTCTCCATTGTTTCCGCTGAGACCAGCACGCTCACCGTGATCGGAACGCCGGCCCTTGCCTTCTCCGGCGATCTCGGCTTTCTCCAGGTGGTGATGGGTTACCTCCTCGCCCGGATCGTGATCTCCGTCGTCTTCCTGCCGCAGTATTTCCGCGGCGAAATGTATACGGCCTACGAGCTCATGCGCCGCCGTTTCGGCGAGCGCATCCGCCGGCTCACCGCGGGCCTCTTCCTCGTCCTCCGCGCCCTCGCCGAGGGCGTCCGCGTGTTCGCGATCTCCCTTGTCGTCTCGATCGTGTTGGAGACCGGCGAGCTGGCGTCGATCCTCCTCATCGTCGCCCTGACGCTCTTTTATACTTTCGAGGGCGGAATGACGGCGGTCATATGGACCGACGTCATCCAGATGGTCCTGTACGTCTCCGGCGCCGCGCTCAGCCTCTTCGTGATCCAGCAGCACGTCCCGGGCGGCTGGCCGGAGATCTACCGCACGGCCATGGAAGCAGGCAAACTCCAGATCTTCGACTTTTCAGTCGGCCCGCCGGCGGAGTTTTTCAGCCGCACTTACACGTTTTGGGCCGGCATCATCGGGGGCTGTTTTCTTACCACCGCCAGCCACGGCACCGAGCAGCTCATGGTCCAGCGCCTGCTCGCCGCCCGCAATCAGCGCGAGAGCCGCCTGGCGCTCTTCGGAAGCTGGGTGGTCATCTTCTTCCAGTTCACCCTCTTCCTCGTCATCGGCGTGATCCTGTACGTCTATTACCGGGATGCCGGCTTGGCCGCGCCCGAGCCGCTCGATCGCCTCTACCCCCACTTCGTCTGGAACTACCTGCCTCACGGCATCGCCGGCCTCGTCACCGCCGCCATCCTCGCAGCCGCCATGTCGAACCTCTCCGCGGCGCTGAACTCGCTAGCCTCGACCACGATCATGGACTTCTATCGGCCGCGGGCCGGACGAGAACAGAGAACTCCGGAAGGCGACGCTGGACTTCTCAGGGCGAGCCGCGTCGCCACCGTTATGTGGGGCCTCATCCTCGTCGGCATCGGCCTACTGGCCCGAAAATGGGGGTCGGTTCTCGAAGCCGGCCTCTCGGTCGCCTCCGTCCTGTACGGCTCTCTGCTGGGCGTCTTTCTGCTGGGCGTTCTCAATCCGCGCGTAGGCGAAAAGGCGGCTATGACGGGCATGCTCGCCGGGTTCCTCACCATGTTGGGAATCAAGTTCGGCACCGGAGTCGCCTGGACCTGGTACGTCGTCATCGGCACGGGCGCCACGTATTTCACCGGCCTCGCCGCAAGCTCGATCTGGAAGGAAAAAACCGATGAGTGACCTCTCTCCCGATGGCCTGCGCCGGGTGTTGGGCGTGTGGAGCGCCGTCTCCATCGTCGTGGGCACCGTCATCGGCAGCGGCATATTCCTCGTGCCCTCCAGCATGATCCAGCACGTCGGCTCCCCCGAGACCGTACTGCTGGTTTGGGTATTCGGCGGCCTGCTCTCTCTGGCCGGCGCCTTGAGCTACGCCGAGCTCGCCGCCGCCATGCCCGCTGCCGGCGGCGAGTATGTCTTCCTGCGCGAGGCTTACGGGCGTTTCTGGGGCTTCCTCTACAACTGGACGATGACTTGGGTGGGCAAGAGCGGCGGGGTGGCCGCGATGGCCACCGGGTTCGTCTATTACCTGGCGAACTTTATTCCCCAGCTGGACCTCGTCGTCTACCACATCGACGCGCCCATCGGCCCCCACGGCGGCCCGCTGGAAATCACCTACGGGCAGTTCGCCGCCATCGGCGTCATCGCGAGTCTCGCCGTCATCAATTATTTCGGAGTGCAACTCGGAGGGCGCGTCCAGGTGGCCGTCACGGCAGCCAAGGTCGGGCTCATCCTTGCTATCGTCTTCATCGGCCTGGTCTGGACCCGCGGGGCCGTCGCCAATCTCGCCACTCATGTTCCCGCCACCGGCGGCGTCACCGGTTTCTTTGCCGCTCTCGTCGCCGCTCTCTGGGCTTACGACGGATGGAACAATGCGCCCATGGTGGCTTCCGAAGTCCGGCGCCCCCAAAGAGATATGCCTCGCGCCCTGATCGGCGGCGTCCTCGTCGTCATGTCCGTCTATTTGCTGGCCAACTTCGCTTACTTTTCCGCTTTGCCCGCCGGAGAAATCGCCGCCAGCGACCGCGTCGCCGCCACTATGATGGAACGCATTCTCGGACCCACTGGGGCCGCTGCCGTCTCCATCGCCGCCATGATCTCCATCTACGGCGCCATCAACGGCAGCCTTCTCTCCGGCGCCCGCATTCCCTACGCCGCCGCTCGCGACGGCATGTTTTTCCGCGCCCTCGCCCGCGTTCACCCCGTCCATCGCACCCCCTCGGCCTCTATTTTCGCCCTCACCGGACTGGCATCGGTGCTGGTCCTCAGCGGCCGTTTCGAGCAATTGTTCACTTACGTCATCTTCGCCGAGTGGCTATTGTACGGACTCACCGCCGCCGCGGTCATCGTGCTGCGCCGGAAACGTCCGGACCTGCCGCGGCCCTATCGCACCCTCGGATACCCCCTCGTACCAGTACTTTTCTGCATTGTGGCCGCCGGTCTACTCATTTCGACCCTCGTGGCATCCCCCCGGGAGTCACTCATGGGCTTGACCCTTGTTTTGGCTGGTATCCCTTTTTATTTCTATTGGAAACGCAAGGCTTTGGTATAATGAACACGGGCCCGGAGAGGGCCCTGGAGGGCAGCCAGGGGAGGAACGGCGAATTCGGCTGGCCGTGGACCTTGTTCTGATTTCAGAACAGCATCTTGAAATCTCGTTGCAAATGCTGTACAACAACAGATACGAGAATGTCGCTCAAGAAGCATTCTTGTTCCGAAATCAGAACTGGATCCCGATTCCCAACCGATGCTCTCACGGAGTGAACTATGGACGTAGCAAAAATCCTGGCTGAGTTGCGCCAAGAGCGCGAGCAAATCGAGGAAGCAATTGTGAGCCTGGAGCGGTTGGCTCACGGACGGGGAAGACGGCGTGGCCGTCCGCCCGCTTGGATGACGGCCGCCAAGAAGCGTCTGAAGGAAGCGTCGGAGGCGAAGAAAGCTGCCTCGTCCTCCAAGAAAACCGCCGCTTCCTCATAATTGCTTGACGCGTGGAGACAACGGCTTCGCGGACAGGGCTGCTGGCTGGCAGGGGCTCTGGCGCTAGGGGCGCTCAATAGAGCAGGTAACGCGCCCTCCGCTTGACAAAGTCAGCCAGTTCCGCTGCATAGGCCTCCACGATGGCGCGGGGATCGTCTCCCTCTTGCAGGGCGGCGAGGACGCGCCGGTCGCCGATCAGGCGCCGGCAGCGGTCGAACTCGATCTTGCCCGGATAGAGCTGAACGATAGCGGCTCCGATCTCCAGCCCCAGCCGCGTGCTGTTGAAGATATCCCGGTCGGTGATCACGAACCGTACGCCGTCGATCCACTGGCCCGCAAAACGCGAGCTCGTGGGGCGGAAACGGGTGGGGTATGCGCGTACGCCGGCAATCCGGCGGCGGTTCAGGTACGCCGCCAGCTCGCGGCCGTTGATCCAGTCGGCCCCAATCTGCTCGAAAGGGCTGTCGGTCCCGCGGCCAACCGAATAGTTCCGGCTCGCCTCGAGAAGGGCCAGGCCCGGGTAGAGCAGTTCTGCGTTCAGACTCCTGAGATTGGGCGACGGATTCACCCACGTCAGCCCAGTGGCGTCGAACCAGTCGCCCCGCTCCCACCCCTTCATCTTCACCACTTGCAGGTCCACCCCGATCTCGCGCTCCTCGTTCGCCATCCGCGCGATCTCGCCTAGCGTCATGCCGTGGCGGACCGGCAGTGAGAGACACCCCACGAAGGTCTCCAGATCCTTGTCCAGCACCGGCCCTTCCACGTGAATTCCCGTGATCGGATTCGGCCGGTCCAGCACCATGAAGGCAATGTCCCGCTTCGCCGCCTCCTCCATCGCGTAGATCATCGTGCACATGTAGGTGTAAAACCGCGCGCCCGCGTCCTGAATGTCGAAGACCAGCACGTCCAACCCCCGGAGCATCTCCTCGGTCGGACGGCGCCGCTTGCCCGAATACAAGCTCCAGATCCGGATCCCTGTCGCCGGATCTTTGGCATGCCCGATTTCGGTCGTGTCCAGCTCCCCCCGGATTCCGTGCTCCGGAGCGAAGATCGCCCGCAGATCGACGCCCGCCTCCACCATCAGGTCCACGTTCCGCTTCCCGTCCCGGCTGCGCCCGGTATGGTTCGTGATCAGCCCGACCCGTTTGCCCCGCAGCCGGGCGAATCCCTCTTCTACGAGCACGTCCAAACCCGTGAGCACCGTGCCGTTCCGCACCATCCGCCGCCGCGCCCGGGCCATCGTCTCGTTGTATCCGGTCAGGATCACTCCCGGCAGGTCGATCCCCAACGCCGCCGCCGCCACCGTCGCCACCCTCGTGCGCAATGACACAACCTTGCCCCTGCCGTCCGGATGTACCCGGTTGGTCATCAGGATCACGTAGGTTCGCGTTACCGGATCGATCCACAACGAGGTACCGGTAAATCCCGTGTGCCCGTACGAGCCCAGCGGAAACAGCTCTCCCCGGTTGGTCGAAAACGGCGAGTCTATGTCCCAACCCGCTCCGCGGATGATGTCCTTGTCCGCCGGCGACTGCGGCGTGATCATCTTGCGGACCGTCAGCGGCTGCAGCACCCGTACGCCTTTCCGGCTGCCCAACCCGAGCAGCATCTCAGCGAACCGCGCCAAGTCGTCCGCCGTCGTGAACAGCCCCGCATGTCCCGCCACGCCGCCCATGTACCGCGCCGTCGGATCGTGGACGATGCCCCGCAGCGGCAACCGGAACTCCGGCACTTTTTCAGTCGGCGCGATCCGGCGCCGCAGCCTCTTCGGCGGCCGGAACATCGTGTCCCGCATCCCCAAGGGCTCGAAGAAATGCTTCCGTGCGAACTCCGGCAGCGGCTCGCCGGAGACCCGCCGCACGATCTCGCCCAGCAAGATAAAATTGATGTCGCTGTAAAGGAACCGCTCGCCCGGCTCCGCCACCGGCTCGTCCACCAGCGCCAGCTTCACGCCCGTCTCATAGCCCTTCCACCTCGGCTCCAGGTCCAGGTCCGGCCGCAGCCCGGAATAGTGGGTCAGCAAGTGCCGGATCGTAATGTCGCTTTCGCCCCCCTGAAATTCCGGCAGGTAGTCCGTCACCCGGTCATTCAACCGCAGGCGGCCCTGCTCGAACAGCTTCATGATCGACGGCGCCGTCGCCACCACTTTCGTGAGAGAGGCGGCGTCGAATATCGTGTCCACCGTCATCCGCTCTTTCTGCGGCGTCAGCGCCCGGTAGCCGTACGCTTTCCGGTGCAGCACGCGACCCGGCTGCCCGATCAACAGCACCGCGCCCGGGATCTCTCCCTCTTCGATCGCCTTCTCGACGATCGCGTCGAGGTCCTTTCCCGCCGCCCACTTCCCGGACTCCGCCGCCAGGGCTCCCCCGGCCGCCAGCATAATCAGAGAAGGCAACAACGTCCGCATTAGAGTAACTTTCTCGCCAGCGCTTCCAGTTTTCCTGCAAGTTCGACGTCCATCTGCGTCACTCCGCCCGCGTCGTGCGTGTGCAGATCGACGATCACTTTGTTCCACACATTGAACCATTCCGGATGGTGGTTCATCGCCTCGATGCTCACCGCGGCTGCGGCCATGAAGCCGAAAGCATGCACGAAGTCGGCGAAGCAGTACTCCCGGTGCAGCTTGCCGGCTTCATAAGCCCAGCCCGGCAAATTCTTCAGCGCCGTCTCGATCGCGCCTGCGTTCAACAAATCACGCTTTCCCATATCTCCTCCTGATCACAGTCCTACTGACACACCACCGGTCCGGGTCATGCCCTCCCGTACACCGGCACCAGGGCGCCTGAGATCTCCGCCGCTTTCGGCGAGGCCAGCCAGAAGATCGCTTCGGCGACGGCCTCCGGCTTCACCCACCGGGAAAAGTCCGCCCGGGGCATGGCCGCCCGGTTGACCGGCGTATCGAGGATGCTCGGCAGAACCGCGTTTACCGTGACTCCCGCCTCCCGCAGTTCCTCAGCCGCGCACCGCACCAGCATATGTAGCGCGGCCTTCGAGCACGCATAAGCAGCCATCCCCGCGGCCGGATGCTCCCCGGCCTTCGAACCCACGACGATAACGCGCCCGCCGCCGGCCCGCTCCATCACCGGGGCCACCGCCTGGATCATCCGCCGGGCGGCGGTGAAGTTGATCGCCAGCATCTGCTCCCAGACGCTCTCCGGCGTCTCCGGCAGCGCACTGCCGCCGGCGAAGCCTCCCACCATGTGAGCCAGCACGTCGATGTGCCCATAACGCTCCACGACTTCTCGCACCAGACGGACGGCCGCCTCGGGCTGCCCCAGATCGGCTTCCAGTGGAACGGTTCCTGTCGGCGGCTTCCTGTCTTTCCACGAGCGCGCCGTGCCCACCACCACATCTCCCGCCGCAGCAAAGCGTACAGCCACCGCTCTTCCCAGCGCCCCGGACGCCCCTGTCACGAGCGTCACCCGGCCCCTCGCGTCGTTCATAATCTCAAGTCTACCGGATACCGCGGAGATGCCCTCGCCACCTCGCGCGGCCGGTCCGCCGCCGCCCGGCTATCATGGAAGCGATGGCCCAGCCGCTTCCCAGACTTCGCATGGACCTCGACTTCATGCCCTCCCCGTTCGAGGACCGGCCCGGTTTGCTCATTCGCGATCCCCACCAGTACTCCGACGCCACCCTGATCATTCCTCCACCCCTCGTTCAATGCCTGCAACGTTTCGACGGCCGGGCGACCGACCTGGATCTGCGCGCCGACCTGGTGCGGCTCACCGGCTCGCTGAACGTCGGCCGCATCCAGGACAATTTGATCAAGACCCTGAGTGAAGCCGGCTTCCTCGAGAACGAGGTATTTTTTCGTCTCCGCGAGCAGCGGCGCCAGGAGTTCTCGTCCGCGCCGGTTCGCGAACCGGTGCACGCCGGCTCCGCCTACCCCGAGGAGCCCGACGAGTTGCGGGGGTTCCTCGAAGGCTACTTTTCCCGGATCGGCGCGATTCCCGAGGCGCCGGAGCTGATCGGCGTCGCCGCGCCGCACGTCAGCCCGGAAGGTGGCTGGCGGATGTACGGCGCCGCTTATCGTTCCATCCCCGGCGACCTCGGCGACCGCACCTTCGTGATCCTCGGCACTTCCCACTACGGCGAGGCGGGACGCTTCGGCTTGACCCGAAAAGCCTACCGGACTCCATACGGAACCGCTGCAACCGATCGCCGCCTCGTCGATCGCCTGATAAAGGAAGCGTCCGAAGCCGTCGTCGTCGAGGATTACTGCCACCGCACCGAGCACTCGGTCGAGTTTCAGGTCGTCTTCCTTCAGCACCGCTTCGGACCCGATATCCGCATCCTGCCCATCCTTTGCGGATCGTTCGCCGAAAGCGTCAGCTCGGGACGCCTCCCCGAGGAGTCCCCGCCCGTCCGCCGGTTCTTCGAAGCCCTCGCCGGCCTCGCCGCCGAAGAGGGCGACAACCTTTTCTGGGTGCTCGGCATCGACATGGCTCATATGGGCCGGCGCTACGGCGATCCCTTTGCCGCGCGGGCGAATCAGGGAGTGATGGGCGAGGTCGCCGAGCGCGATCGCGAGCGCATCGATAGGCTTGCGGCAGGCGACGCCGCCGGTTTCTGGGAGCTCGTTTGCCGCCGCCAGGACGACCTCAAGTGGTGCGGATCTTCTCCGCTGTACACGTTGCTCAAGGCGGTGCCCGGCGCCCGGTGCGCGTTGCTCGGTTATGAGCAGTGGAACATCGATGAGGAGAGCGTGGTGACTTTCGGCGCCCTCGCGATTCAAAAGGACCATCGGCCGCCGGGCGCTTGAGTAAGCCTATCGGGGCGTGGACCCGCCCGACCCCCGCTCCGCCTCCTTGCCCTCGGACGCTCGCTCAATGAGCTGCGCCCACTCCGGATGCCCAAACGCCTCGCGAACGCGCTGCAGAATCGATGCCGCCGCCCGCAATTCCTTCTTGGAGGCCTTGAGCGGCAGCCTTTCGAGCAGCTTCGCTTCTCTATCCCTCATCTCCTCCAACATCCGACGCCCCGCCGCCGTCAAAGAAACCAGGCTGGCGCGCTTGTCGCCGGGGTTGGGCGCCACCTCCACCAGTCCCAATTCGCGCAACCGGCTCACTACCGCCTGAATGTATTGCCGCGATACAGAGCGCGCCCGGGCGATTTGAGGTAAGGTGCGCGGCCCGCTCCGCCTCAGACTTGCCAGCACGTCCCGCATCCCCGCCGTCAGCGCGTTCTCGCCGTGGATGTCGTCCCCCACCGCTCGAAGCCGGTGGAACAGCGCAGCGTTCGCATGGATGAGTTCCTCGAGAAGCTGCAGTTTCGCTGCCGACAGCGGTTTCATGGGACTCAGAATGACAGGGCCCGCCCCCACTGTCAACAGATGAGGGCTATCCGGCCGCCGCCGCAAGCGGCGCCCGTACTACGCAATTCCGGCCGCGTTCCTTCGCCGCATAGAGAGCCCTGTCGGCGGCCTTGATCACCTGATCCGGAGTGAACGAGTGCCCACCCGGAGCAGCAGTCACTCCGAAACTCGACGTGATGCGCAGATCGCCCGCCTCGGTGGGAATAGGACTGGATTCAATCTCGGACCGCATCCGTTCGGCCTGCGTTTCGGCGGCCTCCCCGTCGCATCCTGGCAGGACCAATAGAAACTCCTCCCCGCCGTAGCGGCCCACCGCGTCGTAGCTCCGGCACGAGGCCAGCATGCGCCGCGCCGCCTCCCGCAGCACCGAGTCGCCCACGAGGTGCCCGTGAGTGTCGTTGACATCCTTGAAATGATCCAGGTCGCCCAGGACGATACCCAGTGGCGTGTTTTCCCGCTCGGACCGGGCCAGCTCCCGGCTCAGAATCTCCAGAATCGATCGCCGGTTCCAGAGTTTTGTCAGTCCGTCTTTCGTAGCTTGCTCGCGCAACGCCTCCTGAGCTTTCAGCAAAGCGTCTTGCAGCTCCACGATCCGGCGACCGGGTCCCAGACGGACTTTCAGCTCGTTTCGATCGAACGGCTTGGTGATATAGTCGTCAGCGCCGGCTTCCATCCCCTCGATCAAATCCTCTTTGTGGCTGCGGGACGTGACCAACAAAATGTAGGTGTAATGTTCGTTGTTTTGCGCCCGCACCCGGCGGCAAACTTCCGGGCCGCTCATCCCCGGCATCATCCAATCGAGAATCGCCAGCCTCGGCGCGTTCGGACGTTGCAGGTACTCCCAAGCCTCATCTCCGTCCCTTGCGACTACGACGTCATAGCCCCATTTGCGAAGCGCCACCTCGAGCAACCGCCGGGAGATCGGGGAATCGTCGGCAATGAGCACTTTCAGCGGTTGAGTCTCGCCGGACACTCGTGCACCTTCCCATCATTTAATCGGCCCTGTGCCACTATTCTAATTAGTCTTGCCCCCCAGTTTAGAGCGCAAATCCGACGTCCGGACAAAAACCCGTCCCGTGGAGCGGACCGAGCCGTTTAGAGATTCCCCTTCGCTGGCGCTACCGTGAGCCAAACTTCGCCGTTTTCGGGAAGCTCCAGACTGAAACTGTACAAATCCCGTCCGGTTACAACTTCCTGGCCCCCCGGCCGCCGGGTAACCCGGTAACGGGCCCCGGCCTCGACCGCGAACCACTCTGGAAATTGATTCAGCCTGGGATAGTCCAGCGGCATGTGATGATAGTCGCGATGACGCGGCCGGTCGAACCGCAGTCGTCCGCGCCACGGATACCGGCTCCGGACGTAGACCCGCACACCGCCCGTCTTCAAGCGGACCGCCCCCACCGCCACATCGTCCCGCCACGGCTCCGCCGTGATCCCCTGAGTCTTCCATAACACCCACATCAGCGTGGTGCGGATGCTGTTGCCGTCGCCGTGCCAGCCTTCGATGATCCCGTCCTCGCCCTGGCGCGCCAGCAGCACTTTCATGGAGTGCTCCACCCAGTCCCATGCGCTCTCCACCGGGATCCGGTTCAGCAGGTTGATCGCCCCCTCGATCGAGTCGGCGTAGCCGTCGGCCCCGCCGCCTTCCCAAGGATAGTCCCGGTAGGCGTACAGATTGGCCAGAACGAACTCCACCGCGTCGCGGTAGCGCTCCGTCCCGTCCACCTCCGCCACCGTCAGGAAGGCGTTGTAATTGTAGCCCCAGTTGTCCGTCAGGTCGTCGTTGATCACCCCGCCGGTCACCGGGTTCACCGTGTGGTAGAGCAGCCCGTCGCGGTTCCTCCCGATCTCCAGCACCCGGTCCAGGATCGCGTGCATCGCCGGCCGGTAGCGCTTCCAGCGCTCTTCGTCCGTCTCCGCCGCCAGAACGTAGGCTTCCGACAGCCCCCCGATGATCTCGCAGGAATGGTCGTCGAGCTGCAACCGCTTTTCCTTCAAGATCTCCCGGTGGAGCAGGTAATAGTCGGCTAACCGAAAGGCCCAGTCCCGGTAGCGTGCTTCCCCGGTTATCCAATAGAGCCGGCTGCAAACCTGCAGCAGCTCTCCGTTCACCTCGAAGCTCATCGACGGCAGCTTCCCCACCGGGGAATCGTATGGCGCGTGCTTCCAAATGTCGTCGATCAATCCTCGCATCCTCTCCAGCCAAGGGCCCGGACCCAGCCATTCGGTGATCGGCGTCAGCCCGTCCTTGGCATATTCGGATGCACCGAAGATCAAATCGTCGAGCCGGTATGGCCCTTCCCGGAAGCTCTGCCGGTCGAAGAGGAAATCGTCCGGCAGCCGGTCCAGCCGGTTCGTGAGCCTCTGCTCGGTCTCGAGCATCTCCAGCGTCGTCCGCATGAGGTGATGAATGCCGGTGACGTGCGCCGTCAATAAGAAGAAAGGGAAATTGTCCGCCGCGGCGTCCTTGGCGTTCCAGTACCAGTCGCGCCGCAGGTTTCTGGGAATCAGGCCCGTCTTCGGATCGGCCTGATCGAGCCATCCGTAGACGACGCGTTTCGAAAACCGAATTCCCCGCTGCGCTTCGGCAGCGTTCCGCTTCGCTAGCTGCCAATCGTCGCCCCTAACTCCCCCCGCCAAAGCCGCCGATACTGTCAGTGCAATCACGAACCTCATGAGCAGATCCAGTATATACGCGCTCAGGTACCGTACCTTCCGGCGCGTTTTACTCTTGCAACCCGGCGGTTGCTTCGATACAGTGGAACAACACGTTAACCCAAGAACGAGCAGGAGGTGGATTCAATGGCAGTCTGTAGTGGTTGCGGAATGCAATTCGAGGGTAAGTTCTGCCCCCATTGCGGCGCCCCGGCCGCAGCCGAGAGCGGAGGGGAACAGCAGCAGGAGCACCAGCCGGCTTCCGAGGCTCCGTCATCGTCCGCGGCGCCGGCCGCCGGCGGGATGTCCGACAACGTAGCCGGGACGCTCTGCTACGTGCTCGGTTTCATCACCGGCATCCTCTTTCTGATTCTAGAGCCTTACAACCGGAACAAGGCCGTGCGGTTCCATGCGTTCCAGTCGATTTTCCTCTCGGTCGCCCTGCTGGCGATCAACATCGTTCTGAACATCATCTTGCCGTTCGTCGCCACCTTGGTGATCAGTCCGCTCATCAGCCTGGCGGCCTTCATCCTCTGGATCTACTTGTTGATCAAGACCTATCAGGGCCATAAGGTCGTCTTGCCGCTCATCGGACCGATTGCCGAAAAACAGGCGTAGCCGCGGGCGCGCGCCCGGCGTCTAATTTTAATGTGACGGTTACGTCCTTCTTGCCCCAGGGTGCGCCGGACGCGCCGCCAAGGCACTCGTGGCGGGGTTTGTTTCTTGCCCGGGGAGTGGTAGTGTCTGTTGTCGCCGCCTTCTGCGTTTTCGGGCCACCCTTGCGGGCCCAACAGACATCCTCATCGGGGGCTGAAAAGGACGTCGGCGGTTCCAAGGAGCTTATCCCCCGCTTCCAGCAAAGTCACGGTCCCGAAATCGGCATCATCGACTTCTACGGTCTGCGCAAAGTCTCTGAGGAGGCCGTCCGCAAAGCCTTGGGCGTCAAAGAAGGCGGTCCCCTGCCCCGCTCGAAAAATGAAACCGAGCTCGCCATCGAACAGATCCCCGGCGTCGTCTTCGCCCGTTTGCAGGCCGTGTGCTGCGAAGACGGCCGCGCGATTCTCTACGTCGGCATCGAAGAGAGAGGCGCCCCGCACTTCGATTACCGCACTCCGCCGCAAGAGCAGATCTCGCTGCCCGAGGAGATCCACCGCAACTACGCCCTCTTCCTCGCCGCCCTCAACGAAGCGGTCCGTAAGCACGAGATCGAGGAGGATCTGACCCAGGGGCATTCCCTGATCTCGAACGCCAGGGCCCGCAGCTATCAGGAAAAGTTCCTCGCCCAGGCGAAACAGCACCTCGAGCGCCTGCGCGCCGTCCTCCGCCATTCCGCCGACGCGGAGCACCGCGCCATCGCCGCCTACGTCATCGGTTACGCCCCAGACAAGAAGGCCGTCATCGACGACCTGCTGTACGCCCTGCGCGACCCCGACGATACCGTCCGCAGCAACGCCATGCGTTCGCTCATGGCGATCGAGGTCCTCTCCCGCCGGAACCCCCAGCTCGGCATCCGAATACCCGCCACTTGGCTCATCGAGATGCTGAACTCCATCATCTGGACGGACCGGACCACTGCCGCGGCGAACCTGGTCAACCTCACCGAAGATCGTGACCAGGAAACTCTGGACCGCATCCGGGAACGGGCCCTCGACTCGCTCCTCGACATGGCCCGTTGGAAGCATCTGCCGCATGCTCTGCCGGCCTACATCCTGCTCGGGCGCATCCTCGGCCTCGAAGAAAAAGAGATCCAGGAAAATTGGTCCGGCAAGGACCGTTTGAAGCTGGTCGAGCGCGCGGCCGAACTGAAGGCCGAGTCTGGAAGCGGCTGACCTCCCCCTCAAGCCTCCGCCGCCACCCGCCGGTTCTCGCGATATGCCAGATTGGCCATGTGCGGGCCCGCCACCGCGGCGGCCGCCACCTCGATCGGGCAGTTCGGCTTCTTCCGCGACCGCACGCAGTCCAGCATGTTCTTCATGTGTCCGGTTCCGCGGTCCCGGTCCGCCTCCTGGAACACCAGCGCCGGCCGTTTCCTCTCCGTCCACGGCGCCCGGCTGCTGCCCGGATCGTCGAAGACCCGGCAGCCTGTCCGGTCCAGGATCATCGTCCCCAACTCGCCGATGAAAGTGATCGCCCAATCGTAATCGTGGTTGGTCCGGTAATCCAGCGTCCAGGTGGCAATGAAGTCTTCGTACTCGAAGACCGCCGAGAAGACGTTCGGCACCTCGGCTCCCGGAGCGTTAATGATCTTGCCCTGGCAGACTGCCGACCGCGGCGCCCCAGCCCCGGTGAGCCATTGCACCACGTCCATCAGGTGCGTGCCCTGGTCCGTCATGTTGCCGCCCGAATAGTCCCAGAAGCCCCGCCACCACCGGTACCGCATCGGCTCCAGCGGCCGTTTCGGCGCCGGCCCCAGAAACCGCTCCCAGTCGAGCTTGCCCGGCAGCGGATCATTGTCCAGCGGCAGGTCGAAATGCCAATTCCACCGCGCCTGGACCATCGAAATACGCCCTAGCATCCCTTCCTCGATCAGGCTCCGCGCCCGGTGGATGAACGGCATGCTGCGCCGCTGCATGCCGATCTGCACCACCCGGTCGGGGTGCTTCTTCACCGCTTCCACCATCACCCGGCTCTCTTCGAGCGACATCGATAGCGGCTTTTCCTGGTAGACGTCCTTGCCCGCCTCGAGCGCCGCCAGCAGCATCGGCCGGTGCTGGTGGTCCGGTGTGGCGATCAGTACAAAGTCGATGCCCTCTTGCGCCAGCAAATCGTGGTAGTCCAGGTAAGTCTTCACCCCCTTGGGCGATTCCTGCCGCGCCTTCTCCAGATGCTGGTCGTAGACGTCGCATAGGGCCACGCATTGCGCCCCTAGACGCTGGAAGGTGCGGCTCACTCCGCGCCCCCGGTTGCCGGTTCCGATGACCCCATAAGTGATCCGGTCGTTTGCCCCCCGCGCCGTCGCCGGTACGAACGCGGGCGCCGCCAAACTTCCTGCCAGAAAAGTCCGTCGTGATGTCTTCATGGCTGTTTTCTCCGTTCTGGTTCGGTCTGAGTATATCGCGCCACCCGCGCAAAAAGATCCCCACGGGTGTCACCTCGGGGCCGTCGGGCATCGTCTGAATATCGAAAGGAGGATTCCCCGTATGCGAACGGATGCATCCTTGACGCGCCGCGGCGCTTTCCGCGCGCTGGGCAGCCTGGTTGCTGTTCCTGTCCTGGCCCAACAGCACGGTGGGCCCGGCGGAATGCAAGGCAGGCGAGGCGAAATGATGAAACGCCGCCTCGAGATGATGAAGGAGCGGCTGAAGCTCAACAGCGAACAGGAAGAGAAGATCCGCGCCATCTACAAAGAGCAGTTCGCCAAGATGCGCGAATTGCGGGAAAAGATGATGGAGGGCGGCGACCGCTCGGCCATGCGCGCCGAGATGCGGAAGCTCCGGGAAGAGACCGACACGAAGATCCTGAAGCTCCTCGACGAGACCCAGCAGGCCGAGTACAAGAAGATGCAGGAGGAGATGCGCGAAAAGATGCGCCAGCGCCGCGGCGGTCCGCCCCGGTGAGGCCCGCGCCCATCACCCGCCGCCATCCCGGGGCCGGCTTTCAGACGCTGGAGAGATCCCCTGGGTGGGGCCGGACAGTCCTCGGCCCGCCCACCAGTCGCCGCCTCAGCGCAACAGCCGTTATTTGATCTCCGGGCTGTTCGCGTCGGCCGGTTCCTGGCCCCAGTTCTCCCGGATCACCAGCGTCTGGTCTGAGTAGAACGTCCGGCGTCCCGTGCTGCCGAACACGATCGGGATGGCCTGAATCGTGTAGCCCCCGTCAACACCCTGGAGGATGAACTTGTAACCCGTCTTTTCCCCCTTCGCCAGGTCGCCCGGAATCAGGTCCGCCCCATCCGGGCCGGGACTGCCGCTCGCCGGCGGTCCCAATTCCGCCAGCGACTTCGCGAAGCGGCCGAACTGGGAGTAGTACATGCTCTGAGCCTGGTGGATCGTCTTGATTTGCTGGATCGCCGCCATCTCCTGGGTGTGCATCCGCGCCTTATCGAGCTTCGGCACGGCGATGGCCGCGATGATGAGAATGATCGAGATGACGATCAGCAGCTCGATGAGCGAAAAGCCCCTTCGGCGGTCGTTCGTGCGCTTCCTTGTCCTCATTTCGCTCCCTTTTACAGTATGACGCTCCGGCGGCCGTCAGCGTTTAAAAATCCGGGGCGTTCACCAGCCGGTCCAGGGCTTGTAGCCGCTGCCAGAACTTCGCCAGCCGGTCCAGCCTCAGCGCATTCGCTCCGTCTGAAAGCGCCCGCGGCGGATCGTCGTGCACCTCGACGAAGACGGCGTCCACTCCCGCCGCCACCGCCGCCCGGGCCAGCGGTTCGATGAACTCCGGCTCCCCGCTCGAGGCCGTCCCGGCTCCGCCCGGCAACTGCACGCTGTGGGTGGCGTCGAAGACCACCGGCCGCCCCGCCTTCCTCATGATCGGCAGCGCGCGCATGTCCACCACCAGGTTCCGGTAGCCGAACACCGTGCCCCGCTCCGTCAGCAGGATCCTCTCGTTGCCCGTCGAAGCCACTTTCTCCGCCGCCAGGTGGATGTCCTGCGGGGCTACGAACTGCCCTTTCTTGATGTTCACGATCCGCCCCGTCCGCCCCGCGGCCACCAGCAGATCCGTCTGCCGGCACAGGAACGCCGGGATCTGCAGGATATCGGCCGCCTCGGCCGCAACCTCGGCTTGGGACGGCTCGTGGATGTCCGTTAGAATCGGCACCCGGGCCTCCCGTTTGACGTCCCCCAGGATCCGCACGCCTTCCTTCAACCCCGGACCGCGGTAGGAAGCAATGCTGCTGCGGTTGGCTTTGTCATAGGAAGCTTTGAAGACGAACGGCCCTACGATCCGGGCGATCTCCCGCGCCATCCGGTGCACGTGCTCTTCGCTCTCGATCACGCAGGGCCCGGCGATCAGCGCCAGCGGGAAGCCCTCGCCGAAACCGATTGTTGCGCCGTCCGGCGTCCCCAGCTCTACATCGCGCACCATCGTTTACGCAGACGTTTGCTCCCGCACCCCCTCGGCCGCCTCGATCCGCCGCCGCCGGTGCTCCAGCGCCGCCCCGATGAAGGCCCGGAACAGCGGATGCGGCTCCAGCGGCTTCGACTTGAACTCCGGATGGAACTGGCAGCCCAGAAACCAAGGATGGTCGGGAATCTCACAGATCTCCACGTAGGTCCCGTCCGGCGTCTGGCCGGCGATCCGCATCCCGTGCCGCGCCAGGATCCCCTCGTACTCCCGGTTGAACTCATAACGGTGCCGGTGCCGCTCGCTGATTTCCGTCACGCCGTAGGCGCGATGCGCGAAACTGCCCTCGGTGAGCCGGCACGGATACGCCCCCAGCCGCATCGTCCCGCCCAGCTCGTCCACGCCCTTCAGCTCGCGCAGCTTGTAGATCACCCGGTGGGGCGTCGCCGGGTTGAACTCGGTCGAGTCGGCTTCCTTCAGCCCGCAGACGTTTCGGGCAAACTCGATCACCATCGTCTGCATCCCCAGACAGATGCCGAAGTAGGGGACCTTGTACTCCCGCGCATACCGGATCGCGTGGATCATTCCCGGCACCCCCCGCTTGCCGAACCCGCCTGGCACCAGGATTGCGTCATACGGCTGCAACTGCTCCACGCAGTCCGGCCACGTCAGCCCCTCGGCGTCGATCCAGGTGATCCGCGTCCGCCGCCCGTGCGCCAGCCCGCCATGCAGTAGCGCCTCGTTGAGGCTCTTGTAGGAATCCTCGTACTCGACGTACTTGCCCACGAGCCCGATGTGGACCTCACCCTGCGGGTTCTTCAGCCGGTGGACCATGTCCGCCCAGCGACCCAAGTTCCGCGGACCGGCCTTGTCTTCCAACCCCAGCAGCTCCAGCACCGCCTCGTCCACCGCTTGCTCGGCGAATACCAGTGGTACTTCGTAGACCGATTCCACGTCCTTGGCCGTGACCACCGCCTCCTTCGCCACGTCGCAGAACAGCGCGATCTTCGCCTTTACTTCGTCCGGCAGCGGCCGCTCGGCCCGGCAAATCAGCATATCGGGCTGGATGCCGATAGCCCGGAGCTCCTTCACGCTGTGCTGCGTCGGCTTGGTCTTCAGCTCCCCCGCAGCGGCGATGTAGGGCACCAGCGTCACATGTATGTGCATCGAGTTCCGCCGCCCAAGCTCGTGCCGTAATTGCCGGATCGCCTCCAGAAACGGCAGCGACTCGATATCGCCCACCGTGCCGCCGATCTCCACGATCACGACGTCGGCTTCATCGTTCAGCCGCCGCGCCCACGTCTTGATCTCGTCGGTGACGTGCGGAATCACCTGCACGGTCTTGCCCAGGTAATCCCCGCGCCGTTCCCGGAAGATGATCTGCTCGTAGACCCGCCCGGAAGTCAGGTTGTTGCGCTGGCTCAATTTGGCATGTGTGAACCTCTCGTAGTGGCCCAGGTCGAGGTCCGTTTCCGCCCCGTCGTCGGTGACGAACACCTCGCCGTGCTGGAAGGGGCTCATCGTGCCGGGATCCACGTTCAAATACGGATCCATCTTCTGCAGCGTCACCGTGAAGCCCCGGCTTTCCAGAAGACACCCGATCGAAGCGGCCGCGATCCCCTTTCCCAACGAGGAGACCACGCCGCCGGTCACGAAGATGTATTTCGCCATGCCTCTGTCTACTCCGATTGTGACTCCCGGTAAATCTTCTCCACCCGCCGCAAATCGTCCGGCGTGTCCACCCCCAACGATTCGTACTCTGTCTCGATCACCCGGATGCGATAGCCGTTCTCCAGCGCCCGTAACTGCTCCAGCCGTTCGGCCCTCTCCAACGGCCCCACCTTCAACTTCGAATAGCCCAGGAGAAACTCCCGCTGGTACACGTACAACCCGATGTGTTTATAGTGCACGGCCTCGCCGGTCAGATCATAGGGAATCGGCGAACGGGAGAAGTACAACGCATGCCCGCTGTGGTCGGTCACTACCTTGACGACGTTCGGATTTGTAAACTCTTGCAGGTTCACGATCCTTTTCTTCAACGTCGCCATCGGCGCCGGCGAAGTCTCAAGCAGAGCGCGGGCGGCGGCCTCGATCGCCGCGGGCTCGATCAGAGGCTCGTCTCCCTGGATGTTGACGATGATCTCAGCGTCGGAGGATGCAGCCACCTCGGCCACGCGGTCAGTGCCCGATGGGTGATCCGAGCGGGTCATCCGGACCGTGGCTCCGAACGCCTCGGCGGCGCTCCGGATGCGGTCGTCATCGGTGGCTATTATCAAATCATCTAATAGACCGCACCGGGAAGACCTCTCATAAACGTGCTCAATGATGGTTTTGCCCGCGAACGAGGCCAATGCTTTTCCAGGGAAACGGGACGACGCATACCGGGCGGGAATGACGCCCAGAATCCGATGGGGCACGATCGATCTTACCATAAAATGCCGCCATGATATACTGGAGTTGGAACAACGACTTGAGGGGGGTTGGGAAGTGACCGGACGCCGGGTTGCCGTCGCTGTGGCGGGACTGGCGGCCGCGTTGTGGGTGGCCGATGCGGCCTACGCGCGAGACCGCGGTTCATCCCAGACCAAGCCTCGTGTTTCCATCACGCCACGGCCTGGAACCGCCGGACCCGGTTCGATCCCTGGACGTACTCCCAATATCCGCGTCGATACCACGCTCGTCCTGATCAACGTCACCGTCACGACGCCGTTGAACCAGGTGGTGACTGGCTTGGAAAAGGAACATTTCCGCATTTTTGAGGATAAAGTCGAGCAGGAAATCACCCAATTTTCCGCCGAAGACGCCCCGCTCTCGGTCGGCCTTGTCTTTGATATCAGCGGCAGCATGGGCGCCAAGCTGCATAAGGCCCGCCAAGCTGCGGCGCAGTTCTTCAAGACGGCCAACCCCGAGGATGAGTTCTTTCTGATCCAGTTCAGCGACCGCCCCAAGCTGGTCGTGCCCTTCACCCACAAGACCGAGGAGATCCAGAACAAGCTCGCCTTCACCCAGTCCCGCGGGCGCACCGCTCTTCTCGACGCCCTATATATGGCCATGGACGAGATGAAGAAAGCCCGCAACCCCCGCAAGGCGATTCTCGTCCTATCCGACGGCGGCGATAATTCCAGCCGCTACACCCACAGCGAGATCAAGAACCTGGTTCGGGAAGCCGATGTTCAGGTCTACGCCATCGGTATCTTCGAGCCGGTATACTCGCGGGGAAGGACGGCTGAGGAACTGGCTGGTCCGACGCTGCTCAGCCAGCTCGCCGAAGAGACGGGCGGGCGGCACTTCCCGGTGGAGAATATCAACGAATTGCCGGACATCGCCGCCAAGATCGGTATCGAGCTGCGCAACCAGTACGTGCTCGGCTACCGGCCGACCAACCAGGCCCGGGATGGCAAATACCGGCGGGTCAAGGTGAAGCTGGTGCAGCCGCGCGGCCTGCCTCCTCTACGCGCCGCTTACAGAACCGGATACTATGCTCCTTCACAATAATCGGATTCTTGCCCTGCCGGCGCTGGCAGCCCTGTTTGCCTCCACCTGGGTGGCGCCCGGAGCGCTTTACGCCCAGGCGCCTTCCGGCGCCGTCTTTCGGGCTGAGACCCGCCTGGTCGTCCTGCACGCCAGCGTCGTGGACAAGAAGGGGAAGCTGATCACCAACCTGCCGCGCAAGGCCTTCACCGTCTACGAGAACGACGTCAAGCAAGAGATCAAGATCTTCCGCCGCGAAGACGTCCCCGTCTCGATGGGCCTCATCATCGACAACTCCGGTAGCATGCGCGACAAGCGCCAGCAGGTCGAATCCGCCGCTTTGGCCCTCGTCGAGGCCTCTAATCCCGAGGACGAGATCTTCATCGTCAATTTCAACGACGAGGCCTACCTTGACGTCGATTTCACTAGCGATATCAAGAAGATGGAGGAGGGCTTGACGCGCATCGACTCCCGTGGCGGCACCGCCATGCGCGACGCCCTTTCCATGTCCATCGACCACCTGGTCGAGAACGCCAAGAAGGACAAGAAGGTCCTGCTCGTCATCACCGACGGCAACGACAACACCAGCGCCGTTACGCTGGAGAAGCTCGTCCACAAGGCCCAGCAAACCGAGGTCCTCATCTACGCCATCGGGCTTCTCAATCAGGAGCAGCGCCGCGAGCGCAAGCGCGCCAAACGCGCCCTCGACGCCATCACCAAGGCCTCCGGCGGCCTGGCCTACTATCCGGACGACGTCAGCGAAGTGCACGACATCGCCCTGCGGGTCGCCCACGAGATTCGCAACCAGTACGTCATCGCCTACACGCCCACCAACCCCGCCCTCGACGGCTCCTACCGCCGCATCCGGGTCGAGGTCAAGGCCAAAGGCAACCCCAAGGTGCGCACGCGCTCGGGCTACTACGCCTCGCCGCTCAAGCCCGGCAAGTCGCGCCTCACCGAAGTCACTTCCACCGGGGAATGATCGGCCGCCTCTGGAAACTCACGAAGGGTTACCGCCTCCGGCCGTGGAAGAGCCCATACTTGCGCTGGAGGCTCGAGACTTACCTGGGAATCCCCGCCGACGCCATCGGTCCGGCCGAATTCTTCCGCCTGCTCTGGAAGCACCGCCGCGCTCTCCTCCGCTACTTGGCCTGGGCGGACCGCATGGCCGCCCGTTACGGCGGCTGAGCTGCGCCCGCGCCCTCAGAGCGTCTGCGTCACTTTGCGCAACGTCCGGGGCTGGTCCGGATTCAGCTTCTTCTCGAGCGCCAGCCACGCGCTGAAAAGCTGCGCCGGGACGATGTAAGGGATCGGCGTGTAGACCTCCGGCGGCAGCGGCCCCTTCACCGTGAGGGTCTCCGGAAGCACGATGGCCCGGTCCGCCATCCGCGCCGCCTCGCGATTGGCCCGGTCTGTGATCACCAGCGTGTCCGCGGTGAGCTGTCCTAGCTTCTCCAGCATCCCCTTGAGCGAGGGCCACGTCGGACCCGCCGGGCAGAACAGGAACACCGGAAAAGCCGCCTCCACCATGGCGATCGGCCCGTGCAGGAAATCTGCCGACGAAAACCGCTCGGCCACCACGTAGCAGGTCTCCATCAACTTCAAGGCGAACTCGTAGGCGTTCGCGTAGTTCAGGCCGCGCCCGACCACGACCGTCTGGCGCATGTACCGGTAGCTCTTGGCGCACTCCTGGATCTCCGGCTCCAGCTTCAACGCTTTGTCCGCAGCTTCCGGCAAGCGCTTCAGCTCGTCGAGCTTCACCGGCGAGCCCAGCGCCCAGGCCAACAGGTAGAGAGTCAAAATCTGGCCGGTGTAGGTCTTCGTCGCCGCCACGCTGCGTTCCTTGCCCGCCCGGACCAGGAAGCAATGTTCGGGCAGCTTCGCCAGCGTGCTAGACGGAGAATTGGTGATCCCCACCGTCAGCGCCCCCAGCTCCCGCGCCCGCTCGAGCACCAGGTTCGTGTCGGTCGACTCGCCGGACTGCGAGATCGCCACCACCAGCGCATCCTTCAGCTCCACTCGGGCGTTATACAGCGTGAAGATCGAGGGCGCCGCCAGGGAAACCGGCAAGCCAGTGCTGATCTCCAACAGATAGCGGCCGAAGAGCGCAGCGTTGTCCGACGTGCCCCGCGCCGCCAGAACCACGAACCGGGGCCGCCGCCGCTCGATGTGTTTTCGTAGCCGTTCCGCCGCCTTGACGGCTCCCTTCAGCGTCCTTTCGAGCGTCGCCGGCTGCTGGTGGATCTCTGTGAGCATGATCGGTCGAGCCATAGATTCCAGGCTAGCATGGGGTCCCCGCACCCTCGAAACTCAGCCGCTGCAGCCCTCTTCCTGCCGCTTTGGGCGACAATGGCAGGGATGAAGAGGGCTGCTCGAACTGGGAAAAGGGCTGGGCTGTACCACCGTCTGTTCGCCGCGCTCCTGTGCAGGCTGAACCACAGGTACGAGCCGCTGGTGGCGGACCGCAAGCGGGAACTGCTCGGCGGCCTGCACGGCCGCATCGTGGAGATCGGCGCCGGCACCGGCGTCAACCTGCAATACCTTCCCGCCGATGTCAAGTGGATCGGCGTCGATCCCAACCCTTACATGGAACGCTACATCCGCCGCGAGGCCGCCCGGCTGGGCCGCGACGCCGCATTCTGCCTCGGGGCGGCGGAACGTCTGCCCGCCGTCGCTGCCGGGGCCGACGCCGTGGTCAGCACGCTCGTCCTCTGTAGTGTGGAAGACCTCGAAGCCGCCCTCCGCGAGATCCTCCGCGTCCTCCGTCCCGGCGGCCGTTTTGTTTTCGTCGAGCACGTCGCCGCGCTCCCGGGATCCAAGACCCGGCGCCGCCAGGACTGGATCTGTCCCCTGTGGCGGCGTTTCGCCGATGGCTGCCATCCCAACCGCGACACCGCCCGCTGGATCCAACAGGCCGGCTTCTCCAAAGTCCACTGTGAAAACATCACGCTACCCTTGCCTATCGTCGGTCCCCATATCGCCGGTTTCGCCGTAAAGTAGGTAAGTGGCAGACCACGACAATCGGAGGTAGTCATGACGTTCCGGCTCACTGTGGAAGGATTCCGCGAGGGCGACACCATCCCCCGCCGCCACACCTGCGAAGGCGAAGATATCTCGCCCGCCCTCTTCTGGGAGGACGCACCCCCGGCGGCCAAAAGCTTCGCCCTCGTCATGGACGACCCCGACGCCCCCGCCGGCACCTGGAATCACTGGCTGCTGTGGGACATCCCCGCCGGCGTCACTCGCATCGACGAGGGCTTCCGGCCCGGCAGCTTGGGCGTCAGCGGCACGAACGACTTCGGCAAGCCCGGCTACGGCGGCCCTTGCCCGCCCCGCGGCCACGGCCCGCACCGCTACTACTTCCGCCTCTACGCCCTTGACGTCGAGAGCCTGGGTCTGCGGGAAGGAGCCCGCCGGGCCCAGCTCGACGCCGCTCTCCGCGGCCACGTCCTGGACGAAGCCCAGTACATGGGCCGGTATGAGCGCCGCTGACCGCTCGAAGCTTCATCCGCCGGCCGATCCACGCTTGGAGCCGGCCGCTAGAGCTGCAAAGCCGGATGCAAATCCATCGCGCTGATCTGTTTGCGCACCTGCCACGGCGTGAGCGTGCCCTTTTCCGTCACCACCGCTGCTACCCAATCGAGCGGCGTCGTGTCGAAGTATCGGTTATCGACCTCCACCCCTTCCACCGGCTCGGCCAGGATCTCGGCCACCGGTTTCGCCGGCTCCTCCGGCAGCCGGTAGGCGTGCGGGACGAATTTCTGCGTCCCGGCCAGCGCGTAGACCCGCTTGCCCGCATGGCGCGCCGCCAGCGCCAGCAGCGCCGTACCGCGCTTGTTCACCACTCCCGATCCGGTCACCGCATCGGCCCCGACAACCACGACGTCTGCCAGCTCCACGTATTCCAGCATGGCCGCGTCGATACCCAATCGGACCCTGATCCCCGCCTTGGCCAGCTTCCGCGCCAGATCGATCCCCTCTCCCATCGGCCGCGACTCAGTGCAGTAGACCAGCCCGGTGTTTTTGTCCCGCCAGGCCGCGACGAGCGCGTCCACCACCGTCCGGCTCGCCGAGTAAGTCATCACCCGCTCGGCTTCTCTCAGCAGGTCGGCTGCTTCTCGCGCTATGGCTTCTCCGGCCTTCTCCAGATCCGCCACGAACCGCTGGCACACCCGCCGCAACGTGTCCGGCGATGTACCGTAGGACAGGGCGGCGTTGCTGAGATTCACCATTGGGGCCATCGAGGGCTGCGCCTCGACCAGCGCCCGGCACGTCGCCTCCACCGCCAGCGCGAACGGCTCGGCTTCCGCGGCATCGGCGAGCACCTCCGCCGCCCGCATCGCCAGCTCCACCGCGCCGCTGCGGTTGTCCTTCCGGATCGCCTCGATGCCCGCGCGGATCGCTTCGGGCAACTGCGTTTCCAACGGTCCGTGCTTGTCCACTTTCTCGATCCGCCTCGGCGTGCAGCTGCGGCCCGCACCCTCGCCAGGGAGTTCTTGTCTCCTACGCCGGGGCCGCCGCCGTCTCGTAGACGCAGCTCCGGCCAGTCTCGTACATCGCCAGCACGTTCTCCGGCGGCACGTCCGGCTGGATGTTGTGCACCGCCGCCAGCACCCAGCCGCCGCCCTTGCCCAGCACCTCGAACAGGCGCCGCACTTCCGCCGCCACCTCCTCGGGCGAGCCGTGGGGCAGCAGATGCTGCGTGTCCACCCCGCCCCAGAAGGCGATCCGGCCGCCGAACTCCTTCTTCAGCCGCTCCGGCTCCATGTTCTTGGCGCTCACCTGCACCGGGTTCAGCGCGTCGATGCCCAGCTCGATGAAGTCCGGAATGTAGGCGTAGACTGAACCGCAGGTGTGGTAGAAAATCTTGGCGTTGGTGTGCCGCCGGATGTGGTCGGTGATCCGCTCCTGGTAGGGCCGGATGAGCTTCCGGTACATCGGCAGTGAGCAGACCGGCCGGTCCTGCAGGCCCACGTCGTCGCCGAAGGCCACGATGTCCACCAAGTCGCCCACCTCTTCGTAGGCCCGCCGGTTCATCTCCATCATCACCTCGAGCACAGCGTCGCACAGCGCCCGGAACAGGTCGTGGTCGCCGGCCAGGTCGCAGTACCAGTCTTCGAACCCGCGCAGATACTGGGTCTGGTGCACCAGGTGGTAGCGGGCGCTGAAAACCACCGCATAGTCGGTTTCTTCTTTCAGCCGTTTCGCCCGCTCCCGCAGGCCGCGGAAACGTCCCGGATCCGCCGGGTCCGGCCACGGGTAGCGGGCGATATCGGCGGGCGTGATCTCCCCCGCCAGCGGGCACTCGTCCAGCTCGTAGTAGTGGCAGCCCTCGGGCCGCACCCGTACTACGCCCCATTCGTCCTTGTGGCGGCCGTCGGGCAGAATCTCCCCGCCGCCCGAGTCTGGCGGATTCAGCATCACGCCACGGCAATCCACGTCCAAGCGCTCGAGCACCGCCTCGTCGATCGCGTGGAGTTGCTGCATCGTGTCGATGCACGGGCCGAGCTCGCCCACGCCCAGCTTTTCTCGTAGCCGGTCATAGGCTCCGCGAACCATGCCGGTCACCCGCGTCGAGCCTAGGTCCATGGGAAGCCGGTCCGGTTCCCGGTGATCCAGCGCTGTCAAGATTCGTTCCCGGTGAGTCATGGCGGGACCATTGTAGGACACTGCTGAGGTTCCGGAGAACCCTGGCGCCCCGCTTACGGATTCGCCGAGCCGAGCTGCCTTCGCTTCGCTTCGATCGCCTGTTGGAGCGCCTCTGACTGGAGCCGCTGTTGCTCCAGCTCCGACTTCAGCCGCTTGATCTCTATCTCCAGATCGGCGGTCTCGCTCCGCCGCCCGGCCTCCGCACCGGCCGGACGTGCCGCGGGAGCGCCCAGGTATTTCGCTGCCTCCGTTACCGTCTCGCCTTGGGAGGTCCGCACCCGCAACCGGAACGTTACCTCTCCGCCAGCGCTCTGGTAAGTGAGGCTACCGCCCCGGAGTTCTTCGCGGGATAGCTCGATTGTGCGCCGCTCGTCGCCGTCGGCGATTTCTAAAGAGGCCGAAGTCGCGGCCTGGACGGCGGAAGCCTGGGGGTTCCATTCCACGATCAATTGGTCGCCCACCTGGCGCACGCCGAAGGCGATTCCTGTAGCCGTCTCGTCGCTCAGCAGCGGCGCGATGAAGATCACCGCCAGCGCCGCCAGCGCCACTGCCCCTACTACCGCAGCCACCGGCCACGCCGAGAGGCGCCATCCCCCTGGTTGGGAGCCCGGGTACGGCAGCGGCTCGGGCGCCGGGATGCCGATGGCCGGGCTCGGGCGCCCCGCGAACGTCCCCGGGCCGCCGCCTGAGGACGCTGCTGGAACCTGAGGCGCCTCTTTAGCCGCCCGGCGCGGCCGCTCGCTGGGGTCGAAGTCCAGCGGCAGCCTTCGCCGCCGGACCTCCAGCCGCATCTCGGCGGCCGGCGCTCCCGTGGCCATCCGCCCCTCGCGGTCCCGCAGGAAGAACCCCGCCCGGGCGGGCTCGTACATGTGCGGCCGCACGACGAACAGCATCTGCCACCGTTCGGGAAAGAAGCGGTCGAAGAGCGCCACATCTTCTTCCGAGACCATCAAATCACCGCGGGTCCTCGTCCGGAAAAGCCCTACCGCCTCCAGTTCGCTCAACGCCGGGTCCTCCTTGGCAGCCTCGAGCAGTTCTGCAAGCCCCTTCTCGTCTTTCTCCGACAGGTCGAAACCCGGCCCCCGGGCATGCTCGCATTCGATCTCCCGCCACTGATGGATCTCGATGCGATTGCCCTCGCGCCGCCCGAACAGCACCCCGCCGATCTCCAGCCCCCGGCGCGGGATCTTCTGCAATCCGACCATTGCCGCGCGCCGCATCGATTCGAGCACCATCTCGGTCACCACGATCGTCAAGTCGCGGTCGGCCACGAACCATTCTTGCGTCGGGCTTTCCATGGGACTCTCGCACTGATTCAGGCCGGCCCGCCCGCTCCGGCCTCATTCATCGTAAATCGGAATTCCGGTCATCCCAAACCGGCGGCCCGCTTGCCGCCGGCCGGACCTCCCCGGACTCTCTCCGGACTTCCCATTATCCTTCCTGAAACCGCCCGGGGTTGCGGCCGGCGAAAGAGCTCTCCGCCGCCCCGGAGTCAGCCGGTTCTCTCCTGTTCCCGCCCGGTACCATTACCTCGCCGCCGCATCCCCGGAGAACCCGCAGGTCCCCGCCGGCCGTCGGCATCGTCTCTGTATCTTCTTGTCTCCACGGAAGATAATCCTGAAGCCTGCGGCGGCCGCGCCGCGTCCAATCGAGTGAACCCGGATGCAAACCGCCGGCGGGCCCTCTGCAGCCAGGGGACACCACACACTCGGAACCAGGCTGGTGAGGACTGACGAAACGGACGGTTCATGCTAAATTCAATATGGTTGTCGGGAGGGCCCTTAGCTCAGCGGTTAGAGCAGCGGACTCATAATCCGTTGGTCGTAGGTTCGAATCCTACAGGGCCCACCACGCCCGGATCGCTGCGGAGGCCTTCTCCGGCGGACCCGGGATATCCGATTTCGCGCGTGCCGCCTCGACGAATCGCGGCAGCGTAACCAATGCGGAGACTTTTCAAGAACATTCACTTGCACGTCGCTCCCCGCCGGTTTGAGAACTGGGACGACTTCGTTCAGAACACTCCGGAGTATTCCATCGGACTGGAGGTGATCGACGACGTGCCCGGCCACGTCGGCCACCACGTCCACTTCGACCATCACAAGGGCGTGATCCGGGAAGCCACCATGAGCGCCGCTATGCAGGCTTATATCGCTGTGCGCCAAGGCCGCCTCATGGAGCGGTGGCTCCAACGCGCCAACCCGGTGAACGTCTACGTGTGGAACGCCGACCAGGACGTGTGCCTGGCTACCTTCGTCCTCGAGTACCACCACCTCCTCGAGCGCTCCGAGGGCGCTCCACTGTTGCGTTGGATCGTCCAGTACAACAACAAGATCGACGTCTGCGGCGGCCTTTACCCGGTGCGGCTCGAGGAGTTGGAGAAGAACCACTTCACCTGGGTGTTCGAGCCCTACCGCAAACAGCGGATGGCCGGCAAGCAGAAAGGTGATGACGAGCTGGTTCGCCGGACGATCCGCGAAGTCTGCGATCGGCTCCACGCCCTCATGCTGGGCAAGGCCGGCGTCACCAAGATCACCGCCAAACCGGAGATCCTGTACCAGTCGCCTTACGACTTCGTGATCGTCGATGAGAAAGGTGATCCGAATTCACGCCTGGTGTTGGCCTCCCAGGGCCACCGCAACTTGATCAGCCTCATCTGCCGCCGGCCGAACGGCCGCTACACCTACAGCATCATCCGAGGTTCGCCCTACGACGAGGATACCTTCCAGGTGACCAAGCTCGTCGCGGCGTTCCAGGCCGCCGAGGATTTGCCGAACGAAAAAATCTGGGGCGGCTCCGACCTGGCCGCCGGCTCCGATAGTGAGCTGGGCTCCAGCTTGACCTGGCAGCAGTTGCGGGACATCGCCGAGCCGATCGTCAAGGAAGACTACCTGCTCCGGCTGCCCGACCCAGCCACCGTCACGTGAGCCGCTCCCGGCTCCGCCGGCTACCCGACGAAACGCAGCAGCTCACCTTCGAGCGCTGGAGTGCACATCACGCAATTGCCGGCATAGATCGAGGATGCCCCGTCGAAGTTGCGGAACACGCCCCCCGCTTCTTCGGTGATGATCTTCGGCGGCGCCAGATCCCAGGCCTCTCCGCGAGGCTCGAGCCAGACGTCCGCTTTCCCCGAAGCGACTAGCATCGCTCCTGGCGCTCCCCCAGGATTCCGGATCGCCCAGAACTGCGCGGCCCACTCCAGGAAACCCGCCCCGAACGGCTCGCGGTGGAAGGCGCCGAGGTCATTAAGGCAAAGCACTGCCTGGGAGAGTTCCGTCACTTCCGAAACGTGGATCGGCCGCCCGTTAAGCCGCGCTCCGCAGCCGCGCGCTGCGTAGTAGAGCTCATCCAGCGCCGGGAAGTAGATCACCCCGGCTACGATGTTGTCACGACCCTCTTCGAGAGCGATCTGAACGCACCAGAAACGGTTCCCCCGGACGAAGTCCCGCGTCCCGTCGACCGGATCGATCAGCCAGCGGCGCCCGGAGGCGCCTTCCCTGGCTGCGCCTTCCTCGCCCAGCAGGCCGTCCTCGGGAAACGCCTCTTCGAGCGCCGCCACGATCAGCCGTTCCCCCTCGCGGTCGGCGGCCGTCACCGGGGAGTCGTCAGCCTTCGTCTCCGCCTGCACTCCCTGTTGCCAGTAACGGAGTGCCAGCCGGCCGGCCTGCAAAGCCGCTGACCGGGCTGCCTCGAGTTCCCTCTCGTATGCCATGGGCGCCACGTGGCCGCACCGGCCCTTAGAGATTCTCCCGGATGAGCCGCTCGACCAGAATCATGTCCTTCCACTCGCCATCGACCTTGCCGTGGAAGCGGTGCACCCCCACTTCGCGGAAGTCCAGCGCGCCCACCAGTCCCCGGCTGGCCACGTTCTCCGGCAGGATCCGGCCCACCAGCTTCCAAAAGCCTGCCCTCCGGCACTCGTCGATTAGCGCCTCCAGCGCCAGATGCCCCGCTCGGCGTCGCCGGCCGCTCCTCGTTACGTAGACCACTGCTTCGGCCACCCCAGAGCACGGCTCCTCGTCGCTGTAGGGCAGCGCCGCCGCGAAGGCGATCATCTTGCCGTTGTCTTCCACCGCCACGATCGGGTGGCGGCCATTGAACCACGCGCGCACCTCTTCCGGGCTCCGGTGCCGCGTCTGGAACGTCGCGGCCCCATCGTCGATGCCCTCGTTATAGATCCGCGCGATCGCTTCTGCGTCGTCAGGAACGGCGGAACGAACCTTCATTCCTAGCAGCTTAGCGCGAAACCGCCCCCGGCTGCCGCGGGCCCCTATTTCATCGATAAAGTGCCTCGGGAAATGTGCTAGTGTAGAAGGTTTCATGAACACCGCGGGGCGTGCCGGCCTCGCGGAAAGCAGTAGCTGCGAGGAGTCTGATGCAAGCACTAGGAATGGTCGAAACGCGAGGTCTCACCGGGGCCATCGAAGCGGCCGACGCCATGGTGAAGACCGCCAACGTCGTCATCACGGGCAAGGATTACGTGGGCGCCGGACTTGTCATCGTCACGGTCCGTGGCGACGTGGGCGCCGTCAAGGCCGCCACTGACGCCGGTGCCGCCGCCGCCCGCCGCGTCGGTGAACTCGTTTCCGTGCACGTGATCCCGGCGCCGCACCCCGACGTGGAACAGGTGATCCCCGGCGGCAAGAAGTCCGGCAAATAGGCCCGCCCCGGCTGTGTCGCCGTTGCACGGCGGTTGAGGAAACGACATCATGCTCCAGGACCAGGATCTCATCGCCCTGCAGGAGGCGCGCCGCAAGGTCGAGGCGGCCTACTCGGCCTGGCTCGAATACCGCACCTTTTCCCAGGAACGGATCGACGCCATCGTCGAAGCCGCCGCCGAGGCCGGCCGCAACAACGCCCTCCGCCTCGCCGAAATGGCGGTCGAAGAGACCCGCATGGGCAACGTCCGCGACAAGCTCGCCAAAAACCTGCTCAACGCCGACCTGCTGCCGAAAAAGATGCGGGGCATGAAGACCGTCGGCGTGCTCCGCGAACTGCCCGACGAGAAGGTCGTCGAGATCGGCGTGCCCATGGGCGTGGTGGCGGCGATCATCCCCACCACCAACCCCACCTCCACCGTCATCTTCAAAACCCTCATCTCGCTCAAGTCCGGCAACGCCGTCGTCATCAGCCCTCATCCCCGCGCCAAGAAGTGCACCTGCTATACCGCCGACCTGCTCCGCCAAGCCGCCGAGAAAGCCGGCGCGCCGGCCGGGCTGATCCAATGCCTGGAAAACATCACCCTGCAAAGCACGCAGGAGCTGATGCGCCACCGCAAAACGGCCATCATCCTCGCCACCGGCGGACAGGGGCTTGTCCGCGCTGCCTACTCGAGCGGCAAGCCGGCCTTGGGCGTTGGCCCGGGCAACGTCCCCATCCTCATCGAGAAGACCGCCGACATCGCCGACGCCGTCGCCAAGATCGTCCAAGGCAAGTCCTTCGACTACGGCACCGTCTGCTCCAGCGAGCAGGTCCTCGTCACCTGCAAGGGACTCCGGGAGCAAGTTCTCGAGGCGCTCCGCAACAACAAAGCCTACCTCGCCACTGAAGCAGAAGCCGAAGCGCTCGGCCGGTTGCTGATCACGCCCAAGGGCACTGTCAAGCCCGAGTGCGTGGGCCAGTCGCCGGTCCGCATCGCCGAGATGGCCGGCTTCCAGGTCCCGCCGGACACCTCCATCATCGCCGCCGAGATCAAGGGCGTCGGCCCCGAGCACCCGCTGTCCCGCGAGAAGCTCTCGCCCGTGCTCGCCCTCTACTTCGCCGAGGATTTCGAGGACTCGGTGCGCGTTTGCGAGCAAGTCCTTCACCTTGGCGGCCTCGGCCACACTTGCGTCATCTTCTCCCGCGACGAGGCCCGCATCCGCGAGTTCGGCCTCCGCATGCCCGCCTTCCGCGTACTCGTCAACACGCCTTCGCCCCAAGGCTCGGTCGGCGTCACTACCAACGTCTTTCCCTCCATGACGCTCGGCTGCGGCGCCGTCGCCGGCAACTCCACCAGCGACAACGTCGGCCCGCAGCACCTGATCAACATCAAGCGCATCGCCTACGCCGTCCGCAGCGCTGAGGAGGCGCTCCCTGTGCCGGAAGTCGAAGCCGCAGAGACGGCCGCCGCAACGACCAGCCCTGCCGCCCCGGCCCCCGCTCCAGTGGCTGCTGCTCCGCCCTCCGTCGAGCGCGGCCTCACGCGCGAAGCCGTCGAGGCCATCGTCGAAAAGTACCTCCGCCGCCGCGGGGTCGTGGAAACCCCTTCCGCTTCCCAGCCGGGCCGCGACGCCGCCGATACGGTCGCCGAAGTCGTCGATCGGTTCCTGGCCAGCCGCCGGCGCGCCGTCAGGAGCGCCGCCGCAAGCTGCCAGTGTCCCCTCACGGCGTCCGGTTCCAGTCCGGCTACCCTGCCGGCCCCCGCTCCGCCGGCCGCGTCGCCGGCGCCGCCGCCCGCATCGCACCCCCCCGCCCAGCCAGCCGCCGAAGAGCCTCAGGTGCGTATCGTCGATTTCGTCTGTGAAAACGACGTCCGGGAAGCGATCGAAAACAACCGTAAGATCTTCATCGGCCCCAAAACCATCGTCACGCCGGCGGCCCGCGAACTCGCTGCCAAGGGTGATATCCTCGTTCTCGCGGAGCGGAAATGAAATCCGATTTGGACTCCCTGAAAACCGAAATCGAAAAGCATCTGGAGAAAACCGATTTTGCCGTCTTTCACGGCCATCCCCGCTTTGTCGCCCCGACCAACGTCGTCCCCTGGGATAGCGATCAGTATCCGGACTTCCGGACTTTCCTCGATGTCGCCAAGCGCCTCGGAGTCCGGCTCATCGTCTTTCACCACCGCCGTTTGGAATCCGGCTTCATCGATCACCTCCTCGAACGCCTCGAATCCGCCGACGTCTCCGACGAAGATTACGCGGAAACCCATCGGCGGATTCGTGATCTCCGCGTCTTCGAGGGTTTCACCAGCGCCTTGGAACTCTCCTTCGACTACCAGGGGCGCATCTACATGTACAACCGGCGCAGTGAATGGTACGACGAGCTCCTAGAGATCGCCGACGAATTGGGTGAGTTCGACGAGGAGGAAGAGGATCTCGGGGACCTGGACGAGGAGAATGACGGGCCGTACTTTTCGCGCAACTGAGCCGGCCGGCCGGCGCCCTGCCGGCTTCCGCGGCGTTCCAGGCCATCCCCTGCCACTCGCCTCCCCGGCTGCCCCGAGCGCTCTATGACCGCTGCCGCCGCCCGCTGGATCCTGCCCGGGGAACCGCCGCCCGCGGTGGAATCCTTGGCCGCCGCCCTCGGCCTCGCCCTGCCCGCCGCCCGCGTCCTTTGGCATCGCGGCTATCGCGACCCGGACGTCGCCCGGCGCTTCCTCCAGCCCTCTCTCGGCGATCTCCACGACCCGTTTCTCATGCGCGACATGGACCGCGCCGCCGAACGCCTCGCCCGCGCCGTCGCCCGCCGCGAGCGCGTCCTGCTCTACGGCGACTACGACGTGGACGGCGCCACCTCGGTGGTCATCCTCAAAGCGATCCTCGAACGCCTCGAAGTACCGGTGGATTTCCACGTGCCGGACCGCTTCGGCGAAGGCTACGGCATGCGGCCTGAAATCATCGACCGCGCCGCCGCCTCGGGCGTCTCCCTCGTCGTCAGCGTGGACACCGGCATCCGCGCCGCCGCCGCCGTCGCCCGCGCCGCCGAGCTCGGCCTCGACGTCATCGTTACCGACCATCACTTGCCCGACGCCGAACTGCCGCCCGCCTGCGCCGTCATCAATCCCAACCGGCCGGACTGCCCCTACCCCGACAAAGATCTCTGCGGCGCCGGCGTCACCTTCAAGCTCGTCCAGGCCCTGCTGCTGGCTCTGAAATGGCCGCCGCGGCGCGCCGAGCCGTTACTCGAATCGCTCCTCAAGATGGTCTCCATCGCCACCGTCGCCGACGTCGTCCCCCTTACCGGCGAGAACCGCATCATCGTCAAGCACGGCCTCGACGGACTCCGCAGCACCAGCAATCCCGGCCTCCGGGCGCTGCTCGACGTCGCCGGCTTCTCCGACGGCCAGCGTCCCACCGCCGGCCAGGTGGCCTTCCGCGTCGCCCCGCGCATCAACGCCGCCGGACGGATGGCGAGCGCCGCCGATGTGGTGGAGCTCTTTCTGACCGGCGACGAGTCCCGGGCGCGCGCGCTCGCCGAGCTGCTCCACGAGTTGAACCGCGAGCGCCAGCAACAGGAGGCCGCCATCCTCGAGGCGATCCTGGAGCGCTGCGAACGCGAGCCCGTCACCGACGCCCGCCGCGCCCTCGTCTTCGCCGGCGAGGGCTGGCACCGCGGCGTGCTCGGCATCGTCGCCGGCCGCCTCGCCGAGCGCTTCCACCGCCCAGTCTTCGTCCTCGACATCGACCGCGACGCCGGCGAGGCCCAGGGCTCCGGCCGCAGCATCCCTGCCTTCCACCTGCTCGAAGCGCTCGAGTCGATGCCCGAACTGTTCACCCGCTTCGGCGGCCACCGCCAGGCCGCCGGGGTCACGCTGCCGCCGGACCGCATCGGCGAGTTCCGCCGCCGCCTCCAGAACTACGCCGCCGCGCGCCTCACCCCGGAAGACCTCCGCCCTGTCCGCGAGATCGACGCCCGCCTCGGCTTCGAGGAACTATCGGACCGCACCGCCGCCGGCGTGCTCGCCCTCGAGCCCTTCGGCTGCGGCAACCCCGCCCCGGTCTTCCTCGCCGAGAACGTGACCGTCGAACGCGAGCCGCAGGTCTTCAAGGAGAAGCACGCCCGCCTCTGCCTGCGCCAGGGCAACCGAACCGTCTGGATGAAGGCCTGGAACTTCGCCGCCCGCCTCGCCGGCCTCGCCCCCGGCACAGCCGCCGACGTCCTGTTCCAGATCGAAGAGGACCGCTACTCCGCCGCCCGCGGCTACCCCGGCTGGAGCCTCGTGCTCAAGGACATCCG
>CAYWXL010000021.1:0-35828 GCA_964461995.1 uncultured Solibacteraceae bacterium
GAGAGCTTCAGCGTGCCCCGCGAGACCGTATAGAGCGTGCCGGCGACGGGCCCGAAGGCGCGCTCCGGGTGGTGGGCCAGCCGCTCGCCGCCGGCCCGGAAACCCTTGAACGAGTGGACGACGTCGCGTCCGGCGCTGTGGGATACCAGGGCGACGTTGCCCCGCAGCCGCGCGGCGCTCACGCCTTCGAGTTCCGCCGCCCCGAGCAGGGACTCGTCCTCTGGATTCCAGGCCGACAGGCGCAGGACGTAAGTTTCGGGTCCCGCCGGGAGACCCTCCAGTTGCAGCGTGACGCCGCGCCCGGCGCCGGCGAGGGCAACGATCTCTTTCTGTCCGGCGAGCAGCGGATATTCAGCGGCGTTCGTCTCCGCCGACATGTCGCGGAAGACCAGGCGGCCGCCATTGCCGGCTTCGACGACGGCCAGGATGCCGCCGCCCTTGCCCGGGAAGTGGTGCACGAGGGCGGCGCCCCGGTAGTCGAGCCGCCCCTCGCCCGCGCCCACCAGGAAGCCGGCGAAGCCGGCCTGTTCGGAATTCGGGCCGTAACGGATGGTCACCTGCAAGCGGAAGGGGCCACGCCTGGAAGAGAGGTCATAGGTCAACAGGTGGGCCGTCCGGCAGGGCAGCCGGTCCTGCGCGTCGCAGTGGAGCGCGCCGTCGCGCACATACCAGTCCTCGAGCCGGTTGCACCAGATTGACGGACCCGCCCACCGCCGCTGGGGCAGGCCGTCCCATTTCGCCACCGGCTGCACGGCGTCCGAGAGCCGGACGGCGCTGCCGTCGGACCAGGTGGGCGCAGCGGCCGGAGCAGCCGGTGCAGCGGCAGGGGCAAGAGCAGAACAGAGCAGGAAGACAACAATAATGAACGCCCGCGGGGCCATGAAAACCCTCCTTGCGCAGGTTGGTCTCGAGGACTCGCCCGCGCGACCATGCAGTATATATCCCCCGGGCGGCCAGGACGCAGCGGGGATTCAATACGGCACGCGCACGGTCCGCTCTACTCCTTCGAAACGGATGCGCAGGCGGCCCGGATCGGAACGGACTTCGATCCGCGGGACGATCGCCGGCCGATTGCGCGTGCCGTTCACGTAGACGGCGACGGGCGTGTTCGGCGGGACCGGCTCGCAGCTCTTCCAGTAAGGCCAGGCTCCGCGGCCGCCGAAGATGTGCGAGTAATGCCAACCCTTCCGGGGCTCGAGCAGCTCCCATTCGAGCTCGCCCGGCGGGCCGTGGAGGAAACGGATCACCGACCGGTTCTCGCCGCCCTGGATGAGCAGCGTGTGGGCGTCCGTCCGGGTGGCCAACCGCTGCCCTTCGGGAACAGAGATGCTGTAGCCGCCCACAGTCAAGTAAGCCGGCCGGGCACTCGTGTGCCAGAAGACGTGCACCTCGCCGTCGTCGCCGATCAGCGTGTGGGTGACCACCTCGCCGAACTCCTCGAAGCCTTTCTCGACGTTGCCCAAGCGGATCGGGTAGTCGCTCACGACGTGGTAAGGATCCACACGGATCGGGCGGGGGTTGGTGCGGTACTGCCAGCGCTTTCCGTCGTAGGAGACGCCCGTGCGGCCGGCGCCGAGGTCCGGCCCCTTGGCTCCCGCGGCGGCGAAGCCGAGGAAGCTCGAGTACGCGTGCTGGAAGTACTTTACGCCCCGCTGCCATCTGCCCTCGTGGCCGACGGGCTCGCCCACCGGGTACAGCCGCACCTCGCCGTCCACCGGACTCACCCGGATCGTCATTTGGGCCCCGGGCAGCGCCACACGCCCTCCAGCGCCGTCGGCCGGCATGGGTTCCTCCACCGCCGTCCAGAAGGGATGGTCCTCGGGCAGGACCAAGGCAATCAGGCCATGGGACGCCCAATAGGGGGAGCCGCGGGCGATGTAAAGTTCGGGAACGACGGGATTCGCCCTGAAGTAGCCGGCCTCCAACAGCCCGTTCGGGCTCTGGGAACCGTGTTCCCAAAAGTACTTCAGGCATCCCGAGGCGATCCTGCGGGCCTGGCCGGGCGGGAGCGTGTTTGTCCCGTTTAGTAGGGCATAACCCAGAGCAGAAAGACTGGCGAAACGGTAGGTGAGTGAGCGGCCCCAAGGCACGGGCCCACCGTCGCGCCCGTAGAGGTAGACGAAACTCTTCTGGAACTCGCGCGTGACATGGGCCACGCGCTTGCCGAAGCGCTCCCGCCAGCCGGCGTCGAAGCGGCAGAGCGCGTTGTTGTAGAGCTGAAAGCCCCACAGGTTGTAGTAGTCGAAGGTGAGGTTGCCGCCGTCGATGTACCAGCCGTCGCCCCGGTACCAGTTCAGCACGCGCTCGAAGATGCGCGTCATGCGCTCGCGGTTGTAAGTGATCCCAAACTGCTTGCCGTACTTCTCCAGCACTGGCACGGCCATCAGGTGGAAGTACCAGTGGTTGCAGTCATAGGTCACCATCGTGGTGAGTTCCTGGAGGAACGCGAGCACGTTCCGCTTTTGGTTGTCCGTCAAGGGATCCCAGAAGAAGCGGGGGCTGAGGAGGATCGCCAAGGCGACATCGGTGCCGAAAGGGCTGAAGGGCCGGTGCGGTCCCCAGTAGTGGGGGCTGCGCGGGTCCGCGCCGCGGATCAGACCGTCGAGGTAGGGCCTGGTGATCGAGCCATCGTAGCCCGGTACGCGGTCCTTGCCAGTGGCGGCGGTGTAGATGGCGACGAGAACGAGGCTGCGGTCGAAGGCCTCGGTGCGCTCCTCACCGCGAGCGACGAGCTTGAAGTACTCATCCAGAACCGGGGTGTTGCGCAAGGCCGGCAGTCCGTCATTGCGGTCGAAATACGGTAAGAAACCGGCAATGAGCCGTTCGGCGATCTCGAGCCAATGGGCGCGGGTGTAGCCGGTGTACGGGCTCAGCTCGCGGTCTTCGGGCGTCCGCAGGGGAGCCGCCCCGGCCGCAGCGGATACAAGAAGCAAGAAGACGCAGGTCGTAGCAGCAACTCTCTTCGGCATCGAATCGATCCCTCCGCCGCCAGGCTTAGAAATAAAACAGTAGTTTGCGCTCGGTGAGCTCCTCGGTGAGCTCCTTGACGAACGGCCCCGGCTCGTCGTCGATGTGCGCCTGCATAGCCGCCAGCTTGATCTCCAGATCCGCGACCGGCGTCTTGTAGAGGAACGGCGTCTCGGTTTCGGCGACACGGAAGAAATAGGTCTTGCTCTCGCGCAGCAGCCGGAGCCAGTCTTCCGTATTGCGGATCTCGGCCTCGATGGCCCGGCGTAGCCGCTGCCGCTCGGCTTCGGGGTCGCCCTTCTTGAGCAGGTACTTGTTGATGGCCACCTGGGATTCGAACAGGTTGCGCACGGTGCGCTCCCGGTAGAGCAGGCCGCGGTAGCGGTCGTGCTGGTCCACGAGGACCTTCTGCGTATAGGTCTTGCAGGCTCTCTCGAGGATCCCTACGGTCTCGGCGAGCAAGGGTAGCGTTCCCTCGTCGTATTCGCGCACCACCCGCTCCAACTGCTCGTCGGTGTACATGCGGATGCCGCCCTCGAAGGAAATGTTCAGGCGGGCGACGTCGGCGGGCAGGGTGAAGATGGCGCGCTCCCACGCCGAGCGTTCGTGCGCGTCGAGCTTCGAGATGTCGGGCACCACCGGGCGCGTGATCCAGCGGGCCTGGGTCTGTCCCGAGCCGCGAAGATACCAGTTGAGCGCCGGCCACCGGGCCATCGCCCGCTCGCCGGTCTTCCAGGCTTCCACCAGCAGGGTGGCCGCCCGGACGTCTCCCTCGCACCAGTTGGTGGCGATGCGCAGGAGCAGCGCGTCGAGGTTGTCCACCCGGCCGCGAATCAACTCGGCGTAGACCTCCTGGTTGATGTTGTACGGGCATTGCGGCGGGGCGACGATGCCGCCGTGAGTGAAGATGCGCTTCAGCTGGAGCTGGTCCAGCCCGGCGAACTTCTTCACCAGGACCGAGGGAGCCCCGATGCCCAGAATGGGCGCCTGCTCCCACAGGCCGGAGACGATAACGGCGGCGTACGGCTCGATGCCCTGCGCCCGGTCGTAGCGGACGAACTCGTCCCGGTTGCCGATCGTTCCGCCGCGGAACAGGAACCCCCCGAAGGTGTGCGAGACGCCGACGCCCTCGGGCAGCGCGGCAATGATCTCCTCGCGCTCCTGCTTCGAGTACTCCCAGCCGATCTCCATCAGCACCTCGAACTTCGGGTTGATTTTGCGCCCCGCCTCGAGGAGCGCGCCGCTGAAATCCGCCACCATGCGGCCCACGGTGCTGGCGCGGGCCCGGTAGCTGCCGTTGGGGCCGGGATAGAGTCCGCGGGTGAAGGGAATGCCGGAGCCGCTGTCCTCGGTCCAGAAGACCAGGTAGCGCAGGTCCGGGATCTCCTTCATGAGGTTCTCCAGCATCTCCGCATAGTGCTCGAGCACCTTGGGATGGGCGATGTCGAGGTTGAAGCGCGGCTCGAGGCTGCGGCCCGGATGGTCCACGCGGGAGCCGCGCAGATGGGGGTGGCGGTCGAAGATCGCCTCGGTGACGCAGCGCGGCTCGTAGCAGACGAAACCCGGTTCGAGGCCGTAGTCGCGGGCGATCCCGGCGGCCTCCCGCAGGTCCGCCAGGTTCGCCTCGAGCTCTTCGCGAGGGTAGCACCCGCGGGTGAGCGAGCTCTCGACGAAAGCGTCCAAAGCCGGCGCGTAGCTCAGGTACCACGTGTAAGAGTCGTGCGGGAACTTGCGGTGACGGACCCAATAGCCGCCCGGATAGCTGTAGCGGTTGATCTCGACGCCGGTGTGGCCCAGGCGGGCGATCTCACGGATGTGCCGGCGGCGGTCGAACCCCTTCGAGAAGGCATACATCTGGTTGAGCGCGTTGTCCCACATGGTGAAGCGCTCGGTGAAGCGGTAGACGGAGACCCGGTTGGTTTCCCGCTCCGGGTCGGCGATCCATCCAAGAGCGGCGCGGCAGACATTGCGCGGCGTGGCCCCGGCGATGAGCAGCCCGCCGCCAGTCTCCACCACCAGCTCCCACTCCTTCCCGCGGGCCTCTTCGGGCAGCCGCGCCGCCGCCTTCGGATAGGTGCGGATCTCCTCGCCGGCGGCCAGTACGATCTCACCGGCCGCTATAGGCTCTCCGGGAGGGGCGGTGCGAATCGTCGCGCCGGTCTTTTGGGAGAGCTCCGAAGCAGCCGTTTTCACCGGAAGCGCACTCGAAGCCGCAAGCCGGATCGTTTCATATGACCGTGCGCCTGCCGCCGCTCTTGCCGCCGCCAAGGCCACGGCGGAACCGCTCAGGAACCGCCGGCGGGATATGGCTAAGTCTCGCTGTCTCATTGGCGTCACTCCCCGGTGTTTGGCTGGATCGTATCACAGGCCTCGGGGCGCACGGAGTGTGCCAAATAGCCCGCCGCAACCCCTCCGGATTCGACGTCGCAGCCGTGCATCCCATCGCCGTTGCCACTCTGCGTCTAAGGGGATATGCTGGTGGCCTGACATTTGGAAATGAGGGTTTGTTTTCGTTTCGCGACGCTTGCTTTCGTTGCCGGTCCCCGGGGCCGGCGGCGGACATGCCAGCGACTCAAAGGAGAAAGCTTCGATGCGACGAATTGACCGTCTCCCGTTCGCTGCCCTTCTGCTGGTGGCGGTGACATTCCTTGGCGGCTGCGCCGGCCGGGAACCTACTAGAGAGGAAGCCAGCCAAGGCAAAGTAGTGAAGTACGGCGTGCCGGTCGTACAAGGCCCGATGGACAACCTGCTGCTCAAAGACTACGAACCGGAATCATCCCTTGTGGTGCCGGTGACCAGAATCGAAAAGGCCAGGTTCGCCGTCATCGACGTCCATGCCCACACCTCGATGAGCGGCATCAAGACGCCGGAGGACGTTGATGCTTGGGTACGCACGATGGACGAGGTGGGCATCGAGAAGACGATCGTCTTCACCGGCGCCTGGGGCGACGAGTTCGCCAGGCAGGTGGATCTGTACCTGAGCCGCTACCCGGACCGCTTCCAGCTCTGGTGCGACCTCTATACCGAGAACATCGACGCGCCGGATTACTCCGAGCGGGCCGTTGCGGAGCTGGAGCGCTGTTACAAGCTCGGCGCCCGCGGCCTGGGCGAGGTGAGCGACAAGGGCTGGGGGATCGACGCGAGCGAGGAGACGGCCCTGCCCCGGGACAAGCGGATGCACTTCGACGATCCGCGTCTCGATCCGGTCTGGGAGAAGTGCGCCGAGCTCGGCATCCCGGTGAACTTCCACGTGGCGGATCACCCGTCTTGCTGGCGGCCCCTTGGCCCGCACCAGGAGCGCACGCCCGATTTCCAGATCTTCAATCTTTACGGCAAGGACGTCCCTTCGTATGAAGAACTCCTGGCCATGCGCGACCGGATGCTGGCCAAGCACCCCCGGACCACCTTCATCGCCTGCCACCTGAGCAACCAGGGCAACGACACGGCGTCGCTGGCCAAGGCGCTGGACCGTTACCCGAACCTCTATCTAGACATCGCCGCCCGCGACTATGAACTTGGCCGCCAGCCCCGCACCGCCGCCAAGTTCCTGGCCAAGTACAAGGACCGCATCATGTTCGGCACCGACATGGGCCGCGACGCCGATATGTACCGGCTGTGGTGGCGGTTGCTCGAGTCGCCGGACGAGTTCATGCCTGGCCGCATCTGGTGGCGCTATTACGGGCTGGATCTTCCCGACGACGTCCTCCGGGCCCTCTACCGCGAGACGGCGCTGAAAGTGCTCACGTGGGACTAGGCAAAAGGAGGTGTGTTCAAGGCTCCCGGCAATGACCACTCATGACAGCGCTTCGCCTCCAGCCCGCCGGCCGATCGCGCATCTGCGGTGGTGGATCGGCGGCCTGCTGTTCGCCTCGACGGTCATCAACTACATCGACCGCCAGACGCTGAACGTACTTGCCCCGATCCTCAAGGAAGAGCACGCCTGGACGAACTCGGATTTCGCGATTATCGTGATCGCGTTCCGGATCGCCTACGCGATTTTCCAGACGGTCGGCGGGCGCCTGATGGACTGGCTGGGGACCCGCCGGGGGTTGCTGGTGACGGTGAGCTGGTACTCGGCGGCGGCGATGCTTACGGCCACCGCCCGCGGCTTGAAGAGCTTCGCTGTGTTTCGTTTCCTGCTCGGCGCCGGCGAGGCCGCCAACTGGCCCGCCGCGGCGAAGACCGTCGCCGAGTGGTTTCCGAAATCGGAGCGCGGCTGGGCGGTGGCGTTGTTTGACAGCGGCTCGGCGATCGGCGGAGCGATCGCCCCCGCGTTGGTCGTCTGGCTTTATCATTCCTTCGGCAGCTGGCGGCCGGCTTTCGTCCTCACCGGCCTACTTGGGCTGCTCTGGATCACCGCCTGGCGGGCGCTCTACCACCCGCCGGAGACGCATCCCCGCCTCGGCGAAAAAGAGCGGGCCATGCTGCTTGCCGCCAAAGAGGAAGAGCGGCGCACGGAAACACGGGCCATCGGCGGCGAGGATTCGGGCCGGCCGGCGTCGTGGCGCGACCTGCTCAGGTTGAAGGAGACCTGGGGTATCGTCCTCGGACGCTCCCTCACCGACCCGGTCTGGTTCTTCATCACCGACTGGTTCGCCATCTTCCTCGTCGCCCGGGGCTTCCGGCTAGAGGACACGATAGCCGGCTTCTGGGTGCCCTTCCTGGCGGCGGACATCGGCAACTTCGCCGGCGGCGGCTTCTCGAGTTTTCTCGTGCGCCGCGGCTGGCCGGTGGTCAAGGCCCGAAAATTCGTCATCCTGGTTTGCGGCATCGGCATGACGCTACTCGTCCCGGCGATCTTCGTCACGCGATTCTGGGCCATCATCGGCTTGTTTGCCCTCTCGACGTTTTCCTATGCCGCCTGGTCCACAATGGCTCTCACGCTGCCGTCGGACCTGTACCCGAGCAGCACGGTGGCCACAGTGAGCGGGATGAGCGGTACCGGCTCGGGCATCGGTACGATCCTGTCCACCTATCTGATCGGATGGGTTTCCGACCGGTATTCCTTTGAACCGATCTTGATCGCTGCCAGCGCGGTCCCTCTGGTCGCCACCGCATTAGTCTTCTTGCTGGTCCGGGACCGCAGAAGCGCGCGGCGGCAGGAATAGCATAGAAGTGCAGGACACGAACGCGGAGAAACGAAGTTCTGATCGTCCCAAGGGGGGAACCATGAAGTCTAAACTGAAAATCAACCGCCGCCAATTCCTGGGTGCGGCCTCGAGCGCCGCCGTCGCCATGCCGGCGGCTTCCTACCGGCGGGTGCCAGGGGCCAACGACCGGATCAACATCGGATTGTTAGGCTGCGGAGCGCGGTCCGCCGGACACCGGCGCATGGCCAAGATGGTCGAGAAAGAAGGCAACATCCGCATCTCGGACGTTTGTGACATCTGGACCGTAAACCGGAACCGCGCCGCCGAAGACGTGAAGCAGAAGTTCGGTTACGAACCCCGCCGCTTTAAGTATTCCGAAGAGATGCTGGCCCAGAACGACTTGGACGCGGTGATGATCGCCACCGGCGACCACCAGCACGCCAAGCTGTTGGTCGAGGTCGTCAAGGCCGGCAAGGACTGCTATTGCGAGAAGCCGATGGCCAATACGCTGGAGGACGCCAAAGCCGCTCGCGACGCGGTGCTGGCCTCGGACCGGGTGGTTCAGATGGGGTCCCAGTGGGTGAGTTGCCCCTACCACCGGAAGGTGAGGGACATCGTTCGGTCCGGAAAGCTTGGGCAAATCACCCGGCTGGAACAGTCGTGGAACTACAACGGCCCCCGATGGCATGACCCGAAGGACCCTGATATCGCCATGATCCGCGAGCAGGATACCGATTGGAAGCGGTGGCTGCTCGGGCGGCCGTGGCGGCCCTTCGATCCGCGGGTCTACTTCGAGTTCCGGATCTTCAAAGACTTCTCCGGTGGCATCACGGACCAGTGGATGAGCCACGGCGTCGGCCTGTGCCAGTTCTTCCTGGACCTCGGAATCCCCGACGACATGGTGGCCAACGGCGGCATCTTCGCCTGGAACGACGTTCGCGAGAATCCAGACACGTTTCAGGCCGTGGCCACCTTCCAGAAACAGGGCATTCTTTACAGCTTCTCGACGATGTTCGGCAACAGCCACGGCGACCACACCTCGATCCACGGCAAGAAAGGCACCCTGTATGCCGTGGGCGGTGAAGGTAGTCCGCAGTGGTGGTTCAAAGCCGAAATGCCCAGCCGCTGGCACAACAACCGGCCCGGCGACCAAACCTTGCCGGAGACGCTGGCGCCGCAATTGGTCACGATCCCTGGGCATCCGGAAATCCCGCCCACGAGACAGAGCGATGACAGTTACCCGCACATGATGAACTGGGTGGAGTGCATGCGCACCCGGAAGAAGACGCACGGACACATCATGACTGGCTTCAACCACTCCGTCGCCATCATCATGGCGACGATCGCCTACCGGGAAGGCAAGAAGGTCTACTGGGATCCCAAGAAGGAAGAGATCGTGGACAGGCCGCCGGCCTGAGCTGGGCCCGCCGGGAAGACTCAGGCTTCCGAAAGCAGGTAGATGGCCACGGTGGCCAATACCATGCCGGCCACCAGGACCGGGCCCGGGATTACCTGGTAGATCATCAGGGACAGAATGATCGTCAATACCGGCGCCAGCGCCGTCATCGGCACCACAATGATCGCCTTGCCGTAGCGAACAGCATAGACCAGCATCAACGCCCCAATGGAGTTCAATACTTGAATCATCGCCGTGAGGTAAGGCCCCCGGAACCCCCAGTTGATCGGCTGCGAGAAATCGGTCATGCTCACCGCCAGGGGTACGAGCAGGACCGACGCCAGCGCCATGTAAAAGAAGATGCTCTCGGCCCGCATCGTCCGGTTGGCGAACTTCATCACGAAAGCTTGCACGCCCCAGGCGGCAAACACCATGGCGGCCAGCGCGAGCCACACGCGGCCCGAGGCTGCGCCGTCATCCGGGGGCTGATAAGACAGCAGAGGAAGCGCGATGAGAGCGCATACGATTCCCACCCACGCCCGGCGTGACGCCGTCTCCTTGAGCAGTGTCACCGACAGCGCCACCGTCACCACGGGATACAAAGCGATGATCGGAAACACCAGGTAGGCCGGGCCCGACCTCAGAGCCTCGAACAATAGCAGTTGCCCTCCGGCCCCGAGGAAGCCGACCGTGGACCCCAGTGAGACCGCACGCCTGTCCCGCTCCAGTTGCCAACCGGCAACCCTGAGAGCCGCTACGGCGCAGGGAATCATCGTGAAGGCCCAGACCGAATAACCGAGCGTGGCCGGGAAACCCGCCTTCTCGGGTATCTCGATCAGGGCGCCCCAAACACCCCAGAACAAGGTCGTGACGATAGCGAAAAGGAGCCAAAGTCGTGATCGCGGCATAGGTAATCAAACGATGGTAACAGAAAGCAGTTGAAGCCTAACGAGGTGATCCAAGTTCCTTTCGTCACCGCCTAAATGATTGATATAGTGGGAGACTGATGCCGGCAAGAAGTCCGTCCAAGATGCTGCGCGAGGAGCGCCGCCGCGCCATCTTGCAGATCCTGGAGCGGGAGCAGCGGGTCACCGTCCAGGATCTCGTCCAGCGTTTCGGGGTTACGGCGGTAACCATTCGGGCTGACCTGGACTCGCTTGCCCGCATGGGGGCTCTCGAGCGTTCCCACGGCGGCGCCGTGACCCGCTGGGACCGGCTGATGGACTTCCCCATCACCATCAAGGAGGGGCTCCACCACGCCGAAAAAGTGCGGATCGCGCGGGCCGCTGTCGAATTGGTCCGGCCCGAACAGACGATCCTGCTCGACTCGGGCACGACGACGGCGCAAATTGCGCGGCTGCTCAAGGGACGTTACTCCAAGCTCACGGTGATCACGAACGCTCTGAATATCGCGTATGAACTCGCCAGCGCCCAGGACATCACGGTCGTGATGCTCGGCGGCTTGCTCCGCCCCGCTTCGTTTTCCATGGTGGGGCCACAGGCAGAGCACGCGCTCGGCGGACTCGCGGCAGATCACCTCTTCCTCGGCGTGGACGGCATCGACCCGAGCGCCGGCCTCTTCACTCCCGATATCCTCGAAGCGAAGCTCAACGCCATCATGGTAAAGGTTTCGCGCGAAGTCACCGTGGTCGCGGATTCCAGCAAGTTTGGCCGCCGCGGCCTCTCGTTGATCAGCGAAATCGACTCGATCAACCGGCTCATCACCGACCGGGCGGCTCCCGAGGAGAGCGTGGAACAACTGCGCTCGGCCGGGGTCGAGGTCATGCTGGTCTGACCCGAAAGCCGCTCCCGCTAGCCTTCGCCCGGTTCGCGCTTCTCGCCGAAGACTTGCACCATCATCTTGCGCGCCAGCGGCCCATCGAATTCGACGAAATAGATGCGCTGGCGGCCGCCGCGGACGATCTTGCCACCGGCGATGGGGAAGAAGCAACTCACCCCGGCGAGGATGCTCTTCAGATGATCCCCAGCGTTGAACCCCAGGCGGCCATCGAAGTCCAGGTAGCGGTTGTGCCAGTAACCGTAGGCGCCCTCGGGCGGCTGCTTTGGGGCCAGGCGCTCGAGATGGGCGAGGACGTCCCGCTCCAAGCACTCGATGCCCTCGGTCACCAGGAGCCCGGATGAGGTGTGCGAGGTCATCACGAAGACGATGCCGTCGGTGACGCCGCTCTCGGCCACCGCCTCTTCCACCAGGCCGGTGACGTCGATCATCTCCATGTCCTTCCGGGAGCGGACCTCGTATTGCTTCAGCTTGATGATCATCGCCGGCCTCCGAGCAATTCCTCCGCATTCGTCCTGAAGATCAATTCCAGGCATTCCTCGGAAAACCCGAGAGCCCGCACCGCCCGGACCATGTTCTTCACTTCGACCCGGGGATAGTTTGAACCGAACACGAGCTGATGCCGCAAGCTCCGCTCGAACACCGTCAGCGGAACCTGGTGCCGCATGGCGAACTTCAGGAAGTCGTCGGGATTGTCGAAGTAGAGCGCCGACGTGTCCAGGTAGAGGTTCGGATACTTCAGCGCCAGCGCCACCGCATCGACAACCCACGGCCAGGCCAGGTGCGCGAGTACGATCTTCAGCTTCGGGAACTCAGCCGCCACGTCCTCGAACCGCATCGGATGGCCGTACTTGAGCCGCGAGCCAGGCTCCCAGCTCATGCCGGCGTGGAACAGAATCGGGATGCCGAGCTCTTCGGCCTTGTGGTAGAGCGCTTTCAAGTTCGGGTCGTCCGGGAAGAACTCCTGCATCGCCGGGGCCAGCTTCAAGCCTCTCAGGCCAAGCTCGCGGATCGCCTTTTCGAGAAGTCCGGGCGCCGCCTCGCGCCGGGGATCGACGCTGGCGAAGCCGATGAGCCGGTCCGACATCGCGCACAGCTCGGCGATCTGTTCGTTGGAATAGACCAGCGCCCCTCGCGTGCGGGCCGCGTCGATCGGCAGCACGACGGCCTGGTCCAGCCCCGAGATGTCCAGTTCGAGCAGGAAGATCTCCAGCGGCTGGAAGTTGTTGCCGATGTAGAAGGTCTGCCGGGCGGCCTGCTCCAGCTCCGGATGCCGCTCGATCATCTCCCGCACCAGCAGCGGGTGAGTGTGAAAGTCGATTCCACCTTTCATGATTCGCTCCCCGGCTCCGCGGAACGGGAGCGCATGAACTCCAGCGCCTCCGCGAGCGAGGGCTGCGCGGTGGTGCCGCCCAGCGCGCGGGTCGAAAGCGCGCCGCACGCCGCGCCGAACTTCATGGCATCCTCGAGCGGCTCCTTCCGCAGCCAGGCGTGCAAGAACCCCGCGTTGAAGGAATCGCCGGCTCCGGTGGTATCCACCGGATCGACCTCGAAGGCCGGCGCGCGCACCAGCCGCCCGCCCGCCAGCGCCGCACAGCCGTTGCGCCCGAGTTTCGCCACCACCAGCGTACGCCCGTTCTCCAGCCGCCGTAGGCCCTCTTCCAGGTCCTTCGAGCCGGTGATGCCCTCCAGCTCCACTTCGTTCGGCAGGAAGACGTCCACGTACTCCAAGGTCTCAACCAGATCTCGCTCCCAGCGTTCCGAAGGATCGTAGCCCGGATCCAGAGACGTCGTCAACCCCTTCGTCTTTGCCTTTTTCATTAGCGAGCGCACACCCGGCCGCAGGCCTCTCTGCATGAAATACGTCGCCATGTGCAGGTGCGCGTGGCCCTCGAAGACGTCATCAGGGACGTGGTCTTCCGTAAGCGCTTCAATGGCTCCGAGGTGCGTGACGAGAGCGCGGTCACTCGGGCCAGTCAGCGAAACGGTGATCCCTGTCTTGACCTCGGTGCTGCGGATCACCCGGCTTGCGTCGATACCTTCCTTCTGCATGCGCTCGAGGCAGAAGTCCCCCCATGGATCACGCCCGACCATGCCGAAAAACGTGATCCGGTTGCCCAGACGCGACAATCCGACCGCGCAGATCAGCGACGCGCTGCCCAGGGTCAGGTGCGTGTCGTCGAAGAGGACTTCCTTGCCCAGCTCGGGAAACGCGTGGAAGCCGTAGAAAATCAGGTCGGGGTTGATCTCACCGATTACCAGGATCTTCACGCCCCATCCTCCCCGGCCAGCGGGTGGATCCGAAACGTTTCCACCACACGGTTGATCACGCCTCCCGCCGAAGGCGAGTCCGGCTTCAGACCTTCCGCCAGGCAGCGGAAGAACCCGAGCAGTTGGCCCGCCAGCACGTGAATCACGGGGCTCCAATCATCCCCCAACCGGGCAAGTCCAGGACACTCGAGGGCGATATCGCCGGGGCGTAACAGCTCGCTGGGGATCTTCTCCCCTACGAGCACCTTGAACGCGCCGAGGCGTTTGCGGTTCAGTTCGTCGATCAGGTCCGCCTCGTAGGCGCGGAGCCGGGCCTCCGAAGCAAGGAAGCATACGACCATCGTCTCGTCGTGAACCGCCGCCATCGGGCCGTGGCGGAGGCCGAGATAGGTTTCCGGGAAGGTGCGGACCCGGCCGTCGGTCATCTCGAGCATCTTCAGCGCCGCCTCCCGCGCCGCCCCGAACATGCCCCCGTCGCCGAGGTACACGGCGGTGTGGAACTTCCGGCGCGCCGCCTCGGCGAGCGCGCCCACATGCTCGAGCAACACATGGCGCGCCACCGCGCTGAGGGACTCCAGCCGCTCCCGGTAACGCTCCGGCTCACCCATCGAGCCCAGGAACAGGCCGGCCAGGACCATGTTCGTGAAACTACTCGTCATCACGAGGCTTCGGTCGCACGTCGGATCCGCCAGTACGAGCGCCTTCACCCGTTCCCCGTCCGGGTACTCGCGCGCCAGCCTGCCCTCGCGGTTGCATGTAATGAGCAAGTGGCGCGCCTGCGGCATCAAACGCAGCAGAACGTCGATCGCTCCCGAGCTCTCCGGGCTGTCGCCAGACCGGGCGAAGGAAACCACGAGCGGCGCTCCCCGGGAAATGATCGCATCCGGACCGAACAGCAGCAGATCCCCGCCGGCGACGGCTTGCGCGGGCATCGCCAACGCCCGCTCGAGCGGCAGCCGCAGGCACTCGCCAACGTACAAGGAGCTGCCGGACCCGGTGAGGACGACGGCATCTGCTCGCCAGCGGCCGTCCGTGGTCACGAGCCAGGTCTCCAGCTCCGCCTTCGACTCGAGGGCGATCCGGGCGGTCTGAGTCCACGTCAACGGCTGCTGGCCGATCTCGCGCAACGTGTGGTAGTAGCCGCGCTCTCGCTGCTCGGTGGGACTGGCCGCGAGCAGTTCTCGAACCGCCGGTTGGCTACGGCCGATTTCAGCTAGCCAGTTCTGCAGGGAACTCTCCCCGGTTCCCAACGATTCGGTCTCACAAGCAGGTGGGAGACCGGCGCCGTCCGATGTCATAGATCGATGGCCTTTCCGATGTGCGCACGAGCGCGGCGACGCGCGCCGGTACGCGAAAACAACAAATTATAGCAAGGAAAAGAAACTATTCGCTTTCACCCAGCCCAAGTGTCAGCTCAGCTCGATCCGCGGCGTCGTCTTCCACTTACCGCGAGTAAAGTCCGGGAACTCGATCGGGCGGCTCTTCTCCGCCACGGAGCGTTCCGTCAGTGGCGCGATGGCGCTCCAGGTGACCGCGTCGTAGACATTCTGATCCGGCGGCTCGCCCTTCATGAGCGCATTGACGAGCCGCCGCCACATCAGCGGAGTCGTCACCCCGCCGCCGTGGCCTCGAGCGCTGCGGAACTTCTTGGGATCCAGATTCCGCCAGATGGGATGCTCGAATTCCTCGCGGTAGTTCTCGAGGGGCTCCCAGGCGTGCGGCTTCGGGCTGCGGCCTTCGATGTAAACGCTGGCTAGTTCGCCTGCGAAGTGCCCTTTGGTGCCCTGAAGCCGCATCTCGGCGGTGTGCGGGTGGGGCGTGTTCGTGTCGAAGTACAGCGTCACGGTCTTGCCGTCTACGGTGTGGAGCAGGGTCGTGTTCACGTCCCCCTGCGCCATCTTCATCGTGGCGTACGGCGATTTCTCGCCGTAGTAGAGCGCGGCATACTCGTTCAGCGTCACCGCCTTGGTGCTCATCGAGACCAGGTAGTCGAAGCGGTCGCCGCGGTTGATGTCCAACCACCAGGAGATCGGGCCGATCTGGTGCGTCGGGTACAGGCAGCCGTTGCGATCGATGGACTCCTGCAGCCGCCACGGCTCGCGCTCGGGATCGTACTTCACCAGCCGGAGATCGTGGACGTAGCCGCCGGCGGCGTGGATCAGCTCGCCGAAGACCCCTTTCTGCGCCATGTTCAGCAACTGCAAGCCGGGACGGCTGTAGTTGGCTTGCTCGAGCATCACACAGTGCTTGCCGGTCTTTTCGGAGACCTCGACCATCTCCCAGCACTGGTCGAGCGTGACCGCAGCCGGCACCTCGGTGGCCGCGTGCTTGCCGTTTTTCATGGCGGCGATGCAGACCGGTGCGTGCCACCTCCACGACGTCGCGCAAACCACCAGGTCGAGATCTTCGGTCTCGACCATGCGCAGGAAATCTGTGGGCCCGCGCCCGTAGAGCTTCGGCGTGGGCTTGCCGGCTTCTTCCACCCACCGTTTGGCGCGTTCGAGGTACCACGGGTTGATGTCGCACAACGCCGGCACTTCCACGCTATCCATCCCCAAACAGACGTCCATGTGGTACGAGCCGCGGTCGCCGACGCCGACGAACCCCACGCGCAGCGGCTTCACGTCGCCCGCCGCCCGGGCGGCGAACCCGGCGCCGAGGCTTTTCCTCAAGAAACTTCTTCGATCATGCTTGCTGTTCATGACAACCTCCTTGGCGGGCTAGACGATTCTGTCCGGATCCACCGGCGGCCGGATCTTCCACTTGCCGCGGGTGAAGTCCGGGATGTCCACGGGTTTGCTGCGGCCGGCCACCGATGCTTCCGTCAATGGAACGATCACACTCCAGGCCGCGGCGTCGTAAACGTCAATGTCCGGCGGCTCGCCGTTCCGCAACGTCTTCACGAGCCGGTACATCAGCAGATAGTCGATGCCGCCGTGGCCGGCGCCCCGGGCCTGCTCGCCGCGGGTCTTCCAGAGCTGGTGCTCGTACTGCTCGCGGTAACGCTCCAGCGGCAGCCAGTCCGGGTTGTGCCGCTTTTCGCCGTGGCCGTCGATATAGATCTTCTCCAGCATCTGGTTGTAGACGCCCTTCGTGCCCTGCACCCGGATCAGGTGCTCCTTGACCCGCGGCGTGTTGGTATCGAAGTAAAGCAGGATCTGGTGTCCATTCTCGGTGCCGATCAAGGTGGTGTTCACGTCGCCGAGCTTATAGTCCTGCCTGGCGCGCGGGTCGTCCGGCCCGAACTCACGAGCCGCAAACTCCTTCAAGCAGCGCGCCTTGCTACTCATCGAGACCAGGTAGGTGAAGCGGTCCCCGCGGTTGATGTCCATCCACCAGGACATCGGGCCGAGCGGGTGCGTGGGATACAGGTTGCCGTTGCGGTGGATCGCCGGCTCGAGGCGCCACGGCTCCCCGTTCGGCACCGTGTTGAACTTCACCGCCCGGATGTCGTGCATGTAGCCGCCCTCGGCGTAGAGGACCTCGCCGAGGAGCCCGGCCCGGATCATGTTCAGCACGAAGAGCGTGTACCAGTAGTAGCAGTCGTTCTCGAGCAGCACGCAGTGCTTGCCGGTCTTCTCGGAGGTCTCGACCAGCTGCCAGCACTCTTCGACCGTTTGCGCCGCCGGCACCTCGGTAGCCGCGTGTTTGCCGGCCTTCATCGCCGCCACGCACACCGGAGTGTGCCATTTCCACGGTGTGGCGGTGATCACCAGGTCCAGATCGTCTCGCTCGCACAAGCGCCGGAAGTCGGTCTCCCCGCGCGAGTACCCTTCGGGCTTCGGCTTACCGGCGCCGGTGACCAGGGTCTGGGCCCGGGCCAGCCGCTCCTCGTCGATGTCGCACAGCGCCGGGATCTCCACGCTGTCGAGCTTGAGCAATTCGCGGATCAGGGACGTTCCGCGGCCGCCGGTGCCCACGACGCCGATCCGCAGCGGCTCGCCCTTCTCCGCCAAGGTCGGTGCGGCAGCAGCGGCAGCCAGACCGCCCGCGCCCAGGCGCAGCACGTCCCGCCGGTTGATCTTGTCCGTCATCGCCTCATCTCCTCTCCTCAGACCGCCTCCAGGCCGAGCAGCCTGGCGGCGTTGTTGTGGTAAACCTTTCTCAAAATGCCGTCCGGAAGACCGATGCCGTAGATTTTCCACCGCCCTTGCGGGGGGATCGGCGCCGGCGCGTAGTCGAAATACTCGTCCAATGTTTCCAAGAACCGGAAATAGCAGTGGTACATCTCCGGGATCAGGATTTGCTGGGGCGTCTCCACCCCGTTCGGGCTGGCGTCGGTGCCGAACAGGATGCGGTCCTGATATTCCTCGAAGAACTTCCGGGCCCGCCGCGGCTGCCGCCCGAGTTCGCCTATCCGGGCGCCGATCTCGCAGTATAGGTTCGGGTACTTATCGAGCCAAGAGGAAACCTCGTCCAGGTCTTCCGGATGATTCGCCACGTGCAGGCCGACGAAGATCGTCTTCGGATGGCGCTCGATGACACGGTTGCGCGCCGCGAGCAGATCCGGCTTCGACGGATAGTCTTTGTCATAGAAGGACCAGTTCGGGTGGTTCGCCAGCTCCTCCCAGCGCTCGTTGAAGCGGTCGATGGGAAGGAAAAAGGCGTCCGGGTCCGCCGTGTGGATGAAGACCGGCATCCCGAGCCCGCCGGCCTCTTCGAACATCGGCGCGAAGCGCTCGTCGTCGATCTTCACCAGTTTGCCGTCCTCGCGCAGCCCGAGGCCAAAGCTCTTGTAAAGCTTGACCGCCACAGCGCCCTTTTCTTTGGCCTTCCGGATCTCTTCAGCCTGCCGCTTCGGATAGTCCGGGTCTTTCATGTCGCGGAAAGACGGCACGACGCAGGTCACGAACCGCCCGGGATGGGCTCCGACCATCTCTTTCAAGCACCGGTCAAGCAGCTCGCCGGCATCGCTGGTGAAGTTCACCATGAGTTTCAGGTTCATCTCGTCCATCCACCGGACGATCTGGGCGAACTGCTCGGCCGGCGTGCCGTGCAGCTTGGAGTCCGGCGTCCCGGGCCGCCGGAATACGGCGGCGACATGGGTGTGGGCGTCGATAACGGGATACTTCGCCCGGGTGACCTGATGTTCCGGCACCTTCAGCATGCTGCGCGGCTGAAAGTCCTGGAGCGCCAGCGAGGGTCTCGCCCCTTCTTCCTGCTGTTCCGGCCCGGGACCCGCACATCCCGTCGCCAACAGGGGCGCCCCGGCGGCCGCCGCCAAAAACCCGCGCCGGCTGGACTCGAACCGGCGCGTACGGCCATCGACTGGTTTCTTGCTCACAAGAACTCGTTCCTCCTTTCGCGCGTGCGTGGCGCCAGCGCCCGCAGTTCGACCATATGATGAGCATATACGAAAGCAAACGCAAATCGTGGCCCGCGTCCACGATTCGGGTCTTTCCTCACCCTTCGGCCGCCGGTTCGCACAGCCCCGCATGGTAGACTTGAATCAGTAAAGTCCATCCATTTCTTTGAGATCCGGCCGCCCGGACCGGGAGACCGTTTGCAATTGCCATGGAAGACCTCAAGGAGATCCAGCGCCGCCTCGAACAAGCTCTGGCTCAACCGGACGATCAGGCTGCCATCGATAATCTGGCCGCTTGCGGCCTCGACACGCTGCCGGTGTTCCGCGACTACCTGAAGCGGGACACCGACATCGACCGCGCCGAGGCCGTCGAAGCCTTGCTGAAGCGGGTGTTGAAAGAGCGCCTCTCCCGCCCCGTCTCGGGCGCCGACGCCCGCCGCATCGCCCGCTTCCAGCAGGAGCTCGGCTTCATCTTCAAGTACAAGTCCTACGCCATCAAGGCCGCCGTCCCCCTGGGCTATTCCATCTTCCTGCAGAATCCCGGCGAAGGTTTTAGCTTCCAGCGGCACGTGACACACAAGACCGAGGTCTTTCACATCCTGGAAGCCCCTCCTGGAGGCTACGTCTTTCTCTGCGACGCCGAAGACTGGGACAAACACTACGACAAGGAGACCTTCGACGCCTGGCTGGCGGGCGAATCCCACCCGTTCTTCGACCGCTGCCGCTTCGTCCCCCAGCCCGGCGACGTCTTCGTGATCTCGCGGCTCAATGTCGTCCACACGGTGATCGGCTGCATCCTCGAAGAGTACGCCACCGTCTCCACCGACATGGTGGACCGGCTGCACGACCAGAACAAAGGCAAGCCCATTCCGGAGCGCTTCTGCCGCGCCTACGCCGAAGAGCGCCTGCAATCGCTCCGCCTGCCGGCCAAACACCGCAACGTGGACATGCTCTCCGGCGAGACGACAGTGGAGCCGATTCCCTGGACCGCAGTCGAAGGCGGGGAACGGGCGATCCTGACCGATTCCTTCGTCACCGCTTCGAACTACCGGCTGAGCCCCATGGCGGCCGGCGCTCTGCAGCGCTCCGCTGAGCGGGCGGCCCAGATCCGGATATTCTCCGGCGAGGGCCGCGTCGCCATCGCCGACGACGACGAGTTGGACCGCCTGGATCAAATGGCGATCCCCGTCAGGAGCGGTGACCTGCTCTTCGTTCCGCCCGGCGTGCACTACCGGGTCTTCAACGACCGCGGCGAGGCGCTGGAATACTCCGAGCACTTGATCGCCCCCAACGTGGCTTTCATCTGAAGAGTGGCTGCGCCCGGCCAGCGCCGGCAAGGGCTCGCGCCGGGTCCACTCGTCTGGTACTTGCCCCGGCCCTGTACCAGAAAAATCGCCATCTTCTCAAGAGGTTCCGCGCGATTTCCCGCCCGGCGGCTGCACTTAAACTGTGTACCCGAGAAAGCCGGCCGGTCCGGGTTTCTCCGTTCCGGACAGAGCTTATGGGCCGGCTTCACCGAACAGGCAGAGAAAGGACCGATGCCGAAGAGCATGGATGGCGTGCACCGGAGGGAGGAACAGCACACGAGGATCGAGCGGTACGCTCGAAGGCTACGCCAGGAACTGCGATCCTGCACCAACCGGGAGCTGGAGATCCTCGTGCGGTACTACACGCTCGGACAGGACGCCGATCGAGTCGCCAGGGAAATGAGATGCGGGCTGGAGGAAATTCACCGGCTGCGACGGCGCATCCGTTCGGCGGTGAGGGAGGAACAACCCGCGGTCCAGACCGCCGCAGCGGGCCGCTGAGACACCGCCGCCCTGGCCGCCTTCTTCAACGTTGCGATACCGGCGTCTGCCCGCACTCGCGACTCTCCACCGAAACAATGCGGCCGTCGCGGCTCAGCCGCAAGCGCCGGTCCCGCCAGACTACTGTGTCGCCAGCGATACCTGCCGCCCAGACGGCCGCGCCGAACAGGTCCCGCAAGGGCATCAGCCACCACCAGCGGCGGGTCACGGGGCACCGGAGCACGCCGACGCCGGCCGCCAGCCCAGCCGCGAGCCGGACCAACAGGATCAGCGCCCCAAGCTCCCACCACCCAGCCGCCGCGGCCGCCAAAGCCCAGACGGCCGCCTGGGTCGCGGCGATTCCGAGGTAGGCCGGTCCTTTCGAAACCCGGATCGTGCGGTGCCAGCGCACCTGATGCCGCCACACGTCGGCCCAGTTCTCTGCGCCCAGCGTCGTCTCGACAACCACTTTCGAAAGGTGCACACGGAAGCCCGCCTCGGTAAGACGGCGGGCCAACTGGTAGTCGTCGGCGAGGTAATCGGCAATGGCGGCGAATCCGCCGATGCGCTCCAGGTCGCGGGCACGCACCGCCAGCGTCGATCCGAGTCCGAACTCCCGCACGCCGACGAGTTGTGCTACGAGCACGCTGGGCGCGAAATCAGTCGCCACGCCCAACGCCTCCCAGCGGGCCGGCGTGGAGTCCGCCCGGCCGCGGTAGAGGCAGGTGACGACGCCGGTCCCCGGATCCGCCAGCGGGGCCACGACTCGCCGCAGGTAGTCCGGCTCCACGCGGACGTCGCTGTCGTTGATCACCAGGACCGGGTGCTTCGCCTTAGCCGCCAGCTCCTTGAGCACTCCGGCCTTGCGATTCGGCGCCCCGGTCGGACACACGAGAAGGCGCATCGGGATCTCCGGATGCGCCGCCATCAGACGCCGGATCGCGGGAACGGCGGGATCGTCTTCGTCCTCGACGCCGAACAGGATCTCGAACCGGGGATAGCTCTGCCGGGCGTGCGACCCTATCGCCTCGTCGAAGTGCGGGTCCAGCCCTCGAACCGGCTTCAAGACCGACACCGGAGGTGAGTAGCCGGTTTCCGGGTCGCGAGTCCGCCGGCGCCGCAAGGCGGCGGCCAGCGCCGCTGACTGATAGATCAGCGCCGCCCCGCACGCCAGCAGCAGAACGTACTCCACCTCGCCACTCCCGCTACATGGAAACCAGCGCCACCCCGCAGACCACCAGCGCCGCGCCAGCCCAGCGCTTCCAGTTCAGGTGTTCCTTCAACAGAACGCGCGCCAACACGGTTTCGACCGCATAGCTGGCCGCGGTGGCCGGAACGGCGAAGCTGAGATCGGCGATGGAAAGCAGTACCAGGAAAGCGAAAAATGAGACGGCCATGAAGAAGATCGACAGGATCAGCCAGCGCCGCCGCAACGCTCGCGCCATGACCGCGCCCCAGCGGCCGGGGTGGAACTCGTCGATCTCGCCGTGGGCCTTCATCTCCCGGCTCTGCAACAGATCGCTCGCCACCGTGGAAAGCACGACGATCGCCACCAGCAGCCAGGCGTTCATCCAGCCTCCCCCTTCCCGTTAGTGGTTTTGGGTTGAGTCGCGCCCACCAGCGAAGTCCCAGCGACGATCAGGATCGTGCCGGCCCAGCGCTGCCAGGAGACATCTTCGTTCATCACGTACCGCCCGAGCAGAACGGTGAGCACGTAGCCGGAGGCCGTCACCGGCAATACGAAGCTCAGATCCGCCCAGCTCAGCAGGGTTAGCCGGGTCAGCAGCCACAGGATGAGCAGCGCAATTCCCGCCAGCACCCAGGGAGTGAACACTGTCCGCAACACGCCGAGCGGCGTCAGCCCATAAATGGAGTGCTTCATGCCCCAGCTCAACGAGAAGTTCCCGAGCACGTTGGTGAGGACCACCACCAGGGTGAGCAGCCACACCTTCAGTGCGACAGCGCGCCCGGGCATCTCCATCAACCGGCTTGTTCCTCGGCGGGCCGGGCCGCCGCCGCGGCCTTCTGCTCGGCGATGAATTGCTTGCGCTTGGAGCGCAGCTCCAGGTATTCGCGCGCCTCTTTGAAGAGGCGTTTCCGCTCCGCGGAATTGAAGATCGCACCCCGCACGATCCGCCACACCGCCTTGGGCCGGAAGTAGTACTCGCTATAGAACCGTTCAACCCACTCGAGCAGCTCGGCGCGGTCCAGGTCCGGATAAGTGATGTTCGGCAACTGGTGACCGCCCTCGTCGGTCATCGACTCCATGGTGATCAGCCCATTGCGCTCGACGTAGTCATAGAACTCCGTCCCCGGATAGGGATGCGCCACCGAAACCTGGATGGTGTCGGTGTCCAGCTCCTTGGCGAACTGGATCGTCCGCCGGATCGTCTCCCGGGTCTCGCCCGGCAGCCCAACGATGAAGTCCCCGTGGATCTTGATGCCGACTTTCTTGCAGTTCTCCGTGAAGCGCCGCGCCATGTCCACCGTGGCGCCCTTCTTGATGTTCTTGAGGATTTGCGGATCGCCGGACTCGTAACCGACGATCATCAGCCGGCAGCCGGCCTCTTTCATCGCCTTCAGCGTCTCGTAGTCGGTGGTGACCCGCGAGGTGCACGACCAGGTGATGCCCAGCGCTCCCAGGTGATTGCAGATCTCCAGCGTCCGGCGCTTGTTGTAGTTGAAGGTGTCGTCGTCGAAGAAGATCTCCCGCAGGCCCTCGAAGTTCTCCCACGCCCACTTCGCCTCGGCGGCCACGTCGGCGGCCGAGCGCAGCCGCCACCGGTGGCCGGAATGCGTCTGGGGCCACAGGCAGAAGGTGCATTGCGCCGGGCAGCCCCGCGAGGAATAGAAGGCCACAAACGGGTGCAGCAGGAACGGCACGTTGTAGCGCCGGAAGTCGAGGTCCCGCTTGTAGACCTTCGTGACCCAAGGCAGCGCGTCGAGGTCCTCGATAGGCGGCGCATCGGGGTTGTGAACGATCTGCCCGTTCTTGCGGAAACTGGCCCCTGGAATTTCCTCGAGGGGCTTGCCGTTGGCGTAATCGACGATCTGATAGTCGAACTCCCGGCGGATGACGAAGTCGATCGCCTTCGACTCCTGCAAACAGCGCTCCGGTTCCACCGTCACCGGGGGGCCCACGAAGCAGACCTTCAGCTCCGGGTTGGCGTCCTTCATCATCCCGGCCATCGCCACATCGACGTGGTAGCCGGGGGTGGAGGTGAACAAGACGAGCAGTTCGAAATCGCCCGCCATTTGCACCACTTGCTCCACGGTGATCCCGTGCGGCGGCGCATCCACCACTTTGCTGTCGGGCAGCATCCCGGCCGGGTAGCAGAGCCACACCGGGTACCAGTAGGATTCGATTTCCCGGGTGGCGGGCCAACGGGAACTGGCGCCCCCGTCGAACTTCTCGAATGAAGGCGGGTTCAGCAAGAGCGTGCGCATGTGCCAGTTACCTTAGAGCGTACGATTCGGCGCGGGGAAAACTCCAGCGTTCCCCGCCGGCCGGAGGAAACGGGACGCCGAACGGCGTCAATTCCCGGCCGTCTGAGGAACCATCACCCGGGAGGCCAGCTTCGGCTGGCTTCCGTTGAACGAGATGTCATGAAACTCGATCCGGATCTGCGCCGGACCCACCAGCCTTGTGCGGATCTCGGTTTGAATCACCGAGGGTACCGCCACGCCATCGATCATGGCGTAATCGCGGATGAAGTCCACACGCTTCAGGAACATGGACGGGGTCTTGACGAGCCGCCCGGACTCCCGGACCGGCATCCCCGTATCCGCATGGATCCAGAGCCACCCGCGGTACATGCCCATCTTTTTCTTCTTCGGCTCCACCTGGAACAGGTACAGTGTCCAGTCGCCCGAACCGTACTTGCCCCGATACCGGAATTTGTAGTTCTCCGGAGTAATCGCCAGCCTGTCGCGCGTGCCCCGGTCGGACGACTTGATCTCAGCCTCCAGGTACCGGGCGATGACATCCTTCTTCACCATGTTGTCGCCCTGAAAACCCAGCACCTTGTAAGTGATCTTTCCCAGGGCCGACACCTTGCGCAGGGCGTGGAGAACCCCTTTCTTCTTTAGATCCGGCAACTTGGCCTCGATTGAGACTTTCATTGTCACGTCTCGCAAGGCGTCGCGGATCTGGGCGTAGCTCTCCACGTAACGCTCGAGCGCCCGCTGGCCCTCCGGATCCGGCTGCCGGCCCGGATCTGCATAGGCCCCGGCGCCAAAATACAGGAGCGCTCCAATCGCGACAATCAGCTTGAAGACGATTCTCCTCACGCGTTTACACCACCCCTAGGCCGCGCCAATTCCTTATCATTACGTACCTTATCAAAGTTTAGGATGCCGCCGCACCCACAAACGTTTCTTCGCATCCATGACGCTGCGGGTTCCGCTCCCCACGCTCGGCCCCCTTCGCCGCCCCTGCTGCCCGCCCTGCCGGCTGGGATACGATAAACGCTATGGCGCAAATACCCGTCGGCGCTCGCGCCCGGCTGCACCTGCTCGTCACCGGCGAATTCGCCATCGATTTCCTTGGCAACGACGCCGCCAGGGTTCTAGCCACCCCCTTCCTTATCGGCCACCTCGAACTAGCCGCCAGGGATGCCGTGAAAGAGTACCTGGAAGAGGGATTCGACACGGTGGGGACCCACGTCGAACTCCGTCACCTCGCCGCCGTCCCGCTCGGCATGGCCGTCACCTGCTACGCCGAGGTGACCGGAGTGGAGGATCGCCGGGTCCGGTTCCGTGTCTGGGCCGAAGACGAACAGGAGAAGGTGGCCGAGGGCACGCACGAGCGTTTTATCATCAACGTGGAGCGGTTCGCCGCCCGCGTCGTGGCCAAAGCGCAGCGCGCGGGAGCGAAGAAAGATTGAGGCAAATCAAAGAGACGCAGGCTGATCGATGACTACCAAACAAGAGGAGACCATCTGGCGGGCGCTCGATTCTTTCGAGATCGAAATCCCCTCCTGGGGCTTCGCCCAAACGGGCACCCGTTTCGGCAAGTTCGTGCAACCGGGAGCCGCCGTCACTATCGAGCACAAGCTGTCCGACGCCGGTCAGGTGCACCGGTTCACCGGCTGCTGTCCCGCCGTCGCCACCCACGTGCTCTGGGACTTTCCCAAGGGTCTCGAAAGCGCGCGGGAAGTCGCGTCGCTCGCTTCGAAGTACGGCGTCCGGCTGGGTTCTATCAACCCAAACGTCTTCGAGTCCCAATGTTACAAGCACGGTTCGCTGGGGAACCCGGATCCCGAGGTCCGGCGGTCCGCGCTACAGCACATCTTCGAATCGATCGACATCGCCACCGCCGTCGGCAGCCGCGACATCAGCCTGTGGTTCGGCGACGGCTCGAACTACCCGGGAACCGCGAACATCCGGCAGCGCCGCCTGTGGTTCGAGGAAGGCCTGCGCGCCGCCCACGAGCGCCTGGTCCAGGGCGAGCGCCTGCTGGTCGAATACAAGCCCTTCGAGCCCGCCTTCTACCACACCGATATCGCCGACTGGGGCATGGCTCTGCTGCTGGCCCGCGCCGCCGGCCCCCAAGCCAAGGTGCTGGTGGATACCGGCCACCACTACCACGGCCAGAACATCGAGCAGATCGTCGCCTGGCTGCTCGAAGACGAGATGCTCGGCGGCTTCCATTTCAACGACCGCCACTACGCCGACGACGACCTCACGATCGGCTGCGTCCACCCCTACCAGGTCTTCCGCATCTTCCACGAGATCCACTACTACCGCTGGGAAACGGGCGCCGCCCCGCAAATCGCTTACATGATCGACCAGAGCCACAACCTCAAACCGAAGATCGAGGAGACCATCCAAACAGCGATGACAGCCCAAGAACTGTATGCCAAAGCGGCGATCGTAGACCACGCTGCTCTGGCCCGGCATCAGCAACGCTGCGAGCTGATCGACGCCGAGGAGTGTCTCAAGGCTGCCTTCGCCGAGGACGTCCGGCCGGTGATCGCCGCCTGGCGGCGCTCCAAGGGGCTGCCCGAGAACCCGCTCGCCGCCTACCGCGAGAGCGGCTACCAGGAAAAGATCGACAAGGAGCGCGCCGCAGCTAACCGCGGCACGGTGTCGAGCTATGCCTGAACGCGACGGCAATAAGCGCCCGCCCATCCTCGTCCGCCACGAGGAGACCGCTCCCAAAGAACGCAGCACGTGCGGCTGGCGCCACCGGCTGATCAGCCGTGAAGACGCCGGCACAGGCGTCGCGGCCTGGGCCCACGCCGTGGACATCGACGGGGCGCGGCCCCACTATCACAAGCGCGGCACGGAACTCTACTACGTGCTCGAGGGCGAAGGCGTAGTGGTCCTCGACGGTGAGCGGTACCCAGTGAAGAAAGGCTCGCTCGTTCACATCCCGCCTGGCGTCGTCCATGCCGCCGAAGGGCGGATGCGGGTTCTCGTCGTCGGCATCCCGGACATCGGCGAGGACGACCTGTTCTTCCCCGGCGAAGACGAGTCCGGCCCGCCATGAGATCGTTGCCGAAAACTTGGGCCGGGGCTTCGCTATTGCTGGCCGCGGCTCTTACCGTGCCGTTCGCCGCGGCCAACCACATCACTGCGGCCGCCGGCATCGCGGAACTCTACGCCGTCTTTCTCTGGATGGCGTTTTGGATCAACGGGGCGTGGGCCGTGATTCTCCTGCCCGCGTGGCCGTTGGCCCGCCGTCTCTTCGGTTTCTCGCGCGACGAGCGGGCTGGCTATTTTGCCGCCGGCTTCGCCGCGATGAACCTCGCCTGGGCGCTGTTCTGCTTCCTGACGCCGGCCCAATGGTGGTACCAAGCGGTTGGGGCGTTGACGGTCCCCGGACTTCTGGAAAGCGCCGCGATCGCGGCCGTAGCGGTCCTGTTCCTCGTCGGCGCGGTCCGTTTGCGCCGCCGCCCGAGGACGGGCGCCGTTCTGCTGGGCGCTTCCCTGCTCGTCGCCGCCACAACCTTGGTCTGGGACCTTCGTCTGATCACCAAGCGCCCGCGATACTCGCTGGAGGAAGTGCGCATCGCCGCGGAACGAGGCGCTCCCCCGACCTCGGTGGAGCCAGCTCCCGCCGAATCGGACGGCGCGCCCGTGCCGGTGTTTCTGCTTGGCTTCGACGGTTTGAGCTGGGACGTCATGAAGCCTCTGCTCGAAGCCGGCCGGCTCCCGAACTTCGCCCGTCTCATCCGCAGCGGCGCCATCGGCTATCTGGACAACGGCAGCCTCGCGTACTCGCCTCCGATCTGGACGACTATCTTCACCGGCCGCCGTCCGGCCAGCCATCAGCTCTGGCATTTCCGCCGGCTCGTCCTGCCGCGCTCCGGCGTCGAAGTCCCCAATGTGCTGCTCACCTCGCCGACGGCGCATTCCTTTTTCGGATTCCGCTCGCTCATCGAGACGGCGCCCAACCCCGGTCTGTGGATCACGAAATCCAACGGGCCGCTGACGCTTCCGGTCAAGACGGTCTGGGACATAGCCTCCGAACACGGCCGCCGCGTCGCGGTGGTGAACCCGATGGCGTCGGTCCCGGTCCAGCCGGTCAACGGCCTGATGATGGTCCTCCGGGGCGAACCCGACCCCACTGCCGCCTGGCCGCCATCGCTCGCCGCCGAATGGGCCGAATACCGCCGCCGGCGTGGGATCAGCGCCATGCGCTGGCGGGAGGCTGTCGGCCGGCCCCTGAAGCTGGTTGAAGAATTCGCAAACGCCGAGGACTTCATCGTCAGCCTCTTCGATCGAGCCCCTTTCGATCTCGGCGTTTTCTACACCCACCTCGCCGACGGCGTCTCGCACGCCGGCTGGAACTTCTATGCACCCGGCAAGTGGTTCCTTCACCCCCTGCCGGACGACTTCGACAACTCGGCCTGGGAACACCTTGTCAAGGAACACCTCGACGCTCCGGTCCTCGAGGCATATCGCGCGCTCGACAATCTCGTCGGCCGGCTCATGCAGCGGCGCCCCGGCAACTACATCATCGTCTCGGACCACGGCTGGAGCTATTCCGGCTGGGAGCACAGCGGCTCGCCCGACGGCATCCTCATCCTTTCCGGCCCGGCCTTCGAATCCGGAGCCGATCTCGAGGATGCCCGCATTACGGACATCGCCCCCACCGTGCTCGCCCTGCTCGGCCTGCCCCTCTCCAAGCGGCTCCCCGGCGAGCCTCTCACGGGCGCACTTCGCTCCCCGCTCGAAATCACCCACGTGGACGGCTACGGCTCGCCGCATCCTGTCCGGCGGGCCCTACCGGATAAACTCGACCGTGAGCAACTCGAACGCCTCAAGGCCCTCGGCTACATCCGCTGACCGGCGCTAGCCCTGCCCGCCGATCTGCTGCCGCACCCAGGCCAGGCTCCGCTCGATCATCGGCCCGCCCTGGCCCTCGCACTCGAGCGACAAGACGCCGTCGTAGCCGCGCCGCCGGAGGATCTCCAGACACCGCCGGATGTTCTCCGCGTTGACGCCCTCGCCGATCGCGCAGTGCGATACCGCGATGCCCGTCAGATCGCCCCGCGCCGCCGCGGCCAGCGACTCGCTCACGTCCTTGATGTGCACGTGGCTGACCCGGTCCTGGAAGCGCTCGAGGAACGCCACCGGATCCTGCCCGGCGATGAAGGTGTTGCCCGTATCCATGTTCATCCGCAGGCAGGGCGAATCCACGAACTCAAGCATCTCGGCCATGAACTCGGGTTTGGTCGTGTAATAGCCGTGGGGCTCGATGTTGATCACGATCCCGTAGGCTTCCGCCACCCGCACGATCTGCCGGTAGATCCGCCGCATGTGCTCCATCACCTCGCGGTCGGTGGCGCCCTTGGGCTTGTGGCGGTCGTCGGTGGTGTCCACGCACGGGCAGCCGATGAGCTTCGCCCACCGGATCGTGTGCAGCACGTACTCGACCCCCAGGGTCGCTCCTTCGGGCAGCGACAGCGGAAAGGCGGCGTCGAGTTGGGAGAAGCGCACGCCGTAGCCCTCCATCTTTTTGCGCAACAGCACCGGATCTTCCCACAGCGCCACGTGGGGCTGGTAGCCGAGCCCGTGGATCCAGCTCACGCCGTCGATCGTGCCGCACTCGATCCAGCGCACCCCGTTCTTATGCGCCCACTGTAAGCACTGCTCGAAGCTCCAGTAGCTCGAATTGAAAGCGTCCGTGTGAAAACCGATCGAGAACATCGCCAACCCTCGCGACTGCATTGTACCCGCCCGGCGGCCCCGCGCACCGGAAGCCGGCCGCCTCTGGCCCCGCCAACGTCCCAGCGTGCCTGCCCAACAGGCCGCTGGGGAATCGCAGCGGGCGGTTATGCCAAGCTAATGGGGAGCGGCCATGCGCAAGTGGATTGTTCTCACCATTTTGATCTGTACGCTCGAAGCGGCCGAATACCGCGCCCCGGCCGGCAACCAGCCGCCGATCCCTCGCGTCGGAGCCGAATCCGTGCTGCCCGGCGGGCGGATGATCGCTCCGGTGGGCAGACAGTTTTCCACCGGGCCCGGCCCGTTCGGCGTGGCGGTGAGTCCCAAGGGCCGTTTCGTGGTCACCGCCGACACCGGCCCCCAATGGGTTTCGGTCACGGTGATCGAGCACGACGAGCGCGGCCGCTACCGTAAACATCTCCTCCGCGCCCCCCGTGAAGGCACCGAAGAAGCCAAACGGGACACCTGGCGGGGAGTCCAGATGGGGATCGCTTTCCGCAACGAGAACGAAGTTTTCGTGAGCGAGGGGGAATACGGTCTGGTGCGCTTGTTGAGTGTGAGAAAAGGCGAAACCGAGCAGCTTTTTGAGTTGAACCGGCACGGCGCCGCCGATAGCTTTGCCGGCGACCTCGCCTACGACCGCCGGCGGAGGCTCATCTATGTGGCCGACCAGGCCAACTTCCGGGTGGTGATCTTCGACGAGCGCAAGAAACGCGAGGTCGCCTCGGTATCTGTCGGACGCTTCCCCTTTATGCTGGCCCTCTCCGCTGACGGCCGCCGCGTCTACGTTACCCACGCTGGCCTTTTCGAATACCAGCCGTTGCCTGGCGCCGACCCCGCCGACGCCCGCCGCACGGGCCTGCCGTTCCCCGCCTTCGGCTGGCCTTCCGAGGAAGCCCGCCTCGGCATCCGCCGCCGCACGGAGCGGGGCGAGGTCGCCGTTCCCGGCCTCGGCCCGGCCGACGTCCCCGAAGCCTGTTCCCTCGCCGTCATCGACACCTCCGACCCGGCCGAACCCCGCCTGCTCCGGTACGTCCGCACCGGAAAGCCCCCTCGCGGACGCCCAGCCGAATGTCCTGGCCCGGTAGGCGTTATCGAGGCCGATGGCCGCGTCTATGTCTCCAACGCCAACCTCGACTCCATTACCGTCCTCGACGCCGAAACGCTCCGCGTTACAGGCGAAATCGAGCTCCGCATCCAGGGGCTCAAGCACCTCCGCGGCATTATGCCCGCGGGCCTCGCCTACCACGCCGGCTCGGGGTGGCTCTTCGTAGCCGAGGCCGGCATCAATGCCGTCGGCGTTGTGGATACGCGCACCGGTAAGGTCCTCGGGCACATTCCCACGGCCTGGTACCCGGTACGCGTAGCGGTTCACGAGGATGACGTCTACGCCGTCTGCGCCATCGGCTACGGCGCCGGAGCCAACGCCAACAAGCTGATCGCCCTCAAGGAAGCCTGGCCCCGGATCGGCGGCGGCCTGACGGTCTTCCCGGTCCCGGCGCCCCACGAGCTGGGCCGCCTGACCCGGCGCACCATGGAGCTGAACGGCTTCCGGCCGCTGCGCCGCGCCCGCCCGCCGGCCTACCCGAAACAGGTGCGCCACGTCGTGCTCATCCTCAAGGAAGGCCGCTCCTACGACGAGATCCTCGGCGATATCGGCAAGGTCGGCCTATACGAAGCCGAGGGCGCCCCTCTGCTGGCCCGCTACGGACGCTTTGGGAGCGCCAAGGGCATCGGCGGCGGCTTCGCCTCGCGCTTCAGCCTGCGCAACGTGAACGTCACGCCGAACCACCACGCCATGGCCGTACGCTGGGCGTTCAGCGACAACTTCTACTCGGACGCTTCCACCGGCACTGGAGGCCACCACTGGGTCGCTGGAACCCCGCCCAACCCCTGGGTGATGAGTTCTCTGCTCGCCGCTTATGGCGGCATGAAATCGTTCGTCTTCGGCAGCCCCGCCCCGGGACGCCGCGGTTTCCCGGATACACGCACTTCGGTGCATCCCGAGGCTGTGCTCGAAACCGGCACCCTTTGGCACCACCTCGCACGCCACGGGGTTTCCTTCTTCAACTTCGGCGAAGGCTTCGAGCTCGCCGGCGCCGAAATCGGCGAAGGCATGGAACCGACCGGCGTACGCTTCCTCACCAACGTGCCGATGCTCGAGCCGCTCTATGGCCGCACCTCCCGCAACTATCCCGGCTACAACACCGATATCCCGGACCAGTACCGCGCCACCCAGTTCATCAGCGAAATCCGCAACCGCTTCCTGGCCGGTGACGAAGAGTTCCCCCGGTTCCTCTTCATCTATCTGCCGAACGATGACACGGCCATGGCCCGGCCGCGCGACGGCTATCCTTTCCCTGCATCTTTCATCGCCGACAACGACTACGCCCTCGGGCGCATTGTGGAGTTCCTGAGCCAGATCCCTCAATGGAAGAACATGGTGATCTTCATCACCGAGGACGACGCCACCGGCGGTGTCGATCACGTCAACGCCAACCGCGTCCCCTTCATCGCCGTAGGCCCGTGGATCCGCCGTGGCTATGTTTCCCACCGGAACGTCAGCTTCCCCGGCCTGCACAAGACGATCTTCCGGCTGCTCGGCATCCCGCCGCTGCATCTGTTCGACGCCGCCGCCACCGACCTGAGCGACATGTTCACCAGCGACCCGGATTTCACGCCTTACGTGGCCCAGGAGGTGGCGCCGGAGCTTTTCCAGCCGGCCAAGGCGCGTCCGGCCGCTCCCAGGTGAGACGTCTTCGGGACACTCGCCCCCGGTTTAGCCGCTTGGAGAGAATTCCGATAGGTTAGATACTTGGGCGGCGAGTCATGAAACGACGCAAGAAGTGGCAACCGGTGGGCGTATTGTCGAAAACGTTTCGGCTGCTTGAGATCATCAAAGATTCCCGCCTTCCACCAAACCTTACCGAACTCAGCCGCCGCGCTGGCCTGAACAAGAGCACCGCCCTGCGCTTCCTGGCTCACCTCGAGGCCGAAGGCTATTTGCGGCGGGACGAGCGCAGCCGCTACCACCTGGGACCGCGCCTGCTCGAGCTAGGCCAGGCCGCCGCCAGCTCCCAGGCCCACCTCCGCGAGGTGGCCCGCCCGCTGCTTTGGGAGTTGTGGCGGGAGACGCAGGAAACGGTCAACCTTGGCATCCTCGAAGGCTTCGAAGTCGCCTACGTCGATTGCCTGGAAAGCCCGCACGATCTGCGCTTGGTGACCAACGTCAGTATGCGGGCCGTCTACTACCGCACTGCCCTGGGCAAGGCCATCGCTGCGTTCTTGCCGGAGCCGCAACTGCGTTCGTTGCTCGAGTCAGTCGAGTTCCAGGCCTTCACGCCGAATACCCTCGCCTCGCCCGAACTTCTCCTCCCGGAACTCGAGCGCATCCGGCGCACCGGATACGCCGTGGACAACGAGGAGAGCGTTCCCGGCATCCGGTGCGTCGCGGCGCCGGTCCTCAACGCCGAAGGACTCCCCGCCGCCGCCGTCAGCGTCTCCGGCCCCACGGTGCGCATCACCCCCGACTCGGTCCCGGAACTCGCCGCCGCCGTCATCCGCACCGCCCAGCGCATCTCCAAACAGCTTCCCGTGGGACGCGCCGTCAACCAAATCTTCCCCCAGGGGTCGGGCTCGCGCGGCGCGGCCGCCCTTTAGCCGAGGGCAACGCCACACCCTCCGGCGCCGGCTGGGCGTCACACCTCTTCCGGCACTACGTACGGCGGCCGGTAGTTGCGCGTCAGCAGGGCGTTGGCCTCGTCGTCGTCCACGAAGCGGCCTGTGGAGCGCGCCACCCTGAGCGTCCGCTTCACCCGGTAAGCGATGTTAGCAAGATGCGCGAAGGCCGCCGCCCGCACCCCGACGGCCACGTCGGCGGTGAGCAGCTTCGGATCCCGGGCGCGCACCGCCTCGAAAAAGTTGCGCATGTGCTCCGTCGGCGCCCAGATGTCGCCCTCGGCCTTCCGCTCCTTCACCACCTTCGGCGGGTCGCCCTTGTAGACGCGGTAGCCGGACCAGTCGCTGACAAGGTGGCCCTCCGTGCCCAGGAAGATGTTGCCGATGTAGTTGCGGCCCTGGACAGGGATCTCCGGCGCGGGGCAGGTGGGCAGGTTGCGCACGTCGAAGGTGATCTGCGCCTTGCCGAAGTCGTAGACGGCCTGCTGGGTGTTCGGTGTCTCCTGGTCGTCCTGCCAGATGAACTTGCCGCCGGTCGCCACCACACGCTCCGGCCAGCCGCCGCGCCCCAGGCCCCACAGGCACACATCGATCTCGTGCACGCCCTGGTTGCCGATATCGCCGTTGCCCGTATCCCAAAACCAGTGCCAGTTGTAAGCGAATTTGTTCTTGCTGTACGGCTTCCACTGCGCCGGGCCGAGAAACAGGTCCCAGTCCAGCCCGGGCGGCGCCGGCTCGTCGGGCGTGTGCCCGATCGACTTCCGCAGCTTGAAGCAGAAGCCCCGGGCCATATAGATGGGGCCGATCTCGCCCTGCCGCAGCAGCTCCATGGCCTCCTGCCGGTGCTCCATGCTGCGGCACTGCGAGCCCACCTGCACGATGCGCTGGTACTCGCGGGCGGCCTTCACCATTTGCCGGCCTTCCCAGATGTTGTGGCACGCCGGCTTCTCGACATAGACGTCCTTGCCCGCCTGGCAGGCCCAAATGGTCGCCAGCGCGTGCCAGTGGTTGGGCGTGGCGATGAAGACGGCGTCCACGTCGGTCCCGTCGAACATCTCCCGCATGTCGCGGAACTCTTTCGGACGCCGGCCAGTCAGCTTTTCCACCTGGGCTACCGCCCGCTCGCGGGCCGCCTGGTTGACATCGCAAATAGCCCGGATCGTGCACTGGTCCTTGAGTTCGGAAAGATACTTCACGTGAGCGCGGCCGCGCCCGCCCATGCCGACGATGCCGGCGCGGACGCGGTCGTTGGCTCCGAGAATCGGCAGCCGCGCGGTCGCCACTGCGGCCGCCGCGCTTTTCAGAAACGTGCGCCTGTCATGGTTCGTGCTCATCTCGGAATCGCTCCTTTCGCCAACCGCGCTCCGGTGCGGGCCTCCCTCACCAGACGTCTTCTTCCGCCCCCAAGGGCAGCTCCACCGGAGCCTCTTGTTTCGCTGATTTGTACATCGCCAGCGCCCACTCCAGCGTCAACCGCGCGCTCTCCAGGGTGATCATCGGCTGGCGGCCCTCCTTGATCGCCGCCACCAGATCCTCGATCACCCGCTGATGGTCCTGGAAATCGAGATCCGCCGCGCCGCCGGCCCCCGTGCCGACAGCGGCCCGGCCGATCTGCCGGATCTCTTCGTCCTCGGGGTGCTCGTCGCGGAACTTCCAGGTCTCGATCCGCTCGCCTACCATGATCGCCGTGCCGTTCTCGCCGTTGATCTCGATGCGGATGTCGGTACCCGGCCACAGCGCCGTCGAGGCCTGCACCACGCCCTGCGCGCCGTTCTCATACTCCACAAAGGCGAGGGTCGTGTCCTCGACCTCGATCTCCGGGTGCGCCAGGTTCGTCATCCGGGCCTGGACCCGCTTCGGCGGCCCGGCCAGGTACTGCAGCAGGTCGATGTAGTGGAACAACTGCTGGATGGTGACGCCCGCGCCCCAGCGCCGCGACATCCGCCAGGCGTCCATCCGGTAGTAGTCCGTGGCCCGGAACCACTTCATGTACGTATCGGCGTGCAGGATGCGGCCGAAGCGGCCCTGCTCGATCGCCTGCCGCATCGCCTGGATCGCCTTCCGCGTGCGGCACTGCAGCACCACCTCCACCTTCAGCCCCTTCTGGCGCGCCTTCGCGGCCATCTCGTCCACCTCTCTGAGCGACATGGCCGGCGGCTTCTCCACCAGCACGTGCTTGCCCGCCTCGAGCGCCTTCATCACCGCCTCGTAGTGCAGGTGGTTCGGCGTGAGCACGCTCACCACGTCCACCTCGGGGTCCGCCAGCATCTCCTCGAGCGTGGCGTAGCCCTTGCAGCCGTACTCAGCGGTGAACTTCGCCAGCCGCTCGGCGTTCATGTCGGCGGCGGCCGCCAGGTCC
>CAYWXL010000021.1:35928-44655 GCA_964461995.1 uncultured Solibacteraceae bacterium
CGGTCCCAGCTCGTGTAGCTGGTCGAGAGGTTGAAGATCACGTCGCAGACCTTGAAGGCCGCCTTGTCCCACGGGAACGGGATCGCGTCCTTGCCCGTCAGTCCGATCACGCAGATGCGCCCCTTCTTGCGGATCAGATCGACGGTGGAAGCGATGGCCGCCGGCGCGCCGCTGCATTCGACGGCCAGGTCCGCCCCGATGCCCCCGGTCAGCTCGAGGACCACCTCCACCGGATCGCTCTCGGCCACGTTCAGCACCGTCTCGAAGCCCAGCTCCCGCGCCTTCTTCAACCGGACCTCTTCATCGGCGGGCGTGCCCACGATCACCACGTGCCGCGCCCCGGCGGCCCGCGCCGTCAGCCCGGCCAGCAGCCCGATGGGCCCCGGTCCGAGCACTACCACGAAATCGCCCGCCTGAATCCCGGCGCGTTCCACCACGTCGTGGACGGTGTTGGCCGTCGGCTCCACCAGCGCCGCCACGTCGTAGTCCATCCCGTCCGGGATGCGGTGCAGCAGCCGCTCGGGCATCTTGATGTACTTGGTCGCCGCGCCGTCGATGCCCCAGCCCGGCGACCGCTTCATCGGGCAGATCTGGATGTTGCCCGTCCGGCAAAGATAGCAGTGGCCGCAAGCCTTCGTGTGCGGCTCGCCCACCACGCGGTCGCCCACCTTGAACAGTCCCGTCTCCGGACCCGCCTCGACGACCACGCCCGAGAACTCGTGCCCTAGAATCACCGGCGGCCAGTACGGGAACTTGTCGTGCAGCACGTGCACGTCGGTGCCGCAGATGCCGCAGGCCTTCACCTCGATCAGCACCTCGCCCGGCCCCGGCGACGGCGGATCCACCTCCCGCAGTTCCAGGTGCCCCACTCCTTTCTGCGTCTTCACCAGCGCCAGCATCGCATCCTCCTTCCCCTCTTACTGCGCCCCGGCGCCGCACCAGCGCCCGATCATCCGCACCAGGATCGCCGCGGCCTTCGTGATGTCCTCCACTGCGATCCGCTCCTCGTTCGAATGCGCCACCCCGAGCGAGCCGGCCCCGAAGACCAGCGTCGGGATGCCGAGCTGGTTGTTGTAGAACCAGGAATCGCACGAGGCCGTCATGGCCGAGACCTCGCCCGGTGCGCCGAACTCCCGGCAGCAGCTCTCCAGCTCTTTCACCAGCGGATGGTCCGCCGGGAGCACGTGGGCGTCGTGGCGGTACATGAACTCCAGCTCGAAATGCCGCCGCAGCCACTCGTCGCCGCCGTCCAGAATGGCCTGGCGCATCTCGTCCATCACCTGGTAGCGGGTCTTGTTCGGCAGCAGCCCCAGGACGCCTTCCACCACCGCCCGGGCCGGGGCCGTCGCCGGCCAGTCGCCCGCCGCCAGCTTGCCGAAGGTGATCGGCATCGGGTTCTCGAAGGCGTCGAAGAGCTCGATGCCGCGGGAGGCGGCGAGCAGCCGGGCGTGATAGTCCTCAAGGATCTCGATCACCCGGATGGCCATCTTCAGCGCGCTGACGGTGTCGCCGGCCCGCCCGCTGTGGCCGGGCCTGCCGGTCAACTTCACCCGGAACCAGACGGCGCCGCGGACCGAGGGCAGGATCTTCAACCCGGTCGGCTCCATCACGATGCAGCCGCCGGCCTGCTCGCCCCGGCGCACCATCGCCAGCGTCCCGTTGCCGCCGACCTCCTCTTCCACCACCAGGTGCACGAGGACGTCGCCAGGAAGCCGCGATCCCAGCCGCTCCAGCGCAAGCAACGCCGCGTACATCACCGCGACCTGGCCCTTGGCGTCGCAGGCCCCACGGCCCCAGATCTCGCCGTCGATCACCCGCGGGTCGAACGGCCGCTCGTGATCTTCCGAAGCCGGCACCACGTCGATGTGCGTGTTGAGCAGCAGGCTCCGGCCGCCGCCCGTCCCCGGCCGCCGCAGGCGTAGGTTGAACCGGCCTTCATAATGGAGGTCCGGCACGGGGTCCGAATAATCCTCGTCCTCGCGCAGGGAGTCGTGCAACTCCACGTGCTCCACTTCGGCCAGGCCGGCGAAGCGCGCCGCGGCGCACTCCATCGCCCCCTTTTCATGGCCGGGAACCGAGGGATAGCGGATCAGGTCGCAGAGAAACTTTTCGGTCTCGCGCCGGCCGGCCTCCACGGCGGCGCGGATTTCGTCGGCAGTGAACTGGTTCATAGTTTGGATAGCGCAGTCTCGAAGATGTCCAGGCTCTCGTGGGCCTCGGCCTCGGTGATCACCAGCGGCGGGGCCACCCGGATCACGTTGCCGAAGATGCCCACGGAGCCGATGAGCAGCCCGTGCTCGGCGGCCAGATCGATGAGCTTTTTCGTCAGCTCCGGCGCCGGCTCTTTGGTGGCCTTGTCTTTCACCAGCTCGACGCCCATCACCAAGCCCTTGCCCCGGACGTCGCCCACGTAGGGGCACTTCTCCTTCATCTCGTCGAGCCGGGCCTTCATGATCTTGCCGATGCGCAGCGCATTGTCGGCCAGCTTCTCGCGCTGCATGATATCGATCACCGCGCTGACGGCGGCGCTGGCCACCGGGTTGCCGCCCATCGTCGAGCTCATCTCGCCCCGGCCCAGCACCCCGATCACCTCGCTGCGCGCCCCCACGGCCGAGGCCGGCACGCCGCTGCCGATCCCCTTGCCGATGCAGACCAGGTCCGGCTGGAGGCCTTCCCACTCCATGGCGAAGAACTTGCCCGTGCGGCCGAACGAGGACTGCACCTCGTCGAGGGTGAACAGCAGCCCCTTGTCCCGGAGCCACTGCTCGAGCTTCGGCATCCAGCCCTCGGGAGGAAAGATGAAGCCCGCCGCGCCGAGATAGGCCTCGATGAGCACGCCGGCCAGGCTGCCGGTGGAGTTGGCCCGGACGGCGTCGTCCAGAAACTCCAGACACAGGTGCCCGCACGTCTCCGGCTTCGCTTTGAACGGGCAGCGGTAGCAATAGGGGTAAGGCACGCGGATCGTCTCGGGCACCGTCGGACCGTAGCCCTTCTTCGGCCCGGCGAGCCCGCCGGCGCTGAGCGCCGCGTAGGTCCGCCCGTGGAAGCCCCCGTAGAAGCTGATGATCTCGAAGTTGCCCGTGGCGCGCTTCATGATGCGCACCGCGGCCTCGACGGTCTCGCTGCCGGTGGTGAGGAAGAAGCAGCGGTCCAGGTGCTCCGGCATCACCGAGACCAGCTTCTCGGCGGCCACCACGCGGGCCTCGGTGAGGCATTCGTAGTTGTTCAGCAGCTTGGCCGTGGCCTCCTGCGCCGCCTTCACCAGATCCGGGTGGCAGTGGCCGACGTTGGTCACCAGCACACCGGAGGTCCAGTCGAGATAGGTGTTGCCGTCTACGTCGGTGACCACCACGCCCGAAGCGTGGTCCCAGACCACCCGCGCCTGGTAGCCGGTGCACTGGGCCTCGACCTTCTCCCAGCGCTCGAACAGCTCCCGCGACTTGGGGCCCGGCAGCGGCCCTTTCACTTTGGCGATCTTGCCCGCGGCCGTGCTCATGACTTCGCCACCTCCACGTCCCGCTTCGCCACGTAGCGCGGCGGCTTGCCTTCGAGGAACCGCTGGATCTCGAGCAGGATCAGCTCGCGGATGCGCCACGCGGCGTCTTCGGAGTACCAGGCCAGGTGCGGCGTCAGGATCACGTTCGGCGCGCTGAACAGCGGATGGTCCGGCGGCGGCGGCTCGCGCTCGTAGACGTCGATGCCCGCCCCGGCGATGACGCCCTTGCGCAACGCTTCGGCCAGCGCTTCGGAATCGACCATCGGCCCGCGGGCGGTGTTGATCACGTAGGCCGTCGGCTTCATCAGCGCCAGGGTGTCCTTGTTGACGATGTGCCGCGTCTCGTGGGTCAGCGGCGTGTGGATCGTCAGGAAGTCCGATTCTTTGAAGAGCGTCTCGTGGTCCACCCGCTCGACGCCCAGCTCCCGCACCCGCTCCTCGCTCAGGTAGGGATCGCAGATCAGGAACCGGAAGCCGAACGACTTCAGCTTCAGGTAGACCAGGCTCCCGATGCGCCCGCAGCCCAGAATGCCCACCGTGCGGCCGGCCATGCGGTAGATCGGGATGACGTCCTGGAAGTCCCACTGGCCCCGGGCCGAAGAATCGTCCAGCACCTTCCGGCTCGTGATCAGCCGCCGCGCGCAGGCCAGGATCAGCATGATGGCCTGCTCGGCCACCTCCTCGGTGCAGTAGTCCGGAATGTAGCAGAGCGGAATGCCCGCCTCTTCCAGCGCCTCCAGATCCACGTTGTCGTAGCCGACGCCGTGGCGGATCACCAGCTTGCACTTCTCCCAGCCGGCCACCAGCTCCCGGGTCACCTTCACCATGTTGACGATCACCACGTCGGCGTCCCGCGTGGCTTCGATCACCTTCTCCACCGGCTGGAACTTGAGCTGGTGGTATTCGAACTCGACCCCGAGCTCGGCCAGCCGCTCTTCTTCCCACTTCAGGTCCGGCTCGATATAGTCCGTTACGACGACTTTCATGCTTCTCCCCTTGTCCGGTTCACTCCGTCAGGCTGACTCCAGCCGCACCGTCCGGCCGCTCTCGGCGGACCGGTAGATCGCTTCCACCACTTCCAGCGCCCGCAATCCATCCTCGCCGGTGATCGCCGCCGGGGCTCCGGCATGGATCGCCTGCGCCAGCTCACGCAAGTACTGCACTCCCATCACGCCCGCGTAACCAGGCACGGGCTCCAGTTCGAACTGGATCTTCTGCCGGGGCGAGAGGCCGAACTCGCCGGCGTCGCTGCAGACGAACAGCTCCTCCCGCACGCCTTCGAACGACGGGCTCCAGGAGAGCACGCCGCCGGTGCCCCGCAGCCCCAGGAAGAGGTCGCGGCCGTGGGGGTACGCCTCCGGCACCGTGTAGCTAATGTCCAGGCTCACCACCGCGCCGCGGGAGAAGGTGAGCAGGGCGAAGGAGTTGTCCTCGATGTCGAACTCCTCGTTCACCTTCACGTTCTTGCCGCTCACCTCGACGACTTCATCGTCGAGCAGCCAGCGGAACAGATCGATCCAGTGCACGCCCAGGTTGTACATCGGGCCGCCGCCGCTTTCGGCCTTGCGCAGCATCCAGCCGGCGTTGCCCTCGATGTAGCGGTGCACCCGGCCCGCCGCGCACCGGCCCTCGCAGCCCACCACGCGCCCGAGGATCCCCGCGCCGACGTACTCCTTCATCCGGCGCGCCACCGGATGGCAGCGCCAGACGTAGGGCGTCGTCAGGATTACCCCTGCCTTGCGCGCCGCTTCGATGGCGCCTCTGAGCGAGGCCGCCGAAGCCGCCATCGGCTTCTCCACCATCACGTGAACGCCGGCCTCGGCGCAGGCCGCCACCGCCTCGGGGCAATCGACGTGCGGCAGAAAGATCGCCGCGAGATCGAGCTTCTCCTTCTCGAGCATTTCCCGCCAGTCCCGGTACGGTTTCACCGGAAAGTCCCCGGTGAATTGCTCCAGGACCGATGCGTCAGACTCGGCCGCCGCCACGACACGATAGCCGCCCGCCGCGGCGAAACTCTGCATGTAGGCCCGCGGGTGCAGGTGCCGCAGCCCGATCAGGCCGACCGTCAATTCCCGTTCCGGCATCGCAGTCATCAGAATTTCCCATCCCTGGTCTCAAAGTGCGTCGGTTTGCCCAGCGTCGGGCCCCCGGCCTGGATCCAGGCGGCGATCCACTCGATCATCTCCCGCGGCGTCACCGACGGGTAGCCGAAGAGTTGGTGGCAGCGCCCGGCGTTGTTCAGCAGCGCCGTCTCCGCCTCCGTCCCTTCGAAGACCGGCTCGACGCCGAAGATCTCCCCGAAGCGGTGGGCGATCCACCGCACCGAGAGCGTCTCCGGCCCGGTGAGATTCAGGATCAACGGAGGCGACTCGCAGACGCTGAAACTCCGCAGGCAGACCGAGTTCGCATCCCCCTGCCAGATCACGTTCACCGCCGCCATACCCAGAGCTACCGGCCGCCGCTCGTAGACCTTCTGGCCGATGTCGAGCAGCACCCCGTAGCGCAGGTCGATGGCGTAGTTCAGCCGCAGCAGGCAGCAGGGCGTGCCGTATTTTCCCGAAAAATACTGAAACAGCCGCTCGCGGGCCAGAACCGACTGCGCGTATTCGCCCACCGGATCCGGCGGGTCCGCCTCGGTGGCTCCGCCGGAGGTCACCGGCACCAGCGGGTAGACGTTGCCGCTCGAAAACGCCACGATCTTGGCCGACCGGTAGCGCTCGGCCACCAGCGCCGGCACGTAGGCGTTCATCGCCCAGGTCAGCCACTCGGCCCCCGTGGACCCGAACTTCCGCCCGGCCATGAAGATCACGTGTTCGGCGTCCGGCAGCGCATTTACGTGGCCGCGGTCCAGCAGGTCCGCCTTCAGCGTCTCGACGCCCGCCTCCTGCAGCCTCTTCTCCACCGAGCTGTCGGAAAAGCGCGAGACGGCGATCACCTTCACCTTCGCCCCCGCCTTCTCGGCCGCCCGCCGGGCCCGGATCGCCAGCGTCGGCCCCATCTTGCCGCCGGCCCCGAGCACCATGAGGTTGCCCGACATCGCCCTTACGGCTTCGACATCCCGCTCGTTCGGGGCGCTGAGGAGATCTTCGAGTTCCGCTTCGGTTCGAATCATGGCGCAGCCTTTAGAAGCAGTCTAGGAAGGCGTGAAGAGTCGTGTCAACCAGAAGTTCCAGTATACAATCCTGTTGTTTCACTATTCGAAATAATTGGCTTCGATTCGCAAAAACGCTTTCCACCCGTCACCGGCCCGGCGGCCACTTGCGCCAGCCCGGCAGCGAGACGGTGGTCCGGTAGTTCGACTCGTTGTATTCCGGGTTCCGCAGGGGCGCGTAGATGCGCCGGCCCTCGAACGGCCGGTCCTGGGTGTAGATCCAGACCTCCTGCTGGTCCCAGAGGATGATCTCGTCGCGTGGGTCGCCGGTGACGTCCAGCACCGTGAACGTATAGTCGGGGTGGCCGTCGTCGGGGAACATCACCACCCGGCGCAGATGGCCGTCGATCATGCCCCCTTCCTTCGGGTTGCCCGAGAGCATGGCGAATTCGATGCCGTCGCCCCGCCAGTTGACCGGCAGCACGGGACTGCCGGTATGGATCGGTTCGGCCTGGGCCACGATCTCACCATCCCAATTGAACAGGGTCACGATGCCGGGATTTTTCCAGAAATTAATGGTCATTAACTCGAGGCCCGGCACGTCCGGCCGGTAATTGGCGATCGAAGGCGTCTGGGCGTGGCCGATGCGCACGTGCTTCAGGAGTTTCCCGTCGATGTCGAACATCAGGAACCCCTCGTCGGAGCCGCAGGCGTAGACCCGCACCGGGCCGTCCTCGCGGCCGGAGAAGTTGCCCATCACGATGCCGTCGGCGTGGTCGCGCAGCTCGCGGTCGTGGCTCCAGAGCTGCCGGCCGTCGCCGTCCCAGAGGGCGTAGCCGATCGCCATCTCGTCCTTGCCGTCGCCGTCGATGTCGGCCGGATACGGATAGTGGCCGAGCTGGCCCTGGCCTTTCCAGAGCAGCTTCAAAGCCTTGTCGAAGATCCAGAAGTTGCGGTAGCGGTCCTTGATGAGGATCTCGCGGCGGTGGGGGTCGCCGCTGAAGTTGAAGAAGGCGATCGAGTCGCCGACCTCCATCTCGTAGGGCCGCATGCGATTGTCCAGAGGCGCTTCCGGCATCCAGGCCCAGGCTTCGAGCTTGCCGGTGGCGCCGTCACGGATCTGGATCTTGAAATCCTTCACCAAGATCACCTCGTTCGCCCCGTCGCCGTCGATGTCGTGAATCTGGAACGGCGTGTCGTGGGCGATGACGTCGTTGTAGGGATCGGGGCGGCCCAGCGTCCACAGCAGCTTGCCGTCGAAGGTGAAGGCCGCCAATGACGAGATGCTGGCGAAGGAGTTGCGGTAGACCTTGCGGACGTTCTGGGCGATGAGCATGTCGATCCGCCCGTCGCCGTCCAGGTCGCCGAAACGCGCGTTGCGCCCGGCGCCCCAGGGCGCGATGCGGAACTTCTTCCAGAGTCTCGGCTTCGGGTTTTCGGCCCGCAGCCGCGCGAGCTCCGCCTCCCGCGCCTCGATGCGCCGCCGGATTTCGCGCTCGTTCTCGTCGCTCGTCGTAACCACGAAGTCCATGAACCGCGCCGGGACGTTCGCCGTGACGCCGGCCTTGCCTTTCAAGATCTCGCCGTCCTCGGCCTCGATGAGCAGCTTGCCGTCGATGTAGGCGCGGATGCGCGAACCCTGGTTCTCCACCCGCAGGGTGTAGTAGCGCTTCACGCCGTAGGGGAAGTCCGCCTCGCCCAGGTCTTTCCACTCGGCGACGCGGAAGCGTTTCTCGAGCGGCAGCCGCAGGCGCAGGAAGGCCTTGTCGCCGCCGGTGATGCCGAACAGGTAGTAGTGGCGGTTCGTCCGGTAGCGGAAGACCACGCCGGCCATGTCTTTCTTCAGCAGCGGCCGGACCTTGACCTCGACGGTGTAGTCCGACCACTCCGGATCGCCCACGATCATCGTCGGGTTCCACAGCTCCGGCTCGTCGTGCAGCGTGTGTTGCTCGAGATACGGCTTGCCGTCCTCGTCGCCGGCCAGCCAGGCGTCGTCGTGGCAGATCACCTTTTCCCAGGGATCCGTCGGGACGCCGCGGTGGGGCAGGTAGTGGTACTCCTGGATGGCGTTGGTCAGCCCCTTGATGGGAGCCGAGAATATGCGGGGCGGGAGTCTCGAGAAATCGTCGCGGAACAGCTC
>CAYWXL010000021.1:44755-65494 GCA_964461995.1 uncultured Solibacteraceae bacterium
ATGAGCAGCAAACTCTCGCGCCGGGATCTGATCCGTGGTTGCGCCGCCGCCCCCGCCGCGGGGCTGGCTGCCGGGGCGCAGGCGGCCGAACGGGCGCGGACCGAATACCGCACCTGTTTCGGCGATCTGCACAACCACAACCAGGTCGGCTACGCCCGGGGCACGCTGGAGCGCACCTTCGAGATCGCCCGCAACCATCTCGACTTCTTCGCCTTCACCCCCCACGCCTACTGGCCCGACATCGGCTCCTACGACGGCCGGATCGAATACAAGTGGAAGAACGGCTTCATCGTCGCCAAGGGCCGCTGGCCGGACGTCGTCGAGCTGGCGCGCCGCTACGACGAGCCGGGCAAGTTCGTCACCATCCTCGGCTACGAGCGCCACGGCACGGCCGAGGGCGACTATCACATCCTCTACCCGGACCTCGAAGGCGACTACGAGCTCATCGAAGACCTCGGCGAGCTGCAGCGCTTCGCCCGCAAGCGGGGCTGCATTCTGGTGCCGCACCATCCCGCCAACCGCCTCGGCCACCGCGGCATCGATGCGAGCAAGGTGGACCCCGCCGTCTCGCCCGTGCTCGAGATCTATTCGGAATGGGGCTGCGCCGAGCACGACCGCGCCCCCCAGCCCTACAAGCGCCACACCGAAGGCGGCCGCTGGACGCGCCATACCTTGCAGCACTACCTCTCCCAGGGCCTGCGCTTCGGCGTCGTCGCCAGCACCGACGACCACCTCGGCTACCCGGGGGCCTATCGCGAGGGACTGGCGGCGGTGAAGGTCCGCGAGCTGACCCGCGAGGCGATCTTCGACGCCCTCCGCAACCGCCGCTGCTACGCCGTAACCGGCGACCGCATCGAGCTGGACTTCTACCTCAACGGCCGCATCATGGGCCAGGAGACGGCCTTCTCTTCAAAGCGCCGCCTCGAGGCCGCTGTGCAGGGCTGGGACGCCATCGACCGTGTCGAAGTGGTCAAGAACGGCCGGGTGATCCACCGTGACTTCCCTATCGACCGCGTACCCGGGGGCGCGAGCTGGAACCGGCCCGTCGTCGTGCGCTTCGAGTACGGATGGGGGCCCTGGCCGGCCCTCGGCTGGGGCGGCACCGCCGACTGGGACTTCACGATCTCGGTCGCCGGCGGCAAGATCGAAGCCCTGCAGCCCTGCTTCGCCACCGGCCCGCTGGACGAGTTCCGCCGCGACAAGATCCTCCAGCGCAGCGAGCGGCACGTGCGCGTCCAGTCCTTCACCGCCCTGAAGCAGCAGGTGGACGACTACTCGCAGAAGGCCGTCGCACTGCGGATCGCCGGCTCGCCGGAGACGAAGATCACCGTCCAGTGCAAGAAGCCCCGGCCCTGCTCCCTGACCCAAACCTTCGCCCAACTGGCCGAGTCGAACGAAATGCTCTTCACCGCCCCGTTCCCCTGGGAGTCGGCCATGCTGCACCGGCTGGTCTTCGCCGAGCACTACGAGACCCGGTTCGAGATCGAGGACGAAGGCGCGGGCGATGCCGTGGACTGGTACTACGTCCGCGTCTTCCAGACCAACGAGCAGATGGCCTGGTCGAGCCCGATCTGGGTGGAGAAGCGCGGGGTCTGAAGGCCGGCTACCGGAGCGCCGCGGCGACGGCGTCCCGCAACCGCTTCAGCCCGGCCGCCACGTCGCGGCCGAGATGCGCCCGCAGCGCCCGGCGGCCCCGGTCCACCAGCACCTGGAAGTCGCCCCGGGCCTGGGCCGCCTTCACCACGCCGAAGGAGTACTTGCGCCCCGGGATCCCGACGTAGACCGGATCGTCGCAGGTGATCTGCAGAAACACTCCGGTGTTGGGCCCCGCCTTGTAGGCCTGCCCGGTCGAGTGCAGGAACCGCGGCCCGAAGCCCAGGCAAGTGGCCGCGCCCTTCTTGTCCCGGACGAGGCGCCGGATCGCGGTGAGGATCTCCTCGTGCTCGGGGTTCCTCTCGATGTAGGCGAGCAGCGCGAAGTAGTCGCGGTAGCCGAGGCGGCCCAGATGCGCCCGCAGCAGCCCTTCCAGCGTGCGGTCGCCCCCGGCCACGGCCTCGATGGTGCCCCGGTTGTAGACGTCGGCGTAGAGGGCGATCTCGCCGTCCCAGTAAAACGGCGACTCTTCGGGAAACCGCCCTTCGCGCTCGTAGGCGTCGGTCAGTTTCTTGGTCTCGGTCTTGGAGAACTGCACGTCCGGCTGGTCGAACGGGTTCACGCCCATGACGGCCCCGGCCACCGCCGTGGCGATCTCCCAGCGGAAGAACTCCTGGCCGAGGTCGTAGACGTCGTTCACCGCGATGCGCACCACCGGTTGGCCGGCTTCTTCGAGCCGCTTCACCGCCGCGTCCTGCCGGGCGCTGGGCTTGGACTCGAGCCGCAGGTAGACGAACAGCCGGTCGTCGCCGTAGAGCCGCGGCGCGCCCAGCGGCTCGCGGTCCACCGGGATGATCGCCTTGCCGCGCTTGCCGGTCGATTCGGCGATCAACTGCTCGAGCCAGGCGCCGAGATCGAAGATGCCCGGCGAGGCGATCAGCGTCAGCTTGTTCCGGCCCTGGCCGGCCAGCGTCCCCAGGATCAGGCCGAGCGCAACGCCCGGGTTGCGCGCCGCCGCCGGGTTGCGGCAGGCATCCACCATCCGCTGGGCGCTCTTCAGCAACCGCGCCGTGTCGATGCCCATCGTGGCCGCCGGCACCATGCCGAAGTTCGACAGCGCCGAGAAGCGCCCGCCGATCTCCGGCACGCCGTAGTAGATGGCCCGGAACTCGGCCTCCTCGGCCTCGGCCTCGAGTTCCGAGCCCGGATCGGTGATGGCCACGAAGTGGTCGCCGGCGGCCATCGCCCCGACCTCCTGCTTCACCCGGTCGTAAAAGTACTCCTTGAAGACCGTCGGCTCGAGCGTCGTTCCGGACTTGCTGGCCACGATGAAGAGCGTGCGTCTCAGGTCCACCTTGGCTTCGACGGCCTTCACCTGGGCCGGATCGGTGGAGTCAAGGATGTGGAGTTCCGGATAGTCGGGGGATTTCCCGAAGGTCAGCGCCAGCACTTCAGGACACAGGCTCGAGCCGCCCATGCCCAGCAGCACGGCGTGGGTGAAGCCCGCCTCGCGGGCGTCCGAGGCGGCGTGCTCGAGGTGTTCGGCCCCGGAGAGCTGGTCGCCGACGATCCGGAGCCAGCCGAGCCAGTTGTGCTCGTCGCGGCCGGTCCACAGCGTGGCGTCGCGCTCCCAGAGCCGCTCGGTGCCCCGGGCGGCGTCCCAGGCGCGCAACTGCTCGCGTACCAGGGATGCCAGCGGGCGGGGAAGAGTGTAGGACTGCCGGTTCAGTGCGCTCATCGAATAGGCTCCAATCCTTCAGAGTAGCGCCCTGCGAGGCTGTGGCACTCGCTTGCTCGCCCGGCCGGTACGGGCTTTGCCCCGGGCCTCACCGGTACGCGAACAGCATCGAGTACATGATCAGGCACACCAAGGTCAGTCCGATGAACAGGGCCACGAAGCCGAACCGGCGCCAGAGCTTCGCCGTGATGTCCGGCGGCGGCGGCATGAGGTATTCATCGAGCTTGCCGCTTTCGACGAGCTGCTTGTACTCACGCGGCCGGTCCTTCTTGAACTCTTCGAGCGGCACGCCGGTGAGGAACACGACCGTGTCCATCGGGAACTTCTCCGGCCGGAAGTGGGTGTTGAAGAAGTGGACCGTGAAGATGAAACCGGTGGCGAGCAGCGCCTCGTCGCTATGGACGATGGTGGCGACGTTGATCATCCAGCCAGGCAGTACCCTCGTGAACAGCTCGGGGAACCACAAGATGAGCCCCGTGGTCCCGATCACCGCCACGCCCCAAAAGACGGCGAAGTAGTCGAACTTCTCCCAGTAGGTCCAGCGCCCGTACTCCGGACGCGGTCCCCGGCCGACGAACCACTTCAAGGATGCGACGAACTCGTTCCAATCCCGGCGGTTGAAGAGCATGCTCTCCCGGTCGAAGACGAACTCCTTCCACGTCTTCCCACTGGCCCGCTTCTTGCGGACCAGGTCCACCAGATGCAAGCCGAAATAGGTAAAGGTGACCAACGCGCAGAACCGGTGGATCAAGCCGGTCGCCTCGAATCCGCCGAGAACCTTGGACAAGAACTGCGCCCACCCGGTATAGGAAAACTTGAGGATCATCCCCGTCAGCGCCAAGCCGAGGAAACTGAAGATCACCATCAGGTGCAGGTTCCGCTCGTAGCGCGAGAAACGCCGCACGTACACCCGGCCGTGTCCGTCACTCGTTTCGGCCTGCACCGCCTTGCGGAATTCTAACGACCGCGGCAGCCAGAGCAGCGTGTGGATCCACGAGACGGCGAACGTGCCGAGCAACAGCGCCGTCATCCCCCAGAAGGCGAAGAAAAGATAGGGATACTTCTCCGGATCGTGGTGCGTGGCGTGGGTGAGGTATCCGGCGAAGCGCCGGTGTGACTGCGGGTGGCACTGGGCGCAGGTCTTGACGATGTTCTCGCGGCTCAGCCGGGAGCGCGGGTCGCTCACCGGCAGGATGTCGTGCGAGCCGTGGCAGTCGTAGCACTTCGCCGCCCGCTCAAAGCCTAGGCGCGACGTCTTTCCGTGGAAGGTCTCGAAGTAGCTTTCAGTGATCTGCTTGTGGCACCGGCCGCACTGGTCCATGATGTGGAACCGGAAGTCGGTCTGATCGGTGCGCTCGATGTCGTGAGCCGAGTGGCACTCGCTGCACACCGGCAGCTCCTCGGGAGGCCGGTTTGAGACCTTCGTCGAGTGAATGCTCTGCTCGAACATCTCCATGATGCCGTGGTGGCACCGGCCACAGGTGGCCGGGATGTTCGCCCGGTTCACCGACGAGCGCGGATCCGACGCCGGCAGCTCCCGGTGGGCCGTGTGGCAGTCGGCGCAGTTCGCTGTGACCGTCAGGCCGCTCTCGAGCAATCCCTTCGCGTGGATGCTATCCAGATAGTGCTCCACCGGAGAATCGGTTTGCTCGTGGCGCCGCACGGCCGCTTTCTGCCCCGCCCGGTGGCACTGGGCGCAGAGCGTTGGAACGTTGCGCGAAAAGGTGGGGGAATCGGACTGATTCTTGCTCAGCACGCCATGCGTGCCGTGACAATCGGTGCAATAAGGCGCGTCCGGGCTGCCTTTAGCGTAAAGCTGCCCATGAATGCTCTCCTCGTACTGGCTCACGACTTCGGCGTGGCAGATCGAACAGTCCACTTTCTCAGCCACGGTGTCGCACGGCCGCGAATGGGTCGGCGTCGCCCCGGTGTGGCACTGGACGCAAGCGGTGCGGGCGTGCCGCGAGCGCGCCAACTGGTCTTCGTTCACAAACAGCGAGATCGTCCGGCCGCCCCGGGTCACCGAGAGATTCGGGTTGCCATGGCACCGCATGCAGTCGCGGTTCGCCACCCCCTGCTCGTAGTAGACCTTCCGGATTTTGTGCGGTTCGTGGCAGTCCACACAGGCCGGTACCACGTGCGGCTGTTTCTCCCACAGCTCGCCCCGGATCACCTTCTGGTGCACAGCTTCAATGTTGGCGTGGCATTGCTCACAGGTCTGGGCGATGCGTTGCTTGCTGATCGAGGACCGCGGATCCGTGTGAGGAAGCACGAAGTGCGCCGTGTGGCAGCTCGTGCAAACAGCGGTGACCGTGAGTCCCTTGCGAAACAGCCCGTAGCCGTGGATCGAGTCCATGTAGTTGGTGAGGATGTTGGTCTGCGGGATGCGCCGGGTTTCCGAAACCGGCGTCCCCTCGCGGTGGCACTGCCCGCAGAGCCGGGGGATCTCCATTACCGAGATCGGCGACTTCGGATCGGACCTCCGCCGGACGTCATGCGTTCCGTGGCAGGTCTTGCAACTCGGCGCCAGCCGGTCGCCTTTGGCCGCCGCCCGGCCGTGCAGGCTCTGGTCGAACTGTTCTTGGACGTCGGAGTGGCACATGCCGCAGTCCACTTTCTGGAGCTTTTCAGGGTGCGGCAGCTCCGCATCCATCAAGTCCATGTGGCAGCTCGTGCACTCCAGCTCAGCGTGAGGCGAGGCGCGCAGCGCGGCCTCATTGTACGGCGGCGGCACCCCGGGCTCGCGCTTGCCGGTGCGGCGGCCTGGCTCGTGGCACATGGTGCATTGATCGGACCCCGGCAACGGCTCCGGCTCTTGGGCGAACCCCGGAAGTACGATCATCCATGCCGTCAACCACCACAGTCCCGCTCTTTCGATCCTCACCATCACCGTCGCCTCGGGGTCCGGCGCTTGCCGCGGGCGGACCGTCCATCAAGCCGCCGAACTAGGATATACAGAGGTTATTGTCATTATATACCGTCACGATCAAATTAGTGGCGCCGGCTTATTACCGCGCGGTCTTGCGAACAGGAGCGAGCACGCGGCCCTTTGCCGCAGCCAATCCCGCCGGGGAGCGTACGCCGACCATACGCTGAGTGGGACGGGACTTGTAAAATCAGGAAAGCCTGAACCAGCCCGGGACGGATCACCCTTGTCGCGCAAACGCGACGAGCCGACCCCACAGTACGACTTGCGGTTCGGGAATGTGTCGCGGATCTCGCACTCTCTCGACCGCGCGTGGATGTTGTTGCCGAACCGCTCCGCGGCCCCTGAAGCCAAGCTCGTGCCGCCTGCCCTGCTCTCCCAGGTCGCCTGCGGCGAAGCGGTTTGCTGACCGCCGGTTGCGAGGTGGGGGCAAACCGAGTGTCTAACCCTGCGGTTGCCGAATCCCCTAAAATTCGATATAGTTTAGGGTATATTGGGCGCCCAAGAGGGCGCAGGCAACCAAACCCATGAAGGCAAGTAACCAAATTTGGAAAGACCGGTTGGCGGGGAAGCTGCCGCCGCACCTGGCGGAAGAGATCGACATTTTCGAGAACGAGATCGCGCTTCGCCGCCAAGGCAAGATCGACGAGCGGGTCTTCGCCGAGACCCGCCTGCGGAGGGGAGTTTACGGGCAGCGCTACGATAACGGCCAGCGGCACGACGGTATCGCCACCCGCAAACTGGCCTATCCGGACGGCAAACCGACGAAAGGCCCGAACACGGTCTGGGATGCGCCGGGGATGCAGCGCATCAAGATTCCGTTCGGCGGCCTGAACGCAGCGCAACTGGAAGTCCTGGCGGAACTCGCTGAAGAATACTCCGACGGCATCGCCCACATCACCACCCGCCAGGACGTCCAGCTCCACTTCATTCATCTCGAGGACACTCCGGCGATCATGCGGCGGCTGGCGGCGGTGGGCATCACGACGCGGGAAGCCTGCGGCAACACGATTCGCAACGTCACCGCCTGCCCGTACGCCGGGGTCTGCCGGGACCAGGCGTTCGACGTCACGCCCTACGCCAAGATGACGGCGTACTATCTGCTGGGCCACCCCGAGTGCCAGGACTTCGGACGCAAGTTCAAGATCGCCTTTTCGGGTTGCAGCCAGAATCCCTGCGCGCTGGTCCGCATGCACGACTTCGGCCTGATCGCCAAGACGCGGGAGAGCGACGGGACCGTCGAGCGCGGCTTCGAAGCTTACGTCGGAGGCGGCCTCGGCCCGGTACCGTACCAGGCCAAGCTTCTGTCGGAGTTCCTTCCCGAGGCAGAGTTGCTACCCACGATTGTCGCCATCGCGCGCATCTTCACGCGGCTCGGCGAGAAGCGCAACCGCAACCGGGCCCGCATCAAGTTCCTGGTGGACAAGCTCGGCATCGAGGAGTTCAAGCGGCTGGTCCAGGAAGAGCGGGCACAACTTCCGGAGGATCCGCGCTGGAAGGAGGCGCTCGAGGAGATCCCGCGCTACCGGGAGGAACCGAAGCGGCCGGCCGCGCTGGTCCAGATCGAACCGGCGGGCTCGGCGGAGTTCCGCGAATGGCTGCGCCGGAACGTCTACCGCCAGCGGCAGGAAGGCTACGCAGCCGTGACGATCGCCTTGCCGCTCGGCGACATCACTGCTGCCCAGCTCCGCCAGCTGGCCGACATCGCCCGCAAGTACACCAACGAGACGATCCGTACGACCGTGGAGCAGAACTTCCTGCTCCGCTGGGTGAGCGAGGCCGACCTGCCGGCGCTGTACGAAGACTTGAAGGCGGCCCATCTGGCCGAACCGGTAGCGAACACCATCGCCGATATCACCGCTTGCCCGGGAACCGACACGTGCCGGCTCGGCATCGCGTCGTCCCGAGGCCTGGCGGCGGAGCTTCGCCTGCGGCTCCGTGAACGCCGGGAACCCCTCGATGAGTCGGTCCACGGACTGCGAATCAAGATCAGCGGCTGCTTCAACTCTTGCGGTCAGCATCATTTGGCCGACATCGGATTCTACGGGGTGAAGCGGAACAAGGGCCGGTACGCCGTGCCTCATTTCCAGGTGCTTCTGGGTGGCCAGTGGGGCGAAAACGCCGCTGCGTATGGGCTGGCCATCGGGGTGGTGCCGTCCAAGCGGGTACCGGAAGCCCTGGAGCGCATCCTCGGCCGGTATCTGGCCGAGAAGCAGGCAGGGGAGTCCTTCCAGGCTTTCATCCAGCGCATCGGGCGGGCCGAGTGCCTGAAGATGATCGAGGACCTTCGGGAGATCCCCACGCACCAAGCGGATCCTTCCTACTACGTGGACTGGGGGGACGCCCGGGAGTTCACCATCGGCGACCTCGGCGTCGGCGAATGCGCCGGCGAGCTGGTCTCGCCCACCGAGTTCCAGTTGGCCGCCGCCGAGCGCGAAGCTTTCGAAGCTCAACTTTACTTGGAAAAGGGCGAAGCCAATGAGGCGGCCCGCCGGGCCTACGAAGCGATGAAGCGCGCCGCCCAGGCGCTGATCGCGCATCGGCTGGGGGCTGCGCCGCAGGACCCTGACCAGATCGTCGAGACCTTCCGCAAGCATTTCTACGACACCGAGCTGTTTTTTGACACATTCGCTCGCGGCAAATTCGCGCAGTATTACTTCAGCGCCCACAAGCGCAACGGCGGACCCTGGGACGAGGAGTCGGCGCGGAAACAGATCGAGGAGGCCCAATTGTTCCTGGAAGCCGCGCACTCTTGCTACCAGCGCCTGCTCGAACAGGAGCAGCCGGTCATTTGAAAGCCGGGAGGAACCCTGCCATGGAAGTGCAGCACATCAACGTTAAGATCTTCGCGCGGGAGCCGGCGCCGACGGACCTGTCAGGGGCCATCCCTGTCTTTCATCGCTGGATCCAGAAGAGCGCCACCGGCGAGTTGCTGATCGACGTCGCCGACTATCGCCACGTGCCGGAGGGCCCGGGCGTGATGCTCATCGCCCACGAGGCCCACTACGCCTTGGGCCCGACCGGAGGCCGCCTGGGGCTCATCTACAACCGCCGCACGCCGCTCGACGGCTCGACCCGTGAGAAACTCGAGCAAGCTTACTCGGCGGCGCTCGCCGCGTGCAAACGTCTCGAACAGGAGCCGGAATTCCGTGGCTCGCTCGTCTTCGACGAAGGCGACGTCGAGGTGATTTTCAACGACCGGGCTTTGACGCCGAACACCGACGAGACCTTCGAGGCGTTGCGCGGGGAGTTGGAAGCTTTCTTCGCCTCCCGCTGGGGAGACGGCACATTCGTGTTGGAGAAAACCGGCGAGCCGCGGGAGCGCTTGACGGTACGAGTGCGGCGCTCTCAGGAAACGGCGCTGAGGGCGTGATTGCCGCGGGCGCTATAATCCGCATATGGCCGCCTTGAGCGACGCTGGTGCGCCGTCGCTGATCGAGCTACGTCACGTGCGCCCGGCGGAGCTCGAGCCGCTGCTGGTTGAAGAAACCGCTCTCTGGCGGCAACGCCTCGACTGGGACTTCACCCCCTCGGCCAACCTGGTACGGCGTTTCATCGGCATCGGAGCCTTGGCTGGGTACGCCCTCAAGATCGGCGGGGAAGTGGCTGGCTACTCCTACTACGTCACCGAGGAGTCTAAGGGCCTGATTGGCGATCTCTATGTCGCCGAGCGGCGCCGCAGCCGGGAGCTGGAGGACCGGCTTTTCGAAGCCGTGGTGGCCTCGATGGTCACCTCGCCTTACATCCGGCGCATCGAGGCCCAGCTCATGTTACTCGCGGAAACCCTGACCCGGACGCTGCCCTATCCGCGCTACGTGAAGCGGTACCAGCGCGACTTCATGGTCATCGGGGCCGAGCAGGTGCGCTGCCTCGAGCCCGGCTCCATCGCCGGCCGCTACCGGATCATGGCCTGGTCGCCGCGGTTTCAGGAAGAAGCCGCCCAGGTGATCGCCGCCGCCTATCGCGGCCACGTGGACAGCGAGATCAACGACCAGTACCAGTCGGTCTCCGGAGCGCGGCGGTTCCTGCTGAACATCGTGCAATATCCGGGGTGCGGATCTTTCTTCCAGCCCGGTTCCTTCGTCGCCGTGGACGAGCACCGGCAGGTGCTGGCGGGCCTGTGCCTGGCGAGCCTGGTCTCCCCGGAGGCGGGACACATCACGCAGATCTGCCTGCTCCCGGAAGTGCGCGGCACGGGACTCGGCTACGAGCTGCTGCGGCGATCGCTCGAGAGCATCATCGCCCACGGTTGCACGGAAGCCACCCTTACTGTCACCGCTTCCAACAGAGAGGCCGTCACGCTTTACGAGCATGTAGGGTTCCAGACGCGGCACAGTTTCGCCGCACTGGTGTGGGAAGGGTTTCAGTAACCGGCGGACGGCCTCAGGACCGCAGCAGGTCCGGACCGGCGCTCCCCGCTTGAGATTCCGGCTCTAAGAGTGCTCCGTGGCAATCTCTTCCAGGATGCGCCGCGCCTCGGCTGTGGGGTCGGCCGCGCGAGTGATCTGCCGGCCGATCACCAGATAGTCGGCCCCGTTGCGGATTGCCTCGGCAGGAGTGGCGACGCGCTTCTGATCGCCCCGGGCGGCTCCGGCGCTGCGAACGCCGGGGGTGACGAGCACCATCCCCGGTCCGGCGACCTCCCTCACGCGGCGCACTTCCAGCGGCGAGCAGACGATGCCGTCCATGCCCGCCTCTTTGGCCTTGCGGACGCGGAGCTCAACCAGTTCCTGCACCTCGCAGGGGTAGCCGAGGTCGATAAGGTCCTCGCGGTCGAAGCTGGTAAGCACGGTCACGGCCAGCAACTGGAGGGGGGCGCTTCCCCTCCCTTCCACCGCGGCTCGCATCACGGGGCCGCTGCCGTGGACCGTCAGGAAACGGACGCCGGCGGCGGCGACCTGGCGGACCGCGCGCCTCACGGTCTCGGGGATGTCGTAGAACTTCATGTCGAGGAAGACGTCCCGGCCTGCGCCGATGAGCTCCCGGACGAAGTCCATTCCGGCGGCGGCGTAGAGTTCCATGCCGACCTTGTAAGCGGCGGCATTGTCGCCGACGGCGTGCACGATGCGGCGCGCCTCGTCGGCCGCGGGCACGTCCAGGGCCACAATGATCGGGTTCTTCATGTCAGGTAGATCGACTTCTCCCGGCGCTCGACGACCCGCCCGATGCGGTAGGCGCCGGGATGCTTTTTCAGCACTTCGGCGGCGGCGTCTTCGGACAGGGCAGCGAGCAGGCCGCCGGAGGTTTGCGGATCGTATAGGAGGTTGAGGATTTCATCGGGTAGCGACCCGGCCCCGGCCACGTCGCACTCGAAGAAGGAGCGGTTGTTCTTCAAACCGCCGGGAATGGCCCCTTGCCGGGCGTACTCTATGGCCCCGGGCAGGAACCGCACGGCGGCAGCCTCGATCTCGCAGGAGACGCCGCTCGCCTGAGCCACCTCGCGGAGGTGGCCAAGCAGCCCGAAGCCGGTGACGTCGGTACAGGCGTGGACCCCCAGGCCGGCCAGGGCTTCGGCGGCGGCGCGGTTCAGCGTCTGCATGGAGGCGATCGAAGCTTCGACGTGGTCCGGCTGCGCGATGCCGCGCTTCAAAGCTGTCTGAACGATTCCGGTGCCGAGCTTCTTGGTGAAGACCAGGACGTCGCCCGGCCGGGCTCCCGCATTGGTCCAGATGCGGTCCGGGTGGACGATGCCGCTCACCGAGAAGCCGAACTTGATCTCCGGATCATTGATCGAGTGGCCGCCGACGATGGGGCAGCCGGCCTCGCGCATCTTTTCGGCGCCGCCGGTGAGGATCTGCTGGAGAGTCTCGACGCCGAGCTTGGCCGGATAGGCCACGATAGCAAGGGCCGAGACGGGCCGGGCGCCCATGGCGTAGATGTCGCTCAAGGCGTTGGCCGCGGCGATGGCTCCGAAGGTATACGGATCATCGACGATGGGGGTGAAGAAGTCCACGGTCTGCACGAGGGCGCACTCCGGCGTCAGCTTGTAGACACCGGCGTCGTCGGCGGTGTCGAAGCCCACCAGAACGTTCTCGTTTGTCACCCGCGGCACGCCGCAGAGCACCTGGTCCAAGACCCTTGGACTCAATTTGGACGCTCAACCCGCGGCGCTGACGTGCGCGGTCAGCTTCTTCGGATCGCTCATCAAATTCCAGTGTAGCGGCCGTGGCGGGTACGATGCGGCGCACAGACCAGGAGACGCGGCCTCCAATACTTTTTGGTGGCGGTCCGGCTCAGACGCGCTTCTTGTAGCGGGACCCGGGGACGTTCTCCCCGGTACCCTCGTAAGCGGGACGGGGCGCCGGTTTGTCGGTCAACTTCTCGGCCTTCGCATCCCAGCACATGACCTTGCCCTGGCGGTAGGAATCGACGCCAAGCTTGATGGCGGTCATGATCTGATAGCCGAAGTCGGGGCCGAGGCGGGGCGTCCCGCGGTCGCGCATCCGGGCGACCCAATCGGAGATGTGATCCCCGACTATGTCGCGACGTCCGACGGGGATCTCCTTGACGCCGCCGGCTGGGTCGTCTTTGACCGGGAAGAAGGTGGGCTCGCGGTAAAGCTTCACCTTCGGGCCGTCGAAAACGATGGTGCCTTTGTGACCGTAGATGACGGCGGGAAAGAACTTCGTGGCCGCGGCGTTGGCCATTGAAGCCGAGATGTTGATGTAGAAGTTCGGGTACTCGATGACGGTGGCGTAGGTGTCGGGTACCTCGCGGTCCTTGAAGACATAGATGCCGCCGGAGCCGGTGACCCGGGTGGGAAACTGCGGCCCCATGGCGTAGAGCAGCGGACCGAGGCGGTGGTAGAAGAGGTCGGTAGCGATGCCGCCGGAGTAGTCCCAGTACTTGCGCCAGCGGAAGAAGCGCTCGGCGCTGAAGGGGCGCTTGGGCGCCGGGCCGAGCCAGCGGGGCCAGTCGATGGTCTGCTCGTTGGCCTCCTCGTCAACGTAGTAGTTCCACTCGCCGACCTTGGAGTTGCGCGAGTAGGTTCCCTGGGCCCAGAGCAGGTCGCCGATCTCGCCGGCTTCGATCAGCTCCTTGGCGACGTGGTAGCGCAGGTCGGAGAGGTGCTGGCTGCCGACCTGGAGAACGCGGCCGTACTTGTGCGCCGCGCGGGCCACGTCGCGGGCCTCTTCGACGGTGAGCGTCATGGGCTTCTGCAAGTAAACGTCCTTGCCGGCCTTCATCGCGTCGATGGCCATGCGGGCGTGCCAGTGGTCCGGGGTGGCGATGATCACGGCGTCGATGTCGTCGCGGGCGAGCAGCTCCTGGTAGTCGATGTAGATGCTCTTCTCGGGCAGCTTGGCGTAGCGGTTCGCCCGTTCGCGGTAGCGCGAGTAGACGTCGCAGATGGCGGCAGCCTCGACGTCGCCCAGCTCCTGGCCGCGGCGCACGATCCTTCTCAGCATGCCAGTGCCGTTGCCGCCGGTACCGATGTGGCCGATGCGGATGCGGTCATTGGCGCCGATGACGCGCTTCGCCGGGTTGCCCATTACCGGGGCCGCGGCGCCGGCCAGCGTGGCTGCTCCGAGGAAAGCCCTTCTGCTCTTGTCCGTCTTCATCCTGCTCTCTCCTTCGCTGCGGTTGCGAATTCATCGTGAGTATCTCGCCGCGCAGCGCGGCATGTCAAACGGGCGGGGCAACGGGTACGATGGGAATTCGTCCGCCGAATCCATGACCGCCGCAGTGCAAGCCCTAAGCGATTTCATCTACGGCCGCATCCTGATCGTGCTGCTGTTGGGCGCGGGCGTCTACTTCACCTTCCGGATGCGGTTCATCCAGCTCCGGCACTTCGGGGTGATGTTCCGGGTGCTGGCCGGGAGCCGGCGGGCGGGCAAAGAGCACATCTCGTCGTTCCAGGCGCTGGCGACGAGCCTGGCGGCGCGGGTCGGGACGGGCAATCTGGCGGGCGTGGCCATCGCCATCACGATGGGCGGGCCGGGAGCGATCTTCTGGATGTGGATGGTGGCCCTGGTGGGCATGGCGACGACGTTCATCGAGTCCACCCTGGCCCAGCTTTACAAGGTGCGGGGGCCGAAGGGGGAGTACCGCGGCGGGCCGGCCTACTACATGGAACTGGGGCTGGGCCGGCGGTGGATGGGCGTGGGGTTCGCGCTGGCGCTGATGACTGCTTTCGGGCTGTTCTTCAACAGCGTCCAGGCCAACACGATCGCCGCGGCGTTCCGGGAGTCGTTCTCGGTGCCGGCGGGCTGGACCGGCGTGGGGCTGGCGCTGCTGGCCGGGGCGGTGATCTTCGGCGGGCTGAAGGCGGTGGCGCGGTTCGCCGAGATCGTGGTGCCGTTCATGGCCGCCGGCTACCTGGCGCTGGCCCTCTACGTGGTATTTACCCACATCGAGCGCGTGCCGGGCGTGCTGCTGCTGATCCTCGAGAGCGCCTTCGGACTGCGGGAAGCGGCGGCGGGGGCGGTAGGCTATTCCATCCAGCAGGCGATGATCAACGGCGTGCGGCGGGGGCTGTTCTCCAACGAGGCGGGCATGGGCAGCGCCCCGAACGCCGCCGCCTCGGCCGATCCGCAGCCGCCGCACCCGGCCTCGCAGGGCTATGTTCAGATGCTGGGGGTCTTCGTGGACACCCTAGTGATCTGCACCTGCACGGCGTCGATCATCCTGCTTTCCGGGGTCTACGATCCCGCGTCGGGGACGACGGGGATCGAGCTGACGCAGCAGGCGCTCTCGGCCGAGGTCGGCCGATGGGGCGGCCTGTTCGTGGCCATGGCGGTCTTCCTGTTCGCCTTCACGTCGATCGTGGCCAACTACTCGTACGCCGAATCGAACCTGCTGTTCTTGAGCCGGAGCCCGAAGCTGCTGCAGGGCTTCCGGACGGCGGTGCTCGGGCTGGTGCTGTTCGGCGCGCTGGCCGAGCTGCCGCTGGTGTGGGCGCTGGCCGACGTGGCGATGAGCCTGATGGCGCTGCTGAACCTGGCGGCGATTCTGTGGTTGTCGCGCACCGCGCTTTCCGTAGCCTGGGATTTCGATCGGCAGTGGCGGGAAACGAGAAAACCGGCGTTTCATACAGCCGCGGCCGGGCCTCTGGCGGGGAAGGTTCCCGGCGGCATCTGGAACGGGAGGACACGCTGAAGCGGGGGTGAAGATGAGCTCGGCCCGGCCGGCGGTCAGCGTACTGATGACCGCGCATAACGCGGAAGCCTACATCGAGACAGCTATTTCTTCAGTGCTGAGCCAGACGTTCGGCGATTTGGAGATCGTCGTGGTCGATGACGGCTCGACCGACGGCACGTGGGCGCGGATCGAGGAGTCGGTGGACCCGAAACTCCGGAAGTTCCGCCAGCAACATCGGGGGAGGGCCGAAGCGGTGAACCGGGCGGCGGCCGAGGCCCGAGGCTCGTGGCTGGCTTTTCTCGACGCCGACGACCAATGGCGGCCGGACAAGCTGGCGCTGCAGATGGCGGTTTTCAAAGAACATCCGGAGGCCGATCTGGTCTTTACGCAGTCAGAATGGATCGGCCCCGCAGGCGAAGCGCTTGGCATCGTGACCCGCCCCTGGGACGGGCCGATGAGCGCCGCAGAGCTCTTCTGCGACAACGTCACCGGCAACGCCTCTTGCGTGATGGTGCGGCGGGAAGCCTTCGAAGCCGCTGGCGGGTTCGACCCGGAAATGCCCGCCTGCATCGACCTCGATTGCTGGATCCGGATCGGGCTCTTGCGCAAGGGGAACCTATGGGGGATCCCTGAACCGCTGACGCTACACCGGCGCCACGACAACCAGATCACCGCTGACTGGCGGCGGATGCAAGCGGGGTGGAACCGGCTCCTCGAGAAACTGGAAGGGCGATCGCCGGAACTGCTGCGCCACCGCCGAATCGCCACGGCGAACATGCGGCGGTTCTGGTTCGCCCTCGCCTGGCAAAGGAAGGAACGTCTTGCCGCCGCGAGCCATCTCGCCTGCGCGTTGCGCGGGGCCCCGTGGGCGATGTTTACCGACAGTCGCAACTGGAAGCTGGCTCTCTGGCTGCTGCGCGGGCGGCTCCGGCTGCGGCGCACGGATTGAGACGGCTTATTCATTGTGAACGCTCGCGAGCCGCCGGACGCCGCCGGGATGCTCGATCTCGACGAGGACTTCCGGGTGGACGGGCTGACCCAGCGCTTGGCCAAGCACCGACGTGGCCTCGATGAGCAGCAGCACTCCCAGATGCGAGAGGTCTGTGGCGCCCAGCAGCCGTCGGAAGCGCGCCCGGAAGCGCTTCTCCACCTCGGTGGCGGCCTTCCAGAGGAAGCGGGGCGGCCGGCCGGGCCGCTGTTCGAGCTCGGAGGCGATGCGCTGACAGTGGTTGCCGAGGGCGACGAGGGATTCGACAGCCGTGCGGTCGGCCTCGAGCAGATGGAGGAAGTCGCGGTTGCCCCGGGCGACAGCGGCGGCGAGCTTTTGAGGCGGTTGGCGGCGCCAGAACTCGGCCGCGCCGCCCACGCCCGCCTCGGCAGCGGCGCGGCGGAAGGCCTCCCGGAGCTCGGGCAGCGCGAAACGCGCCGAACGGCAGGCCTGCTGGACGCTGGCCGGATTCATCGGGTCGTACATGGGTTCGGTCTTCTTGCCCCGCGGGGCGGGCCGGCCTGCGGCGTAGACGGCCAGCGCGGCGATGCGGTCGCGGTCCTCTAAGAGCTGGGAATCCTGAAGGATCAAGTAGGGAAGCCAGCGCCGCAGCCGCTGCTGGATGCGAGTGGCGACGAGGGCAAAGACGGAGGCGTGGGCCTTCGTGCGTTCCCTGGGAACCTCGAGCCAAAATGCCGCGGCGCCGGCGGGAATCGACACCGACCATCGGGCGGCGGCCGGCGGAGACGCGGCCCCGTCCAGGATGGAGGTGGAAAAACCATAAGCTTCCAGCAGCCGCGGCAAGGCCACGATGCACTGCGGGGCGGAGAGCCGGCGGTGATCGGAGAAGATGATCCGAGAGGCTTTCTCGCGACCGGCCAGGACGCCAGCGGCGGCGCCGAGCACCTGGAAGGCGGCTTCGAGCAGCGGCGGCGGGTCGTCAGTGGGCCGGAGGCGCAGCAGGGCGGGAGCAGCCACGGAGACGCTAGCCCGCTTGAAAATCCGAGGCCGGCCTGCCCAGCGCTTCTTGTCGAGGACGGGCAAGCGGAGCTCCACATCGATCTCCCCAGAAGACAGAGACCCCCAGGCGCCGGCGAGGGGGCGGCGCAGCGTAACGACCCCGGAAAAGATCTCCAAGGAGTCCGCTTCCCCCTCCAACAGGACGCTCCCGCCGGCCGCCGAGCCGGCGCACTGCGCGAGCTCCACCGCGTAGGCCCCGGCGACGGCTTCCGGCAGAGCGCCGGCGATTTCACGGGTCACCCGGTCGAAGCACGCGCGGGCGACGGCGGCGTGATCCTCCGGCGACGAGATGCGGCCGAGGAGGGTCTCGAGGGCGGCGCGGCGCGCTTCGGGGAGCGCACAGAAGGCCTGCCAGTCCGCGAGGGCCGCCGCCCACTCCTCCAGCGGGCCCTCGAGGCCGAGCAAGAGCGCGGCCAAGCGGCGCAGCGCGGCCGGGTGCAAGCTAAGGCGATCCACTTTCAGACGGTGGATGGTGACCGGCTCGGCATCGGGTTTCAGGATCCGGAACCGGGTCCCGGGCGCGCCGGGATCGTACTCGAGAAGGAATCCGCTTTCGATTTCCACCGAGAGATCGGCGGCGGCGACAGATCCGAACCGGAGAACGGAGGCCGAGGCGCGGTTGCCGGACTCCTCATGCAGCCAGCAGGACTCGAGGGCGACCGTCAAGGAGGCAGACCAAGCGAGCCGACGCAGCCGGCCAGGAGGAAGCGGCGCGGAACGCTCGGGGCTGGAGAACAAGGCGCGGGTTGGCGAGGCGGTTTCCTGCATCGATCTGCTCCACAGGGAGGGCGTCCGCGGACCCGGGCCGCCCGGGAAGGTTCCGTCCGGATTATACTGGCGGCAGTGCAGGGAGAGGAGCCGCCGCGGCCGGGCGTGACCCCGCAAGATTGCCGCTAAACGATTGATTCCAAGCGCCTGGAAGCCCGCCCAATATTTTTCCTTCCGGGATGTGACCGACGCCGGACCAAGTAGCGGTTGACCTCCTCGAGCGACGCAAACAGGCCGGCGAAACCGGCGCCGTCACGCCGGCGGGGTGGACCCCCGGGGCGGAAGTCGCGTGGCCGGAAAACATCGGTGACGGCGACGACCGCCTCGCCCATGGGCCGGTACTCGTGCGTTCCCTGAGCACGGGCCACGTCCCCGTCGATCCAGAGAGCGAATCCCATCGGCGTATCTTCTTCTAACCTACCGCGCCCAGGCGCCGCCGTCGAGCGGCGTGACCCGTGACGGGATTTCCGCGACAAGAGGTTGAAACGGAGAAGTCTTTTATTTTCTATTTGTTGTCACGACGTGTGACGCGTCCGATCTGGTTGCCGTCACCCCGTTCCGGGCCGCGAGAGCACCCCCGTCCCGGGGAGCAGCGACCTATGCGTCCCGACAAAGAAATACCCCGCACAGCACGACGCCGTCCGCTGATGGACGGCGATAAGCCAGCGGCCAGTTGGATTTGGCGCGGGACAAACGCGTGTGATTGAGCAATTCTGTCGCAGAGGGGGGCTGAACCGCCTGGCGGGTAGCCAGACGGTACTAGTACGCGCGTGTCCTAAGACCGGCTGGTCCCTCGGGGAATCTGTGCTAATTTCCTTTTTCGCTGGGCACCACTGAGGGGTGGGATGTAGCTGAAGGGGCGCCGCCGGCGGCTGGGCGCCAGCCGGCCCTGCCAGCCCGATTCTCTCAGGCAGCCTGTGATTCTGAATGCATGGAGGAGATTTGTCTCGTTATGAGGATCCATCATAAAGGGCTCGTGCGCGCCGCCGCAGTGGCGTTGCTCGCGTGCGCCGCCGCAGGGACCGCCGGGGCGGCGACGATCGTCTTCGACACGACGGGAAGAGGGTGGCGGAGCAACGGATCGATACCTTCCAACGGGATCTCACCGACCAACAGTTACTACGCCGGAGAAAGTCCGACGGGAGTGCCACCGACCGAATACAGGTACTTCTATTTCTTCGACCCGGTCTTCAGCGGCGCGGTGAGTTCGGCGCGGCTGCTGCTCTGGGTCTACAGCTACTTGAGCAGCGACCCGATGGAGACCTACCAGGTGACTTCGCTGGGATCGACGTTCGGCTTCAACGACCTGGGCACGGGAACGTTCTACGGAAGCTACGACATCCAATCGCCGGAGGCAGGAAGCATCATAGCGATTCCCCTGAACGCAGCAGCCATTTCCAACATCGTCTCCGGGCAAACCTTCCGGGTGGGCGGCAGGATCACGACGCTCAACAACCCCAACGACGACAGGGAGGCCGTGTTCGGCTATTCGGGAAGGTACGCAGGGTCCACTCAGCTCGAGCTGACGCTCGCCGACGCGGCGATTCCCGAGCCCTCGAGCTTCGCGCTAGCCGGTCTGGGCCTGCTGGCGCTGGGCTTGTGGAGCCGGCGGCGGAAGCGGGCGGGGTAGGCGGGACCATCCGAGGCCAAGCGCCGTTGATCCGGAAGACACGGACAGGCCCCGCCGCGGCAGTTCACCGTCCTCGGCGGCGCAAGGCGCCCGTCGTCGCTCTGCCGGGCGGCTGGCTTCTCAATTACACTTCCGGGAACAAAAGCGGCCGGGCGTCGCTCCTGCCGGGGTGGGTGTACCATTACTATTCCCGGCCGGGCGACTTCACGTAACTCTAGTTTTCTTAAGTTCGCCAGTGATACACTATTGTCCGCCAGGAATCGGAGACTCGGACCTCTGTCACCGAAAAGGGGCGCTGGGAAGTGTGCAAACCGCCCTTCCGAAGGGACAACCCAAATGAGTCCTATACCCGGCAGACTCCAAAGGGAGGCGAGCTATGAAACGTCCATACTGGGTAAGCGGAGCCGGTACCTTACTGCTGTTGATGCTGGGCGGTAGCGCAGCAGACGCGGCTTCCATCCTCACATTCGATGCCACCGGCCGCGGGTGGATCAGGTCCGACCTGACCTCCAACGGTGTTGGTGCGACCAATAATTACATCGCCGGAGGCTGCTGCCCGGGGCACGAGTACCGCAACTTCTTCTTCTTTCAACCGACGTTTACCGGCACGGTGACGGCGGCGCGGCTGCTGCTGGACGCGGCGTCCTACGTAAGTCCGGATCCAACAGAAACCTACCAAGTGACCTCGCTTGGGGCGAGCTTCGGGTTCGGCGATCTGGGCACGGGGACCTTCTACGGCAGCCGAGTCTTTAGTGCGGCGGATGCAGGGCAAACCGTGAGCATCCCGCTGAACACGGCGGCGATCGCGGCGATCGTCTCCGGGCAGACGTTCCGCGTCGGAGGCAGACTGACGACGTACTCGGGACAAACCAGCCAGGACGAAGCAGTCTTTTGGGGTTCGGGGTCCCGGGAGCAGACGCGCTTGGAGTTGACCCTCAGCGACACGGCGATTCCCGAGCCCTCGAGCTTCGCGCTGGCCGGTCTGGGCCTGCTGG
>CAYWXL010000022.1:0-61556 GCA_964461995.1 uncultured Solibacteraceae bacterium
ATCTCGTAGAGCACCGCGCCCATGGCCGTGCGCCCCCGGATCAGCAGCACGTTCGCCTGCTGGTTGATGGGGGGCGTGCGGCGGTCCAGGCCCCGCTGGGTCATGGCGAGGGCGACGTAGCCCCGCCGCGCCAACTCCCGCGCCCAGCCGAGCATGCGGGTGTGGGGGCGGCTGCTGCCGGGCCGCGTCCAGGAGCCGCGGCCGAACTTTGCCGTCGCCATCGACTCGCGGCTGCCGCTGCTGCCGTGCAGACAGACGATGGCCGGCAGGCGGCCCCGGGCCTTTTCCGGCTTCAGCACGAAGGCCGGTACGCGCTCGCCGTCCAGGGATTCCCAGGAGATGTCCTCGATGCGGATGCCCTCCTCGACCCGCGTGCCGTGGACCTGGACTTCGACTTCCGGCGGCTCGAGGGGGATCTTCAGCAGGTCTGCGAAAGTCTTCCGGGCGACGTAGGCCGAGGCGTCCGGCTGCGCTTCGGCCGGCAGGGCGAGCACGATGAGCGGCAGGAACACGAACAAGCGAAAAGTCCTCACGAACAGTGGCATGGCGTTATCTTTCTTCATCTTTCTTCTGACTCTCAATCCACCTCACGGCGCGTTTCGTTCCGCCGCGCGGCCGCACCTCTCCCGCGTCATTCGATCCGGATCCTGCCCATCGGATACCAGCCGTCGTCGCGGCGGCCGGCGATCGCCAGGCGAACTTTCGGCTCACGGGTCTGCGGATCGACCAGCGCCAGGTCCAGCCCATACTCGCCGGGCGGCGTTCCGGCGGGTACATAGACGGCGCCGTCGTAGATGATATCGCCCGGCAGCCAGGACGTGATGTCGGCATCCGAGAGCAGCACCTCGGTGCGCTGGGAGCCGCGCAGCCGGAGCGCCAGCGGAAACCGCCGGTAGCAGGGCGCGACGCCCTTGTTCTCCCACCAGGAGGTGAACGAGAGCTTCCCGTGGGCCCGGACACTCTCCGGGTAGGTGAACTTCCGCAGCACGAACCGGTAGCCCATGCGCTTCAGCCAGCGGTTCACGTTCGGCCACCACTCGGCGGGCACCGGCGAGGACTTGGCGTTGAACGACGAGATGTGCCATTTGAGCGACTGGTCGATGATGTAATCGACGTCCCAGCCCTTCTCCTTCCAGACCTTCATCACCCAGCAGACCTCCATGGTCACCGGGGCCTTCTTCCAGGCGTCCTGCATGCCCGTCTCGATGAGCGCCCGGGGGTAGTAGTCGAGCATGTGCGACCAGGTGGGGCTGAAACCGCCCATGTCGCCGAGGCAGTCCACGCGCCAGCCGACGGGGCGCTTGGAGAGGGCATAGCGGGTGGAACGGGGATCCTGGAGCTGGTGCACCAGGGGGGTCTTCTGGAACGCCTCGAGGTAGGCGTCGAGCAGGGCGCGGCGGGTGGGCTCGCTGAGACGTTCCGAACCAGCGCCCTCGCCCCAGGCCGCCAGGATGGAGATGTCCACCAGCTCCAGATCCGGATGGCCGTCGTAGCGGGCGCCCAGGGCGCGGACCATCCTGCCGAAATACTTCACGTAGCGGGGATCCTCCGGGTCCACGAGCCACTTGCGCTCGGGCAGACTATCGGGCCGGGGACCGACCATGGCGCGGTACCAGTCCGGCACGTCGTTCTTGTCGAGATCCGTGCCGTGGGGCGCGATGCGGAGCATCAAGGTCTGGCCGCGCTCATGGGCGGTGTCCAGCGCCTTGTCGATCAGGTCCCAGCGGTACTTGCCTTCCTCGGGCTCGATGAAGCGCCAGTAGATGCGGAAGTAGGCGATGGAGGTCATCGGGTAGTCCTTGTTGGTCAAGTCGCCGTCGAAGGGCTGGTATTCGATGGGATAGCCCTCGGTCCACCTGGTGCCGGGGTTGAGGTCGTCGCCGTTGAAACGCTGAAAGGTGGTGAAGCCGATGCCGGGATTCACCAGCACGTCGTCGATCTCCTCGGGGCGAACGACGACGCTTTCCTGCGAGAGCAGCGGCGCAGGCAACGAAACGAGCAGCAAGAGTGCGGGCGCGAAACGAAGCTTCATCTGCGGTTCCTCCCTCCAAGAATCTCTCACACCCGGCGGTGGATCGGAATGCGACTCGTGGACAGAGGTCTGGCGGCGAGAGTAGAATCGTCGCTTCGCGCCGCTGCGGCGGGCCGACGGGCAGCGGCGCAACCGAGGCGAGCGGATGGTGGCATTCGGAACTCTCGACTGGATCGTACTGGGAGCCTTTTTCGGGCTGCTGGCGGCGATCGTCGTCTGGGTGCTCCGGCAGAAGGAAGAGGACACGGCCGACTACTTCCTGGCCGGGCGCGACGCCGGCTGGATCGCAGTGGGCGCGTCGATCTTCGCCTCCAACATCGGCTCCGAACACCTGGTGGGGCTCGCCGGGGCCGGCTACGAGAGCGGCATGGCGATGGCCCACTGGGAGATGCACGCCTGGCTGATCCTGATCCTCGGCTGGGTGTTCGTGCCCTTCTACGCCCGCAGCCGGGTGTTCACGATGCCGGAGTTCCTGGAGCGGCGCTTCAACCCGCAGGCGCGGTCGTTCCTCTCGGTGATCTCGCTGGTGAGCTACGTGCTGACGAAGGTGGCCGTGACGGTCTACGCCGGCGGCGTGGTTTTCAAGACGGTGCTCGGCATCGACGAGTTCCTGGGCGTCGATTTCTTCTGGATCGGAGCGATCGGGCTGGTGCTGATCACCGGCCTGTTCACGGTGCTGGGCGGCATGAAGGCGGTGCTCTACACCTCGGTGTTGCAGGCCCCGGTGCTGGTGATCGGCAGCGTGGTGATCCTTTTCGTCGGGCTGTCAGCCGCGGGAGGATGGCACCGGGTCCTGGCCGATGTAGGCGACCAGATCCATTTGATCCGGCCGGCCAGCGATCCCACCTTCCCGTGGACGGGCGTGCTGTTCGGCTCGGCGATCATCGGCTTCTGGTACTGGTGCACGGACCAGTACATCGTGCAGCGGGCGCTCTCGGCCAGGAACCAGAAGGAGGCCCGCCGGGGAACGATCTTCGCCGGCTACCTGAAGCTGCTGCCGGTTTTCATCTTCCTGGTGCCGGGCATGGTGGCCCTCTCGCTCCACAAGCAGGGCGTCATCGACGTACCGTCGGCGGACCAGGCGTTTCCGGCGCTCGTCGCCCAGCTCCTGCCGGCGGGGGTGAAGGGCGTCGTGGTGGGCGGCCTGGTGGCGGCGCTGATGAGCTCGCTGGCCTCGCTGTTCAACTCCTCGGCGGCGCTGTTCACGGTGGACTTCTACAAGAGATGGCGCCCGCAGTCGAGCGAGCGCCACCTGGTGTTCGTCGGGCGGGCGGCAACGGCCACGGTGGTGGTTCTGGGCGTCGTGTGGATCCCGGTGATGAAGTACGTCGCCGGGGTGCTCTATGAGTACTTGCAACAGGTGCAGTCGCTCATCGCCCCGGGGATCGCCGCCGTGTTCCTGCTGGGCGTCTTCTCGAAGCGCGCCACGCCGGCGGCGGGCTACGTGGGGCTGGTCACGGGATTCGTGCTCGGCATGCTGCGCCTGGCGCTGGTGATCTTCCAGGAGCACTTTGCTCCGGACAGCCTGATCGGCCGCTTCATCGCCATCAACTGGCTGCACTACTGCATCTTCCTCTTCCTGTTCACCATCGCCTTGATCCTCGTCGTGAGCCGCTTCACTCCGCCGCCCGAAGAAGAGAAGATCCGCGGCCTCACGTTCGCCTCCGCCACCCCCGAGCAACTCGCCGAGACCCGGGCAAGCTGGAACGCCTGGGACGTCTTCCACACAGCGGTGATCCTGGCGGTGATCGCCGCTTTCTACGTCTACTTCTGGTGAGCGGGGCCCGGCCCGGGCGCGCCCGGGAGCGTCACTTCTCCAGGAAGAAGTGGCCCACGAACATCGAATCGATGCCCGAGGAGTAGAAGCTGCGCACCGCGTCGCGGGGGGTACAGACCAGCGGGTCGCCGTGCAGGTTGAACGACGTGTTGTAGAGGATCGGCAAGCCGGTGGCGTGCTTGAAGGCGTGCAGCAGCTCCCAGAAGACGGGGTGGTCTTCGCGGCGCACGGTGTGCACGCGCACCAGATCCTCGCCGAGCACGGCGCTGGCCAGCGTCTCCTTGTGCTCGGGCTTCACCCGGCCCACGGTGGCGATGAAGCGGGCGTTCGGCCCGACGTCGAAGTACTCCGGGGCCAACTCCTCGGGCACCGAGGCGGCGAACTTGCGAAACGGCTCGCGGTGCTTGATGTAGATGTTCAGGTTCTCGGTGGAGTAGGGGTTCAGCGGCGAGGCCAGGATGCTGCGGTTGCCCAGCGCCCGGGGACCGAACTCCATGCGGCCGTGCATCCAGGCGATGATCTTGTCGTTCCGGATCTCTTCGACGGCCTTGTCGATCAGCTCGCTGGTGGTGAGCAGGTAGCGGAAGCGCAACTTGCAGTTCTCGAGCACCCGCTTGGCGTCTTCGGCGGTGAAGTCCGGCCCGAGGCAGAGATTGCCGATGCTGGGCCGCCGCGTGCGCTGGAAGACGTTGTGCCAGGCGTAGAAGACGGCCCCCAGCGCAGTGCCGGAGTTGCCCGCCGCCGGCTGGACGAAGACGTTCTTCCACCGGCCGCTCGTTTCGAGCGCCGCGACCAGCAAGACGTTGTACATCAAACCGCCCGCTAGGCACAGGTTCTCGCCTTTGCCAGCCATCTCAACGACCATCTGCTCGACGGCCTTCTGCAGGCTGGCGGCGATCACCGGCCGCAGCGACTCGGGGATTTCGGCGCCGTCGGGCAGCCCGATCCGGTCGTAGAAGCGGGCGCTGAAACCGCCGTGGGTGAGGCGGTCGCCGTCGAAGTAGGAGCGGTTGACCCGCGGCCAGCCCGACTCGCCGAACGAGAGGATGTCCAGAAACACGTCCCGGAAGCGGTCCTCACCGAAGGTGGAGAGCCACTGGACCTTGTGCTCGTCGGCCCGCGGCTCGAAGCCCAGCAGGGCGGTGACGCGGCCGTAGAGGTCGCCGAGGGAGTCCGGGAAGTAAAGCTCTTTGTCCACCTGCAGCCAGTTGCCGGAGCCGATCCAGCGGGCCCCGCAGCGGAAGTCGCCCAGGCGGTCAAGGGTGAGGATCGTCGCCTCTTCGAACGGCGAGGCGTAGAAGGCGCTGGCGGCGTGGGCAGTCTGGTGCTCGACGAGAACGATCTGGCTGCGCGGGAACATAGAGCGCAGGTTGAGATGGAAGACGGACTCCGGGCCGGTGGCCAGCGGCCTGACGATGGCCACGCAGTCGATCCCGTCCGGCTCCACCCCGCCGATCTTCAGGCAGGCATCGATCGATTCCACCGGCAAGGCGCCGCGCCGGCGGTACCGGACCACCTTCCGCTGTTCCACGGCCGCTTTCAGCTCCCCGTCAGTGAGGAGCGCGCAGGCCGCGTCGTCGAGGATTCCTCCGATTCCAAGAATGTTCATCGCTGATCGTCCGTTTTTCTCCCCGGGGCGCAACCGCTGCGGCCGAGCGAGGGCTGAGGCTGGCGGCCGGCCTCAGCCTTTCTGCTCCTTCATCGCCTTCTCGATCTTCGCCCAGGTGTCGCGCAGCGTCACCGTTCGGTTGAAGACCGGCCTCTCTAGTGTCGAATCCGGATCCACGCAGAAGTAACCGAGGCGCTCGAACTGGAAACGTTCGCCCGGCTTCACGCCGCGCAGGCTCGGCTCGAGCTTGCATCCGGTGAGCACTTCGAGCGACTTCGGGTTGATATAGGCGGTGAAGTCCTTGCCCTCGGATTCGTCGTTGGGGTTCTCCCGGGTGAACAATTTGTCGTACAGCCGGACTTCGGCGTCGATCGCGTGGGCGGCCGAGACCCAGTGCATGGTCGATTTGACTTTCCGGCCGTCCGGCGCGTTGCCGCCACGGGTGGCCGGGTCGTAAGTGCAGCGCACTTCAGTGACCTCGCCCGTCTTCTCGTCCATCGTGTAGCCGGTGCATGTGACGAAATAGGCGTAGCGCAGCCGCACTTCCCTGCCCGGAGCCAGGCGGTAGTACTTCTTCGGCGGGTCCACTCGGAAATCGTCGCGCTCAATGTAGAGCACCTTGGAGAACGGCACCTTCCGGGTACCCGCCGAGGGATCTTCCGGGTTGTTGATGGCGTCCAGCTCCTCGACGTGGTCCTCGGGATAGTTCTCGATGACGAGGCGCAAGGGGCGTAGCACGCCCATCACCCGCGGGGCGCGTTTGTTCAGGTCCTCGCGGACGAAATACTCGAGCAGCGACAGCTCCACCATGCCATCGGTGCGGGCCACGCCGATGCGCTCGCAGAAGTTGCGGATCGCTTCCGGTGTGTAGCCGCGGCGGCGCATGCCGGAGATCGTCGGCATGCGCGGGTCGTCCCAGCCGCGCACATAACCTTTCTCGACCAGCGTCAGCAGTTTGCGCTTGCTGAGCACCGTGTAAGTGAGATTCAACCGGCCGAACTCAATCTGCTGCGGATGGTGGATGCCCAGGGCGTCGAGGAACCAGTCGTACAGCGGCCGGTGGTCAGCGAACTCGAGGGTGCAGATCGAGTGGGTGATGCCCTCAATCGAATCCGACTGCCCGTGGGCCCAGTCGTAGGTGGGGTAGATGCACCACTTGTCGCCGGTGCGGTGGTGCGGCTCGTGCAGGATGCGGTACATCACCGGATCGCGCATGTTCACGTTCGGGTGCGCCATGTCGATCTTGGCGCGAAGCGTGCGCGAGCCGTCGGGGAACTCGCCGGCCTTCATCCGTTCGAACAGCTCGAGGTTCTCCTCGACCGAGCGGTTGCGGTACGGGCTCTCCTTGCCGGCGCTCGAGAGGGTGCCGCGGTACTCCCGGATCTGGTCGGCCGTCAGGTCGCAAACGTAGGCCTTGCCCGCCTTGATGAGCTGGACGGCCCACTCGTAGAGCTGGTCGAAGTAGTCGGAGGCGAAGAACAGCCGGTCCTCCCAATCGAAGCCGAGCCAGCGGACGTCTTCGATGATGGAGTCCACGTACTCCTGCTCTTCCTTGGTCGGGTTCGTGTCGTCGAAGCGCAGGTTGCACTTGCCGCCGAACTCCTCGGCCAGGCCGAAGTTCAGGCAGATCGACTTGGCGTGGCCGATGTGTAGGTATCCGTTCGGCTCCGGGGGAAACCTGGTGTGGACGCGGCCGCCGAACTTGCCCGTCTCCAGGTCACGGATGATAATGTCGCGGATGAAGTTGGACGCTGGCGCCCCCGGCGGCCCCGACTTCGCCCCGGGCGCCTTCGCTCCGGCCGCGGCCGTGCCGCTCGGGTTGTCCTTGTCTCGTCGGTTCATAGGGTGTATTTCCTGCCTGCTTGCCGCATGCGGAAGGGACGCGCGAGACGCGCCGAAAGCGGACGCGCGCGTTTCTAAACATTGTACCCGCAGCGGTGCGACAACGCCGGGACACCGTCTGAAGGCTGCTGTGGAGCCCTGTGTGACCCGCGCCCGTTTCGGGATAGGATAGGACGCACAATCCCGAAAGGAGACTAGTGGCGATGAGATCTCTATCCCGGCGACAGGTGTTGCAAGCGATGGCGGCGGCCGGCGCGGCCCCGGCCGTCTCTCTAGGAGCGGCCAAGGAAACAAAGAAGAGGTGGCCCATCACCGAAGGCCCCAGCACGCCGAAGATCTGTCTCGGCGTCCGGGCCGACCTGGACGAGGCCGGCATGCGGCGCATCAAGCAGCTCGGCGTCGATTACGTGCTCACCGGCGGGCCGAAGATCCCCTGGACCGAGGAGGAGGTCCGCCGCCGGATCGAGCATTTCAAGAAGGGCGGCCTGACACTCTGCAACATGATGATCGGCGGCTTCAAGAACACCATCTACGGCCGGCCCGGCCGCGACGAGGAGATCGACAAGGTCCGCCGGTCGATCCGGGCGGCCGGAAAAGCCGGGCTCCCGGTAATCGAGTACAACTTCTACGCCCACCGGCTGGTGGAGGGCTATTACGAAGAGACCGGCCGGGGCGGCGCCGGGCTCACGGCGTTCGACTACGACCGCGTCAAAGACCTGCCGCCGCTGCCCGATGAGGGCGCCCACTCGCTCGAAGAGATGTGGGACAACATCACGTACTTCCTGAAGGCCGTGGTTCCAGTCGCCGAGGAGGCCGGTGTGCGGCTGGCGCTGCATCCCAACGACCCCCCGGCCCCGGTGAGCCGGGGCTCCGGCCAGATCATGGCCACCGTGGCGGGCTGGAAGCGCCTGATCGAGATCGTCCCCAGCCCGGCGAACGGGATCACCTTCGACTGCGGCGTCACGCGGGAGCTCGGCGAGGATCCCGTCGAGGTCTGCCGCTACTTCGGCAGCCGCGACCGGATCAACCACGCCCATTTCCGCAACGTCCGGGTGCGGAAACCGTACGAGAAATACGTCGAGGTCTTTCCCGATGAAGGCCAAGTGGACATGTTCGCGGTGATGCGTGAGCTGGTGCGGCTCAAGTATCCCCGGGCGCTGTACCCGGAGCACCCGCGGGCGCTCGACGCCGACCGCGACCGGCCGGACTTCAAGCCCTACTATCCCGGCGGGGGAGGCTACACCGGACTCGCCTACAACGTCGGCTACGCCCGGGCGATGCTGCAGGCGGCGCTGTCGCTGGCCTGACCAGCGGCCCCGAGGCGGCGCAATTTCCGGTGGACTGAGCTCGAGAACTGTGGCATGATAGCGTCGCTTCTGGACGGGCGTGGCGGCCGCGGCGTCCGGGGCGGGGCCCGAAACGGCCCACGAGGGTAGAGACGTGACGCTCGAAGAAGTGGCCCGTCTGGCGGGGGTTTCCACCGCCACCGTCTCTCGGGTGATCAACAACCGCGGCCCGGTGCGCGAGAGCACCCGCCGGCGTGTCCTGGAAGCGGCGCGTCGCTTGCGCTACCAGCCAAATATCCACGCCCGCACGCTCGCTGGAGGCAAGAGCCGGATGATCGGCATGATCGCCTCCAACATTGAGAACCCGTTCTTCATCGACATCTTCCGCAGCTTCGAAACCGAGGCGGCCCGGCACGGCTACGAGGTGGTCCTCAAACACAGCGACTACTCGCCGAAGCGGCTCCTGGAAGCGATCGAGACCTTCGTCGGCCAGCGGGTGGCCGGATTGGCGATTACCGTCTCGGAAGCCGACGAAAGCGTGGTGCAGGAACTGCAGGAGTGGAAGCTGCCAGTGGTCTTCTGCGACAGCGGCCGGGCCACGGACCGCATGTCCGCCATCAAGATCCGTTACGCCACCGGCATGCGGCGGGTGGTGGAACATCTCTACGCGTTGGGCCACCGCCGGATCGCTTTCCTCGGGCATCACCGGAACCTAGCGGCGGCCCGCGAACGCGAGCAGGCCTTCACCGAGGCCGCCGAGCTTCACGGCGCCGATGTTCGCTACGTGATCGAAGAGGGCGACGATTCCCCCGACGGGGGGCGGCAAGCCGTCCAGCAAGTGCTACGTAACGGCTTCGAGCCCACGGCGATCGTCTGCGCCAACGATTTCATGGCCATCGGCGTGCTCACGGAACTGCGCAACCGGGGCCTGTCGGCGCCAGGCGACATTTCGGTGACCGGTTTCGACAACATCGAGTTTTCCGAGCACGTCTATCCGGCCCTCACCACCGTCAGCGTCCCCCGGGGCCGCATCGGGCGGCTGGCGGCCTTCGCGCTGATTCCCCAAGGAAGCGGCCATCCCAAAAGCCGGGAGGTGGTGATCGATCCGGAACTCATCGTCCGAGAGTCTACCGGCCCTGCGCCTGCAGCGTGAACCGAGCCGCCGATTCCGCGCCAGCGCGCTCAAGAGATCCCGAGCATCACCCGGGCAGTTTCCAGAACCCGGTCGAGGATGAGCTTCCAGTCCGCTCCGGCGGCCGCCAAGACGCGGCAAGGCGCCGTGGTCGTCGGCCGCCAGCGATGCACGAACCGTTCGCACGGATAACCGGCAAAGACGGAAATCAGGGGCGTCCTCGCCGCCGCGGCCACGTGCTGCCCCGCGGAGTCGTAGCCGATATAGAGACGGCTGGCGGCGATCCGTGCGGCAAAAGGGGCGAAGGCCCCTTCCCACACTTTGATGCGTCCGTTCGCCCCGCCCGCCGCGGCCACGGCACGCTCGACGTGCTCGGCTTCTTCGCCTCCCGCGCCCTTGTCGATGACCACGGGCAGGCCGAGACCCACGAGCCCCTTCAGCAGCTCTTCCTCGAACGGATCCGGCATCCGTTTGGCTGGGTTATCTCCCACGCCCAGGCTCACGGTGATCGCGCCTTCCGCCTCGCGCGCCCCGGCGTCCTCAAGCGGGGCTATATAGGGCAGCGCATCGACGACTCCCAACACCTCCGCGCACCAGCGCTGGGCCAGTTGCGTGAGCGACTCCTCACTCGCTCCCCCGTAGCACCGGCTTTCGAAGAAGAAGTAGCGCTCATCGTCACATACGGGCAGCAGGCCGAGCTGGGAGAGCCGCGAATCAGGATCGATAACCAGCACCCCTTCGCCGGAAAGCGACGGCCGCAAGCGCAAACCGGCGTCCAGCCGCTCGCGCAAAGCGCCGTGGCGGCGGTAGGGCGTCTCGAGAAGCTCGATGCGCCGGTCCCCGGCGAACAGCTCCCAGCACTTGCGCGGCCCGGCGAAGAGGACGCGGGCGTTCGGGAAGCGCTTCTTCACCGCGTCGAGCACGATGCTCGTGACGGCCACGTCGGCGCCGAGGGTTACCCGCGAGAGCACGGTCACCAACTCCGGGGCGCCCTGTTCCGGCCGATACCACCGGCCGCACCGCACCTTGCCGTAGCGCTCGAGCAGGTCCGCCGCCTCCCAGCCGGGGACGCAGTAGGCGATGGCTTCGGAGAAGAGCTCGGCGTAACGCCGGCACAGCGGCGGGTCGAAGCGGTCCGCCAGCGGCTCCACCACACCCTGGAACAACGCTTCGCTGGCCGCGGCCGCCTCTTCGCCTTCGCCGGCGGCGGCGGCCACGAGAGGGCGCCAAAGCTCCCCCGGCACCGGCTCACCTTTCAGGCAGCAGTCGAGTACGGCGGCGGCTTGTTCAATCGGTGAAGTACTTGCCAATGAGCAGCTCCAGTTTCTTCCGGGTTTCCTCGGGCACGGCGCTCTTGTCGGTGATCAGGGCATGGGCCAGCGCGCTGCCGCATTTGCACGTGCGCTCCCCGGGCATCGCCTGGACCGCTGCGCGCACCACCTTGGCGGCGTTCTCGGCGTTGCGCTGGAGGTTGGCCACGATTTCACTCACGGTGACCGCGTCGTGATCCGGATGCCAGCAGTCGTAGTCGGTCACCATGGCCACCGTAACGTAACAGATCTCGGCCTCCCGGGCCAGCTTGGCCTCCTGCAGGTTCGTCATCCCGATCACGTCCATGCCCCAGCTCCGGTAGACGTTCGACTCGGCCACGGTCGAGAATGCCGGACCCTCCATGCACAGGTACGTGCCGCCCTTCTTCGCCGTTACGCCGCTCGCCTGGCAGGCCTCGGCCACCACATCCATCAACTGGGGACAGACCGGATGAGCGAAGCTGATGTGCGCCACCAGCCCTTCGCCGAAGAAGGTGGAGGCGCGGCCGCGGGTGCGGTCGAAGAACTGGTCCGGCAGGACGAAGTCGAGCGGCCGGTGCTCTTCCTTGAGCGAGCCGACGGCGCTCAGCGAGATGATGCGCTCCACCCCCAGCTTCTTCATGCCCCAGATGTTGGCGCGGAAGTTCAGCTCCGAGGGCATCAGCCGATGGCCCCGGCCGTGGCGCGCCAGAAAGGCGACGTCTTTGCCAGCGAGCTTGCCGACGATGTAGGCGTCCGAGGGCGGCCCCCAGGGCGTCTCGATCGTCACCTCCCGCTGGGCCTCGAATCCGGGCATCGAATACAGCCCGCTACCGCCGATCACACCGATTTGCGCTTGCATTCACACTCCTCGATTCCAGGTCTTCCGGGAAAAAGCGCCAGGCGAGCCCAGCCGCCCCGCCGCGCCGAAACCACCATCCTAGCATCCCGTTCCAAAAGGTCCAGGACGGCCGGGCGCAGGCATTGCGAAACGCCGTCCGGCCGTGGGATTCTGCTTGCATGGCCGAGAAACTCCGCTGGGGCTGCCTGGGAGCGGCGCAATTCGCGCTCACCAAGTTCCTGCCCGCCATTCCCGCTTGTCAATACGCCGAGCTGGCGGCGATCGCCTCCCGCGATTCCGCCAAGGCGCACAAGGCCGCCAAGAAGCTCGGCATACCCAAGGCGTACGGCTCCTACGAGGAGCTCCTGGCCGACCCGGAAATCGACGTCGTCTACAACCCGCTGCCCAATCACATGCACCTGGAGTGGACCGTCCGGGCCGCCGCCGCGGGCAAGCACGTGCTCTGCGAGAAGCCGATCGGCCTGAGCGTGGCCGAGGTCGATGAGATGATCGCCGCCCGCGACCGCCACAAGGTCAAGATCGGCGAGGCGTTCATGGTTCACACCCACCCGCAGTGGGTCCGGGCCCGGGAGCTGGTGCGCCAAGGGGCCCTGGGTGAGCTCCGGGCCGTGACCGGCTTCTTCAGCTACTACAACCGCGACCCGAAGAATATCCGCAACATCCCTGAAGCCGGCGGAGGGGGCCTCTACGACATCGGCTGTTACACCATCCACCTCTCGCGGTTCCTCTTCGGCGAGGAGCCGGTGCGGGTGGCGGCGGTGATCGAGTGCGATCCGGAATTCGGTACCGACCGGCTGACCTCGGCGATTCTCGAATACCCCTCGGGACAGTGCATCTGGACCGTCTCCACACAGCTCGTCCCCTACCAGCGGATGCAGGCCTTCGGAACCAAGGCGCGGCTCGAGGTCCAAATCCCCTTCAACGCCCCCAAGGACCGGCCGGCGCGCATCTTCATTGACGAGGGCGGCGACCTCACCGGGGCCACCATTCGCACCGAGGAATTCCCCGTCTGCGACCAGTACACGATCGAAGTGGACGCCTTCTCGAAGGCCGTCCTCGAAGATCGCGAAGTCCCGGTGCCGCTCGAAGACGCGCGGGCGAACATGGCGGTGATCGAAGCCGTCTTCCGGGCGGCCCGCTCCGGCAAGTGGGAGCCGGTCTGAACACCGCCGGCCGCGCGGGCGGACACTAGCGCCGAGCCGCCTGCAGCGACTGCAGGCGGCGGTCGAGTTCCTGCTGCATCTGGGCCACCAGATTCGGGTTGTGCACCAGGTTCCGGGCGCCCAGCGCCGGGTGCTCCTCGAGGAACAGTTCGATGGCCATCAAGGCCGTCGAGTAGGCCACTTTGGCGTGCAGCGGGCTCATCCGCGCCCAGGTCTGGCTGAGGTTCTCCAAACGAGGCAACTGCCCCTGAGCCGCCATCCGCCGCACCATCTCGCGCTCGTAGGCGCCGAGGCGCTCACCCGAGAGCTTCTGGGCCAGGCCCTCGTGGAGCCAGACGGGGAACTTGCCCAGGCCCGCCAGGCAGGCGTGCACCAGCTCGTGGGCGAAGATGCGCCGGGTGCGCTCATCAAGCCGCGTCTGGTCCGAAGCCGCTACCCGGATCCGCCCGTTGTACTGGCCGGCGCTCCACTCGGCCGCGTCAGTGGTGCGCCGGTACTCCTCGGGCGTCTGGACGATGGCCACGATGCGCTCCTCGGTCCGGCAGCCGAGCTCCATGGCGATGCGCGACCACTCCTGCTCGAGCATCGCGACGATCCTCCGCGCCGTCTCCGGCTTCATCTGCCCGGGGTTGTAACGCAAGGCGAACCGCGTGCCGAAGAGTTTCCGGCCGCTGCGGTCCTCCTCGAGCTCCCTCTTGGCGGCTTCGTACATCCGGCGCACCGAGGGATTCGGCTTTAGCGCCAGCGCCTCCTCCCAGTACTCCACCGCCAGGCGGGCATGGTCGGCCCGGTAGGCGGCAAATCCGGCGAGCGAGAGCAGTCCGGGATCCCGGGGCGCGGAGCGGATCGCGCGCTCGAGCAAGTTCAAGGCCTCCCGCGGCCGGTTTTCTTGGATCAACTGCGCCGCCCGGGCCCCGAGGTCCTGAGCGCCGCCGGCCGCGGCCGATTGAACCACCCCGCTTCCCTCGGCCCGGATGATCGCCGGGGCGCTGGCCACCGGCGCCGCGCGCCGGGCTTCGTCGAACGCTTCGACATCGCTCAAGGCGTCGGCCGAGACGTAGCCCTCCAGCACCTGCTCGCCGGACTGGACCCGGACCTTGTAACAGCCGCCCCCGGAGCCCGCCAGCCGGAAGCGGATCTCCACCGGATCGCCCCGCTTCAGATGCGCCACCACCGGCTCGTCCGGCGCGCAGCCCCGGCGCAAGGGGTAGTCGTCGATGGAGACGACGTGAGCCGACAGAGCGATGCCGAGCAGCGCGGCGAGAGTCCCCATACCCGCATGCTACGGCGATCCACCGCAAGAATCGCTCGGGCGAACGCCTGAACAAGCGGGCGATTCGCTCCGAGACCGCCCCCGCCGCAACCCCGCGCCGGCCCGGCGCCCGCTATCATCGGTAACGGCGCTGATAATCTCCCAGCAGAGTCGCCCCAGCGCCTCATCGGAACATGCCCGAGCTCCTCGACACCGTCTTCCGCTACCACGAGCAGACCAAGCACCAACTGGACCGCTACGCCCGTTCCCCCGGCTACCTCGATTGGGCGAACCAGCCGGACCCGTTCCGGCGCTACGAAGGGGCGCCGCTCCTCGAGCTTCCGCTGCCCGAGATCCGGCCCCTGCCCACCTACGATTCGCTCTTCGATGACGTACCAGCCCCCCGCCCGTTGGACCGCGACTCCGTCAGCGAGCTGTTCTTCTTCAGCCTGGCGCTGTCGGCCTGGAAGCAGGTGCGCGGCCGCGACGGCAGCATCCAGGCCCGCTGGTCGCTGCGGGTGAACCCTTCGAGCGGCAACCTCCACCCCACCGAGGCCTACCTGGTCTGCGGCCCGGTCGAAGGCCTGTGCGAGGAGCCGGCCGTCTATCACTACGCGCCGCATGAACATGGGCTGGAGCTGCGCCGGAGACTGGCGGCGGTCCCCGGCCTGGCCCCCGGGTGCGCCCTGGTGGGGCTCACCTCCATCCACTGGCGCGAGGCCTGGAAGTACGGCGAGCGCGCCTGGCGCTATTGCCAGCACGATTGCGGCCACGCCATCGCGGCGGTGGCCCTCTCGGCGGCCTGCCTGGGCTGGCGCGTGCAACTCGTCGATTCGGTTCCGGCTGAGACTATTGCCCGTTTGCTCGGCGTCCACACCCAGAAGGGTCCCGAGGCCGAACATCCGGACTGCCTCCTGCTGCTCACGCCCGAGGGCGCCGCCGGCGGCTTCACCGGCGAGGGACTCGACGCCGTAGAAGGCTCGGAATGGCTCGGATCCCCCAACCGCTTGAGCCCCGAGCACCGCCCCTGGCCGGTGATCGACGAAGTAGCGGCGGCCACCGCCAGCCCCGGGCTCGAGCACCCGCCCGGCCGGCGGTTCCCCACCCTGCCGCCCCTCGACGACCGCGGCCTTCCGGCCCACGAGATCATCCGGCGCCGCCGCAGCGCCGTCGCCATGGACGGCGAGACGCAGATGCCGCGCGAGGCCTTCTACCGCCTACTGGTGCGGCTCATGCCCCAGCCAATCCCCTACGGCGCCTTGCCCTGGCCGCCGGCGGTTTCGCTGGCCCTGTTCGTCCACCGCGTGGCGGATCTCGACGCCGGACTTTACGTTCTGGTGCGCGAGCCGGCCCACGAAGACGCGCTGCGGCGCGCTTTGCGCCCGGACTTCCTCTGGCACAAGCCCGACGGCTGCCCTGCGGAGCTGCCGCTGTACCTGCTGCTGCCCGCCGACACCCGGCAAGCGGCCCGCACCATCAGTTGCCACCAGGAGATCGCCTCCGAGGGCGCGTTCTCGCTGGGGATGCTGGCCCGGTTCGAAGAGACGCTGCGCCGCGGCGGTCCGGCCGTGTATCCGCGGCTGTTCTGGGAGACCGGCGTGATCGGGCAGGTCCTCTATCTGGAAGCCGAGGCGGCCGGGCTGCGCGGCACCGGCATCGGCTGCTTCTTCGACGACGCCATGCACGCCACCCTGGGCATCCGCGACCGCTCCTGGCAGAGCCTCTACCACTTCACCGTGGGCGGCCCGGTGGAGGATCCGCGCCTGGAGACCGCTCCCGCCTACGCCCATCTGGCCCAACGGCGCGCCGGGCCGGAGCGCTGACGCCCGTACAATGGAATCGAACGGATGCCGAAGATCCACGTCATCGGAGGGGGGCTGGCGGGCTGCGAGGCGGCGTGGCAGATCGCCCAGGCGGGCCTGGACGTCACCTTGTACGAGATGCGGCCGGCTCGCTCTACCCCGGCCCACCAGACGGACCGCCTGGCCGAGCTGGTCTGCTCAAACTCGCTCAAATCCGAGACCGAGAACACCGCTCCGTGGCTGTTGAAGCAGGAGCTCCGGCGCCTCGGCTCCCTGCTGCTCGAGGCTGCCGGCAAGGCCCGGGTGCCCGGCGGCCAGGCCCTCACCGTGGACCGCGAAGTCTTCGCCGGGACCGTCTCCCGCGCCATCGAGGCGCACCCGCGCATCACCGTGAGGCGCGAAGAGGTGACGCGGCTGCCGGCTGACGGCATCGTCGTCATCGCCACCGGCCCGCTCACCAGCGACGCCCTGGCGGCCGAGATCGCGCGGCTCACCGGCTCCGAGCGGCTCTACTTCTACGACAGCATCAGCCCGATCGTCGATGCCGAGACGATCGACATGTCGGTGGTCTTCCGGGCGTCCCGCTACGGCAAGTCGCTCGACGGCACCGGCGACTACCTGAACTGCCCGCTGAATCAAGAAGAATACGAGCGCTTCGTCGATGCGCTGCTCGAGGCCCAGGCCCACTCGCCCCACATCCCCGACGACATCCCCTATTTCGAGGCTTGCCTGCCCATCGAGGAGCTGGCCCGGCGCGGGCGCGACACCCTGCGCTACGGCCCGATGAAGCCCGTCGGGCTGATCGACCCGCGCACCGGCAAGCGGCCTTACGCCGCCGTGCAGCTCCGCCAGGAGAACCTGCGCGCCGACAGCTACAACATGGTCGGCTTCCAGAACTACCTGAAGTACGGGGAGCAGAAGCGCATCTTCCGGATGATTCCCGGGCTCGAGAACGCCGAGTTCCTCCGCTACGGGCAGATCCACCGCAACACCTACATCAACGCCCCGGCGCTGCTCGAGCCGACGCTCCAGTTGCGCAGCGAGCCGCGCATCTTTTTCGCGGGGCAGATCGCCGGCATCGAGGGCTACGTCGAGTCGATCGCCACCGGGCTTCTCGCCGGGCGCAACGCCGCCCTGCTGGCTGCTGGCGAAGAACCTCAGACGCCGCCCCGGGAGACGGCTCTCGGTTCGCTCTGCCGCTACATCTCCGGAGCGGACCCGGCCCACTATCAGCCGGCCAACATCACCTTCGATCTGCTGCCGCCGCTGGATGAAGAAACGCGCCGGCGGCTCGGGCGCAACAAGAAGGCGCGGCGCGCCGAGGTCTGCCGGCGGGCGCTGGAGGCGCTGGAAGCGTGGCTGGCGGAACAGGAGGCCCGGACGGCGGCCGGGAGTCCGGCCTCCCGCGGGTGAGCCGATGAGCGAACTCGAGCAGCAGATCGGCCGCTTCCTCGAAGAGCTGAAGCGCGAGAACGCCTCCGAGCACACCGTCCGCAACTACGGCGCCGACCTGCGCCAGTTCCTCGAGTACTTCACGCCCCCCGGCGGGGAGCCGCCCGCGCCCGGCGCTATCGACGCCCTGGCGATCCGCGAGTGGCTCGGCGACCTCTACCGCCGCAGGCTGGCGGCGGTGACCATCCGGCGCAAGATGGCGGCCGTGCGGTCGTTCCTTCAGTTCCTCGTCCGCAACGGCGTCATCGAGGTGAACCGCGCCAAACTGGTCAGCACGCCGAAGACGCCCAAACTGCTGCCCCGGGTGCCGAGCGCCGAACAGACCAACCGGATCCTCGACCAGTTGTCCGCCGCCGGCGTCAAGACGGCGAATCCCGAGCGCGACCGGGCGATCCTGGAGATGCTCTACGGCTGCGGCCTGCGCGTGAGCGAGCTGGCCGGGCTGAACATGGAAGACCTCGACGTGGCCGGGCGCTGGATCCGCGTCCGGGGCAAGGGCAAGAAGGAGCGCGAAGTGCCGGTGCCGGGAAAAGCGGCCGAGGCGCTGGAAGAATGGCTGGCGCGGCGGCGGCCCGCTCCCGGCGAGACGGCAGTCTTCCTGAACCGCAACGGCAAGCGCCTCTCGGACCGCAGCATCCGCGCCATCGTCAAGCGTTACGCCGTGCTGCTCGGCGGCGATCCCTCCATTCATCCCCACACCCTGCGCCACGCTTTCGCGACGCACCTGCTCGCCGAGGGGGCCGATCTGCGCGCCATCCAGGAGCTGCTCGGCCACGCCCGCCTTTCCACTACGCAGAAATACACCCAGATCTCCCTCACCGAGCTGATGGAGATCTACGACAAGGCCCACCCGAAGGCGTAGGGTGCGGCCGCTCCGGGCGGGTTGCTTCCTGCGCCCGCCGGGTCCACAATCCGGGTATGGCCGCCCGAACCCGGCGTGAAGTCCTCCAATCGCTTGCCGCCCTGGCGCTGCCGGCGTGCCTGCCGCCCCAGCCGGGTCTGGAGCCCGAACCCCGGCGGGTGCGCGTCGGTGCCCACCTCTGGGTTTACGCGGCCGGCCGGCCGGGGCACGACGTCAGCGGCATTCTCGACCAGATCTTCTCGGACATGGCGTATGCCGGCATCGAGTTCCTGGAGGTGATGCACACGACGCTCGAGCCGCCGGACGCCGTGGAGCGCATCCTGGAACTCTCGGACAAGCACGGCGTGCCGGTGATCGGGGCCTCCTACGGCGCGCCCATGTGGGACGCCGCCAGGCACGAGGAGATCTTCGAATACGCTGACCGGGTGTTCGACAAGCTGCGGCGGCTGGGAGCGGAGCTGGTGGGCGTCTCGGTCGGCGACGCGGGACGGAAGAAGACCGAGGCCGAACTCGACGCCCAGGCCGGCATTTTGCGGCGCATCCGCTACCGGGCTTCGGTGAACGGCCTCCGGCTGGTGCTCCACAACCACACGTATGAGATCCGGGACGGCGAGTACGACCTGCGGGGCACGCTCGAGCGCATTCCCGACCTCCAGCTCGGCCCGGACATCGGCTGGCTCGCCGCCGCGGGCGTGGATCCGGCGGACTTCATCCGGCGCTACGGCGAGCGCATCGCCTATGCCCACTTGCGGGACCGCCGCAAGGACGGGACTTGGGCCGAAGCGATGGGAGAAGGCGAGATGGACTACGGAGCTGTCGCAGACGCTTTGAAGGAAGTGCAGTTCGCCGGCGACCTGGCCATCGAGCTGGCGCACTCGAAGGGTTTCCGGCCTACCAGGCCGCTACGCGAGAGCTTCAAGATCAGCCGCGACTACGTGAAGAAAACAATGGGCTATTGAGCATCGGGCCCGGGCCGCGGCACGGCTTCACTCCACCCGCCTGGCAGTGAAGGTGAACTCGTAGTCCTCCCAGTGGCCTTTGCCGGTGATCTTGTCCCCTTCGAGAGCGCCGTCGAGCTCCATGTCACCGGTATAACCGGCTTCCTCGGCATAGTACTCGCCGCGGACGGTGAACTTGCCGCCGTGCACCTCGCCCTGGAGGGTGTCCGAATCGATCTTGGCGGTGATCTTCTCGCCGTTCGTGTGCAGGGTGATGATAAATGTCCGGGGCCCCACCTCGGTGTCGAACGTGAACTCCCACTTGCCGTCTAGCCCCGCCGCGAGCGCGGCGGCCGCCGACAAGAGCAACAAGAGGATCGTCAATCCGTGGATGTATCTCGATCTCCGCATGTTCTCTACTTTCTTCGTTTCCGGCCACGGCCGCAAGGCCGGGAAACGACAGCGGGTTCCGTCGCACGCCCGCACGGCGCTACGGAACCGCCACGGCCGGCCGGCACAGCGGCATATGCTCGGCGTTCCAGGCCAAGATGCCGCCTTTCAGCTCGATGATACGGTGGAAGCCGGCCGCCTGCATCGCCAGCGCGGCCTTGTGGCTACGGTTGCCGCTGCGGCAATAGACGAAGTACAGCCGGTCCTTCGGGAGCTTCTCGAGGCGCACGGCGAACGACGGATCCTTGAAGTTCAGCAGCAGCGCGTTTTCCAGATGCCCCGAGGCGTACTCGGCCGGCGTCCGCACATCGAGGAGGACCGCCTCATCGCCGGCGGCCTTCAATTGCTTCTGAAACTCCTGCGGGCTGGCCAGCGCAGGCGCGCCGTCGCCAGCAAGTCCGGCAAAGGAGAATGCCAGCGCCAGCGCCGGCACGAGCGTAAAGCGGATGATTCGCATGATGATTAGGGTCCCAGTGAGTGGATTCACCACTTTACGATGCCGCGGGGGCGCAAAGGTTGCAGCAGCCGGCCGGATCAGCTCTGGGGAAGAACGATGGTGAAGCAGGAACCCGCGCCCGGCCGGCTGGCGACCTCGATGCGCCCGCCGTGATGCGTGACGATCTGCTCGACGATCGAGAGGCCGATGCCGGTACCCGCCACGCCGGACGCTTCGGCCTTCTTGGTCCGGTAGAACTTCTTGAAGATGTTTTTCAGCTCCTTCTCGCTCATCCCGATGCCCTGGTCCTGCACCGAGAGCCGGAAACTCCCGTCCTCGGCCTTCGTGAAAACCGTGATCTCGGTCTCGGCCGGCGAGTACTTCACGGCGTTGTTCAAAAGGTTATAGACGGCGTACTCCATCAGCTCCTGGTCGCCGGTAAGGGTGGCGTCGTCGAAGTCTCCCAACGTCACCCGAATGCGCTTGCGTTCAGCCAGCGGGCGGACCCGCTCCAGACAGGCGTCGATCACCCGGCTCACTAAGAACGGTTCCCGCTTGAGCTGCATCTCGCCCTCGGTGAGCCGCTCGACGTCGAGAAAGGTCTGGATCATCCGCGCCAGGCGTTTCGACTCAGCATTGATCATCTGGGCAAGTTGCTTACTCTTTTCTTCCGGCAAGTTGTAGCGGCCCATTAGTTCGCTCGATCCCTGAATGGCCGTCAGCGGAGACCGCATCTCGTGGGTCACAAAATGGATCGCCTGCTGGTAGCGGGAGCGCGCCGTCTCGGACTCCCGCAACCTCCGCCGGACGACGAAGTGTTGATACGTCGCGGCGCCAACCACGCACAGCCACGCCGTAGAGACGGGCGGCGCGTACGGGAAGATGATAGCTTCACGGAAAAAGAGATAAGGCATTAGATGGGCCCCTGCGATCAACGCGCCCCCCGCGGCATAGGCCGTCCAGCCGGAGCGGAAGGCGAAGGTCAACCCCGCCAGAACGGCGATCGCCAGGCAGATCAGAAACACTGTGGAATCCTTCGCCGGCGTCAAGATAAGGCCGCGGGCCAGCGTTTCGAACGCCGTCGCGTGGATCTCGACGCCGGGCATGGGACGGCCGGCGGAGTAAGGCGTCATGTGCCGGTCGTCGGCGGCCGACTGGGCGGTGACCCCGACGAAGACAACCTTGCCGCGGAAACGAGCGGTCAGAGACGGATCAGCGCGGAGCTGGGCGACCGTGACCATGGGGATCGAGGACCGGGCGTCCGGCTCGCTGCGGAAATAGCGCAGGTAGAGCGGACGAGCATCCCGGCGCGGCGCAGGGATTGTAAGGCCGGCGACTTCGATGTGATCGGGAGATTCGGTGATCGTCCCTCCGCCCCGGGCCAGCCGGAAGGCTTCGAGCGCTATCGCCCACCGGCGGTCCGGACCGGCGGCCTTCTCCAGCGGGATGCGCCGCGTCACGTTGTCATAGGGGTCGGGATCGGCATGAACATGGCCCACGGCGGCCGCATGCCGGCGGAAGCGCGGAAGGGGATCTTCCCAGCCGCCGGGAATCAAGTCGGCGGCGAGCACGAGATTCGGCGTCCGGGCGAAGACCGCCTCCAGGTGTGCGTCCTGTTCTGGAGCGGCCTCGTCGGCGAGGATCAGGTCGATCACCACCACGCCTGGCTGCGCGGCCGCCAGCGCCTCCAGGCCTGCGGCGACGATCTCGCGCAGACGGCGCAGCCCGCCCATCTCGATCAGCGTCTGTTCGTCGATGGCGAGGATGACGGACTCACACTTACCGGCCGGCTCTGCTTGGAGCCGGAAGAAGAAGTCGTAGGCGTCGTTGTCGATCTGGACGCCGAACGTGGTCCAGGCCGCGGCCAGGGCGAGGAGAAAACAGCCGCCTAAGGCGCCGACATAGCCTATCCTCTGGCGCATCCGGCGCGTCATCACTGTCCATTATTGTTGTACCGGCGCCGCGGAGAACCGCAAGGCCTGCTGATGGTGGCTCAGCCGAACGGCGCCAAAGGGTGTGGAACCGCGATCGTCCATCTTGCGTCTGAGAGGTAGCAGACTATATTCTCGAGGCAGGGCGCTATGCGAACAGCGGGTGCGGTCGCGCTGATATTCGGTTTGATTGCCGCGCAGCCGCTGGCGGCGCAGCACCATGGCATTTTCGCTCATCCGCATACGAACTTCGCCCAGCGTTCCCTCAGCGCCCGCAGCGGTTTCGGGAATATCCTGTTCCCGGGAACCGGCGGCCCGCCAGTGATCCATTCCCCCACTTTCGCCCAGAGGCTCGGGGCCACCGTCAGCGGCTATTACGGAAACTTACCCCATGGTGGGCACGACCTCTTTCTGGGACACTGGGGCCATGAGCCGGTCGTTTACCCGGTGCCCGTGTTTTACGGCGGGTATTGGGGAGGGTGGACAGGCTATGCCCCGCCGCAACCCCAGCAAGTTTACGTCACGATCCAGCAGAGCGGCCCGCCCCAGCCTCCCGTGATCATCAATCAGTACTACACGCCGCCCGAGGCGCAGCCGGTGGTCCGCGAATACTCCGGCAACAGCTTGCCGAAACCCGGTGGAATGCAATCTTTCCACGCGGCGGTTCCAGACCGCCCGGCGCCGAAACCCGTTGTCCACAACGCAAGTGCGGCCAAGACAGAGCCGACCTTGTACCTCATTGCGTTCAAGAACAGCGCAATCTACCCGGCCATCGGCTTTTGGCTCGAGGACAGCACCCTGCACTACATCACGCCGAAAGGCGATCACAACCAGGCGTCACTCGACCTGATCGACATGGAGCTCACCCGCCGGCTGAACGCCGAGCGCGGTCTCGCCTTCGAGCTCCAGCCGAAGTGAACACGCCCCGGAGCGCCCCCTTTCGTACTGCCGCCCCCCTAGCTTCCCCGGTACGTCTCAAGTCCGTGATAGGATCAGGCACGTCGGAGGTATCCAATATCGGAATGAAACGGAGTACACGCAGGGACTTCATGACACGGGCCGCTGTTGCGGCGCCCGCAATCGGAATCGGGTGGGCGCAGCGGAGCCCGAATGAGACAGTGAATATCGCCGTGGTCGGATTCCGCTCCCGGGGCAGGGCCCACTACCGGGCTTTCGCCAAGATCCCGAACGTGCGGATCGCGTGGCTCTGCGACGTGGACGAACGCCTGTGGCCGGAGGCGGTAGCCGAGGTAGAACAGTTGGCCGGCTACCGGCCCAAGACCGAATACGACTTCCGCAAACTGATCGAGAACAAGGATCTCGACGCTGTTTCCATCGCCACGCCGGACCATTGGCATGCGCTGCAAACCGTGTGGGCCTGCCAGGCCGGCAAGGACGTCTACGTCGAGAAACCGGTCTCGTACACGATCGAGGAAGGCCGGAAGATGGTCCAGGCGGCGCGCAAGTACGACCGGATGGTCCAGGCGGGCCTGAACCGCCGCAGCCGGCTACCAGACCGGGCGGCGATGCGCTTCATCCGCTCCGGAGAGTTCGGCGGCGTCTACCGCGCCAAGGCGTTCCTGTACAAAGGCCGCGGCGGCATCGGCCACCATAAGGAGTCCTCCATCCCGCCTGGGGTGCATTGGGACATTTATCTCGGGCCAGCGCCGTACCGCCCCTTCACCATCAGCCGCTTCCATTACGGTTGGCACTTCTTCTGGGATACCTCGACGAGCGACATTGGTAACTCGGGCGTTCACGAGCTCGACGTGGCCCGCTGGGGGATGGGCAAAGACGTCCACCCCGTCAAAGTCCATTCCTTTGGCGGCTATTACCAGTGGGACTCTGATCAAGAAACTCCCAACGTCCAGAGCGCCAGCTTCGAGTATGCTGACGGCACGATCCTCGAAGTCGAGTTGACGAATCTGTATACGCCACCCATGGACGGTATCCGGAGCACGGGCAACGTGTTTTACACCGATAAGGGCTATCTTTCCTCGGCGAATGGGTGGCACGCGGTCATCGGACGGTTCACGCCTCGGAACCGCCCTCCGCGGCCTTCCGGTGTTGACGAATCGATCCCCAACGCCAGCTTCCCGAAACGCGAGTACTTGCCCGGGCCGGAAATTCCGCCGGCGGACGAGCCGGAAGAGAACCACTTCGAGAACTTCATCCGGTGCGTCCGGTCCCGGAAACGGGAAGACTTGCATTGCGAGATTCTGGAGGGCCACAAGTCCACCGTGCTCGCGCACTTGGCGAATATCTCCTACCGCACCGGGCGCAAACTCATCTTCGATCCGCAGACGGAAACGTTCCCGGGCGATGAGGAAGCCAACAGCTACCTCAGGCGGAAGTACCGGGAACCTTACGTGATGCCCGACGAAGTTTGAGCCGCACATCAGGGTGGCCGGCCTCTCAACCAGCCGGGACGCGATGCGTTCGCAGCGCTCAGCCGCTACGAGAGGTTTTACAGCACAAGTAGTCGAGGATTGACACAGCCAGGCGATATACCTATAAGCCTATCGGGTTGATCGGGATTCCGTCTCGCCGGCTGGAATGCTTTTGCGAGCATTCCATAACAATCTTTCAACTTTCGTGCTAAACTCTTGGGTTGTGAAACGTGTGCCCGAAGCTGTTGGGGGCTTCGCCGACTGGCGCTACGGGGGAACACGTTGAGACACTCACGATTCTCGGTACGTCTGAAGCGTCCTCCTTCCACGAAGCTGGAAGGCGCCGGACGCAGTCCATTAAACAAGAACAGCATCGCAAGCTTCCGGGGTCAGAGCATCGACACAGAGTAATAAGCGGCACGACACATGTGCCCGGAAATCGCACCTCACGCGGCGTGAGAGCGTGGAGGATTACTCTGCCACAGCATTGAACACAACCTTGGGAGGATATTGATGCGTAACAAGACAGCTCATCAGCAGGGCGGCTGGTGGACGTTTGCATCCGTCCTGTTAGCGATCGGACTGTTGTTGATTCCGCTGCCGGCGGCCCTCGCACAGGAGACCACCGGCGGCATTACTGGAACGGTGCTCGATAGTTCGGGGGCAGTCATACCTGGCGCCCAGATCGAGATCACCGGAGAGAACCTGGTAGGCGTGCGCCGGACGGAGTCAGGGGCCGACGGCACGTACACTGTCTACGGGCTCCCCCCAGGAAGGTATTCGGTGACGGTGACTGCTCAGGGCTTCGTGAAGACGACTCGCGACGGCATCCTGGTCGCGGTCGGGCAGTTGCCGCGGGTGGACATCACCCTTGACGTCGGTCAGGTTACCGAAGCGGTGACTGTGTCGGCGGAAGCGCTGATCCTGGACACAACCCAAAGCGCGGTGGCCTACAGCATCGATCGCCGTCTATTCGACGGGTTGCCCAAAACCCGGAGCTTCGATTCCATGATTTTCATAGCTCCCGGCGCTCGGTACGAACCCGACGGCGGGGGCTATCAGCTCGACGGCGCTTCCGGTTCTGAGAACTCCTTCGTTCTCAACGGCACGGAGGTGACCAATATCATGACCGGAGAACTGGATGAGACGGTCAAGATACCGTTCGAGTTCGTGGAAGAGGTGCAGGTAAAGAACTCTGGTTTCGCGGCCGAGTACGGCGGCGCCATGGGCGGAGTAGTGAACGCCGTGATTCGGAGCGGCTCAAACGAGTTCCACGGCGACGTAGGCTTCTATTACGAAAACGACGCTCTCCGTGGCGCGGAGCGGCCCTTGCTCCGCTTGAACCCGCTCGATGATAACGTGGGCGAGCACTTCGAGCAGACGAAAGACGGTTACCGGAACTACATGCCAGGCTTCACCTTGGGCGGGCCGATTGTGAAGAACAGGATCTGGTTCTTCGCGGGCACCTACCCGCAGTTCCGCCGCTATGAGCGGACGGTGACCTTCCTGAGTGACGGGTCAACCCGGACGTTCAACTCGAAAGTGCGGAATGACTTCCTGACGAGCAAGCTGGACTTCGCGCCCACGGACAAAATCCGTCTGTATTTGAGCTATCTCTATTCGCCGCGCAAGCGCAATGGCTTGTTGCCTTCCCGTGAGGGTACCGAAAATCCTGATTCGCCATGGGCGGATCGCGGCTGGCGGCAGCCCCGCGCCGACTATTTCTTCGGCGGAGATTACACCGTGACCCCCCGGCTGTTGATCAGCGGGCGCGGCGGCTTCGACTACTTCAACGAAAAGGACTACGGGATTCCCCGAGGCATTTATTACCGTTTCATGACGCCCAATATCGACATGGTCGGGCTCGACGGTACCCCGGTCCGGCCTGAATTCCAACATGCCAGGGGAGTGATCACCTCCTCGAACCGGCAGACGGTGAAAGACATCCGGAAGCGGTTCAACCTCTCTTTGGACGGTTCGTACATGTTCAACGCCGCCGGCAACCACTCTCTGAAGATCGGCTGGCAGATGAACAAGCTCTACAACGACGTGTTCGGCAACACGTGGCCGGACGGCTATATCCGTTTTTACTGGGGTCTGGCCTACCGCCCGGTCACGAAGCCGGAGTTGGGAGCGGTGCGAGGAAACTTCGGCTACTACCGGGTGATCCGCTTCATGACTCAAGGCGATGTCTCCTCGAACAACCAAGCGATTTTCTTCCAGGACAACTGGCGCGTGAACTCCCGGCTGACCCTGAACCTGGGCTTGCGCACCGAAAACGAATACCTGCCTTCGTTCCGCGTCGGCGGCGGCATTCCGTCAAAAGCCATCCGGTTCGGCTGGAGCGACAAGCTGGCTCCGCGGCTGGGCTTTGCGTTCGATGTGCTCGGCAACGGCAAGTGGAAGATTTACAGCAGCTTCGGGCTGTTCTATGACCTCATGAAATACGAGATGCCCCGGGGCAGCTTCGGCGGCGACCAGTGGATCGACAGCTACTACACGCTGGATACGGACGATTTCTGGTCGATCAACCTCAACAACTTGCCGGGCACCCACATTGAAGACGTGGACCGGCGCATCCCCTCGAATGATCCGCGGGACAACCGTATCGATCCGAACCTGATGCCGACCCGCAAGCGCACCTTCGACCTCGGCACCGAGTACGGCATCACCGACACGATGGTCGCCCGGCTGCGCTTCAACTACAACAAGCTGGACAGGACAATCGAGGACGTGGGCGTGCTCGGGCCGCGCGGCGAGGAGTACTACATCGCCAACCCCGGCTTCGGCATCACGCAAGATCGCAGCCTCTGGGAAGAGGGCGTGCCGTCCACGCCGAAGGCGAAGCGGACGTACCATGCCATCGAAGCCCAGTTGGTGAAGCGGTTCAGCAGCTTTCAGTTCATCGCCAGCTATACCTGGAGCCGTTTGTGGGGCAATTACTCCGGCCTCGCCAGTTCCGACGAGGAAGGCCGCACCAGCCCCAACGTGAACCGCTTCTTCGACCTGCCGTGGTTGGGATGGCAGGCTTCGAAGGGAGATTACGCCTACGGCCGGCTGGGTACCGATCGGCCGCACACGTTCAAGTTCTTCGGCACCTACGACCTCTCGACGAAGCTGGGCATCACGCGTATCTCTCCCATCTTGCTGCTCTACAGCGGAACTCCGGTGACTACCGCTGTCGAGGTGATGGGTGGCGACGTGGACACCTACCCCAACGGCCGCGGCGATTGGGGACGCACCCCGGTGTTCGAACAGTTTGACTTCGCCGTTCAGCAGGACTTCAAGATCGGTGAAAGGTACACGTTCCGCTTCGAGTTCAACGCGATCAACCTGTTCGACACGCAAAATCCAATTCGAATCTATAACGTGTACAACCACGCCAACGACGGCTATTTGACCTTCGAAAAGGAAGCCGACATCTTCCAGCCCTGGGACTACCGGCAGCTCATGCAAGAGCAAGGGATCCGCGTGGACCCGCGCTACGGCATGGCCAGCCGCTTCCAGAGCCCCCGGCAGATCCGTTTGGGCTTCAAGTTCATCTTCTGATTTGGAAGCCGAGAAAACATCCCACCGTGTCCGCCGGCCATTCGGGGTCGGCGGACACCGGGATGGATGATTATCTTCGCACGGTCAGTTGTTGTGGGCGTCCCCCGTGGGACGCCCTTTTCCTAGGTGCGGAGGATTCCGCTGCCCCCGGGACTTCGCCCGCGGACTATCGAATTGCGGGAACCGGCTGGGCATAAAGTAGGTCCCCTGTGCGGCCGTCGTAGTACTGCACTACGACTTGCGGTACGGGAAAGGCAACCCATCGCTCCTGGTCCGGCCCTAGCGGATTGTTGAAGACGTTGTTCACCTGCACCACGGTGTAGACCGGTTGGGTTGTCAATCCGGCCGGGGTATCCGGCAGGAAGTACGTTGACCAGGCGATGCGGCATTTCCGCCCACGGGAATCGAACACCCCGTTGGGCGGACGCCCTCCCTCGCTCGCCGCGTTGTGGTTCCGCGACAAGTGCGGCCCGGAAGCGAACTCCCAGACGCGGTCCGTGATCTGGATCGCGAAACTGTTGTGCAAGTCCCCCGTGAGCACCATCACCGGCTTCCCGAGGGAATCCCAGAACCGGATGAGCTGTTCCCGTTCCTCCAGGAAGACCGTCCAAGCGTCGTCTTTGTTTGGGATCGGGCGTACACGTCCCGGCCCCGACGGCGTCCCGCCGACGTGGGGAATCATGAAGTTCACCGAGCTAACGACGAAGAAGAAATCGGCGTCGCTGGCCTTCATCCGCTCCATGAGCCACTCTTTTTGCTTGCGGCCGATCATCGACAGTCCCGGCTGGTCGGGCCTGCTGGTGTCATGCATCTGGCGGAATGTCCGGGTATCGAGGAAGAACAAGTGAACGTTGGCCAGGCGGAAGTCGAAATAGGACAAGCGCCCGATTGAGTAAACGGCCTTGCCCGTGGCGCGGGCGGCCGGACGAATCCGGAGCCGGTGAGGACCAAGAATCTCCACGATGTCGTAGGTTCCGGCGTTGGGGTTGCCCGGCCCCGGGTCTCCGCGCAGGATCCCCGCCAATTGCCCGCCCCAGTGGATGTGGAGATTGGCCGCCTCCGCCAGGTTCAGTTTCGTGAAGTCTGCCGCCGGATCGGTGAGAACATCGCTCCCCGTTTCGAGCGTCGCTTCACCTATGTGGATTCTCTGGCTCCACGGCACGGGGTTGCTCCAGCCCAAGTAGTCGTACCAGGCGTTGAGGGCGATGTCCCGGAAGACGGCCTTGCGGTCGCGGCGGCCGGGGGTGCCGGTCCCGTAGACGTCGTTGAGAATTTCGTGGTCGTCGAAAGTGAAGAAGGAAGGCACGCGGCGGTGCCATTCCGAGAGACTACGCCCGCGTCTGAGATACGTCTTGTAGTTCTCCCAGATGCCGGTAATCGACGGCGCCAGTGCGACGATGCGGGGCGTTTCGGCCGCGTCCAGGCCCACCTGCTCGAGCCATTTCTCCCGGGGGTAGCCACGCTCCGCCTCGTAGAGCCAGTCGCCGTTCAGAATCGCAAAGTGCACCCCGCCGGCGACGCGGTCGAGCATCGTCTGATAGGTCGGCGCGGTCGGGTCCGGTCCCGGGCGGCCCCGCTGATTGTTGCCGCAAGCGAACTCGAAGCGGAAGTTGAACAGGCCGCGGGGATTGTGCTCCGCGTTCCAGAACTGCTCCGGCGCCGGCAGCGTCCGGAAGCGGCCGTCCGGCCGCACGGGCGCGTTCTCCCGCCCCTCCGGAACCACCTGATAGTAGTAGACCGTGTCTGGCTCGAGCCCCTCGAGCAGCACCCAGGCCGTGTTGTCGTCGGCCGCGCTGGTTTCCACCCGCGCGGACCACGCATTCAGCCGCCCGGGATCGGTCCCGTAGCGAACCCGGAAAGACGACGGCCGCTCGGTCCGAGCCCAGACGCCCATCGAGGTCGCCCCCGGCCGGCCCACCATCGGGCCGTGAGTAACGCCCAAAGGTGTCTGCGCCGCGGAAGGGACGCAAAGGAACAAGGCGGCGAAGGCAAGGGATCTCATGGCAGCGGGAGTATACCACAACGGAATTTCGCCCCCCCGGAAACGCGGAACACGGGCGGTCATTCGTACCGCAAGGCCGCCACGGGGTCTAGCCGGGCGGCCTTCGACGCTGGCCAGATGCCGAAAAACAGCCCCACACCGACGCTCACCGCCACACCCAGACCCGCCGCCCACAGCGGGACGCTCGTCGGCAGGGAAGGAAACGCGAAGCCGGCTCCCACCGAGATCAGCCACCCCAGCAACATCCCCAGCAGTCCGCCCACGCCCGTCAACACCACCGCCTCGGTCAGAAACTGGGCGATGATGTCGCCCTGGCGGGCGCCGACCGCTTTCCGGATACCGATCTCGCGGGTCCGCTCGGTCACCGATACCAGCATGATGTTCATCACGCCGATGCCACCCACGAGCAAGCCGATCGAGCTGAGCACCACCATGACGATCGCCGTAGTGGACATCACCTCGCGGAAGTCCTCGACCATCTGCTCGGCGGTGGAGATGGCGAAGTTGTCCGGCTTGTTGTGGGGTACGCGGCGTTCCAGCCGCAGGACGGCAGTGACTTCGTCGCGGGCCTTCGCCAGCATGCCCGGCTTGGCCATGACGATGAGCATGTTCTCCTTGGCGTTCGGGAACATCTTTTTCATCGTGAAGTAGGGCAACAACACCCGCAGGTCCTGCGATCCGGGGAATGCCACGGCCGGGCGCCGCAGCACCCCGATCACCTCGAACATCTGGCCGTCCACGTCGATCCACTCCCCCACCGGGTCGATCCGCGGGAACAGTGCGTTGTAAACGTCCTCGCCGATCACCACCACCGGCCGGCGGTGGCGGCTCTCGGCATCGGTGAAAAACCGTCCGTAGAGCAGTTTCTGGCTCTCGCCCTCGATATAGCCTTCCTCGGTGCCCCCAAGGTCGATCTGGTAGACGTCGTTGCCCTTGTACTTCGCCCGGTGGATGCCGCCCCAGGGGAACAGGTACGGGCTCACGTGCTCCACGGACGGACAACGCTCAGCAATGGCGCGGGCGTTCTCCAAAGTCAGAGGTTTGCGCTGCCGCTCCTCGGCGGTCAGCCGGAAGCGGACGCCGATCTTGAACTTGTAGACGATGAGCGTGTTGCTGCCAAACGAACGAAGGATGTTCGTAATAGCGCCGTCCATGCCGGTGATGATGGACCCCACGCCGATGATCGTGCTCGTGCCGATGATTACCCCCAACACCGTGAGCAGCGACCGCAGCTTGTGCTGCCAGATCGTCGCCAACGCCATCCGGGCTGCTGAACTGTAAGACTGCAGCGTCACCGCTCCACCCTGAGAGCCTCGATAGGATCCAGCTTCGCCGCCCGCTGCGCCGGATAGATGCCGAAGAAGAGACCAACGGCGGCCGACAGAGCGACCCCGGTAACGACCGCGTACACCGGAACCGACATCGGGATCGGCGTCGCTGAGTTGCCGATGACCGTCAGCGCTACGGCTAGAATCACCCCGATAAACCCTCCGCTAGCCGCCAACATCGCCGACTCCACGAGGAACTGGTTCAGGATGTCTTGCCGCCTCGCGCCAACAGACTTTCGGATGCCGATCTCATGGGTTCGCTCTGTCACCGCAGCCAGCATGATGTTCATGATCACCACCCCGCCCACGACCATGAATACGCTTACGACGCCGACGGCCGTCGCGGCGATTACGCCCGTCATCTGGTCCCAAGTTTCCACCAGAGCCTCGGAGTTCAAAATCATAAAGTTGTCCTCCTGGCCCGGCTTCAGTTGGCGGTACGCCCGGAGCAACATCCGCACTTCGTCCTGCGCCTGGTAGAGATGGTCTCGGTCCAAGGCCAAACCGATGATCTCGATCCCGCTGCGAGATGAGTACATCTTGAAGTAAGTTTCGATGGGGATGATCACAAAGCCGTCGCGGGACCGCCCGAACACACTACCGAGCGCCTTGGCTACTCCGATCACCTTGAACGGTCGCCCGTCGATGCGGATCGTCTTACCCACCGGATCGACATCCGGAAAAAACTCCTCTTTTACGTCATTCCCGATAAAAGCCACCGCCCGCCGGTTCCGGTTCTCTCCCTCGCTGAAAAACCTGCCCGCTGCGATTTCGATGTTCGTGAGGACCAAGTGATTCGGCATGCCGCCGACAATGTTGATTCTGTCCAGTTGCTTGTCTTTGTAACTGACTGCGCGCCACCGGTCGGCCGTCAGCCCTATCTCCCGGCAGAGCGTCACGTTGGCCTTCAGAAATTCGAATTCCTCTTTGCGAATCTGGGGATTCTTCCGCCGCAACTCGAGGTATTTCTTCGGATCCCACTCCCCAAGCAGCGCGAAGCGCAACACCCGGAAGCCGTCCACGCCCATGTCGGAGACGTTTTTGGCAATGTAGACGTCCATGCCGTGGATGACGCTCATCACCACGATGAGGGTTGTCGTCGAGAGAATGATCCCGAGCAGAGTCAGGAAGCTCCGCAGCTTGCTGGAACGCAGCGAGGCCAACGCCACGACGACCGCTTCGACGAAGGATGCCCTGGATTGCATCGACTCCCTGTATGAGTACGAAACCGCGCGGCGGTTTGTGCCCTTTTTTCAAGGCTAGCATCTCCTCAGCCGACACGCCCTGCGCCGCGCCATGCTGGCGGGGAGGGTGAAAAAGGAGAGCCCTCCGCCCCGCGGCCGCTTCCTGTGAGATTCTGGAATGAGCATGGAGCTGCCGGACCTCCCGGCTGCTCGTCTCGCCCGGCAGGTTATCGACCGGTTGCAAGCCGCAGGTTATCAAGCCTACCTCGTGGGAGGGTGCGTTCGGGATCTGCTGCTCGGCGAGCGGCCGGAAGACTTCGATATCGCCACTGACGCCAGGCCGGAGGAGGTGCTGCGCCTCTGCCCGAAGGCCGAACTCGTAGGGGCGCACTTCGGCGTCGTGCGCGTCTTCAACAGAAGGGCCCACGTGCAAGTGGCCACCTTTCGCAGCGACGACTCCTACTTGGATGGACGCCACCCTTCAGAAGTCCGGTTTGAAACCCGGCCCGAGGAAGACGTCCGGCGGCGGGACTTTACGATCAATGCCTTGATGTACGACCCCCGCGCCGGCCGTCTGTTGGATTTCGTCGGTGGACGCAAAGACCTCGAAGCTCGCCTGATCCGCACCGTCGGCAACCCCGAAGCTCGCTTCGCTGAAGACCATCTGCGTATGCTTCGGGCCATCCGCTTCGCCGCCCGGCTCGGCTTCACCATCCACCCGGACACCTTCGCCGCCATCCGCCGCGTCAAGCACCGGATCCACCGGGTCTCGGCCGAGCGCATCCGCGACGAGATCCTGCGGGTCCTCACCGAAGGCGGAGCCCGTTACGGCTTCGAACTCCTCGACGAAAGCAGCCTCCTCGAGGAGATCCTTCCCGAAGTCGCGGCCATGAAGGGCGTTGAACAGCCCCCAAACTACCATCCCGAGGGCGATGTCTGGACGCACACGCTGTTGATGCTGGGGCAAATGCAGAAACCCACCGCCACGTTGGCGCTGGGCGTCCTGCTCCACGACGTCGGCAAGCCGCCCACATTCCGCCGGACCGACCGTATCCGCTTCGACGGACATCCGAAGGTTGGCGCGGAAATGGCGGTGGAGATTTGCCGTCGGCTACGGTGTTCGAAGGAAATCACGGCGCGCGTCGTCGCTCTCGTGCGCGATCACCTCAAATTCATCGACGTGCAAAAGATGAGGCCCGCCACGTTGAAGCGCTTCCTGCGGGAACCCCACTTCGAGGAACTGCTGGAGCTCCACCGACTGGACTGCTTGGCGAGCCATGGGAACCTGGAGAACTATGAGTTCTGCAAGCGGAAACTGGCTGAGCTATCCGAGGAGGAGCTGCGGCCGAAGCCCTTGATCACCGGGCATGACCTCATCAAGGCGGGCTACCGGCCGGGCCCGGCTTTCAAGCAAATCCTGGAAGCAGTGGAAACCGCCCAGCTCGAAGGAAGACTACATACCCCTTCCGCGGCCCTCGACTTCGTCCGCTGCCGCTTCCTGCCGCCGGACGGAAAGCCCACGCCGCAGCCGGCTACGCAGGCCGATAAGTGAACACCATGTACAGCACCAACGCCACGATGAGCAGTATCGAGGAGGCGGCGAGGAACTCGAGGAAAATGACCTTCTTTTCGTCGGGGTCCGATGGATCCGGCTTGTGGACTTCGATCATCGAACCTCCCTCCGTACCCTCTAGCCCAACTGTAAAGCGCACGGCCAAGGGTGTCAACCCCGTTCCACCGGCTGGAAAACGCAGGGAAAACATCACTCTACAAGGTTGTTTTTTCGAGTCCAGCGCGGGTTCCGATAGAATTCCTGCCTGGCGAAAGGCGCGACGAGTCCGCCCCCCTGGGCGTCCGAGTCCGCGACCGTCACGAATAGAGCGGCTTCAAGTCCTCGCGCAGCTTCCGGTGGTCCGCTTCCCGCAGGTACATCATGTGCCCGGCCTCGTAATACTCGAGCCGCACGTTGCTCCGCAGATCGGCGGGCAACCCCAAGTGATTGAAGGTGTACTCCGTGGCGAAAAACGGAGTGGCGAGGTCGTAATAACCGTTGGCGACCATCACCTTCAGGCTGGGATTCCGGACCATCGCCTTGCGCAGCGTTTCCGCAACATTGACGTAACGGTTTTCCCAGTCGTCGAAGCTCCACGGCCGCACACGTGAAGTGAGAATCTCATAAACCAGATCGCTTTCGAACTTCAATGTGCGCCGGACGTAGTCCTTGAACATCGTGGAGAACGCCCCCTGGATGATGGCGTAGCTGGGGTCGTGCTCGAACCGCTCGCCGGCCGCGTCGTAGTCGGTTCCCTTGATGCGCGAATCGAACCGCCCGACCGTACGGCCTTCGTCCCGCAGCAGCTCCTTGACGAACCGGTGAATGTAGATCCGCTGCCGCGTGCGCTCGATGTAGACGGGCGAAAGACCTGTCAGCCGCGCCAGCTCTTTCGTGATGCGCTCGCGCGTCGCGGCGTCCAGCGCGTCGCCCTGCATGAGCGCCAGAGTGTAATCCCCAAGCGCGAACTTCCGGGCTTCCTCCACCACTTCGATCAGCGGCCGGGCCTGCAGATCTGCGGGCAGCTTCTTGTGGTACCAGGCGGTGGCTGTGTAGGTGGGCAAAAACAGGACGAACGGGAGATCGTTGCCGCGGTCGAAGCGGGCGGTCTGGAAGTTCAGGATCGCCGAGATCAGCGCCACGCCGTTCAGGTACATGCCGTAGCGCGACTGCAAATGTCCGGCGAGACCCGCCGCCCGGGTCGTGCCGTAACTTTCTCCAGCAAGGTACTTCGGCGAGGCCCACCGCCCGTTGCGCGCCGTGTACAGCCGAATGAACTCGCCCACGCTCTCGATGTCCTCCTCGACGCCGTGGAACTCCTTGGGATCGACACCTTCGGCAGCGCGGCTGAAACCGGTGGTCACGGGATCGATGAAGACGAGATCGGTCAGATCAAGGAGCGAAAAGTCGTTGTTGACGAGCTGGAACGGGGGCGGCGGAGGATAACCCTCCGGGTCTGTCTTCACCCGCCGCGGCCCGAAAGCGCCCATGTGCAGCCAGACCGATGAGGAGCCCGGCCCGCCGTTGAACGTGAACGTGATCGGGCGTTTCGCCACATCGTCAATCCCGTCACGGACATATGCGACATAGAACACGCTGGCCCGGGGCGTGCCGTCCTCCTTCTTCAGCACCAGAGTTCCGGCGGTGGCCGTGTAGGCGATTTTCCGCCCTTCGATGGTCACAGCGCCTTTGGTAACAGAACTCTTGTCTTCCAGCTCCGGCTTCTTCTGTTTCTTCTTCTTGCCGGACTCGCAGGTCTCCTCCTCATGCTTCTTCTCTACTGCAAGGGCCGGCGCGGCGACGGCCGTCAAAAACCACCTTCGCGTCATCGAATCCAGAATAACAACCCCGCCGCCGCCCCACCGCATAGCTCCCGCTGAAGGGTCGTTGTGAGACGACGCCGGGATCGGGCAAACTAGGGAAAGTCTTGTCCCCGCTCGCTCGGGGAGGACGCCCGGCATGCGCACACCGTTCCACTGCCGACTCCTGCGGGCCATCGCAGCCGCGGGCGCTCTGCTGAGCTGCGTCGAGCTCTGCGGCCAGCCTCTGCCGCCGATATCGCCCGTGGAAGCGGCTCACCTCGCTGAACAGCAGGTGCCCCGCCTCTCCATCACCCGGGTGACGGCCGCCGTAGTGCAAGCAGCGCCGGGCTACCTCGTCGAAGGCGTCGTTGGGAAGGACCACTACCGGGCCGAAGTGAACGCCCGTACCGCTCGCACTGTACGCATTACCATGAACGGAACCTCAATTTACGAATGGCCCGGCGTCATCGTGGTCGCCCACCGCGGATCGGTCCACCTGGCGCCCGAGAATACTTTGGCGGCGATCGAGAAGGCGATCGAACTGGGGGCCGACTTGATCGAAATCGACGTCCGGCAGACCCGCGACGGCCGGCTCGTGCTCATGCACGACGCCACAGTGGACCGGACGACGAACGGGACCGGCCGCGTCGCCGATCTGACGCTGGCCGAGCTGAAACGGCTCGACGCCGGCTCCTGGTTTGCGCCCGAATTCGCGGGAGAGCGCGTCCCTACCCTGGCGGAGGCCCTGCAAGCCATGCAAGGCCGGGCGTTGCCGGACCTCGACATCAAAGACGTCGATCCGCCAAAGCTCATCGCCGTCCTCCGCCGCTTCAGCCTTCTCGGCAAGGTCACCCTGCATTGCTCGGACTGGCCCCTGCTGAAAGCCACCGTGGCGGCCTCGCCCCGCTTCCTGATCCGCCCCACCATTCCTAACGGCCGGGCGTCTCTCGGACTGCTGCTCAACGAATTCGATCCCCCGATCGTGAATATCGACTGGCCGCAGTTCAGCGAACGCCTCGTCCGCGACATCCATCTGCATGGGCGGAAAGCGTTCTTGAACACCATGGGGCCCAACGACACCGAATGGGGCATTACCAAGGTCCTGGAAGCCGGCGCGGACTACGTGCAGACGGATCGTCTCGACCTCCTCATGCCTTTGCTGCGCAAACTCGAGCTCCACCAATGAGGGGCCGCGGCCGCCCGGAATCCGGCCACCGGCCGAGCTCCCTCTCCGCCCTTTGCCGGCTTTTCACGCACCGCGCTATAAATGGAATCGACATGCCTAAGCCCTCCCTCGCCCCGGCTATAGCGCTGCTGCTGTCGGCTGCCCTCCCGGCTCTCTCACAGAACCCCAAGACTGTGCCGGCCGAGCTCTTCTTTCAGCCCGGCAAGATCCGCACGCTCATCCTCTCGGGCCGGAACAACCACGACTGGCGCACCACCACGCCCTTCCTCCGCCGGATACTCGAGATGACCGGGCGCTTCGACGTGCGCGTTACCGATGAACCCGCCGGGCTGTCAGCCGCCGTCATAGCGCCATACGACCTGCTCGTCCTCAACTACTGCGGGCCGCGTTGGGGCGCGGAAGCCGAGCGGGCCGTCGAAGAAGCCGTGCGGTCCGGCAAAGGCCTGGTGGTCATCCACGCGGCCTCTTATCCGTTCGGCGACATGGAAGTCCTGGCTGAAGGCCACGGGCGCACCGGGATCCATGAAGAGCCTTGGAAAGAGTACTTCGAAATGACCGGGGCGAAGTGGACCGAGGGCCCCCCGCGCTCGGGCCACGGCCGGCGCCATGTTTTCGAGGTGCGGATCACGGATCGGAATCACCCGGTCACCGCCGGCCTTAAGCCCTCCTTTCGCATCAGCGACGAGCTCTATCACCGTTTGGTGCTGAAAGACGGCATCCATGTCCTCGCCACCGCTTTCAGCGATCCCAAGACCAACGGCACCGGCCGCGACGAGCCAGTTCTGTGGACGCTCCGCTACGGCAAAGGCCGCGTGTTTCACACCATCCTGGGGCACGATGTGGGCGCAATGTATTCCACGGGCTTCGTCACGACGCTGGCCCGGGGCGCTGAGTGGGCAGCAACCGGCAAGGTGACGCTGCCGGCCGAGATCGGCCCCGAGCCCCCGAAACGCAACCCGGTCCGCGTCGAGCTGGTCATCGGCGGACACGACTTCGCCCCGTCCCTGGTGGGCGTCTTCGAGGGCTGGGGCGACATTGCCGCCAACGTGGTGTGGCAGCCAGACGCTTACGCGAAGGGCCGCCTGGAACGCACCGACGTCATTGTGCAGTACGACATGGTTCAATCGATCAGCGATGACGCCAGGGCGAACCTTGTCCGGCACTTGGAAGCCGGGAAGGGGCTCGTCGTGCTGCACCATGCGCTGGCCAGCTACCAGGACTGGCCATGGTGGTGGAAGGAGGTCGTCGGCGCGCGGTACGTGCTCAAAGAGACTCCGGACCTCGGCCGTTCGACCTACAAGCATGGCGTGGCGTTGACCACCCGGACGGTCGCGGCTCACCCGGTCACGCAGGGCATACCGGACATGTACATCGTCGATGAGACATATAAGAACATGTGGTTCTCGCCAGACATCGAGGTGCTGATCCGCACCGACGAGGCTTCCTCCGACGGCCCCTTGGTGTGGATCGGCCCGTACAAGAAGGCCCGGGTGGCCGTCATCCAGCTCGGCCACGGGCCGGAAGCGCATCGGCACCCGCATTTTCGCAAACTGGTGCACAACGCCATCTTGTGGGCTGCAGGACGACGGCCATGAAGCGACGACACATGCGGATACTGGGAGCCTTGTTGCTAGCGGGGGCCCTCCCCGCCGCCCGGGCGCAAAGCGTTCAGGTCTATTCCGAGTTTCGCCGCGTGGATCCCTTCGGCGAGATCGTACCCCAGGATCGCGGCGGCGAGCCCCGGGAAATCCTTTCCCCCCTGGTGGCCCGCAACGCCCATCTCACGCTCCACATCGTGGTCGAGGCCCCGCCGGGGAAGCATTATTACCTGTTCGTGGGCTCCAATCCCGAAGACATCTTCCAGATCACGGTTTACAAAGAGATGTGGCGCAAACAGGGCGGCGCCTGGGTTCCTGACCGCTTACTGCGCATCGACACCCCTTATCTGAGCCACATCCCCGACCGCTACCACGGGTTGCAAAATCAGAAGGTTGAGGTCTTCCTGCTCGACGTCTTCGTGCCGGCCGATTTGAAGCCCGGCCGTTACAAGCTGGAACCCCAGGTGAGCTGCGACGGCCGGTGGGCGATCTACCCCATGGAGATCCGCGTCTCCGACGTCGTCATCCCTGAGCACCGCTACACGCCCGCCCGCCTGCCGAGCACGAAACTGAGCTCGGACGCCGTGGCGCTGGGTCCCTTGCGCGCATACCTGTGTGGCGAGGCCGAATCCCCGCGGGATGGCCCCGAATCGATCCGCGCCCTGATTCGTCGCAATGTACTCCAGGACATCGCCCTGGCCCAGGAGAAGGAGAAGACCCTCGGCAAGGAGGCCGTGGCCCGAATCCTGCTTCGAGGCCTGAATCTCGGCGCCGACGGCTTCTGCGCGACGAAGAAAGTCACCAGCGAATACGGGCCGGAGTGGTACCTCCGCGCCCGGGACGTCCTCTACCGCGGCGAGCGGAAGTTCTACTAAACCGGCGCCAGGAGCCGCGCCCCGCTTCACGCCCCGAAAGCCGCCCTGGGGTTCTCGTACATCAACTTCGGGACCCAGGGCGGTTCCATCCGCGGCAAGAAGTCCGTGTAGATGTACGCGTAGCCGCGGAAATTTCCGCCGCCCGGCTCGCCCACGTTGTACCAGCCCGAATCCTGCGAGATCAGCGTGTGGCCCAGCAGACCCTCGGAGGCCATGAACCGCACGCACTCCAGGTGCCAGTCGGCTGTCTTGGCCCGGATCCCGTCGAACTCGACCCACGCGCCGGCCCGCGCCGCCCGGGCGTGCCAGGAGTGGTCTTTCTCGTTCTGGGCGTGCACCCAGACGAACTTCTCCGGCGCAACTCCCTCCTCGTCGAGGATCTCCAACTCTTCCATCGCCGCCCGGCCGCTGCCGGTGTGCGAGGCCACGGTCAGCCCGGTCTCCCTCGACGTGATGGCCGCCGCCCGCACCAGCCTTCGGTCCAGCTCGCCCAGCGGCGCGTCGTTCACGCCGGTCTTGATGAACTGCGGCTTTACGCCGCCCACGCCACGGTACACCTCGCCGATAAACCGCCGCGCGAGCTCCCCGGCCGTCTGGCGGCGGGCGAACTCCGGCACGAACTTGTGCTTGGCCGCGCCGTAGATGCCGGTGTTCGTCCAGATCTCCATGCCCACAGCATCGGCCAGCCGCTGGAGCAGCACCGGGTCGCGCCCAATGAACTGCGGCGTGCAGTCCAAGAAGCGGACACAGCCTAGGACCTTCACCTCTTCAAGCTTCGGCTTCGCCGTCTGGAAAACTTCGTCCGGGTCGTAGCGTCCAGGCTCGATCTTGTCGGCCCCGACGAAGTCTACCATCACATGTTCGTGGACAAGGATTGTGGGGTTCTGGGCCCGCAGCGGCGCCGCCAGCCCGGCGAGGAAGTCGCGCCGTCTCATACCCGGAAGGCTACCACCAGTACGTCCGGTATCACACCAAGTCTCCATGGGCGTCCCGCGCCGTCACGCACTGGAGCCGGGAAAACCGAACACGCTGGTCACCCTTCGGTGGCGTCTCGCCGGGCCTCAGGCAGATGTGGACATCGAACTTGCCGTCGGCGCAACTGAACGGAATCCGGGTCCACTCGCTCGTACCTTTGGTCCGGGTCGTGAAGTTCCAGCCATAGACCACCGACGGGATGCTCAATCCCACTGGACCGAACCGCTTCTCGACGTCCGTCTTGAACCCTCCCACGATCATGTTCGCCAGCTCGGCGATCGCGTCCAGAACCTCTTCGTTCACCGCCTGGATCTCGGTCATCAGCAGCCGCGATGAAAAACGGCACGCAGTTCCTGCCGAGCACGCAAGGCTGCCGATCCCCACGCAGGCTCCGGTCAGTCCCACCAGGGCCACCACCCCATCAGTGGGACCGGGAACTCCCCGCTCGACCTTCGCCTCCCCCATCGTCGCGTCCATCCCCAGCATGGTGGTGAACACCTCGCGGGTGACGCGGTGAATCTCTTTCACCACCCAATCCGTTTCCATCTAGCCTCCACATTCCGTGGCTGTCCGCCGGGCCGGTTCGGCGTAGCGCACCATTGACACACGCCCCGCAGGTTCGTTCATTCAATAGAGGCCAGCCAGCTTTTCCTTGATTTGCTCCGCCGTGAACGGCTTGCGCACATACCCTGTAGCGCCCAGCTTGGCGGCTTCCAACACCCTCGTCTTGCCCCCCTCCGTAGTAATCATGATCACCGGCAACGACTTCCAGGCATCCGAGCCCCGGAGCTGGCGCAGTAGCTCGAGCCCGTCCATCTCCGGCATGTTGATATCGGTCAGCACAAGATGGACGTTGTGCTGTTCCAGCGACGCCAGCGCCTCAACCCCGTTGCTCGCCTCGTAAATTTTGCCCAATGGAACGTCAGCCTGTCGCAAGACCCTCTGCAGGATCTTACGGATAGCTGCCGAGTCGTCAACAATGAGAACATCGAGTGCCATCGCTCTCGCCTCCGTTCCGTCATTTTGGGAATAAGCCCTCCAGTCAAAATGACGTCGCAAGCCGTTCCTGGGCGATACCGCCCGGACACTGCCCCGGCGGCCTCACTGTCTGCTCATCGGTAGGCAGCGACGAATATTTAATGCGAGACCGGGTCTCCGCAGGAAAACTCAGTCGAGTTCTCGGACTACCGCCGCGGTCATCTCGTCGGTGGATGCGCTTCCGCCCAGGTCCGGCGTTTTCACTTCGCCCGCCGCCAGCACTCTCCGGACCGCCCTCTCGATCGCCGCCGACATCTCCGGCTCGCCCAGGTGATCCATCATCATCGCCGCCGACAGCATCGCCGCCATCGGGTTCGCTTTGCCCTGCCCGGCGATGTCCGGGGCCGAGCCGTGAACCGGCTCGAAAAGCGACGGGAACCGCCGCCGCGGATCCAGATTCGCGCTCGCCGCCAGTCCGATGCTGCCGGTCACGATCGCCGAAAGATCGCTCAGGATGTCGCCGAAAAGATTCGAGGCTACGACTACGTCGAAGCTCTCCGGGCGGCGTACGAAATTCATCGCCGCCGCGTCCACCAGCAGCGATTCGGCATCGATCTCCGGATATTCGGCTGCCACGGCTTGGAACGTGCGGTCCCAAAGCACCATTCCATAAGCCTGCGCGTTCGATTTCGTCACCGAAGTGACGCGGCGCTTCTTGTTGCGGCGCTCCGCCAAGTCAAAGGCGAACCGGATGATCCGCTCGCAGCCGTGGCGCGTGAACACCGACGCCTGCACCGCGACCTCCTCAGGCTGATGATGATGCACGAACCCGCCCACCGGCGCGTACTCGCCCTCGGTGTTCTCCCGGACCACAACCATGTCGATATCCCCGGCGGCGTATCCCTTCAACGGAGATTCCACTCCCTCGTACAAGACCGCGGGCCGGACATTGGCGTACTGGTCGAATCCGCGGCGGATCGGCAGCAGCAGCCCGTGCAGCGTCACGTGGTCGGGGATGTCCGGGTGCCCGACCGCACCCAGCAGGATCGCGTCGTGGGCTTCGAGCAACTCGAGCGCATTCGGCGGCATCATCCTGCCGTGCGCGAAATAGTACTCCGCGCCCCAGTCGAATGTCTCGAAATCGACTTCGACCCCGTGAGCTCTTCCGGCGGCCTCCAGAACCCGGCACGCCGCCGGCGTTACCTCTTTACCAATACCGTCTCCCGGAATGGTTGCGATCGAAAAGCGAGCCACAGACCTCTCCTTCGCGGAGATCATAACAGAACAACGGCCCGCTCCCCGTCAGGCATGCGTCAATGCAGGACCGATGGCCCGTCGGGGCAGATCACCACGGCATCTTCGCTCCGGCGGGCCTGTATCTCAAGCAGTTCGCAAAGAGCCTTGAGAAACGCCTCTTCGTGCCCGTCAAGCAGTTTCGCCTGCGCGGCGTCGCCCGTCTCCGTCCGTTCCAGAGGAACTGTAGTGGTCTCGGGTGTTGCCATCTCACTCATATAGTCGGCAGAACAGTTCACACCTCTCTAGAAAAAACTCCTTAGTTGCGCGACTTTCTTCACGTTCGGGCCCCGGCGCCGCTGAGGGGAAGGAAGGGACTCAACCGAGCCTCTCCATCAGGCCTTTCAGCGGATCACGGGAACGGCGCGGAGATCGTCCCTCCGGGTATGCGGCGATCTGTCCGGCAGCAGCGAGACCCGGGCGCAACACAACAGCGCTGCAACGGTTGACTCACCTGGCCGAGACCGGCCGCCGCCAGAACCTCGACCGCCCACTTGCCGCAGGTCTTCCGGATCCGGCCTTCCCCTCACGGCTGGATCCCGGAAACGCTGGAACCAGGGGTTTTCTCGTTGTGCTCCTCCCGGCCCGCAGCCCTCTTCCGCAACAAGCCGTCCACTGAAAACAGACCCGGACCGGACAACAGTAGCGTGACCAACGCGGCCAGTAGAACGAGCGTATATTCGAAACCTTTCGGCAGAAAGAACCCGTGCCGCAAATGAACCGTGACCATAGCCACCACCATCACGATCGCCGGCGGTATCGCCGCTAGCCGGGTTTTGAATCCGGCCACCAGAAGCACGCCCCCGACGAATTCCGCCAGCGTGGCCAACACCGCCGAAACCACCGGTAAGGGGATGCCATGACCGGCGAAAGATTCCGAAACCTGGTCGAGTCCAACCATAACTTTGCGCCAGCCGTGGACGACGAAGACCAGGCCCACGACCAGGCGGAGCACTGTGAGTCCTAATTGCCCCATACTGCCTCCCTCATGCCTTTCTATCAGGCTTCCTCCAAATCGGCGCACTTGCGGGCCTCCTCGAGAAGCTTGAGAAGCGTCCGCAGCTTTCTCGCCCCCATGCGCCCGAGACGCCGCCGATGAAGGCTGCGCACGGGTTCATCCAGGGACCGGAGCAAATCCAGTCCGGCAGCCGTGATGCGCACCAGGATCACCCGGCGGTCACTCTTGCGCCGCCGGCGCCTTACCCACCCCTTCGCCTCCATGCGATCCAGCAGCCGGGTGACGTCTGGATCACGCTTGATCATTCGGTTGGCAACCTCCCGGCAGGGCAACCCTTCCTCACCCGCCCCGCGAAGGATGCGGAGCACGTTGTACTGGGTGGGCGATAATCCGTGCGCCTTCAGCAGCGCCGTCACCGCGTGGATCTGCGCGTCGGCGGCCCGCTGCAACTCCACGAAGACCTGTTCCTCCAACAGCGGCGGAATCCGTTCCACGCGGCCATAGTATTTGTTCCAACGATAGTTGTCAATACCACCCGCTGGCGTCCGGCGCCACCGCGTAACGAAGCCGGCAAAAGGGGGGCCAGCGGCGAGCGTAACCTTCGGGGGCGCGGGCAGGAATACGCTGGCAGAGGGGGTAGTGAAGAATGGCTTTACCGGCCCATTTCACGGCGACATTGCCCATGAACGAGACGACGGAAACTCGGCTGACGCGCAAGGAACGAGCCTTGCTGCGGTACCTGCGGCAGCACGCCGGACGGTGCGTCCCCCGCGAGGTGCTGCTCAAGGACGTCTGGGGCTACCGCGAGGGGGTGCGAAGCCGCACGCTGGATGTACACGTGCAGCGCCTGCGGAAGAAACTGGGACCCGTCGAAGGGGCGCGCATCTTGACGGTCTTCCGCAGCGGCTACCTTTGGTCTCCGGATCCTGGGAAACCCGACGACGGAATTCCGGACGCACAAGGCGGGAGCGACGTTCGACGAAGCTGAAGCCTACCGGGATCCTGGCGAACTTTTCCCGGTCAGCGCTCCGTGGCGGCGCAGGATCGCGAGCGTTTCCTCGATCGGCAGCGCCTCGACGGTGCGGCCGTTTCCCGTCATCGTGGTGGCACGGAACAAGGCGTTGTAGACGGCCTCCTCGGTGGCTTCGATCACGGCCAGAAACAGCGGCGACATCCGCGCGTTGGGCACGGGCGGGCCGTCGCGGGAGACCGAGAAAGCGATGGCGTAGTCGCCGCTGCCGTTCGAGCCGGCGGCGCCCGTCCGGCCCAGTCCCAGCATCGCCCGCGCCGCCATGCGCCGCAAATTGCGGTAACCCACCGGCGCATCCGTGGCGATGACGACGATGACGCTGCCGTCGGCGGGGGCCCAACGCGGCCTTCGCCGCAACTCGCGGGCCACCGGCACGCCGTTGATCCGCAGGTCGCCGCCGAAGTTGGCTTGGACCAGCACGCCCACAGTGTAGCCGGCCGGAACCACCCGCGACGAAGTTCCGATGCCGGCCTTGAAGCCAAAAGCGATGGTGCCCGTACCGGCTCCTACGCAGCCCTCTTCCACCGGCCCGCTCCGGGCATTGCGAATCGCGGCGAACACCTCTTCGCGCCCGACGTGGCGGCCGCGGATGTCGTTCAAGCGGCCGTCATTGGTCTCGGCCACTAGCGGGTTGATGGATACCACGTCCTCGTTGCCGGGAAGGGCCAGCATGTAGTCGAGCAGGGCGTCGGCAACGCGCGGCACGTTCAATGTCGAGGTGAGCAGGATCGGCGTCTCGATCTCTCCCAACTCGTTCACCTGCGTCGAGCCCATCAGCTTGCCGAAGCCGTTGCCGACGAAGACGGCCCCGGGTACCTTCCGGCGAAAGAGATTGCCGCCATGGGGCAGCACGGCGGTGACGCCGGTGCGGACCCTCTCGCCGCGGATCAGCGTGGCGTGGCCCACCAGCACGCCGCGAACGTCGGTGATGGCGTTGTTCGGCCCGGTGGGAAGCGTCCCGACAATGATGCCGGCCTCCCGGGCCCTCGGGCGCCGCTCCTGGGCCGGGGCGGCGCAGCAAACCAGCAGCAACACGAGCAGTCCGGTCTTCACGAGAGGATTATCGCTTACGGCGCAAGCTTCCGGCGAGGCTCAAGAGCCGGGCGTGGGAACCTCCTGGTCCTTGAACTGCAGGCGGTACAGCTTCCAGTAGATGCCGTGGCGGGCGAGCAGTTCGGCGTGGGTGCCCTGTTCGCACAGTTCGCCGTGGTGCATCACGAGAATGCGGTCGGCCCGCTGGATGGTCGAGAGCCGATGGGCGATGATGATCGACGTGCGGCCTTCTACCAGCCGGGCCAAGGCCTCGCGGACCTTGAGTTCCGTCTCCGTGTCCACGCTGGAGGTGGCCTCGTCGAGGATGAGGAAGCGAGGGTTGTGAGCTAGCGCCCGGGCGAAGCTGATGAGCTGTTTTTGACCGGTGGAGATGCCGGCGCCGCGCTCACGCACCGGATGGCGGAACCCTTCAGGCAAAGCGCGAATGTAATCGAGAAGATTTACCTGCTCGGCGGCGGCCACCAGGCGCTCCTCGTCGATCCACTCGGTGCCCAGCCGGATGTTGCCTTCGATGGTGCCGGTGAACAGGTGAGGATCCTGGAGAACGACCCCGAAGTGGCGGCGCAGATCCGACGGATCCATCTCCCGGATATCGACGCCCCCGATCCGGATGGCCCCGCGTCTGACGTCATAGAAACGCAGCAGCAGGTTGATCAGCGTCGTCTTGCCGGCCCCGGTGTGGCCCACCACGGCCGCCGTTTCGCCCGCCTTCAGACGGAACGTGACGTCCCGCAGCACCCAGTCCTCATCCTCGTACGCGAACCAGACATGGTCGAATTCCACGTCAGCCGGCCACGGCGGAAACGGCTTCGGCTTCGGCGGGGGCGTGATTTCGGGCTTGGTGTCCAGCAGTTCGAAGATACGCTCGGCCGCCGCAGTGGCCGATTGGAGAATGTCGAACTTCTCGCTCAGATCCTGGATGGGCCGGAAGAAGCGCATGCCGTACTGGAAAAAGGCCAACAGCACGCCGAGCGTGAGATCGCCCCGGTCGATCAGAAACCCGCCGTAGCCCAACAGGCCGGCCACGGCGAGCATCCCGATGAACTCGACCGCCGGGTAGAACCACCCGTGGGCGACGATGGCCCGCTTGTAAGCTTCCATGTACTCGCGGTTCACCTTCTCGAACTCCGCCTTGCTGCGCTCCTCGCGGTTGAAGAGCTGCACGACGGCGATGCCGGTGACGTGCTCCTGGATGAAGGCGTTGATCTTGGCAATCGCCACGCGGATGGCCCGGTAGCAGCGGGAGACCGTGTGCCGAAACGCGGCCGTCACCGCGATCACCAAGGGCGCCGCCGCCAAAAGGAGCAGCGTCAGCTCCGCATTGAGTTTCAGCATCGCCGCCAAGACGAAAGCCAGCAGCAGCAGGTCGGCAACGATGGTGACGATCCCCGAGCTGAACAGCTCGTTCAACGTGTCCACGTCCGTCGTCACCCGAGTCACCAGACGGCCCACCGGGTTACGGTCGAAGAACTTGAGGTCCAACCGCTGCAAGTGCGCCATGAGGTCGCGCCGCAGGGCGAACATCGCCTTCTGCCCGGTCCACTGCATCAGATAGTGCTGCCCGTACTGGCACGCCAGGCCCAGGAGGATCACAGCAAGGTAGATAGCCGCCAGTTGGGCGAGCCCGGGACCGGGCTCCGGGGAGAGGTAGGGATCCCAGGGCAGCCGGACCGAGACGCCCGGCACGGGCACCAGGTAGCGGTCTACGGCGGCCTTGGTCAGCAGCGGTCCGACGACCTGGAGGGCGGAATTGGCGAGAATCAGCGCCAGTACGACTCCCGCCACCGGCCAGTAAGGCCCCATGTAGGCCAGCAAACGGCGGGTGAGCCGGATATCGTAGATCTTCCCCCGGACCGCCTCTTCCACCCCATCAGTGTATCCCGCCGGCGAACAGGCGGCTATTCCACCGCAGTTTCCCCTCGTGCGCGACGGCCTTGCCACCTGTGTTTTCAACGAAGTACACCCGACCACTCCTGTCCTAATCGAGTTTAAGACTCGTTAGTCACCTTTTCGCCAACCTTGCATCTTCGGTAGTGGTGGCCCGGAACCAGAGCAAAACAATCAACTTACTTACCCAACGCGCAGAGCGCCCGGGACGCGGCGTGAAGAACCTGTGAGGAGGTCCGTCGATGCGTAGGCTCGTGATTCTCGGCGGCGGCACCGCCGGGACAATGATGGCGAACAAGCTCGCCGGGGCGCTGGACCTGGACGAGTGGCGAATTACGATCGTCGATAGTTCGGAAACCCACTACTACCAGCCGGGCTTTCTGTTCATCCCCTTTGGAATCTATACGTTACGGGATGTAAAGAAGCCGCGGCGGGACTTCTTCCCTCCGGGCGTCGAGATGGTCCCCTCGGAGATCGACCACATCGAACCCGACAAGAACCGGGTGATCCTGGCCGGCAACGCCGTGTTGCCGTACGACTACCTCATCATCGCCACCGGCTGTAAGATCCGCCCCGACGAGGTGGAAGGCCTGGTGGACGAGGAGTGGGGCAAGAGCAAGTTCGAGTTCTATACGCCCCACGGGGCCGAGACGCTCCGACGCTTTTTCAAGTCCTGGGAAGGCGGGCGGCTGGTGCTGCACATCGCCGAGATGCCCATCAAGTGCCCGGTGGCCCCGCTGGAGTTCCTCTTCCTGGCCGACTCCTACTTCACCGAGCTCGGGATCCGGAACAAGGTAGAGCTCCACTTGGTGACGCCTTTGCCGGGCGCCTTCACCCGGCCGCGGGCGGCGGCGATTCTCGGGGACTTCCTGGAAAAGAAGAACATTCGCCTGACGACGGAGTTCGGCATCCAGCGCGTCGATAGCGAGAAGAAGGCGCTAGTCTCCTGGGAAGAGGAGGAAGTCCCCTACGACGTGCTCATCTCCATTCCTACCAACATGGGCGACGAGTGCATCAGGCGCAGCGGCATGGGCAACGAACTGAACTTCGTGCCCACCGACAAAGAAACCCTGCTCTCGCGGGACTTCGACAATATCTTCGTCATCGGCGACGCCACGAACCTGCCCAGCTCGAAGGCCGGCTCCGTGGCCCATTTCCAGTCCGACATCCTGCTCGAGAACTTCCTCGACCACAGCGATGGACGGCCGATGCGGGCGAAGTTCGACGGCCACGCCAACTGCTTCATCGAGTCCGGCTTCGGCCGCGGCATGCTGATCGACTTCAACTACGAGGTCGAGCCCCTGCCCGGCAAGTTCCCCTTCCCCGGCGTGGGGCCGTTCTCGCTGCTCGAAGAGACCAAGATGAACCACTACGGAAAGATCCTCTTCCGGTGGATGTACTGGCACGTGCTCCTCAAAGGCGCCGAGCTGCCTTTGGAGCCCCAGATGTCGATGGCGGGAAAGAGGCCGTAAGCTATGGCGACGACGACCGAGTTGCAAGCTCAGATCGACGAACTCAATTGCAAGCTGGATTTCATCATCGAGGAGCTCGGACACCAGAAGCGCCACCGTCTCGAGATGGAAGACCTCAAGAACGACCTCACGCTGGTGGCCAAGGACCTCTACCGCACGACGGTGGAAGAGCTCGAAGAGGTTTCCGAGCACGTCAAACCGGGCGACCTCGTCTACCTTTTCAAGAAGCTGCTGCGCAATGCCAACAACCTGGCGCGCCTCTTCGACCAGCTCGAAAGCCTGCGCGACCTGATGGAGGATCTCAAGCCCATCAGCAAGGACGTTTACGCCACAGCGCTGGTGAAACTCGACGAACTGGATCGCCAGGGCTATTTCGAGTTCGCCGGCCACATGAAAGGAATGGCCGACGACGCGGTCGCGACCCTCATTGACGAAGACCTGGAACAGTTGCGAGAGAACGTGCCGCGCCTGATCCGGTGGGCCAAGTCAGTGACCCAACCAGGAACCTTGCAAGCGCTGGAGACTCTGGTCGTGGCGCTCGCTAGGGGCGAGGCGTCGCCGCGGCAGGAAATGAGCCTTTTCGAATTGCTGCGGGAGATGAACACGCCGGAAGTCCGGCGCGGACTCGTGGCGCTGCTGGAGTTCATCAAAGGACTGGGGGCGGCCCAAGGAGCGCCCGGCCCGGTCCAGGATTCAAGAACTGCTCAAACCAAGGAGGAATAGACAAGGATGCCAACAACCACATTGGCAGGAAAGACCATCGAGTTGGACGCTGATGGCCATCTGGCCAACCTGGCGGACTGGAACGAGGAGATCGCCCGCGAGCTGGCCAAGGAGGCCGGCATCGAAGAGCTGACCGAAGATCACTGGAAGGTGATCCGGTTCATGCGCAAGGTCTACGAGCAAGAAGGCGATGCGCCTTCGATCCGCCGCCTCACCAAGGAGAGCGGCGTGGACACCAAGACGCTCTACAAACTCTTCCCCAAGGGGCCGGCCAAGAAGGCGGCGAAGATCGCCGGACTGCCGAAGCCGAAGGGCTGCATCTGAAAGCGAGGTGATCCCATGGCGAACGAAACCGAATTCAAGCCCATCGAGAAGGTCTCCATCATCGTGAGCCGCGGCTCCCTCGACGGCGTCTATCCGGGCCTGATCATGGCCAACGGCGCCCGTATGGAAGGCATCGAGGCTCAGCTCTTCTTCACCTTCTTCGGCCTGGAGGCCATCATCGACAAGCGGATGGACCACCTGAAAGTGGCCACCGTCGGCAACCCGGCGATGCACATGCCGAGCATCATCGGAATGCTGCCCGGCATGTCGGCGCTGGCGACCCGGATGATGAAGAAGGAGATCGAGAAGCTGGACATTCCGCCGGTGCGGGAGTTCATCACCCTGATCCACGACTCCGGCTGCGAGATCTACGCCTGCAAGGCCACCGTGGACATGTTCCACCTCAAGAAAGAGGACTTCTGCTCCGAGGTGGACGGCATTATCACGGTGGGCGAGTTCTACGAGAAGTCGGCCGGGGCCCAGATCATCTTCACCTGAAGGGAAGCCGCCGCACCTCTCAGGGTTTGGGAGCCGCCCGCCGCTCCGGAATGGACAGCCGTCGCCGGCGCCGCAGCTCGGGGGCTGCTTTTGCCGCCCGCGCGGCCTGCCGCATCTGCTATAAGTCGGAGTAGAGAATGCAGGACACGCTGGGAATCCTCCTAGCGGGCGGCGCCGGCGAGCGTCTTTACCCGCTGACCCGGCACGTCGCCAAACCAGCAGTCCCGTTCGGCGGCTCCTACCGGATCATCGATTTCACCCTCTCTAACTGCGTCAATTCCGGAATCCGGCGCATCTTCGTTCTCACGCAGTACAAGGCGCTGGAGCTGTCGCGGCACATCCGCGACGGCTGGAACATCTTCTCGTCGGAGCTGGGGGAGTTCATCGAGGTGATCCCGCCGATGAAGCGTGTCCACGAGGACTGGTACCGCGGTACGGCCGATGCCGTCTACCAGAACATTGAGAGCATCATCGCCGAACACCCGGCCCGGGTCCTGATCCTTTCCGGCGACCACATCTACAAGATGGATTACCGCGAGATGCTCGAGTGCCATCTCGACCATCGCGCCGACGTGACCCTGGCCACCATCCAGGTGCGGCCCGAGGACGCCAGCCGCTTCGGCGTCGTGGAGATCAACCCCGGCGGCCAGATCACCGGCTTCGTAGAGAAACCGGAGCACGGAACGCCGGCGCGTTCCCCGTTCAACCCGGAAATGATCAGCGCCTCCATGGGCATCTATATGTTCAACACCCCGGTGCTGATCAAGGCGCTAATGGAAGATGCCGGAGACCCAGGCTCTTCGCATGACTTCGGTCGCGACGTGCTTCCGAAGCTGGTGAACTCCGTCCGCGTCTGCGCCTATGACTTCCACGACCTCAACGAAAAGACCGCCAAGTACTGGCGCGACGTGGGAACGATCGACGCCTATTACGAGGCCAACATGGACCTCGTTCGCGTGACGCCGGAATTCAACCTGTACGACCGGCGCTGGCCCTTGCGCTCCCGGCCCCAGCAGGCGCCGCCGGCCAAGTTTGTCTTCGCCCAGGAAGGCCGCCGCATGGGCGTGGCGATCGATTCCATCGTCTCCTCGGGATGCATCATCTCGGGCGGGCGCGTGAACCGCTCGGTGCTGTCGCCAGGCGTCCGGGTGAACAGCTACTGCGTGATCGAGGACTCAATCATCATGCAGAACGCCAACATCGGCCGCTACAGCCGCATCCGCCGCGCCATCATCGACGCCAATGCCATCATTCCGGAGGGCAGCGTGATCGGCTTCGACGCCGACGCCGACCGGGAGAAGGGCTACACCGTTACCGAAAGCGGGATTGTCGTGGTCCCCTCCACCCAGAGCATCTTCGCTGCCGCACGCCGCTAAGCCGGGCCAGAAGCGCGCGCTACAATCGAGTTGATGCTCCTGTTGCGTGGATCCTGCCTGCTCTTGATTCTCTTCTTCGCCCCTCTTCAAGCCCAGAAGCAGCCACTGACGGTGCACGGGCTGCTAGAGTTCCAGCGCATCAGCGATCCGCAGCTCTCGCCCGACGGCTCGACGGTGGCCTTCGTCGTCCAGACGGTGGATCTCGAAGAGAACACCAAGCCGAAACAGATCTACACCGTACCCGTCGAGGGCGGCAGCCCGCGGCGCATCACGTGGTCCGGAACCATGAATTACCGGCCGCGGTGGTCGCCCGATTCCACGCGGATCGCCTTCATTTCGAATCGCAGCGGCACGAACCAGATCTGGATCATGGACGCCGACGGCTCCAACCCCAGGCAGGTGACCGACCTGGCCACCGAGGCCGATGGCGTTCTCTGGTCGCCCGACGGCGAGAACCTGATTTTCACCAGCGACGTCTTCCCCGACTGCCCCGACATGGCTTGCAACGCCGCGCGCCTGGAGCGCCGCAAGAAGAGCAAAGTGAAGGCCCGGATCTACGAGGAGCTGCTCTACCGGCACTGGGACCACTGGCGGGACGGCCGCGTCACGCATATCTTTGTGGCGCCGGTCGAGGGTGGCGAGGTGCGCGATCTCACACCCGGACCGCGGGACGCTCCGCCGTTCTCGCTCGGCGGCGGCGACGGTTACGCTGTCTCGCCCGACGGCAAAGAACTCTGTTACGTCCAGAAGCCCGACCCGAACCCGGCCGCTAGCACGAACACCGAGCTGTTCGTGGTGCCTGTCGAGGGCGGCGAGCCCGTCCGGCTTACCGAAATGCCCGGGGCGGACGCCTCGCCGCAGTACTCGCCGGACGGCAACTACATCGCCTTCCTCTCGCAGATGCGAGGCGGCTATGAAAGCGACAAGTGGCGCCTGAGCGTCATCCGCCGCGTGCCGGTCGAAGAAGGAGAGGAGACTCAGCAGCCCGCCGCGCAGCCGGGAGCCGTCGCGCAAGAGGAAGGCGCGGAGGAGAAGCCGCAATGGCGCTGGGACCCAGAGAGCGTGGTCTTTCTTACCGACGGCCTCGACCGCCCCGTTACCGGCTTCACTTGGTTTCCCGATTCCCGCCGCATCTTCTTCACCACCGAGGACCGCGGCCGCCAAGGCATCCAGATGATGGCCGTCACCGGCGGCGCTGTCCGCGTGGTCGTGCCCGGCTCGGCTACCTCCGCCGACATGCAGTTCACTCCCGACGGCCGGACGATGATCTTCACCCAGCAGAGCGGATCGAAGCCCGTGGAGATCTACGCGGCCTCGGCCTCAGGCGGTCCGCCCCGGCCGCTGACGAACTTGAACTTCTCCCTGCTCGAAAAGTACGAGCTCCCGGCATACGAGGAGTTCCGCGTGGAAGGCGCCGGACAAACGCCCGTGCACAGTTTCCTGCTCAAGCCCCCGGGGTTCGATCCGAGCCAGCGCTACCCGGTCCTCTTCCTCATCCACGGCGGCCCCCAAAGCGCTTGGGGAGAGAAGTGGAGTTACCGCTGGAACGCGCAGGTTTTCGCTGCCGCCGGCTACGTGGTGGTCATGCCCAATCCCCGGGGCTCGACCGGATACGGGCAGAAATTCACCGATGAGATCAACGCCGACTGGGGCGGCAAGGTCTTCGAGGACATCATGGCGGTCGTCGATCACGTGGCCGGCCTGCCTTATGTTCAGCCCGACCGCATGGCTGCCGCTGGCGGCTCCTACGGCGGCTACATGATCAACTGGATGCTCGGACACACCCAGCGCTTCCAGGCCTTCGTTTCTCACGCGGGCGTCTTTGATCTGCGGAGTTGGGCTTTGGAAACCGAGGAGTTGTGGTTCCCCATCTGGGACTTCCAAGGCATGCCTTGGGAAAACCCAGAGCTTTACGAGCGCTGGTCACCCAGCCGCTTCATCTCGGATTTCTTCACCCCGACGCTCGTTATTCACGGCGAAAAAGACTTCCGCGTGCCCTACGGCCAAGGGCTTCAGCTCTTCACCGCCTTGCGTATGCAGGACGTGCCAGCGAAACTGTTGATCTTCCCCGACGAGGGCCACTGGATTCTGAAACCGCAGAACTCGGTGCTCTGGTACGAGACGTTCCTGGATTGGCTGGACCGCTGGCTGAAGCGCGACGGCGAAGAAGCCCCGGCCAGCCCAACCGGCGACCGGGAATAGCCGCTCCGCCTCGCGGTCACACGGGTCTTTCCCTCGCCTAACCTGATGACATCCGTCTGACACGGTCCCCGGGCGCCGGAGCCAGGCTCGCCGCGATCATCGTTCTTCCCTCCAACAGCGCGGCGTCCCGGTGTTGAGCAAGATTCGGGCACGCCCGCCGGCCGTATACGAAGCCGGAGATTTCTCGAAACGGGTCCGAATTTCGCTCCATCTGCCGGGAGTTCTGTTAAGCTTATGCTGAGGTCCTGTGAAGGACACGGAGGAGGATGAATGTATTTGCGGCTGTTACTCGCCGCGGCCCTGTTGTCAGCGGCGCCATGCGGAGCTGGTCTCGTTTATAGTTATGACGACGGCTCGGGGGAGGGTCTCATCGTAGATGCGACAAACTCCGGGTACTGGTTCTGGTTGAACGGGTTCCAAGCTCTGCCGGGGGGCGCTTCGATTACCACGATCCAACTAGCGTTCCATCCAAGCGCGCCAGTGGGGACGGCGGTGACCGCTTATCTATGGTCCGACCCTACTAACGACGGGGACCCCTCCGACGCGGTTTCCGTAAGGGCTTCTCTCGGAACGATCACCGGCACGGGGAACGTGTTTTTCGATTTTCCCATCACGCCGTACTCGTTCTCGCCGGGCGATTGGTTCTTCGTCGGAGCGAGTGCATTCCTAAACGCCGGGGAAGTGGGCCCATACCTGGATCTCTCCTCCAGCGCCGGCCAAAGTTGGGTCGCTTTGCTCCCGGGCCAGACCCCGGACAACCTTGCTGGTTCCGTGACGAACTTGAACCTGCTCGGGGGTGGAAACTGGATGGTGCGGGCGGTCGGCGTTCCGGAGCCCCAGACGGGGCTACTCGTCGCCGGGGCCTTGGGAGCTTTCGTCCTATGGCGCCGTCGCAAGCAGGCGGGACCGCAGCGCTGATCCCGGCCACGTGACAGCAAGCGCGCCCGGCAACTGTCGGGAACTTCAGTAGAAGAGATATTTCCGCCACCGGTCGTCCGCACGGCCCAGCAGCCGCATGATGTGTCGGCTCGTGTGGAGCGTAAACGGGCGGGGCGGACGAGCCAGCTTCATCCCCGCTTCTTCCGGCGTCCGGTTTCCCTTCTTGTTGTTGCATTCGATGCAGCAAGCCACCAGGTTTTCCCAAGTGGACTCGCCGCCCCGGGACCGCGGGATCACGTGATCCATTGTCAGCTCAGCGGCCGGCGCGGTCCGCCCGCAGTACTGGCACGTGTAGCGATCGCGCAACAGGATGTTCTTGCGCGAGAGGGCACGCGTCTGACGCGGAATCCGGCGGTACTCGAGGAGCCGGATCACACTGGGTAACGGAATGGACATGCTGACGGCGGATACTGTCTCAGCCGTCTTCTCCTCCGCCGCCGCCACGCCTTTCAGCACGAGCACGATCGCGCGACGGGCGGCGCAGACGTTGATCGGCTCGTAGCTGGCGTTCAGCACGAGCACCGGTTTCTGCAAACCATGTCCGTTCACGCGCATGCCGTCGCTCCGAGGGAAAGAGTTAGCTCACGATCCCCCTGATCCGCCGCGTCGCTCGCATGCCGTCGGTCGGCCCTTGCCAACGCCAGTACCGCGACATACCGGGCGCCCGCCTCCTTCAAAGCGCGGGCGCAGGCGCTCGCCGTCGAACCGGTGGTCAGTACGTCGTCCACAAGGAGTACCCGCTTGCCTCGCACACGGTCGGGCCGCCGGATAGCGAAAGCGCCTTCGACATTCTTGCGCCGTTCCTTGCCGGACAATCCCGCCTGAGGCGGCGTGTGCCGCAACCTTCTGACTGCCGCCGCCACCGGCAACCCCGCCCGTTCTCCCACCTCTCTGGCGAGCAGCTCTGACTGATTGAACCCGCGGCGCCAGCGCCGCCACCAATGCATGGGCATCGGGACCACTACGTCAAAGGTCCGGCCGCGCGGGTAAGCGAGCATCATGATCCGCCCCAGCGGACCCGCCAGTGTTTCCACCCCGCCGTACTTGAACAAATGAACCAGATCCCGCAGCCGGCCTTCGTAAGAACCGAATGCAAACGCAGCGTCGAAACCGTAGTGTCCCGCCCGGCAGAGGCGGCATCGACCATTGGCGTCGAGAGGATGCCCCGTCAGGAACGGCCTGCCACAAGTAACGCATTCGTATTCGGCCGTCAGCGGTGCGGGCGGAGCCAGGCAGGTCCCGCACACCGGAATGCGCGAGACTTCCCGGAGAGGTGTGCCGCAAATACGGCACTCATCAGGGAATACAAGCGCAAATAGCGCTTGCGGGATCCTGACCAGGAGTCCCGCGTTGCGGGTCCGCCCATCTTGTCCCGGTCGGCTACTGGAGAAGGCTCACCTCCCGATGGCTTTGATTTTATTCTATACCAGTCCACCAGGCGCAACCCCGGCCCGTATGGCCACAGCCCCCCTCCGCCCGGCCGCCGGGCGGCGCCGTAACCCTGGAAAGTGACGTGCCGGAGGCGGCGCGCACCACGCCTCCTCCGTGCAGTATCATTTCCAACGTGACCCGAATACTGACGGTTTTCTTACTCCTTGCGTCGGCGGGCTTCGCCGCCGAGGACGGCTTTACTTCCCTGTTCAACGGTACCGACCTGCGCGGATGGGTGCTGGTGCATAAGACCAAGACTGGAAAAGGCTACATCGTCCGCGACGGCATGCTGGTCTGCCCTCGCGATGGCGGCGGCAACTTGCTGACAGTGCGTGAGTTCAGCAACTTCATCTTCCGGTTTGAATTCCGCATCGAGCCCGGCGGGAACAACGGGGTGGCGATCCGCGCCCCGATCTCGGGCGACGTCGCCTACACGGGCATCGAGATCCAGATCCTTGACCACGACCACCCCAAATACAAAGGCTGGCTGAAACCCTGGCAGCGGCACGGCGCCGTCTACAACATCGTGCCTCCTCAGCGCGACGCCCTGAAACCAGCCGGGGAGTGGAACGAGGAAGAGATCCTCGTGCTGGGTCCGCACATCCGCGTGACGTTGAACGGCGTCATAATAAACGACGCGGACCTCTCCCAGGTTACCGATCCGAAGATCATCGCGAAGCACCCGGGCATGCGGCGCACCCGGGGCCGGGTCGGCTTCCTCGGCCACGGCTCCCTCGTGGAGTTCCGCAATATCCGGATCAAGGAGCTTCCCGACCTCGCCAATCCCCAGGTCTGCGAGTTGGATCAAGGCGAGAGCTGCCAGATCTGGGATGCCGACGCTCTTCCTCGGACGGTCAGGCTCGTGAGTGTGCGCGAACGAACAGAGCCGTATTTCGACGCCCTCGCATCCAGAGTCGTCAAGGCGGTGACTGGAGCGACGCTGGAAATCGAGGTGGACGGCCGGCCTTTCACGCTGGAAGCGGGGCCTTATGTGATGCCCGCGGAACTGGGCGGTCTGCGCATCCTCGTTTCCGGCCTCCGCGGGGCGTCCGGGGGAATCGTTCCGGATCCGCTCGCCAAAGACGTGCGGCTGGAGATTCAGGACGCCGCCCTGCCTTACTATGCCAGAAAACGCCTCGTCTTCCCGATCGCCAGTGAGCGTTGGTCGGCAGGCACCTACCGCAACACGTTCCTAGGGCTGGTACCGGGCCAGCCGGGCGTCTACTACCATCGCGGTGAGGACTTCGGCCACGTTCCCGACCGGGATGACGTGGTCGTGATGACCGACGGTTCCGTGGAAACCATCCCCGGCCCTCACGGCGACGGAGAGTCGAACAGCGTGCTCGTCCGGGATCCGGGGGGCCTCGTTTTCCGCTACGCCCACATGAACGCGCTGAATTTGCGCCGGGACCTCCGTCGCGGCGACGAGATCCGTTGCGGCGAGCGCCTCGGCAAGACCGGCAATACCTGGAAAGGGCTGCCCTCGGAAGATCCCCACTTGCACGTCGAAATCAAGTCGGCCGGCAAGTTCCTGAACTCCTTTCCGCTCCTGGTCGAAGCCTACCAGCGGACCTATCCCGGCGAGATCATTCCGATCGCCGGCGGCGTGCGCTACCTCTACGCCGGTGAGGAGATCGAACTCGATGGATCGCGGACCATCCCGCCCCCGGGCCGCGAAATCGTCAGTTGGGAATGGCTGTTCACCGACGGCTCGCGAGCCTCAGGGATACGCGTGCGGCGCCGGTACGAGCGGCCGGGAGTCTACTCGGAAGCTTTGCATGTGATCGACAGCAAGGGCGCCGAGGCGTGGGATTTCGTCCAAGTGCACGTCCTTCCCCGCCAGCCCCGGAAGCAACCGCCTTTCGCCGTCCTCGATTACCACCCGGTTCGAGGCGTCCGGCCGGGCGTCCCGGTGAACTTCGAGTCCGTGGTCCACGGCATGAAGAACGTCCGGGTCGATTTCGGCGACGGGACGGTAGTCCCCTGGCAGCAGCGGCTTACCCATCGTTACGAGCGGCCCGGCGCTTTCCTGGTCAGCTTGTCGGGCGATGACGCCGGCGCCGGGCCGGCCGTCTTCCGCACGGTGGTCATCGTCGAATAACCGCCTGCAGGCGCCCGTTGCGAGCCAGACGATCTCGAGCAGCGGCGCCGACAGGGGTCCGCCCCGCTCCCGCTTCCATCGCGATCGGCCCAACGGCGGTTCCGCGCCGGCTCGTGTAATCCCCGGTCCCGGTATCCTCGTCTTCGCTGGTGAGTGATGGCGGAGAACAGCCGCCTGACGCTGCCCCCCGGGCAGCGTCACACGGGAGAGCCTGACAAGGCGAAAGGAGTGGAACTATGAAAAAACTGTTGGTGATGTTGACCGCATGTGCGACCATGCTGCTGGCCCAAGGGGTGCCGCCTCCGGGAGGCGGGCCGGGACCAGAACCGGGAGCCGATGCCCCGCGGCGTCCGCATTCCCAGGCGCTCCAAAAGGCGCTGGACATTACCCCGGAACAGATGCGGGATCTCGTCAAGTTCGTGCGGCGGCAACGGCGGGCCGCGGCCGAGCAACTGAAGGCTGAAGGCATTCGGGAGAAGATGCGGGCCAACCACGAGGCGCTGCGCGAGCTGCTGGAAAACGACAATCCCGACCCGGCCGAGGTCGGCAAGCTGATACTGGAAGCGCGCGAGTTGCGGCAGCGCGTGAAATCCGCAATGGACGCATTCCATACCGCGGTGCGCAACTACGTGAAAAACGACCTGGGCCGCGCCCAGGAACTCGAGGCCCTGGAAGAAGCCGCCAGGCTCGTCCCCGCCATCGGCCAGGCGCACGCCCTCGGGCTGCTGGGACCCGCCGGACGGCGTCGGGGCCCCGGCGCTGGAGCCATGGGATTCGGTAAGCGCGGGCCGCGGAGCTTCGACTTCGGCGGATTCGACTTCGGGGAAGATTCCCGACGATAGATCCGGAAGACGGCCACGCGAGGGCGCCCGGGGGCGCCCCTTTTCTCTTTGCAAAAAAACCGGCGGCCTTGCGCCGCCGGTTGTGCTCAGGAGGAGACTATCTTTTTTAAAGAAGCCCGGTGCTGGGCCACCGGGCTTCACTCAGAGGGGCTGGCGACGAGCTGGGCCTCGCCGCCGGGGATGCTTTAAGTCAATGACGACTTATTCGCTTGTTTGTACTTTAGCACGGCCTCTACAGAAAATCAAGCCTGAATATCGGAAAAATTTAAGTTCTTGATCATTCAGCACTTGTACGTGATGATTCGCCGTCTCCCTCTCTGTAATCCCGGTCCGCAACGGGCGTCTGCTCGACCGTTCCAGGACACGAACGGGCGCCTCGGCAGTTCTGTTTCGGCCCTCCTCCGGCGCCGCTATCGGAACTGCCGCTCATACGCCTCGCCGGGCGGGCCACCGACTCTTGCCCTCGGTTGGACTCCCGGAGTGGCCGCTGCACTCGGGTTGATTCGCTTCCCCAGGCCGTACCGCAGGCCATTTTGATATGCTGCTGGGCAAGGGGACGACGCGTGACCGGCAGATCAGCGCGGATGGTGGCCGTATCGCTTGCCGCCCTCCTCGTGTGCGGCACGGCGGCCCTCCTTGCTGTCCACACGCTGCACAGCGCCCAGCCCGGCCACACCTGCCAGGTCTGCCATGTCAGCGGCCTCCCTGGGCTGCATAGCAGCGCGGCCGCGCTTTGGACGTTCAAAGTTCTCAGCCGGCTTTCTCCCGACCGCGGCGCTGACCCCGGCAAGGAAACCTTCCTCGCCTCCCACGCCCCTAGAGCTCCTCCTTCCTTCGCCTGACGCGCAACGAGCGGCGCCTCTGCGCAGCAGGACGAGGACGTGTACCGTTTCAGCGTTCTCAGTTGGCGCGGGGGATTGGAAAGGAGGATCCGGCAATGAACCAGACGATTGTGATTCTACTTCTTCTGGTTCCGGCTTTCGCCGCGCAACCCGGCCCGGCGGCCGAAACCGGCGGAATCGAGGGGAAGGTAGTGCTCGCCGATACCGGCGAAGCGCTGCCCGGGGCCACGGTTCGCTTGATGGAACTCGGCCTGACGGCGCAGACTAACGCTGAAGGCCGCTACCGTTTCGATCAGGTGCCCCCAGGCGCCTACCGTCTCACCGCACACGTCAGCGCGACGCTCCGCCAAGTCACGCGCGAAGTGACGGTCACGGCCGGCAAGACCGCCATCTGTAACTTCGAGCTCGGGCTGGCCGTCGTCCGTCAGGAAGTGACCGTGACCGCGAGCGGCCGTCCGCAAACCGCGTTCGAGGCGTTTCAATCCGTGGAGACCAGGAACTCGTTCGAGCTGGCCGAGGAGATCGCCCCGTCAATCGGAGAAACCTTGGCCGGAAAGCCGGGCAACGGCGTGGCCAAGCGGAGCTTCGGCCCTGGGTCGGATCGCCCGATCATCCGCGGTTTCGACGGGGATCGCGTGCTCGTGATGCAGGACGGTATCCGCACGGGGACATTGTCTTCGCAGTCGGGAGATCATGGCGAACTGGTGGACATCGGCAATCTGGACGAGGTCGAGATCGTGAAGGGGCCGGCCACGCTGCTCTACGGCGGCAGCGCCGTCGGCGGCGTCGTCAACATGATCAGCCGCCACCATGCGGTTCACGAGCATCCTCACCAGGGACTTCGCGGACACATCGGCGGCTCCGCCGGCTCGGCCAACGGATTCGCGTCCGGGTCGGCGGGTTTCGAATACGGCCGAGGGAAGTGGATGCTGTGGGCCGGCGGCGGCGGCCAGGACAGCGGGGAATACGCCACCCCTCAAGGGAAGATCCCCGATTCCGACACCCGGCTGCGCTCCGGCTACGGCGGATTCGGCCGGTACGGCGAGCGCAT
>CAYWXL010000023.1:0-49501 GCA_964461995.1 uncultured Solibacteraceae bacterium
GCGGAACGCCTCGAGTTGGGCCGAGGTGGCCACGGCGACGTCCATCAACTGCACTTCGTCGAAAACCCACAAGCAGTCCGTGTGCAAGAGCCCGTATTCGAGCGGCCACCGGTAGCGGCTCGCCCCGTAACCCCGGTTCAGCGCCCGGCTCAGGAGCATGTCCTGGGTACCGATGAGAATGGCGTCGCGCTCGGGCCACAACGCCCAGTCGGTACGCTCTTCTCCGCCCATCAAGAGATGCACAGCGATCGGCGCGCCGCCATGCCCCCGGTTCCGGGCCCAGCCTTCAGGGAGCTCATTCCGTCCGGGGTCCGGCTTGTACTCCTCGAGACCCTCCAGCGCATCGGGGTCCCGCCACGCGGCGTCCCCCGCGAGCAGCCCCAGCCTCGCCAGCCACCGCACCGTGTTCTCGTAGGTCTGCTCCACCAGCACCCGCATCGGGAGGCAGTAGACCAGCCGGCGGGGCGTCCGCCTGCGGACCTCCTCGTCGGGGTGAAACCGCCGCCGCCAGAGCCAGGCCAGCACCACCGCCGCCGTCTTGCCCAGGCCGGTGGGGACGTCGAGCAGCTCCGGAAAGCGATGGGCCTCCGCCTCTCCGGCGCCGCCCTCGGCGAGACGCTCCTGGTACCGATAAGGGCCCGTCCGGATACCCGTGGCCTGGGTGAAGAAGTCTCGAAAGGCGAGTGGAACCCGGCTGGATAGAGTCAATGCGCGCTCTTCCCCCTTTTGCTGACCTCGTTCTGTTCTTTCGCGCCCGCAGCAGCGGCGGACCGCGCCCGCCCGTCCGGCGGCGGGCCGGAGCACAATGAATCCTAGCACAAGAAGATCCGAAATGAAACCGGTTCTGCAATTTTTGATGCGCACCGATGCGAAAACTTGCGTATGCCCGCGAATTTCGCTTCCGTTCGCTCCTCCATTGCCGGCGACTGGCCGCGGTTTCGCCCTGCCGCGCGCCGGAGCGCCCTCCAGCCGCTCACGATGGACCGGGATGACGAGCGCCGACCGGTTCCGCAACGCGGCCCCGCCTCAGCGCCGGCGGCGCAGGTCCGCGACCGGTCGCCGCTGCCGTACCGTCCGACCGGACGGCGCACCCGGCCGCTTCCCACGGTCACCGCCGAATGCACCCCGCCAACTCGCTACCCCGCGGCCACTTCGCTCCTCCGGACCGCTCCCGCTGCCCGGTCTCGTGCGATAACCCGGAACGGGCGGCCGGGCCTCCGCCGAGGTTGCCCCGCGGCCGACGCGCGCTTCCCCGCCGCGGGAACCCCGCCGCCGGACAAACGCTATGCCGGAACCCCCCGTATCAACTTGCCTCGCCGCTCATCGCCGCGGCCTCCGCCCCGGCGATCGTGTTCGCCTGATATTCGCCATACTGAGCCAGTCCGTCCGGGTGGCGGCTCGCCCTCACCCACGCGTCACCCATGCCGCCAACGCAGTGAAATCAAAAGGCTTCTCTGTTTTCTTCTTTAGCCGAACTTTTTCTCGCCACGCGTCACGCGCCGCCCGCGCCGCCCGTTCCCGCCGGTCCGGTTCGGCGACCGGCGGCGCGGTTCTGCAGTCCCCCCGGCCAGGGTTCCGGCCGCCGCGCCGGGCTATCATGGAAACAAGAGCGCCCCGTCCGAAGCGGCGCGCGGGAACAGTTTCATCTATGCCATTCGCCTCCATACCGGAAGCCCTCGAGGAGATCCGCGCCGGCAAGATGGTGGTCGTCGTCGATGACGAGGACCGCGAAAACGAAGGCGACCTGACCGTCGCCGCCGAAAAGGTCACCCCCGAGGTCATCAATTTCATGGCCAAGCACGGCCGGGGCCTCATCTGCCTGGCGCTCACCGAGGAGCGCTGCGACGAGCTGCAGTTGCCGCTGATGTCGCAGGTGAACACCTCGCGCTTCGGGACGGCATTCTGCGAAGCGATCGACGCCCGTGAGGGGGTCACCACCGGCATCTCGGCGGCCGACCGCGCCCGCACCATCCAGGTGGCCATGGATCCCGAAACCAAGCCCCACGATCTCGCCCGCCCGGGCCACGTCTTCCCCCTGCGGGCGCGCAAGGGAGGGGTCCTGGTGCGCGCCGGACAGACCGAGGCCGCCGTGGACCTGGCCCGGCTCGCCGGCCTGCGCCCCGGCGGCGTCATCTGCGAGGTGATGAACGACGACGGCACCATGGCCCGGGTGCCGCAGCTCGAGAAGTTCTGCGCCGAGCACGGCCTGAAGATGATCTCGGTGGCCGACCTGATCCGCTACCGTCTCCAGACCGAGCGCTTCATCCGGCGCAAGGCCGAGGGCCGGCTGGTGAACGAATTCGGCGAGTTCCACACCATCGCTTACGCGTCCACGATCAGCCCGGAGATCCACCTGGCGCTGGTCCACGGCGACATCGCTTCGCGCGACCCGGTCACCGTCCGCATGCAGACGCACTGCGCCCTGGGGGCCATCTTCGGCTCCCGGGAATGCGACTGCGCCAACCTGGTGCGGATCTCGCTCGCCCGGATCGTCAAGGAAGGCGCCGGCGTTCTCGTCTACTTGCACGAGAGCGGTTCGGGGCTGCACACGGCCCCGCCGGAGCAAGAGGGCGAACCGCCGCGGCTGGTCTCCCACGGGCGCAAGTTCCAGCACTACACCACGCCCGATGGCCAGCGGCTGCTGCAGTACGAGAGCGGCATCGGCGCCCAGATCCTCTCCGACCTCGGGCTGCGGCGGATCCGGCTGCTGACGAACCATCCGAGAAAAATCGTCGGTCTCGAGGGATTCGGGATCGAAATCGTCGGACAAGTGCCCGTAAAATAGAGGCGAGGCCGCCCGCCGGACCGATAAATAGGAGGACCGCCATGCCCGCCCGTCTGCTGGTTTCCGCGCTGCTGGCGGCAGGCCTGCTCGCCGCCGCCGACCCGGCGCTCGTCAACCTGCTGCCGCCGGATACGAAGGTCGCCGCGGGCGTCGTCTGCGATCCGGTGCGGGAGTCGCCGCTGGGCGCCTGGTGGCTCGAACGCGCCGAACGGCACGCCGAGGAGCTGGATGAGTTCGCCGCCGCCACCGGCTTCGATCCCCGGACGGGGTTGATCGAGATCGTCCTGGGCGGCGACGGCCTCTCGCGAGAGAGCGAAGGCGTCTTCGTGGCCCGCGGGCGCTTCGACCGCGACGCCCTGCTCCAGTACGCCGAAGACAAGGGCCTGGACGTGACTTCGTTCGGCGCCGTGCCGGCGATCACCGCCGGCGGTAAGCGGCCCCGGGCGCTGGCCTTCCCCGCCGAGGATATCGCTGTGGCCGGCAAACCGGAAGCCGTCGCCGCGGCGGCGGCGCGATGGGAAGCGAAAGCGGTCCTGGGAGGAGAGATCCGGGCCGAGATCGACCGCGTCAGCGCGGGCAAGCACGTCTGGTTCGTCATGCTCGGCTCGCCGGCGGAGCTCCTCGGCAAGCTTCCCGAAGCGGCGAACGCGCCCGGCCCGGGCACGGGCAGGCTGCTGCGGGCGATCGAGGGGATCACGGCGGGCGTAGTCTTCGGCCCCCGGATCGAGGCTGGGGGCGAGATCCGGACGGCGAACGCCCTGGCCGCCCAGGCGCTCGCGCACGTCATCGAGTTCTTCGTGAGCGTCGCTCAGCTTGGCGGCTCCGAACGCGCCGAGCTGATGAGGCGGATCCTGGAGGGCTTGGACGTTTCGGCGGTGGGCGACACGGTGGTCTGGACGCTGACGATGGCCGAGAGCGATCTCGAGGAACTGCTCGAGATGCTGCCGCGGCGGCGGTGGGGACACGCGCACCGGGCGGCGCCCAGCTCGCCTGAGCGTTCCGGACGGCCCGCCCGCTCCGGCCGCGGGCGCTGAAGCCGGCGCGCTGCCGGGATTTGCCTGCGGCAGCGCAGGCTTTTCTCCTGGTTCTAAGGTTGGATTCACCGCTGATTTACGTGGATTTCCCCACAATTTTCAGGCTGGACCGGGTTGGCGTGCGGGCCGCCGGCGGCCGATGGAAAGGAAGAGGTAAAGGAGCGCCTGGGGACCGGGAGCGGCGGAGCCCGGTTCGGGCCGGGTCCTCCTTTCGCACATCAACCGGCCCGCCCCTGGAGAGAGCCGGGCGGGCCGGGGGATCGCCTGCGGCCGGCATCTTCCTTCCTTCTATGTAAGACGGCGGCGGCACGCCCGATTCCCGGGCGGGGCAGTCTTGTCAAAGCCGTGCCGGCCGGAAGCGGCGCCGGCTCACGAGCAGCCGCTGGTGGAACCGCAGTTCTCGCACTTGTAGCAGGAGCCGTTGCGGGTCATCAGCCCGCCGCACTCGGCGCAGACGGGGGCGTCGGCCACCGCCGGGTCGAAGGGCAGCGCCTGCTGCGGTTCCGGCTCGGTCTTCTGGAGCTTCGGCGCGTCGCCGGCGACGTTCTCCACCACCTCGGCGCCGAGGAACTTCAGCCCCAGCCAGCGGAAGATGTAGTCCATGATCGACTTGGCGTAAGGGATCTGCGGGTTGCCGGTCCAGCCGCTCGGCTCGAAGCGCACGTGGCTGAACTTGTCCACGAAGAACTTCAGCGGCACCCCGTACTGCAGGGCGTAGCTGATGGCGGTGGCGAAGCTGTCCATCAGGCCGGAAATCGTCGAGCCCTCTTTGGCCATGGTGATGAAGAGTTCCCCGGGGGTGCCGTCCTCGTAGAGGCCGACGGTGAGGTAGCCCTCGTGGCCGCCGATGGAGAACTTGTGGGTGATCGACTTCCGCTCGTCGGGCAGCTTCCGCCGTACGGGCCGGTAGACGATCTTCTCTTTCACCGCGCCCTTGGCCGCCTCGGTGGAGGTGCTCAGAGGCTGGGCCTTTTTCGAGCCGTCGCGGTAGATGGCCACCGCCTTGAGGCCCAGGCGCCAGGCCTCGATATAGGCGTTCATGATGTCCTCGACGGTGGAGTCCTCCGGCATGTTGATGGTCTTGGAGATGGCCCCGGAAATGAACGGCTGCACGGCGGCCATCATCCGGATGTGGCCCATGTGGTGGATGAACCGGGTGCCGTTCTGGGGCCGGAAGCTGGTGTCGAAGACGGCCAGGTGCTCCTCCTTGATATGGGGCGCGCCCTCGACGGTGCCGGTGGCGTCGATGTGGTTGACGATCTCGCCGGCCTGCTCGGGCGTGTAGCCCAGCCGCAGCAGCGCCCGCTCGACGGTGTTGTTGACGATCTTGATGACGCCGCCGCCGACCAGCTTCTTGTACTTGACCAGGGCCAGCTCGGGCTCGATGCCGGTGGTGTCGCAGTCCATCATGAAGCCGATGGTGCCGGTGGGGGCGATGACGGTGGTCTGGGCGTTGCGGAAGCCGTGGCGTTTGCCGGTCTCCAGGGCCTCGCGCCAGCAGGCGTGGGCGGCCTCGAGCATCTCGGCCGGCACGAGCTTGCTGTCGATGGAATTGACGGCCTCCCCGTGCATCCGGATCACTTCGAGGAAGGAGCTCTCGTTCGGACCGTACTCGGGGAAGGGTCCGGTGGCCTCGGCGATGCGGGCGCTGGTCAGGTAGGCCTGGCCGCACATGATGGCCGTCATGGCCCCGGCCCAGGCGCGGCCGGCGTCGCTGTCATAGGGCAGTCCGAGCGACATCAGCACGGCGCCCAGGTTGGCGAAGCCGAGGCCCAGGGGGCGGAACTTATGGGAATTCGAAGCGATCGACTCGGTCGGGTAGCTGGCGTTATCGACGATGATCTCCTGGGCCAGGATCAGCGTGTCTACGGCGCGGCGGAAGGCCTCGACGTCGAAGGTCCCGTCGGACTTGACGAACTTCATCAGGTTGATCGAGGCCAGGTTGCAGGCCGAGTTGTCCAGGAACATGTACTCCGAGCAGGGGTTCGAGGCGTTGATGCGGCCCGAGGCCTTGCAGGTGTGCCAGCGGTTGATGGTGGTGTCGAATTGCATGCCGGGGTCGCCGCACTGGTGGGTGGCCTCGGCGATCTGCTTCATCAGCTCGCGGGCGCGGTAGCGGGTGACCGGCTGGCCGGTGACGACGGACCTGGTCCACCAGTCGGCGTCCTCGCGGACGGCGTGCATGAACTCGTCCGAGGCGCGGACGGAGTTGTTGGCGTTCTGGAAGAAGATCGAGCTGTAGGCCTCGCCGTCGATGCCGCCGTCGTAGCCGGCCTCGATCAGGACCTGGGCTTTGCGCTCCTCCTTGGCCTTGCACCAGATGAACTTCTCGATGTCGGGATGGTCGATGTTCAGGATGACCATCTTGGCCGCCCGGCGCGTCTTGCCGCCGGACTTGATGACGCCGGCGAAGGCGTCCAGCCCCTTCATGAAGCTGAGCGGGCCCGAGGCCCGGCCCCCGCCCGAGAGCGGCGCGTTCTCCTCGCGCAGGGCCGAGAAGTTGGTGCCCGTGCCGGAGCCCCATTTGAAGAGCATGCCCTCGGTCTTGGCCAGGTCGAGGATGGACTCGAGCGAATCTTCCACCGAGTTGATGAAGCAGGCCGAGCACTGGGGCTTGGAGATGCCCTTCTCGAGCGGCCGGATGAGGTCGGCCTCCTCGTCGTAGTACCAGCCGTAGCCGCGGGCCTCCTTGACGCCAACGTTGAACCAGACCGGCGAGTTGAAGGCCGCCTTCTGATGGAGCATCAGGTGGGCCAGCTCGTTGCGGAAGTTCTCGGCGTCCTCGTCGGCCTTGAAGTAGCGGCCCTGCTTGCCCCATTCGGTGATCGTGTCCACGACGCGATGGACGAGCTGGGCGACGCTGCGCTCGCGCTCGGGGCTGCCGAGCTTGCCGTGGAAGTACTTGCTGGCGACGATGTTGGTGGCCGTCTGCGACCAGTCGGCCGGCGCCTCCACGTCGCGCTGCTCGAAGAGGATGTCGCCCTTGTCGTTGGCGATGGAGGCGGTGCGCAGCTCCCAGGTGATCTCGTCGTAGGGCGTCTTGCCCTCGGGCAGTCCCGCGGTGAAGTAGCGGGAGAACCGGATGCCCTTGCGCTCCTTGACCGGCAGCGCGCGGCGGAGCTCACCAGACTTTGCGCTCAGATCTACGCTCGAGTTTCCCATGCTCGTTCCCTTCTTCCTTTGATTCTTGGGCCCTCGGAGCGGCTGGGGGCCTGGCTCCGGGAATTGGGGCTGTTCGTAACGATACCCCAAGATGTAGTGGCTCGTCAAGAAATTTATCTACATACTGTAGAGTACTTTAACGGCCGTTCTACGGCAGCGGATGACACCCACCTGCTCGTGGTGGCTAGTTTTCCCCATTCTCGCTGGTCTCCCCGGCGCTCGCGATCTCGAGCTCCACCGGCCCGAGGCGGCGCCGGCCGAGGCGGATCTCCAGCCGCGCCGGCCCGGGGCCGAGACCCTCCGGGATGCGGAAGTTGATCTCGTAGGAGGGTACCCGGGGATCGATGCAGAAATGGTCGATGTCGCGGACTGGCCGCCCCTCGACGGTGGCGGCGAACTCCTCGGGGTGCTCGAACTCCTCGATGACGAGCTTCACTGAGCCGGTGACGATGCGGGTTCCCGAGAGCAGGTCGATGCCGTCGCTCGTGCGGGCGAGCCGGGGCACGGACGGTCCGGCGGGGATCACGCGCAGCCGGGACGGCGGGCAGAGCCGTCGGCCGAGCCATTGGACTTCGACCGGCTGCAGGCCGCTGGCGATTCCCGGCGGAACCAGGGCGTTGACCTGCTGCAGACCGCCGTCCTCCGGCGGGCCGATGTAGGTGGCGAAGGCCGGCTCGCCGCCGATGCGGATCTCGAGCCCGTTCAGGTCGCAATCCGGCGGCAGGTCGTAGAACCAGAGCGAGACGGCGGCGAAGCGGCCCCGCGCCGGAGCGGCGGGTTCGCTCGAATAGGTATTGGTGATGCGGGCCAGCCGGGCCGGCTCGGCGAGCGGCTCGGAGGCCAGCCGTTCGAACCAGCCGGCGGGCTGCTTGCGCCATGTGGTCCAGAGGTACTGAGTCGAGGCGCCCTCGAGAGCGAGCAGTTGGAAGTCGTTCTCGCGGGCGAAGGCGGCGAGCTCGGCGGCGCTGATGCGGACGCCGTTCCAGGTATCGTAGCGGGCGGCGGTATCGGGCAGCCCGTTGACCTGGAAGCGGGCGACGCCGCCGGTCTTCAGCACGCGCCGGGTCTCGCGGAAGTAACGGAAGACGACCTCGCGGTAGGGTATGTGCTGGAAGACGGCGTAGGAGTAGACGAAGTCGAACGAGTCGTCGGCGAAGGCAGCCAGATCCGAAGAGGGGGCGTGGTGTGCGTGGGCGTGCGGCACCCCGGCAAGGTGCTCGCGCGCCAGGCGGATCATCTCGTCGGAGATGTCCACGCCGTGGATCTCCCCGAAATGGCGGCTGAGGGGCAGCATCAGGCGCCCGGGACCGCAGCCGATCTCGAGAGCGCGGCGGGCCCGGGGATTGCCCGGCGGCAGGCGGCGGAGCTCCCGCTCGAAGGCGCGGACCATCTCCTCGGCGGTGGAGAAGAACTCGTCGCTCGGCTGGCCGCGGCGGCCGAAGGCGACGTAGTAGTTGGCGTCCTCGCGGGCCCGCGCGTTCCAGTCCTCGCGCATCCGGGCTTCGGGCGTCTCGGTCATGGCTGGGCGGGCACGTCCCGGCACTCGCTGGGGCCGATGCGGTTGTCGGCCCGGCGGATGCCCGGAGCGAAGCCGAGGCAGCGCTCCGACATCTTGTAGCCGGTGATCACGTTCCCCTCGATTACATTATCCCGCGCCGGGGCCGGGCGTTCGGCGCGCTTTCCCAGGTAGATGCCGGATTGCAGCAGGTCCGGCTCGTCCGGGAAGTGAAGGCAGCCGTAGAGGGCGGCGTTCTCGTTGCAGCCGGCCTTGTTCAGGTTCAGCAGGCGGTTGCCGGTAACCCGGTTGCCGCGGCCGATGACGAAGACGCCGCCGAACTTCGAGCCGTCCACCAGATTGCCGCGGATGACGATGCCCTCGGACTGCATGTCCGGGTTGGTGTTGTTCATCACGATGGCGTAGCCGGCGAAGGGGTAGTCGGCGGCGCGGCCCCGGTTGATGCAGGCGTTCCCGGCGACCTCGCCGTGGTGGAAGCCGTCCAGGTCGATGCACTTGCCGTTGATCTCCTCGAAGCGGTTGCGGGCGTAGACCGAGTGGTCCACGTTACCCGAGGTGTCGATGGCGACGGGGATGGCGCCGCCGGCCACGTCCACCACCTCCACCGGGAAGCCGATCCGTTCGCCGGTGTTCTCCTCGACGCGGATGCGGGTGGCGTGGCCGATCTGGATGGCGTCGCGGCCGATGCGGGAGAAGCGGTTGCCGCGGACGAGGCCGTCGCAGTTGCGGGGAGCGGTGTAGCGGGAGTGAGTCCAGACGGCGTTGCCGGAGAGGTCCTCGAAAGTGGAGTCCTCGACCGTGAAGCCGCAGGTTCCGTCTTCGAAGAGGATGCCGCCGGTGGTGTTGTTCTTGCCGCGCTCGTTGCGGGAACCGGAAGCGCGGACCTCGACGCGGCGGATGGCGACCTCCCTGGACCGGGCCACCAGGACGGCGAAGCCGGCGACGCCGGTGAAGCGGACATCTTCGATCACCAGGGCCCGGACGTTGTCGGCGGCGATGCCGTTGGCGTCATGGAACTCGATGAAGCGGACGTCGGAGGGAGGCAGACCGCGCGCGCGGGCCAGAGCCTCGCGGTTGCCATCGATGGTGAGATTGCGGATGGTGACGCGCTCGGCGTTCTCCACATAGAGCAGGGCGCGGCCCTCGAAGCCGGGAGCGGCGCGCAGAGTGGTGCCCTCGGGCGAACCCGAGATGACCAGATCGTGGGCCCCGGTGGGTATGCGGATCTCTGAAGCGAGCTCGAAAGTTCCGGCCGGGAGGCGGACCTCGCCGGTGGTCCGCTGGAACAGCTCGGGCAACGAGGCGGGGCGGCAGGCGGCCACGGCCAGGACGGCAGCGGCGAGAAAGCGCCGGCGAAGGGTCATGAAACCGCTATTCTACTAGGCATGGCGGTCATCTTCCGTGAGGTTTCCTTCCCGCCGCTGGAGGGCTTCAGCGCGACGGCTCCCGACGGGGCCGTGATCGGGGTGATCGGCGAGGACGGCTCGGGCAAGCGTTCGCTGCTGCGGCTGGCGGCCGGCGACGCCGAGCCGATCGCCGGGACGGTGGAGCGGCCGGAGCCGGCGCGGCTCATCTCCTTTGCCGACCCGTTGAACCTGGCCCCGGTGAAGGTGCTGGCGCTGGATCACGCCCTGGCGCGCCACGACGCGCTGGTCAGGGCGCGGACGCTGATGGCCATCGAGCGGCTGCGCCGCAGCGGGGCCACCGTGCTCGTCACCAGCCATGAAGAGGCCCTGCTGCGGGAGCTGGCCGATGAGGTCTGGTGGCTGCATGAAGGGCGGTTGGCGGCGAAAGGAGACCCGCGGGAGACGCTGGAGAAATACGCCCGGCACATTGCCGGGCGGCTGAAGGAGTGGGGACAGACGCTGCAGCAGGAGCCGGCGCCGTCGTTCCGCCGGGGCGACGGCCGGGCCGAGCTGACGGCGATCGAGACGCTGGACGCCGAAGGCCGCCCGACGGCGGTGTGGCGGAGCGGCGAGGGAGCAGCGGTCCGGGTGCGGGTGCGCTACGCGGCGGCGGTGGAAGACCCGGTGGTGGGCATCATGATCCGCACGCGGATCGGCTTCGAGGTCTTCGGAACGAACACGGAGATCGAGAACGTGCGTTTCGGCCCGTGCGGCGAGGGTGACACCGTGGAGGTGACCTTCCGGTTCCGGTGCGACTTGTGCCCGAAAGACTATACGATCACGGCGGCTTCCCACGACCCGGACGGCGTCTGGCACGACTGGATGGAGGACGCCGTAGCCGTGACGGTGGCCGGAACGGAGCGAGTGGCCGGCGTGGCGCGGCTGGTCCCGCAGGTCGAAGTGGAACGGGTCTGAGGCCGGGGCGCCGGGCTACTTCGGCTCGAGAATGAAGGTCGGGGCCAGGCCGGTGAGGGTGGAGAAGGCGGCGCCGCTGGCATCGCTGAGCCAGCTCGAGCAGCCCTGCACCTTGCCCAAATAGACGTGCGGCTGCACGTCCACGGACATGTCGCGCATCTCCAGCATGCCGAACTTGAAGATAGGGAACGGGTAGATCTTCGGATCGACGCGCTCCTGGACGACATAGGAGTCGCGCATGGCCAGCCGGATAGAACGTTGCCAGCGGACGTCGTCCATCTCGCGGCCGACGAAGGTGCGCTGGTCGGAAGTGATGTCGTTGGGCTGCAAGACGAGCTGCTCGCGGTTCTCGACGACGAACTCCAAGAGATTGATTTCCTTGCCCTTGTAAGTGGTCTTCCGGTCAGCCAGGACGCGGGTCCAAGGCACGTGGCGCTCAATGACGTGGCGCTCGGCGGCGGGGAAGCCGGCAGTGACCTTCTCGTCGGTGAGCAGGTCGAAGATCGCCTTCTTGTAGGCGAGTTCGGAGCGGAAGCTGTTGACGAGACATACAGCGCCATCCTTGTATGCGCGGACGAGCGGGTGCGTGAGATCAAAGCGCTGGAGGAACTCCTGAACGGTGAGCTTGCGATAGATCAGGTCGATGGGAAAGTCGCCGGCTTGCAGGACGCCAGCACGATACTCGAGCTGGTCAGGAGCCACAACCTCAGTGGGGTAGCCGGCCTTGCGGAAGGACTCAGCGAGGAGCAAGTGCTCACCGGCGCCGGTCTCCTGGAATTGCTGGCGGAACTCCAGGATGGCAATGTGCGGGAAACTCTTCTTGCCGCGATACTTGTAGGCTTTCAGCAGGGCGTCCAGGAGGTACTTAACCCCGCCCGTCCGGGTGAGCTTGTAGCGCTTGCGGAACTCCTTGACCAAAGGGCAGTTGTAGAACAGCTCGGCTAGCGCCTCGCTGGAAGCGGCCCCGGCCGGAGCGCCGACGTTGAACTGCAAGAAACGCAGGGCGCCGTTGTCCAGCTGGGTATCTAACCGAGCGGCTACCGCGGCCATGGGGTAGCCCGGATCGATAGAGGCGAGCATTCGCTCGGCCGGGAGCAACTCCATGCGCGCCAACAGGCTAGGAGTGGAAAGCGCCAATTGTTTGACCTTCTCGATGGCCGACAGCAGGGCCTCGCTGGCTTTGACGAGCCCAGCGTACTGGCGGCGGGTGATGAAATGGGGGCGCAGGACGGGCAGGATGGCGCCGCGGCCGCCGGACAGATTCCGCTCCCGCATCTGTTCCTCGAGAGCTTCGGCCCAGCCGAGATCCCGAAATTTGTCACTTTCCAGAAGCTTGTGATAGCGGGCGATCGCCTCGTCAAGCTGCGTCATGCTAACCCTATGGCTTTCTAGAGGTTAGTATCGCACAAGGCATACCCGATGGGAAAATAGGAGATTAATGCTGATTCGGATAACTTATGCAGAATCAATGAATTATCCTCAAACGAAAATCTGTGGGCGACATGAGGGGCTCACGAGGTGACGGGCGATTCCGTCCACCGTTCCGAACGAATTCGGCTGCTCTGCAAGATCCCGGGGGCCAGACCGGCCTCCACTACGCAGGAGATCGCGCAACTTCGCGATACCACGAGGGTTTAACAAGTCAGGAGCGAAAAGCGATGTTCGGGATTTTCGAGGGAAACCCAGCGCTTCTGGCGATGGCGGTCATCCTGGCAGCCGCCTTCGGGCGTATGGTCCGGCTTCTCGGAGAGTGAATCCGGTGATCCAGGCGAGAAGGCCATCCGAGCAAGGGAACCGATCTCCGCGGGGAGATGCGGTGCGCTGTTTCGCCCACGGCAGTCGTCGGCAGATCCGGGAGGGTGAACGCGCCTGCAGGGGGGCCGGGGCGGAGTCAGCGACTGCTCAGTGAGTACTTGCCCGACAGGATTGAAAAAGAATCGAAAAACCGTTTCTTTTTTAACGGTTCCCTTTGGGGCTTGACCTCGGGATTCAGGATCCGCTGAGCCACTTGCTCAACCCGCCGTCCGAGATCTGACTTCGGGTTCACGGGCCTACCTTCCACGAGAGCTGCGTGCACGCCGGCGTAATTGTTCGGGAACCAATCGAAAACGGGTACCTCGAGGAGTTCCTCGACCTGCTCCATGGCGACCGGGTTCCGCTTGCCCCACCGGTTCACCAGCACACGCACGCGGTCCGCGAGTTCGAGCGACCGGAGGAACTCGATCCTTTCGCGCGCCAGATGGAGCGGGGGAATCTCCGGGGTCGTGACGAGGAAGATGTCCTTCGACTCCATCATGAGTTCGATGGCGTATTTCTCCATGTTGCCGGACAGGTCGATACAAATGACGTCGTACTGCCGGCGGGCAAACGAGATCATACGGTGGATCTGAATGGGTTCGACACGGATACCGGGTTCGGGCCGGCCGCAGGGGAGGATGTCGAGGTTGCCCACCTTGGTCACCAACTGCGGCCATAAGTTCTCGTCGAGATCTTCGCTCCGGAGGACGGCATCCACGACGGTGTAGGGCGGGTTGAGCTTGAGCATGAAAGCGATCAAGCCGCTATTGAAGTCGAAGTCGGTCAACAAGACTTTCGTGTTGCCGACATTCGCCATCGCGTTGGCGAGATTGACGGCGAGGGTCGAGGTTCCGACCCCGGGCTTGGCGGGCAAGAAAGAAAAGACGCGGTCAGTCGATCCGGCATCCAGCGGGTTCTCGGCGAGGTGACGCTCGATCCGGTCAGCGATACCCACAATCTCGGCCGGGTCGAACGGGGTGCGGAGGAACTCCCGGACCCCGAGTCTCATCAGCTCGATCAGCACCTCGGGGCGGGCGTCGCGGCCGAAACCCACGACGGGCAGCCCCGGTAAAGTGTGGTCGATGCGCTCCTTGACCCGCGCCGCCTCTTTGACATCATCGGCGCACAAAAACACCACCTGGGGAGCGTGGACCCGGATCAGACGCTCCACACTGTAGTCGTCGGGGTAGGACTCGACGCACCGGACGAGACCGAATCGCCCGGTCTCGAGAAACACCATCTCCAGCCGCTGGCTCAGGTCTTCGTCAGCCCCTAGGATAACTGCTCGCAAAATCATAAGGTTACCAGGATTCCAGCGAAGGCGGCGAACTCAACAGGAGCACCATCTTCGACTCTTCCTGTTACATATCGGAGTGTTTCCGGGACGCTTTAGGCCCGGCCTGTTCGCCCGGGCCGCTTTTGCGCTATATTCACGGGTATGCCGGCACCACGCGAACACCTGTTTGAGGTCGATTGCCCGTGCTGCGGCGCCACGCTGAAGATCGACCCAAGCACCCGGGCCGTCATCAGTCACAAGGCCAAAGAGAAACCACGCGAGGTGGAAGACCTGACGGAAGCCGTCGAGCGTCTGAAAGGCGAATCCGCCCGGCGCGAAGAACTCTTCCAGAAACAGCTCGCCGAGCAGAGGACACACCAGGAGGTGCTGAGCCGGAAGTTCGATGAGCTGCTAAAGCAAGCCAAGGAGAAACCGGACGCCGAACCGCCGGTGAAAGACATCGACCTGGACTGACTCGAGAAGCGGCCGCGACAAGTGAGAAGAACGGGGACCAGCCAGCGGAGAAGGGATAGCGGGCGGGCGGCCGTCCCGATTCGTCCGGCGCGGCAGCGATCCGGGTGTCCCGTGGTGGGACAATTTGTCCCACCACCTTATTCAGGCCCGGCGGCGGCCGCTGCCAAAAAACGTTGAAAACTACTAACATGTGACACTCAGGCTGCCGATAAGCGGGTGGCACGAAACCTGCAACGAGGAAACAGGATTAGAGCCATGGTCACACACTCCAGAAGCTACGAAGAATTGCGATTTCGCTTGGCTCGAGGGGCTGCGCTTCTCGAACGGCTCGATAGGCGACGCCGTGAATCGGGAGATCCCTACCTGGGATCGAACATCGAGCGGCTGATCATCCAGAGAGAGTTGGACGACCTGGCTTGCGAGATCCACGCCAACCGGCAACCACACCTCGGCGCCCGGCACTGCTGACTGGTACTACAAGCCGCCGGGATGCCGGCGCCCGTGCCGGCGTTGGACTCCACTACCTTCGCGGGGCAAACCCACGCGGAGTGCGTGAACGCGACGTTCTCAATCCGCCGAGCGCTCCTGGGGGGAAGGCGACTCCGGACCACCTTCCGGCTGGAGGCTCGGCCCACCGCCCCGGCCCACGGGGATCCGCGGCTCGCCCCAGTCGCCCTGCCGTTTCTGCCGCACGTACTCATACATCACAATCGAGGCGGCGATGCTGACGTTGAAGCTCTGCACTTTGCCGAATTGGGGGATGCGCAGCAGGCGGACGCCGGGAAAGTCGGCGGGATTGAAGCTCAGGCCAAACTCCTCATGCCCGAAGACGAAGGCGCTCTTCTCGGGGAACTCGACCTCGGGCAGCGGTTCGCGGGCGGCGGGATCCAGCGCATAGACGGCGTAGCCCCACTGCTTCAGCTCCTCAAGGCACTCGCCGATCTCTTCGTGGAAACGGGCCGGCACATGGCGGAAGCTGCCCATTGAGGGGGCCGGATCGAAAGGCCCGATGCCGACCAGGTGCACCTCACGGGCGCCCAAGGCGTCGGCGCTGCGGAAGATCTTGCCGATGTTGAATTCGGGCTTCAGGTGGTCCAGGACGACGATGAATTCGTGCACGCCCGGCTCGGCGCGCTTGTTGCGCTCAAGCTCTCGCTCGTAGCGCTCGACCATCCGGCGATATTCGCGCTTCTTCATAGACCGAAACAGGAGACTACGACTCGGAAACCGCCTACCTTCCTACTTTTCCCGATGCGGCCGCCCAGGCGCAAACGGCCCAGCCCCGCCGGGTGTATGTTGTTCATGATGCCGACTCGACGCACCAGCCGCCGCGAATTCCTGGCCGGGTCCGGGCTCGCCGCTCTCGCCTCGTGCATCCGGCCGCCGGCGCGGCCCAACATCGTCTACGTGATGAGCGACCAGCAGCATTGGAGGGCGGTGGGCTACCGGGACCCGTTCTTCGAGACGCCGGTGCAGGACGCATTGTCAAAGGAGAGCTTCGTCTTCGAAAACTTTTTCTGCTCGACGCCGCAATGCTCGCCGTCGCGGTCGTCGATGTTCACCGGGCTGTATCCCTCGGCCACGGGGGTGATGGGCAACATCGGCGCAGCGGGCGGCAAGGATCTTGCGCTCGAGACCTTTGGACCCAAACTGCAACGGGCCGGCTACGCCACGGGCTACTTCGGGAAATGGCATCTGGGCGACGATCCGACGGGAAACGCTGGCTGGAACGAGGAGCACAAAAAGATCGACGACGAGGAGACCACGCGCCGGGCGGTGGACTTCATCGGGCGAAGGGCGGCTGGAGAGCAGCCGTTCGCGCTGGTAGCCTCCTACCTCGACCCCCACGACATCTACCGCTTCAAGCGGGACATGCCGCAGGGGGCCAACGCCGACGCTCCGCTGCCCGAGAGCTGGGCTAAAGAGACGTTCGAGGACAAGCCGCGGGTGCAGCTCCAGTTCATGACCGAGGATCAGGGCACGGCGATCTGGGGCGCGCCGCGCCGCATCTGGGAATGGTATCGCGAGTACTACCGGCGAAAAGTGAAACTATTCGACGAGCACTTGGGGCGGATCGTGGAGGCGCTGAAACGGGCCGGCGCGTGGGAAAAGACGGTGCTGATCGTCAGCTCCGACCACGGCGATATGGACACGAACCACCGGCTGATTTTCAAAGGCCCCTTCATGTACGAGCACATGGTGCGGGTGCCGTTGCTGATCCGCGTTCCCCGCACCGTGGGAGGCGCCGAGCCGAAGGTAGTTGCGGACTTCAACTCGGTGAACGTGGACCTGGCCCCGACGGTCCTCGATTTCGCCGGCCTGCCAGCGGGCCGCGTGCACGGCGTTTCACTGAAGCCTTTGCTCACGGGGGGCTCGTTGAAGCCGCGGGAGTTCGTGATCGGGCAATACTACAGCAAACAGAAGTGGGTGAATCCGATCCGGATGATCCGGACAGCGGAGTTCAAGTACAACCACTACATCCTGCACGGCGAGGAGCTTTACGATTTGAAGAATGATCCGGAGGAGCTGGTGAACCTCGCCAGCGATCCAGGCTATGCCGCGAAGAAGAAGGAGCTGAAATCGGAGCTCGACCGCTGGATCAAGGAAAACGACGATCCTTTCTACTCGCTGCATCCGACGGACCGTGCCGGGCGGCGGCTGCCGGGTTGAGGCCCGGGGGTAGGGCGCCAGGGCGCTGAGCGGCGCGAGACGGGGTTTCAGTAGACTGGCAGATGCCATGCTTGCTGCAGCGTTGCTGGTTTTGTTGTTGGTCTTGGCGCCGGTTCGCGCGCCTGCGGCACGGCCCGCAGCCGGCTATCTGTCTATAAGCACAGACGGGGCCTGGTGCTGGTTCGGCGACCCGCGGGCCGTCTACCACGACGGGAAAGTGTTCACCGGCTGGGTGAGCCGGGACGGGAGCATTTGGGTGGCGGCCTACGACGTCGCGAGCCGGACGGCACAGCGGCATAACCTCCACCCGCAGTTCCAGTCCGACGATCACGACAACCCGTCGTTTCTCGTGTTGCCGGACGGACGGCTGATGGTGACGTGGTCCGGGCACGGCGGCGACACGATCTTCCTCACGGTCTCGCGGCGGCCGGGCGACGTAGCCGAGTTCGAGCCCGTGCGACGACTGAAACTCAACAGCATCGAAGCCAACCGGCACTGCTACCAGGGAGGACTGAACACCTACACCTACCCAAGCCTCTTCTATCTGGCCGAAGAGCGGACGATCTACCTCGCCTGGCGGGGCTTGGACTTCAAGCCGAACCTGTCGTGGTCCGAGGATTGGGGAAAGACATGGGCGCCGGGGCGAATCTACGTGGCGCCGAAGCGGACCTACCTGAACCAGCGGCCCTACATGAAGATCGCCTCGAACGGGCGAGACGCGCTGCACTTCGCCTTTACCGACGGGCACCCGCGCAAGGAGCCGGAAAACTCGATCTACTACGCCTGCCTGCGCAAGGGCGAGTTCCGCAAGGCCGACGGGACGCCGTTCCGCAAACTGCAGAACGTCCCGTTCGATGTGCGCGAGGCTGACGTGGTCTACGACGCCCGGAAGACGAAGGTGAAGGCGTGGGTATGGGACGTGGCGGTGGACCGGGAGGGGCGTCCGGTGATCGTGTACGTGAGGTTTCCGACGGACACGGACCACCGCTATCATTACGCCCGCTGGGACGGCGAGAAGTGGCACGATCACGAGATCGCCCGGGGCGGAGGCTGGTTCCCGCAGACGCAGCCGGGAAAGACCGAGCGAGAGCCGAACTACTCCGGCGGCCTGGTACTGGACCACGAGGATCCGGACACGGTCTACCTCTCCATTCCGGTGGACGGCGTGCGCGAGATCCAGAAATGGACGACGGCGGATCTAGGGGCCACCTGGGAGAAGACGCCAGTGACGGAGGGCTCGCGGCGCGACAACGTCCGGCCCGTGGCGATTCGCAACGCCCCCAAGGACGGCCCGCAGGTGCTGTGGATGACGCTGAACTCCTACCGCCACTACACGGAGTTCGACTCCGAGATCAAGATCGACGTGGTAAAGCGGTGAGCGCGGCCGGCGCACTCACAGGGCCTCGAACATGGTTTCGACCACGCGTTCCTGCTGTTCGGCGGTGATGCCGGGCCACATGGGGAGGCTGAGGACCTCGGCCGCGGCCGCCTCGGCGTTCGGACAGGTCCCGGCGGGCAGATCGTAGATCACCTGCCGGTGGATGGGGACCGGGTAATAGATGGCGGTCTCGATGCCCGCCTGGGAAAGGCGCTCGCGGACCCGGTCGCGGCGCCCGCCGGGAATCCGGACCGTGTACTGGTGATAAACGTGATCAGCGGGGTTCGGGCACGGTGGGGGGATCACACCGCCGCTGGCCCGTTCCGAGATGAGCTGGTCATAACGGGCCGCCGCTTCGCGCCGCGCCTGGTTGCGCCGGTCGATGTGGGGAAGCTTCACCCGCAGGAAGGCGGCCTGGACTTCGTCGAGGCGCGAGTTGTAGCCGAAGACGTCGTGGTAGTACCGGCGGCGGGAGCCGTGGTCCCGGAGCACGAGGGCGGCCTCGGCGACGCCGTCATCGTTGGTGGCAATGAGGCCGCCGTCGCCCCAGCCGCCCAGGTTTTTCGAGGGGAAGAAGGAGAAGGCCCCGGCATCGCCTATGGAGCCGAGTTTGCGACCCTTCGAGGTTCCCCCGAAAGCCTGGGCCGCATCCTCGAGGACTTTCAAGCCGTGGCGGGCGGCGATCTCGAGCACGGCGTCGATCTCGCAGGCGAGTCCGAAGAGGTGGACAGGGATGATGGCCTTGGTGCGCGACGTGATGGCGGCTTCGACGCGGTTCACGTCGATGTTGAACGTGTCCGGCTCGATGTCCACGAAGACGGGCGTAGCGCCGACGCGGCTGACGGCCTCGGCGGTGGCGATGAAGGTGAACGGGGTGGTGATGACTTCGTCGCCGGGTCCGACGCCGAAAGCGCGGAGGGCGATGATCAGCGCGTCGGTACCGGAGGCGACTCCGACGCAGCGCTTGACGCCGAGGTAAGCGGCGGCTTCCTGCTCGAGGCCCTTCACGTTCGGCCCGAGGACGAAGCAGCCCGAGCGCAGGACATCCAGCACCGCCCGGCTGAGTTCGTCCCACTGTTCGCGTACTTCCTCGGCGAGGTCGGCCAGCGGGATCGGTGTTTGGCGGGACTCGTTCATCACGCTTCTCCAGCAACCGGGGAACGGGTAAAGTTCCATCCTAGCACCGGGCTGTAGCTCGCTCCGAGCGGCTCAGCGGGCGAGGCTGCGGAGCTCGAGGACCATGGCATCGAGAGCGATGGTCTTCTGGATATTCCGCCGGACGAATTGCATCAACTCGTCGGTCTTGTCGAGGGCGGCGCGGATCCAGTCGAAGCCGACGCGCTCGGCGAGGGGTTCGAGGCGGTCACGGACGTCGAAGTTGTGGAGGCCGCCCTGGCCCTGCTGGATAAGGACGAGGTCCTCGAGGAGCAGGTAGAGGACTTTCAGATAGTCGTCGAGCTTGTCGGCGGCGGACATCTTCTCGGCCAGCCCGGCCCAGACGCTGAACTTCGCCACCCGGGCCGAAGCCTCGAGCAGCGCGAGCATCGTCTCGCGCCGGGCGTCATAGACCTGCAAGTCCAGAGAGACGGCCACGCCCGGGCAGCCGCCGGCGAGCGCGACGCGCCGCTCAGGCTCATCGAGACCGCGGCGGCGGACGAACTCCCGCATCTCCTCGGCCGAGAGCGGGGCGAAATGAAACTGGACCGAGCGGGAGCGAATGGTGGGCAGCAGATCGTAGACGTTCTCGACGGTGAGGATGAGGAGCAGGTGCGCGGGTGGCTCCTCGAGGATCTTCAACAGGGAGTTTTCGGCGTTCTCGTTGGCGCGGTCGAAACGGTCGATCAGGAAGACGCGGCGGCTACCGTGGTGGGGCTTGTACTGAGCCAGCTCCTTGAGCCGGCGCATCTGGTGGATAGAGATCTGGCGCAGCGGGCCGTCGGGTGGGAAGGTGATGAAGTCCGGGTGGGAGGCGAACAGCAGGGGATCCTCAACGCGGCGCTCGGCGGGCATCTTCTCGCGCTCGGCGAGGCGTTCGCGGTTCTCGGGCAGGCTGAGGTCGTCCTGCTCGATCTTTTCGGGATCGCCGAGGAGCGCGGCGGCGAACCGGCGGGCCAGCGTCGCCTTGCCGACACCTTCGGGGCCGTGGAAGAGCAGCGTGTGGGGGATGCGGTCCTGCGCGAGCATGCGCTCGAGCACGGCGGTGACACGGCGGTTGCCGAAGAAGTCTTCAAACATGGAGCTTCTCCAAGAAGGCGCTCACCGCGGCCCAGACGTCGCGCTCGACTTCCTCGATGCCGCGGGAGGCGTCGATGAGGCGGACGCGTTGCGGCTCCCGCCGGGCCAGCTCCAGGTAGCCCCGGCGGACGCGGCGGTAGAATTCGGCGGACTGCTCGTCCATGCGGGTCTGGCCAGCTTCGTCGCCCCGGACGCCGCGGTTGCGGTGGCGGGCGCGGGCGAGGCCGGCTTCGGGGTCGATGTCGAGGTAGAGGGTGAGGTCCGGATCGAGGCCGCCGCAGGCGATCTCATGCAGTTGGCGGACGACCTCTTCGCCCAGGCCGCGGGCGATGCCCTGATAGACAAGGGTGGAATCGGTATAGCGGTCTGAGACGACGATTTTGCCGGCCTCGAGCGCCGGGCGGATCTTCTCGGCCACGTTCTGGGCGCGGGAAGCGAAATAGAGGAGCAGCTCGGTGACGGGGACGATCTCCTGGTTCCGGGCGTCGAGCAGGATGCGGCGGATCTGCTCGCCGATGCGGGTGCCGCCGGGCTCGACGGTTTGCTCGACGTCGAAGCCGCGTTGCCGGAGGCGCCGCACGAGCCGTTCGATCTGGGTGGTCTTGCCGCAGCCGTCGAGTCCCTCGACGGTGATGAACACTCCGCGCCGGCGGCGGGCCTCAGTCGTAGACATAGTGGAAGACGGTCCTCAGATCCTCCCACGCCTCGCGTTTGGCGTCCTTGTTGTAAGGGCGCAGCAGGTAGGAGGGGTGGTAGGTGACCATCACCGGGATGCCGTTCCAGCGGCGCCATTTGCCCCGGAGACGAGTGACGCCCTCGCGCGTGCCGAGCAGGGCCTTGGCCGCGGTGCCGCCGAGAGCGACGATGGCCTTCGGGCGGATGACCATCAACTGGCGGAACAGGAACTGGCCGCAGATCTCCATCTCGTCGGGCTGAGGCGTGCGGTTGTTCGGCGGGCGGCACTTGACAACGTTGCAGATGTAGACGTCGTCGCGTTTCAGCGGGATGCCTTCCTTGGCGGCGGTGTTCTCGATCATGGCCGTGAGCAGTTGGCCAGCCCGGCCGACGAAGGGGATGCCCTGAGCGTCTTCGTCGGCTCCCGGACCCTCACCCACGAAGACGAGAGAACTCTTCTCGTTGCCGACGCCGAAGACGATGTTGGTGCGGCCCTCGTGGAGGCGGCAGCGTTTGCAATCGCCGATATCGGCGCGGATCTTTTCCATGGTGTCGTCCGGGGGCGCGAGCCCCGGCAGAAGTCCCTCGCCCAGCAACGCAGGCTGTTCCGGAGGCGGCGGCGCCGGCGGCGGGGGAATGCGGGACGGCTCCCTCTTTTCTGCGTTCCCGGCGTCAAGGGCGTCCCGCCCAGACCCAGCCGGCCTTTGAGACGGCGAGCCGGACGCCGGCGGGCCCGCCGGGGCCGCAGACGCGCCGCGGCGGTAAAGCGTAGTAATTCCCAAGTCGCGGTAAAACTCTAGACAGCGCCGGAGATCGTCAGGGTTCATTGGGCGGCGTGCAAGGCGAGGCGCAGAGGAAGCACCTGGTCAAGAATCGTGTCCGCGATCTGGAGCTTGGAAGCCTTGGGCACCTCGATCGTCTCCCCAGTGCGCAACACGAGCGTGACTTCGTTCTCGTCAGATTCGAACCCGGCGCCCTCCCGGCCGACCAGGTTGGCAACGACCATGTCGCAGTTCTTCGACCGAAGCTTCCGGCGCGCCTCGGCCACTAGGTTCTCGGTCTCGGCGGCGAACCCGATCAGCAACCGGTCGCCCTTCTTGCGCCCCACCTCAGCGAGGATGTCCGGGGTGGGCTCGAGCTCGAGCGACAGGCGGGTCATGGTTTTCTTGAGCTTCTGAGCCGGCACCTGGGGGACGTAGTAGTCGGCGACCGCAGCCGCTTTGATGATGACGGAAGCTTCCTCCAGCCGATCCATCACCGCTTGGTGCATCTCGGTCGCCGTGCGCACCCGGACCAGTTCCGCACCGGCGGGCGGCGGGATATGCACCGGCCCAGAGACGAGGATCACGCGGGCGCCGCGGGCGAGGGCGCGCTCGGCCAGCGCATAGCCCATCTTGCCGCTGGAGCGGTTCGAGAGGAACCGCACCGGGTCGATGGGCTCCTCGGTGGGACCGGCGGTGACGAGGACCGTTTCCCCTTCGAGATCCTTCCGCGGCGAAACGGCGCTCAGGACGGCGCCGGCGATGCGGGCCGGATCGGCGAGGCGTCCGGGACCCGTCATCCCGCAAGCCAGCTCCCCTTCCTCGGGGCCGACAACCTGATGCCCGCGTTGCCGCAGCTTTTCGAGGTTGGCCTGGGTGGCGGGGTGCCGCCACATATTGGAATTCATCGCCGGCGCGAGCACAACCGGCCCGGTGAAGGCCAGGTAGAGGGTCGTGAGGAAATCGTCGGCAAGGCCGGCGGCGAACTTGGCCAGCAAGTCGGCGGTGGCTGGGGCGACGACGAGCGCGTCGTTTTCTTGGGCCACGCTGATGTGCTCGATGGCGCTGGCGAGAGCGTCCTCGTTCTCGCTGCGGGGAAAAAGGCCAGTGATCACTTTGCGGCCGGTGAGGGCGGCGAAAGTGAGAGGCTTGACGAACTCACGGGCGGCCGCGGTCATAACCACCTGCACGCGAGCGTCCCGTTCGCCGAGCAGGCGTGCGAGTTCCGCCGCCTTGTAAGCGGCGATACCTCCGCCCACGCCCAGGATCACGTTCATCGCCGTCAGATGTTTTCAGGCAGCGCCTCGGCGGCTTCCGGACCGCCCTGCTGCTCTTGCTCGCGCGCCGGATCGTAGTATTTCACCAGTCCGCGGCGGACCTCTTCCATCGCGGTGACGGTAGGCTTCCGCGCGGTGGTAGGCAGCATGCTGCGGGCGCCGGACTGCAACTGCCGGGCGCGCTTGGCCGCCACGATGATGAACCGGTAGACGCTCTGCTCGGGGTCGTCGGGGATCACCCATTTCGGCGCCCGAACTCCAAGATCACGCTGTTCCATAGTCCTACTCTCCCTTTTGAGCCTGTTCGAAGCTGGCCAGAATCGGCCGGATCTCGTCCTCAATCTTGGCGCGCCGGAGACGTTCAGCCTTGAATATCGCGGCGAGATAATCCGCGGCCTCGTCCACATCCCGATTGACGATTACGTAGTTGTATTCGCGGTAACGCCGGATTTCCTCGGCGGCGCCCCGCAACCGGCGCTGGATCACCTCGTCGCTGTCCTCACCGCGGGCCCGCAGACGTTTTTCCAGTTCGGCGCGGGAGGGAGGCAATATGAAGATACTGACCGCCTCCGGGAACTTCTTTCTCAATTGTCGCGCACCCTGGACGTCGATGTCGAGTACGAGGTCCTTGCCTTCGGCGAGAGCTTGATCGAGGAAGCGGCGGTGGGTTCCGTAGTAGTGGCCAAAGACTTCGGCCCACTCCAGGAACTCGCCGCGCTGGATGCGCTCCTCGAACTCTTCCCGGGACAAGAAGAAGTAATCTTTGCCGTGCTGTTCCCTGCCCCGCGGCGCACGTGTGGTGTAGGAGATGGAGAAGACGAGCTTCGGATCAGCCGCCAGCACGCGGGCGAGCAGCGTGGACTTGCCGGAGCCGGACGGCGCCGAGACGATGAAGACGTTGGTCATTCCAGATTCAGTGCCTGTTCGCGGATCTTTTCAATTTCGGCCTTGGCGGCGAGGGCCAGATCGGTAATTTCGAGGCCGACCTCGCCCACGCCGCTGGTCTTCGAGAGTATCGTATTCGTCTCCCGGTGCATTTCCTGGAGCAGGAAATCCATACGCTTGCCGACTTCGCCGCCGCCGGCCAACACCTCAGCCAACTGGCCGGCGTGGATCTCAAGCCGACAGACCTCCTCGCCGACGTCGCTGCGATCGGCCAGGATGGCGGCCTCCTGGGCAAGCCGTTGGGGATCGACTGCGGCCCCCTCGAGCAGCTCCGAAAGCCGTTCCTGCAAGCGCGCCTGGAAATGGGGGACGGCGCGGGTCCGGATTTCGCCAATGGCGGCGGCCACCCGCTGAATCGCTTCGATACGGGAGCGGATCTCCGCGGCGAGCTGGGCGCCCTCGCGTTCCCGAAAGGCGTTGAGCTGGTCCAACGCCTCCTCGAAACCGGCCAATAGCTCGGACTCGAATTCCGGACCGAGTTCCTCGGAAACCGGCTCGCCTAGCATGCCGGGGATGCGGAAAGCGGCGTTGAGATCGAGCTCCGACCGCAAGCCGAACTCCTCGGCGGCCTGGCGGAAGGCGGCGACGTAGGCGGCCAGTAGGGGGCGGTTCAGCCCGATGCTCTCGGGCCCAGGGGTCCGGTTGAAGGTTACACGGACCTCGACGTGTCCGCGGGCGAGCTTCCGCGCGGCACGGGTCCGGAGAACATTCTCGAACGGCTCCAGCTCAGACCCGAGACGGAACCGGAGGTCGAGGCCGCGGTGGTTGACGCTCTTGATGCTGATGACCAGTTCGCCCCCCGGCACAGGACGCCGCAGGCGGGCGAAACCGGTCATGCTGCGCACGGGTTGTGATTGAGAGCTCACGGATTCACCAACGGGTCCGCCTCCAGGAATTGCATCTCGTGCAAGCGCTGATAGACACCGCCGCCAGCCACGAGCTCGGCGTGCGTGCCGATCTCGACGATTCGCCCGGCGTCGAGAACGACGATCTTGTCGGCCCGGCGCACGGTGGAAAGGCGGTGCGCGATGACGATGACGGTGCGGTGGGCCATCAGGTTGGCCAAAGCTCGCTGAACGAGCATCTCGGACTCGGTGTCCAGATGCGAGGTGGCCTCATCCAGGATCAGGATGGGCGCGTTCTTCAGCAGGGCCCGGGCAATGGCGATCCTCTGGCGCTGGCCGCCGCTCAATTTGGTTCCACGCTCTCCGATGACGGTGTCGTAGCCCTCGGGCAATTGCAGGATAAACTCCTCGGCGAGGGCATTGCGGGCCGCCTCCCGGACCTCTTCCTTTGTCGCGTCGCGGCGGCCGCAGAGCAAGTTGCCGGTGACGGTGTCGTTGAACAGGAACGTGTCCTGGGCGACGACGCTGATCATCCGGCGCAGGTCGGCGAGCTTGTACTCGCGGATGTCGCGGCCGTCGATGCGGATGGCGCCGGAGGTGACGTCGTAGAAGCGGGGGACGAGGTTGGCGAGGGTGGTCTTGCCGGCGCCGCTGGGTCCGACGAGCGCCACCACTTCACCGCGGCTCACCTCCAGATTGATATCGCGCAGCGAGAAGCCGTCGGGCGAGTTCGGGTAGTGGAACGAGACGTTCTCGAACCGGATGGAATCGCCGAACCGGGTGAGGGGCACGGCCCCGGGCAGGTCGCGGATGCGCTCCTGAGTGTCGAGGTACTCGAAGACGCGCTGGGCGGCGCCGATGGCCTGCTGGAAGATGTTGTGGATGCCGGCGAGGCGCTTGACCGGCTCATAGAGCATCAGCAGGGCGATGACGAAGGTCATGAACTCTCCGCTGGTCATCGTCCCGGCCTTGATCTGCTCCCGGGCGTAGGTGAGCAGGCCGACGATCGTCAAGGCGCCGAAAAACTCGATCATCGGCGTCGCCAGCGCCTGCTGGGCGACATACTTGAGACTTTCGAATCGGAACCGGCGGGCGGCCTGGCGGAACTTGCGGGAAATATAGGACTCGGAAGTGAAGGACTTGACGACGTGGTGGCCGCCGAGGGATTCCTGGAGGATCTGGTTCAGCTCGGCGGCGTAGTCCTGGGCTTTGCGCGTGGTGCGGCGAATGCGGCGGCCGATCCGAACGGTGGGGACCAGGACGATGGGGAGCACGGTCAAGCTCACAAGCGAAAGCTTCCAGTCCGTGTGGAGAACGACGACGAGCAGGCCCAGGGCAGTGAAGCTCTGCCGCAGCAGGTCGGCGAGGATATGGGAGACAGCCACCTGGATCTTGTCGATGTCGATCATGATCGACGACATCAACTTGCCGGTGGAGTGGGTCTCGAAGAAGCTGACGTCCTGTTTCAGGACGTGATCGAAGACGCGCTGGCGCAGATCGGTGATGGCCGAGATGCCGGTATAGTTGACCAGGTAGTTGCCGACGTAGTCGCAGATCCCTTTCAGCAGGAAGATGCTCAGGATGCCGAAGGCGACCATCGTCCAGACGTTGTGGATCTGGGGCGGGACGAACTGGTCCAGGTAGATGGGCCGGCCGAAAACGCGGATCAGCTCGACGGGGGCGTCGGGGGAGGCGGGGTTCAGGACGCGGTCGAGGATGGGCCGAACCAGTAGGGCGATCATGGCGTGGGCCCAGCCAGCCACGGCCATGAAGACGACGGAGGCGCCGAGGGCGACGGCGTAAGGCCGGACGAAGCGCAATAGGCGGAAGAACTCCTTCACTGGACCTGCCTCCAGACCTGCCGCGGAGCGGGGCTGGGATCTTCCACAGCCGGGGCTTCCTGCAGCTTTTTCAGCCCGTCGATGACCATATTGACGTCCACCAAGTGGAGACCCGCCGGCGAGTGGAAGACGGCCGCTCTGGCTTTCCATGGCCCCCAGATTTCCGGATTCGAGGGGCCGAAGAGGACGGCGAGAGGGACGCCGAAGGCGGCGGCGATGTGGGCCGGGCCGCTGTCGTTGCCCACGAAGAGGGCGGCGCCGGCGATCAGCGAGATCACCCGCTCCAGCGGCTCGCCGACGAACCAGCGGAACTCGTGGAAGGGGCTGAGATCGTCGGAGGCGGCGCCGATGAAAACAGGCTCCAGGTTCCAATCCCGGCGGAGGCGGCGGGCAAGGTCGAGAAACCTGGCGGCAGGCCAGGTCTTCTCGGGAGCCGACGCAGCCGGGTGGACGACGGCGTAAGGCCCGTCCACGGGAGCGGGTCCGGCGGCAAGCCGGGCGCGAGGAATCTCGCCGCGGGGAACGCCGAGATAGAACATCGCCGAGGCCAGGTGCTCGGCAGTATGAACGGTACGCTCCTCGCCAAGGATCTCCTGGGCCCGCGGGATGCGGATGTTGTAGACGCCGGCAGCCCGGTAATGGCGGAAGCCGGCGCGCCGCGGCGCGAGGGACGCCAGGGTGAGAGCGATGCTGCGAGTACCGCCGTGGAGGTTGACCACCAGGTCGGCGTCCCAGCGGGCGACGGGCCGCAGGCGCGGCTCCAGGACATCGTCCACGTCGGGGCTGCCGCGGAAAACGGGGGCGAAGCGGTCCTCGACGACGACGCCCGTCCGCAAATCGGCCCGAAACCGCCTGAGCAGGGAGAGGGCGGGCGTCGTAAGCACGCAGTCGCCCAGCGAGCGTAAACGAATCAACAGCACGCGGGCGCCCTCCGGCAACTCTTGGAGCACGGGTTGCATCACGCCCCCGGAGCCGTCATTCCTCCAGCCGGGCCTCCTCAATCAGCATCACGGGAATGTCATCCCGGATGGGGTAGACATGCTTGCACTGCCGGCAGATCAGAGCCTTGTCGTCCTGCTTCAGTTCGACGGGCGACTTGCATAGCGGACATACCAGCAGCTCCAGCAATTCCGTGCTGACCGCCATAACCGGAGTGTAGCAGAGAGCGCCGGCCCCAGAGGCTATTTCGCCGCCATTTCTTCCCGGGCCTTGCGGATCACGTCCAGGTATTGCCGGGCGCGCTCGGTGAAGACTTCGTATCGGCCTTCCTTTATGGTCTTCGCGTCCACGAGGCTGGCGCCGACGGCCACCGCGCAAGCGCCGGCCTTCAGAAAGTCCGCCGTCGTATCCAGATTGACGCCCCCGGTGGGGATCATCTCGATCTGAGGGAACGGGGCCTTGAGCGCCTTGATGTACTTGGGCCCGCCGACATTGCCGCACGGGAAGATTTTGACGATGTCCGCCCCATGCTCCCAGGCGGTGAGCACCTCAGTCGGGGTGAGCGCGCCGGGGCAAACGACCTTCCCGTAGCGCTTCGCCATCTCGACAGTCGCCAGTTTCAGGCTCGGGGTGACGAAGAATTCGGCGCCGGCCAGCATGCAGATGCGGGCGGTTTCCGGGTCCAGCACCGTACCGGCCCCCAGGACGATCTTGTCCCCGTACTGGTCCGCCACCTTCTCGAGAGCCTTGACGGCGCCGGGGACGGTCATGGTGATTTCGGCCGCCCGGATGCCGCCCTCATAAATGGCCTCGATGGTCCGCACTGCGCTCTCGGCGCTGTCGGTGCGGATGACGGGCACGATACCGACATCCTTGATAAAGGACAGAATCGTCTCTTTGGTCATGACCTACTTATTCTATCAGCGGCGCTTCGGGCGCCAGCCGGGAAAGCGGGCCGGGTGGAATCCACCGAAAAACCGGCAGCGTGCCGATAAGGGGAAGACGGAGAGGACAGAGCGACGGCATGATTTCGATTCGACGATCGGTGTCGGCGCTGGAGCGTCTGGAAGGTCTCGAGCGGGCGGCCCGTGACGGGTTCCGAAGCGCGGTGACCGCGAGCGCCCGGTATGCGGTGGAGATCGAGCGCAAGCAGACAAGGCATTTCCAGAAACGGTTGGAAGCCTTGGCCCGCCGGGTGAGCGCAGCGGCGGCGCCGGAGGAGCTGACGCGGGCCAAGGCGGAGTTCGTCGCCGAACTGGCGGACCATTCCGAAAAGGCCAGACAGTTCGTCGAAGCGCTGCGGAAGAAAGTCGCAGGGTCGGCAGCGACATTGTCCAAACTGGCGGACACGGCCCAGACCGGCATGGCCGAAGACCGTGCATTGCAACTCAGCCTGGGCCAGCTTCACTCCATCGCCCAGGATCCCGAAGTGACGAGCCTGTGCCCGGAGTTGGCGACCGCGGTGGAAACCGTAGAGGCCAGCGTGGAGCGGCTGCGGGAGCAAACCCGGGTGATGATCGCCCGGCTGCGCGAGGAGGTCGCGGCGCTGCGGACAGCGTTGGAAAGTGCCCGCGAGGAGGCAATGCGGGATCCGGTCTCGGGCGTGCTGAACCGCAACGCGATGCTGAAGCTGATCCGGGAACGCTTGGCCGCTGGCGAGACCTTCAGCGTGGTGCTGATCTGGATCGGCAACCTCGAATACCTGCATCACCGCTACGGCGCAGCTTGCCGGGACGACTTCATCACCCAGTTCGCCGCGAGGCTCCGCGACCTTGCCGGAGAGGAGGCAGCAGTGGGCCGGTGGGGCGAAGACCGGTTCGCCGTGGTCGTCTCCCGGCCGAAACCCGAAGCGATGTGGCTTTCCGAAAGCCTAGTGGAAAAATTCGCGACGCCTTTTCTCATAAAACACAACGGCCTGCCGCGGGAAGTGACGGCGCAGATGAAGATCGGCGTGATCGAGGCAAGCCGCGGCACGACGGAAACGAAGTTGCTCGCTGACGCCGACAAGCTGTTGCTGGCGCTGGAATCGATTTCCGAAGGCGGTTGAGGACCACCCGTCACTGGAACCGGGCAGCCACAGCGTAGCGCGGCAGGACACATCAGAGGCCCGGGTCAGGTGATCAGGTAGAATGAAGAGTTCAAGCGGCAGTTCTATATCGTTTGGTACAGAAGGGAGATTCAGCATTATGCCTCTGGTGTCAATGCGCCAAATCCTCGACGAGGCGGCCAAAGGCGGCTACGGCGTCGGCGCCTTCAACGTCAATAACATGGAGCAAATCCAAGCGATCATGGAGGCGGCGCGAGAAACGCAGAGCCCCGTGATCATCCAGGCCAGCCGCGGCGCCCGCAAATATTCCAACGACCGGTTCCTGTATCACCTGATGCTCGCGGCCGTCGAACTGTATCCCGAAATCCCGGTCGCGATGCACCAGGACCACGGCAACAGTCCCGAGACATGTAAAAGCGCCATCGAAATGGGCTTCACGAGCGTGATGATGGACGGCTCGCTGCTCGAAGACGGCAAGACGCCTTCCTCGTATGAATACAACGTGAAGGTGACGAAAGAGGTCGTCGAGATGGCGCACGCCAGGGGCGTGTCGGTGGAAGGCGAACTGGGCACTCTCGGCGGCATCGAAGACGGGCACGGCGCGGGACTCGACCCGATGGCCCACCTCACCGATCCCGACCAGGCGGTGGACTTCGTGCGGCAGACGAAGATCGACGCCCTGGCAGTGGCGATCGGGACCAGCCATGGGGCTTATAAGTTTACGCGCAAGCCTGACGGACAGATCCTGGCCATGGAGCGGATCATTGAAATCCACAAGAAGCTGCCGAACACCCACCTGGTGATGCACGGCTCTTCCAGTGTGCCGAAAGAGCTGCAGGACATCATCAACCAGTACGGCGGCAAGATCCGCCCGACGTGGGGCGTGCCGGTGGAAGAGATCCAGCTCGGCATCAAGCACGGCGTGCGGAAGATCAATGTGGACACGGATAACCGGCTGGCGATCACGGGCGCCATCCGGAAGTTCTTCCACGAACATCCCGAGGAGTTCGATCCGCGGGGCTACCTCAAGGAAGCCCGGAATGCGATGAAGGAAGTCGTCAAGGCCCGGATGATCGCCTTTGGCCAGGCCGGCCATGCCGGCGACTACGAGCCGATTCCGCTGGAGGTGATGGCGGAACGTTACAAGAGCGGCGAACTCGACCCGAAGGTCTGACGAGTTCCGAGAACGGGCTCGGGTGGTGAGCAGGCGCCATCTCCTCAGATCCGGGAAAAACGCCAAGCCCCGGAGATTACGTTCCGGGGCTTTTTTCGTGAGCCCGCTCCGCCTGCCCCCGGCAGGGCCCCACCCAGCGCTGGAGGCGGCGGAAGTAGGTCTGCGCGCGCTCGATGTCGCGGAGAATCTGGGCCTTCAACTCCGCCGGACCGGCGAACTTCTTCTCGTCCCGGAGGCGCCGCAAGAACTCAATACGCAGATGGCGAGGCGGGGGACCTTCCAGGGGAACCAGCACGTGCGTCTCGACGGTGAGATTCTCGCCCTTGAACGTAGGCCGGAAACCGACGTTGGTCACCGAGGGCCAGACAGCGGGACGGTCGAGATCCGTTGTGCGAGTAATGTAGACGCCCCGCGCGGGCAAGATCTCGGCGCCGGTGCGCAGATTCAGCGTGGGCACCGTCTGTTTCGCCCCCACACCCCGGCCGGGAGCCACGGCCCCGCTGACAGCGAACGGGCGGCCGAGCATCCGGTTGGCCAGCGAGACGCGCCCTTCTGCCAGCAGGCGGCGTATCCCGCTGCTCGAGACCGTGCGGCCGCGGACCTTTACACCGGCGATCACCTCGGTGAGGAACCCGTATCGCTTCCCCAGCTTGGCGAGCATTTCCGTGTCCCCGGCCTGGTCGCGACCGAAGCGGAAGTTCCAGCCGACGAGCACAGCCCGGGCGTACAAGCGGCCGGCGACGATGTCCCGGGCGAACTCTTCGGGCGACAGACAAGAGAACTCGGGAGTAAAAGGCAGGATGACGGCCTGCTCGATTCCTTCCTCGGCCATCCAAGCGCAGCGCTCTTCCGGCGCGCTGAGCAAGCGCGGCGCGCGTTGCGGAGCCACGATGTGCGCGGGATGTGGATCGAAAGTCAGCGCCGAGGGCTTCCAGCCATGCTCGCGGGCGACGGCGACCACGCGGCGGAAGATGGCCCGATGGCCGATGTGGGCGCCGTCGAAATTACCGATGGTGAGGGCGGAAGGGCCGAAGTCGTCCGGCACCTGTCCGAGTCCCCGGTAGATGCGGATGGCGGCGGGCATTCTAGTCCGGCAACTCCACCTGGATCTGGAGCCCGTCGAAGGCGAGGCGCACGTTCGGGGGCAGCCGCCGCTCGGTCTCCTCATGGCCGAGGTCGTGGCCGATGTGGGTGAGGAATGCGCGTCCAGGCTTCAGCTCCTCAACGTGGGCGAGGGCCTGCTCGACGGTCGAGTGGGTCGGATGCGGCTTGTGCCGCAAAGCGTCGAGGAACAGCACGTCCAGACCGCGAAGCTTTTCCTTCGACGCCTCGGGTATCGGGCCGTGGTCGGTGAGGTAGGCGAGGTTGCCGAAGCGGAAGCCGAGCGAGCGCCCGTCGCCGTGCTCGAGAGGGATCGGGATCACGTCGAGGCCGAAGAGCCGCAGCGGGTTGTCGTCCAGCACTTCGACCTGGATGCGGGGCCTCGAAGATTGCGATTCGCGGCCGTCGAAGACGTAGCTGAAAGTGCGCCGGATGATGGCGAGCGCGTCGGCGGCGGCGTAAATGGGGATCGGCCCCCGCTGGTGGAAGTTGAATGGGCGGACATCGTCAAGGCCGAGGATATGGTCGGCGTGGGCGTGGGTGTAGAGGATCGCGTCGATGCGTTCGATGCCGAAGCGCAACGCCTGTTGGCGGAAGTCGGGGGTCGTATCGATCAGTACGCCGCGCCCGCGGTAGCGGATGTAGACGGAGGGGCGCAGGCGCTGGTCCCGGGGGTCGGTGGAGCGGCAAACCCGGCAGGCGCAGCCGATCGTGGGCACGCCGACACTCGTGCCAGAGCCGAGGACAGTAAGCGTGAGCCGGCCGGGCGAAGAACCCATCTACTTTCCGCCACCCTTCTCTTCGGCCTTCTCCGACGCGCCGGCTTGCTCCTTGCGAGCGGCTTCCACGGCCTGGACATAACGGAAGCGAAGTTCCGTCAAGCTGTTCTCGAGCAGCCGCTTTTCGTGCATGTCGAGGTTGCCCCGGGTCTTCTCCTCGAGCATTGCCATGAGATCGATCGTATGCCGAGCCAAAGTCAGGTGTGGCTTGGGCCGCTCCTTGCCGCCCTCAATAGGGAACAGCCCGAGTTGCATTTCCGCTTGGGAGCGAAGCGAAAGAACGAGAAATTCGAAATTGGGCGGCGGCAGCGGCGTTTCCGGAAAATCTTTCGGCGCCTCTTCCTGGCGGGACGCAGACCCGGAATCGGCAGCCGTAGCCGCCTGCCCGCCTTCAGACTCCTGTGGTTGAGCCGTTTGGGGTTCCGGTTTCCGAGCCGATGCCTCTTCCATATTTCTTATTGTACCGGGCGGAAGCTTCGATCCCCTCGTTCCGGGCTAAGCCGGAGCGCATGGGACAGCGCGGCCCTCGTCGGCGGCGCGCTGAGCGGCGATGGTGATCTCATTCACCCGGAAAATATCCTCCAGTGGCAGCCCATGACGGCGGCCGAGATAGACCGAGGCCAGAAAATCGACGAAGAGCGAACGAGAGGGCGGCAAAGGATCGACCTTCCGCGGCTTGCTCGAAGCCGAGATCACCGTGACGCCGGTCGCCGCCTGGTACTCGACCACCCCGCGGGTTCCCGCCAACCGCAGGCGGTCATCGCCGTGGGTAGGCGCAGTCTCTGGTCGCAGATAGTCCATGCGAAGGACGGCGATACCCTGGTTGTCGAGACGGAAGAGGGTGGCGGTGACGTTCTCCATGTCGCCGATCTCGGGGAAGGCGATATGGGCGGTCCAGGAGAAGGCCCGATCGAACTCGCGGCCGGAGGTCCAGCGCATCAGGTCGATCATGTGAATGCCGATCCAGGGGATGGTGCCGCCGTAGGACTCGCGCTTGCGCATCCACTCAGGACGGCGGCCTACCTTGTAGCTCTTCTGGGAAGCGATCTGGCAGACCTCACCTATCTCACCGCTGTCACAAACTTCCTTGATGGCCAGGTACGGAGAGGAGAACCGCATGGGGAGCATCATCGTAAGGCGCACGCCCGAGGAGCGGAGCTCTTCACGGATGCGCCGGAGATCGGCGAAGGTCAGGGCGAGAGGCTTTTCGGCGATGACGTGGCATTTGCGCCGCAGGCACTCGAGGACAGCGGCGGCGCGCTCTCCATTGGGGGTGCAGACGCCGGCGACATCGGGCCGCTCGGCGTCCAGCATGCGGGCATGGTCCCGGTAGCGGCGGACCTTCTCCATGCCGCGCCGGCGCCCGAAAGCTTCGAGCGCCTCAGGCTTGGGGTCAGAAACGGCGACAAGTTCGACATCCGGCAGGCGGCGCAACGGGTTGAGAACCTCGCCGATGTGGGCGTCCAGGCCGACCAGCGCCACCCGGATCTTCCGCGGAAAACGTTCCAACGGTTCTTGCGCCGCAGCTGAAGCGGCGGCGCCCGCAAGAAGCGAACGGCGGGTGATTCGAGTCTCCATGCCAGCATTCTCTCATGGAGACTCAGCAAGCGGACCCCCGGCGCCGGACCGGTTCGAGCGGCAGCCCACGCCGGACGCAACAACAGGTGATTCCAGGCGGCTGGGCCCGGTTTTTTCCGCCGCTGCGTGCTACGGTAGACTAAGACTTTTCCCGCGGTATGCACACGAAAAGATTCGCAACCCTGCTTCTCGGTATGTGGCTTGCGGGCAGCCTGTTCATGATGGCCGTGGCGACGTGGAACTTCGCCGGCGTGGACCGGCTGCTTTCCGAACCGGATCCTTCGGCCAATCAGTTTATCAAGGTGTTGGGAAAGGACAGCGCCCGGATGTTGCTGCGCCACCAGGCGGCGGAGCTGAACCGCACCTACTTCGACAGTTGGGAGGTGGCGCAGTTCGCCATCGGCATCACGCTGACAGTGACTTTGTTGTTCGCCACCAACGGGGAGCGTATTTACATGATCGGGTGCGGATTGTTGCTGCTGCTCGTGCTGGTGGAACACTTTCTGCTGACGCCGCAGATCACGGGTCTCGGCCGCCTGATTGATTTCGTCCCACCCGATGCGCCGTCGCCGGAGAGAATCCGGTTCTGGCGGTTCCACAACGCGTACGCCGCGTTGGAGGTCGTGAAGCTCGTGTTGCTAATCGGGCTCAGCGCCCGGCTGCTCATTATTCAGAGCCGGCGGCGCAACCGTCCCCGGAAGAAGTTCGATCTGGTCGATGACGCCGAGAACGGCGGCATCGATCGGTGAGATGCCGCGCCCGACGCTGGAGAAAGAGCTGTAGCCCTCCGTGGTCACCAGCACGCGGTCGCCGACACCAGCCCCCACGGCGTCCAGCGCGACCAGGCTATTGCCCCAGGGGGAGCCGTTGAGGTGCAGAGGCTGAACGAGAAGCGCCTTGCGGTCCTCGTGGGAGGGATGTTTCCGGGTGGCGACGACTTCGCCGATGACGCGGGCGATGAGCATCAGCCCTCAGGCTCCTCTTCGACGTGAAGCTCGTCCACGATCGCCACGATGGTCTGATCGGCGGTGACCTCACGGGGCCGGTACGCATGGGCCGCTTCGCGTCCGCGCACCCAATAGACGAGCTCCCCGGCGCCGGCCGACCCGGTGACGTCGGTGCAGACGATCGCCCGACCGAAAGGTTTGCCGCGGTGATTCACTGGCTGGACCAGCAACAGGCGCTCCCCCTGCAGGTTGGTGTTCTTTGCGGTGGCCCAAACGCAGCCGATCACCTTGCCTAGTTGCATGCGCCTTCTCCGAAACGGTTCAGGTCTCGTCCAGGCTGATCGAGTCCACGATCCCCACGATCGCCGTGTCCACGGGCCGGTCCTTGCAACCTTCAGCCATTCGCGCCGAGCTTCCGGAGACGGCGACGACGGTTTCCCGGTAACCGGCGCTCACGGTATCGACAGCGACGACATAGCCCCGCTCGTCCTCACCCTTGGGGCTGATCGGCTTCAAGATGAGAAGCTTCTTGCCCTCCAGGCGCGGATCCTTCCTGGTGGCGACGACAGTGCCGACAACGCGGGCCAGAATCATGGTGCAGAAATCCGGTGGCCGGCGCGGTTACTTGGCGTTGCTTTTGCCGATCGGCAAAACGTCTTCCAGACTCGGATGCGGGCGCGGGATCACGTGCACCGAAACCAGCTCACCCACGCGGCGTGCGGCCGCAGCGCCGGCGTCGGTGGCGGCGCGCACCGCGGCGACGTCTCCGCGGACCAGGGCCGTCACCAACCCCGAACCGATCTTCTGCCACCCAACCAGCGTCACGTTGGCGGCTTTCACCATCGCGTCCGAGGCCTCGATCATGGCCACCAAACCGCGTGTTTCCACCATACCTAGTGCTTCGCCCATTCAACCTCCAGATACCAGGTTCTCTTATACAATACCTTTCGCCTTCAGCGCTTGATTGACGAGATCAATCAATTCTTCCCGGGTCACGGTGATGCGGTCACCGGCTCCGATGTCCTCGGCCGCCACCGGGCAGAAGGGCTCACCGGCACTGGCGGCCTTCACGCCGTACCGCGTCCGGGATTCCAGCAGTTTCTCGACTTCCCGCCGGGGCAAGACCTGGGCGCCGCCCAGCAGCTCGGCCACCAGGGAGATGCGCGCGAAGTGCTCGACGGTTTCCATCTTGAAGAACGCCTTATACAGGTCGGGCCCGTAGCAGACCGCGCCATGGTTGGCCATGAGGATCGCGTCGTATTTTGGGATCAACGGCTTCATCGGCTCGATCAGCTCCGGGGTGCCGGGAAGTCCGTAAGCCGCCATGGGGACGCATCCTAAAGCGATCACGACCTCTGGCAACAGCGCGGCGTTCAGCTCACGCCCCGCGGCCGCGAACCCCGTGGCCACCGGCGGATGGGCATGCACGACCGCGTTGATGTCGGGACGCAGCTCGTAGACGGCCAGGTGCATGGCGATCTCGGAGGTGCCCTCCAGCCGTCCGAGAATCTTGTTACCCTTCATGTCGCAGACGACCATGTCGTCCGGGTGCATCATCCCCTTGCTGACGCCGGTTGGCGTGCACAAGATGCGCTCTGGATCCAGCCGGACCGAGATATTGCCGTCGTTGGCGGCCACCCATCCTTTCTGGTAGATGAGCTTGCCGATATCGACGATGTCCTGCCGGAGTTCGCGCTCTGTCTTCGGCATCTGAATCCCTGATTGTAGCAAAGCGCGGCCGGGCGGGTAACCCCATCCCCTGATCGTTGTAGTGCGGAAGTTAAACGATAACTATGGGGGAAATTCAGCGGCTGGCGAGAGACAGAGACAGGAGGCGGCTGACGGCGGTGGAGCAGCTCCCATTTCGAGAAAACGGCGTTCACAAGGCAAACCGATTTTTCTTCAGAGGCCGCTCGACGGCTGTGCGTCTCGTCGGGCGCGGCGAACGCTACCGGCGGGCGGGGGGAAGGAGCCGAGAGTGGCTGCCGGATGCCGGCCGGCGGTTAGCATGATGACGGAATGAAACGGATCGACATCGCTTCACAGTTGGCGCGGCAGAGGAAGATTTCCCGCGCCCGGGCGGCCGATTGCGTGGACCGGGTGATCCACGATATTCTCCGCCGTCTCCGGCGCGGGCAAGTGGCCGAACTCCCGGGGCTCGGGCAGCTCCACCCCGGCAAGCCGGTGCGTTTCCGGAGACCACGAGCGGCCTCGAAAACCGGGACGCGGAACCAGGAGCGCTGACATGCCGTCCTCCAACAACCGGGCGGCGAGCCAGGTGATCGACATCGTGCGCCGTTCCCTGGAAGAGGGCCGGACCGTGGAGATCGAGGGTCTCGGAACCTTCCGAAGGTCCCCGTCCGGCGCCATCGAGTTTCTGGCCGAATCACGCCCCATGGTCTTCATCGCCTATGCCGAAGAAGACGTGGAAGCGGCGGAGCGGCTCTATCACGAGCTTTGCGCCGCTGGCTGCCACGCCTGGCTCGACAAGAAGAAGCTCCTGCCGGGCCAGAACTGGCCGCGGGCGATCGAGCGGGCCATCGAAGTCTCGGACTATTTCGTCGCCTGCTTTTCCCGCCACGCCGCGGGCCGCCGGGGTTACTTCCACTCGGAACTGCGCTGCGCGCTCCGCTGCGCGTCGCGGCTGCCGCTTGGCGCCACTTATTTCATCCCCGTGCGCCTGGACGATTGCCGGGTCCCCCCGCAAGTGGCTCACGAATATCATTGGGTGGACCTGTTCCCTGACTGGGACCGGGGCGTGGACCGTCTCCTCTCAACGCTGGGCAAGAAACGACGGCCGCCGAAATGTAGCGCAGCTTGAGCGGGAATGCGCCGGCAAGAACCGCCGCGCGTCAATCCGAGAGCCGCTTTTCGATCTTGGCGAGCTTCCGGCGCGCTTGTTTGGCGTGCTTGCCGTCCGGGGCGATTTCGAGGTACTTGCGCAGCGCCTGGCGGGCAGCCTCCAGAGTTACGGACCTTTCCGACTCGACCATCTGCTCGGCCGCCAGCTTCTCCTTGGCGAGCGCCAGCTTCCAGTAGGCTTCAGCGAAGCCGGGGTCCCACTTGACCGCCTCTTCATAGCGGCCGGCGGCGGCGCGGTAACTCTTCTTTTTCCAATAGAACTCGCCGACCTTGAACTCTTTTTGCGCCTGGATGGGGTTGAAGGTATATTCGGTCTCGCGGACGAGGTCTTCGTCCTCTTCGGGAAGGTCCGGCTCCTGCGGCTCGGCAGGTTCCTGGGCCAGGCTTAAGCCGGCCGCCAGGAGCAGCAACAGCGCCAGCCGTCTCCGGGTCACGATTCCAGTATATCGCCGCCGGAACTGGGCCCCGGGCGGCGCGTGCCAAAATAGAATCGCGAATGGATCTCCGGGAAAAAGCCGCCCAGTTGCCGGCCGCGCCGGGGGTGTACCTGTTCAAAGACGCCAGCGGGGAGATCCTGTACGTCGGGAAGGCGAAGAACCTCAGGAGCCGGGTGCGCAGCTATTTCTCCGAGGAGCGGCTGGCCGACGCCAAGACCGGGACCCTACTGGCCGAGGCCCGGGACATCGACTACATCCTGGTCGATAACGAAAAGGAAGCGCTGGCGCTCGAAAACAACCTCATCAAGCGCTGGAAGCCCCGCTTCAACGTTCTGCTGCGCGACGACAAAACCTACCCCTACATCAAGCTCACCTACGAGAAGTTCCCCCGCGTCTACGTCACCCGGCGGCTGCGCAAGGACGGCTCCACTTACTACGGCCCTTACTTTCCGGGTAACCTGGCTCACCGGCTGCGGCACTTCATCAACCGGCACTTCAAGGTGCCCTCCTGCAAGGTGGACCTCACCCGGAGCCACCCGCAGCCCTGCCTGCAGTACCACATCCACCGGTGCCTGGGGCCCTGCGTGGAGGGCCTGACGACCGAGGAAGAGCACGCCGAGGCCGTCCGTCAGGTGCGCCTGTTTCTGGAAGGCCGCCACAAGGATCTGGCCGACGAGCTGCGCCGGCGGATGGAGAAGGCGGCGGAGGAGCTGCGCTTCGAGGAAGCGGCCTCGCTGCGGGACCTGATCGCCACGGTTGAGGAGATCGAGCAGCGACAGAAGATGGCGGCGGCCGAAGGCGAAAATATCGACATCTTCGGCTACTACGCCGAGCCGCCCCTGGTAGCGGTGAACCTCTTCCACCTGCGAAACGGGCGCATTGTAGACCGCCGGGAATATTTCTGGGAGAATCTGACGGAGTTTGACCCATTCGAGTTCTTCTCCTCGCTGCTCAAGCAGGTCTACTTGGACCAGCAGTACATCCCCGACCGGATCCACGTGCCGGTAGAGTTCGAAGACCGCGACGTGCTCGAGGAATACCTGAGCGAAAAGCGCGGGCGGAAAGTCGAGATCCACACGCCGCAGCGAGGCCCGAAGAAGGCAATGCTCGACCTGGCGGCGACGAACGCCCAGCACAGCTTCAACCAGCGGTTCCGGGTGATGCAGCCGGCGGCGGAGACGATCAAGGAGGCCCTGCGCGACGCCCTCAATCTCGACGAAGCCCCCGGCCGCATCGAGTGCTTCGACATTTCCCACATCCAGGGGACCGATCAGGTGGCGAGCATGGTGGTGTGGGAAGAGGGCCGGATGAAGAAGTCCGATTACCGGAAGTACGTGATTCGGACGGTCGAAGGCACAGACGACTATGCGGCGATGCGGGAGGTCGTCACGCGGCGGTACCGGCGGTTGCAGCAAGAGGGCAAGCCGATGCCTGGCCTGGTGCTGGTGGACGGGGGCGTCGGGCAGCTCCATGCGGCGGCGGAGGCGCTCGAAGGGCTGGGCATCATCAACCAGCCGCTGGCGGCCATCGCCAAGAAAGAAGAGATCATCTACGTCCACGGCCAGGAGGACGAGCCGGTGGTCCTGGACCGCTACTCTCCGGTGCTGCACCTGATCCAGACGCTGCGCGACGAGGCCCACCGCTTCGCCGTCACCTTTCACCGGAAGCGCCGGACCGCCTCGCGGATCCAGTCCGAGCTGAGCGAGATTCCCGGCGTAGGGCCAAAGACCGTGCAGAAGCTGCTGCGCAAGCTGGGCAGCGCGAAACGGGTGCGGGAGACGAGCGAGGAGGAGCTGGCGGCGGTGGTCGGCCCGGCCCTGGCGCGGCGCATCCGCGAGCATTACGAGAAGGAGCGCGCGGCGGCGGAGCTCTGAGGCCGGCGGCGGGTCCGGGAGTCAGCGCCCGAGGCGGAGGCGGTAGGCCAGGGCCTCGGGAAGCCCCGCCTCGAGGATCTTGCGCGCAGCGGTCTCGATATCGTACGGCGCCCGGCGGAACTCGACCACCTTTACGCCAGCGTCGTAAATCGCATAGGCGGCGCGCGAATCGTGGTCCCTCGGCTGTCCTACCGAGCCGGGATTGATCAGGTTGGCGAACTCATCGGTCAGCTCGAGCGCGCGCCGGGTTTCGGTCTCCCACAAAGGCTCGATCTCTCGCACGCCGTGCCGGTGGAGGTGAAATCCGCCCTGGATGTGCGTGTGTCCGAAAAACGTGAGCCATCCGGTCTGGCCGAAAAGCCGCCGGGCGTGAATAGGCGTGATGATGTACTCGTCCTCGTCCAGAGGCGAGCCGTGGGCGATCTGGAAATCGCCGATCTCCAGCGGGCCGGAGGGGAGCTCGGCGAGCCAGCGGAGGTTCGTACCGCTCATGTTCTCCCGGGTCCACAACGTCGCCACCTGGGCCGCTTCGTTGAACCATTCGAGGTCGGCATGGCCAGCGACCGCCTTGTCGTGGTTGCCGCGGACGATAAACGCGGCATGGGCCCGGACCCAGTCGGCCGCCGCATCCGGGTCGGCGCCGTAGCCGACCACGTCACCGCAGCAGATCACCTGGTCGTAGGCGCCCTCGGCGTCGTTGACCACGGCTTCGAGAGCTTCCAGGTTGGCGTGTATGTCGCTGATGATCAGGTAGCGCACAGTCGAATCAACGCGATCTCGGGAGGAGCTCCGATACGGGCGGGCACGGCGACAGTGCCGATCCCCCGGTTGACGTAGAGCGCCGACGCGCCTTCATAGTAAAGCCCATATACGTACTGCGTAAACACCCGGGCGATATTGACGTATTGTTGCAGAATCCCGAGAGTCACCTGGCCGCCGTGTGTATGGCCCGCCAACGTGAGATCCCAGCCTTGCCGGGCAGCGACGGGAAAGACGTCCGGATTGTGAGAGAGCAGCAGATTGAAGGCGCCGGGGGCCCGGAGCTCGCCGGCCCCGACAAGGTACGGCCGCCACATCCGCTGGTAATCCACTCCGGCGACGTTCAGCACAGCGCCGCCGAAGCGCAACAGCCTGGCCTCGCGGCGGAGGAACTCGATGCCGAGACGCGCGCCTTCCTCTTTACACCTGCCCTGGCAACGGGCCATGATTTCGTGGTTGCCGAGGCAACCGAGGACGCCGGCCTCGGCTTGCAGGCCGGCCAGGGCGCGGAGACAGTCGCTCAGCCGGTCTGCGCGGGCAGTGATGAGGTCGCCGGTGACCAGCGCCAGGTGCGGACGAAGCTCGTTGGCCATGGCTACCGCCCGGCGCAACTCGCTTTCCTCGAGAAACGGCCCAAGGTGGATGTCACTAAGCTGAACTATGCGCAATCCGTCGAGGTCCGCAGGAAGGTTTGGAAACGCGGTCTCATTCTCGACGACCCGGATCCGGTGGCGCTCCCGGAGGCTGCCGGCGCCGACAATCACCGCTGGCGCCGCCATCGCCGTCCCCACGAGGAACCTTCGGCGGGAAGGGCTGAAGGCAGGGACGCGCCGCAGCAGCCCTACCCCGGCGAACAGCCCTCCGGTGACGATAGCCCACAGCATTGCGATCCCCCGGACCCAGTCCGCCCACCCCCATTTCGGCATCCAAGAAAAACCGAGGAGCACTCCGTAAGCGCTAGAAAGGCCCAGCCAGACTGCCGAGACCACCCACAGCCGCCGCAGGCGCGAGGGCAGCCTCCCAAGGGCCGGGTAGCCGAGAGCGTCGGGCAGCCACGCCACCAGCTTCCACTGCATCCAGGCAGCGGCGCCGAAATACACTAGATCCAGCAGGCTTTTCCAATGGAAGATCATAACGCCGGCCGCCAGCCGCGGCGTGGCTGCCTTCAATTGTACCGAGGGCGGGGCCAGCTCCCGGCGAGCCGGCGGCAAGGTCCCGGGCCAATTTAGCAGTGGACACTGCCCTGGACGCCCCCCGTCTGCACCGCAACGCGGCGCGCCGGTACAATCGGAACGATATGTCTTTGGTGGTGGTTGGTTCCGTGGCGTACGACGGCGTGGAGACGCCGCACGGCCGCGTCGATCGCATGCTCGGAGGGGCGAGCACTTACATTTCTCTGGCCGCAAGCTATTTCACCAAAGTGAACCTGGTGGGAATCGTGGGCGAGGACTTCGCCCAGGAAGACTGGGACCTGCTGGCCGGACGGGGCATCGATCTGGCGGGCCTGGAGCGTGCGCCGGGGAAGACGTTCTACTGGGCCGGGGTCTACTCCGAGGATATGAACGATCGGACGACGCTGCGCACCGACCTCAACGTCTTCGCCGATTTCGACCCGGAGCTGCCGGAGGCCTACCGCCGCCTGCCATATTTGCTGCTGGGCAACATCCAGCCGGCGGTGCAGCGCCGCGTGCGGCAACAGATGGATGGAGCCCAGGTGGTGGCCGGCGATACCATGAACCTGTGGATCAACGAGACGCGGGACGAGCTGCTGGAGACGATCCGTGACTGGCACGTCCTGCTGATCAACGATGGCGAGGCGCGCCTATTGACGGGCGAGCGCAACCTGCGCCGGGCAGCCCGGGCGATTTACGGGATGGGTCCCCGCACCGTGATCATCAAGCGCGGCGAGTACGGAGCGGCGCTGTTTCATGGGGACGAAATGTTTCTCGCCCCGGCGTATCCACTGGAAGAGGTTTACGATCCTACCGGAGCGGGGGACTCGTTCGCCGGGGGCTTCATGGGCTACCTGGCATCGAGGGAGATCGTCCCGGATTCCGATGAGCCCGACTTCAAAGAATTGGCACGCGCTGTTATCTACGGGTCCGTAATGGGCAGCTTCTGCTGCGAGGACTTCGGCGTCAACCGTTTCCGGACGCTAACTCGCGCGGAGATCGATGAACGATTCCAGGAATTCCGGGGCCTCACGGCATTTTGAGACGCTTGTTGCAGCCCTGCTGCTGGTCCTGGCTGGCGTGGGGGCCCTGACCTGGTGCCTGCGGGAGAATTACCTCCTCTATTACGGTGACGCCGTAGCCCATCTGAATATCGCCCGGCGGATCGTGGACTCGCGGACGCCCGGGTACCCGCAAATCGGCACCGTGTGGCTGCCCCTGCCGCACCTGCTGATGCTGCCCCTGGTCTCTCACGACGGCCTGTGGCGCAGCGGGCTAGCGGGCGGCATCCCGGCCACGGCGTTCTACGCATTCGGCGGGGTGTTCTTCTTCGCGGGCCTGCGGCGGGTCTTCGGGAGGGTGGGCGCAGCGGCCGGGACGGCAGCGTTCGCCTTGAACCCCAACCTGCTCTACCTGCAGGCGCTACCGATGACGGAAGCCATCTTTGCCGGGTGCCTGGGAGCGCTGTTCTATTTCACAGTCCGGTTTCGCCAAGCGCCGAGCCTGAAAACTGCGGCCGCGGCGGGAGCGGCGGCGCTGGCCGGCTCGCTCACCCGGTACGAAGGCTGGTTCTTGATCCCATTCGTGGCGGCCTACCTGCTCGTAGCGGCGAAGCCCCGGCGGTGGGGAGCGGCGCTCCTGTTCGCGGCGATCGCGTCAGCGGGCCCGCTTTACTGGCTGGCGCACAACCTCTGGTTCTACGGGGACGCGCTGGAGTTCTACCGGGGGCCGTGGTCGGCGCAGGCCATTTATCAGCGGGCGCTGGACTCCGGCATGGCCCCCTACCCCGGAGACGGCGACTTGCTTACGGCGGCGCGCTATTACTTGGCGGCGGCGCGCTTGTGCGCGGGCTGGCCGCTGGCGGCGCTCGGAACGGCAGGCGCGCTGGCGGCGGCGTGGCGGCGGAAGTGGTGGCCGGTGGCGCTGCTGGCGCTCCCGCCGGTCTTCTACATCTGGAGCCTGCACTCGGGTGGCACGCCGATCTTCGTCCCGCACCTGTGGCCGCATTCCTGGTACAACACGCGGTACGGCCTGGCGGGGCTGCCGCTGCTCGCGACCGGCGTGGCGGCGCTGGCGTCTACAATACCGCCGCGGTTCCGCAAGGCCGGCGCGGCGGGCCTCCTGGCCGCTGTCCTGCTTCCATGGACGCTCAGTCCGGCGCCGGAGTCGTGGATCTGCTGGAAGGAGTCCCAGGTCAATTCCGAGCAGCGGCGGGCCTGGACGCGGGAAGCGGCGGCGTACCTGGAGCGCCACTATACGGGCGGGGGCATCATCCACGGGTTCGGCGACTTGACCGGGATCTTCCTCGAGGCCGGCATTCCCTTGCGGGAGACAGTCCACGAGGGCAACACGCTGGAGTTCTACGCGGCGATCGGGCGGCCGGATCTTTTTCTGGATGAAGAGTGGGCGGTGGCGATCTCCGGAGATCCCGTAGCCACGGCGATTCTGCGGTCCCAGCGTTCCGGACCCGAATATGAATGTGTCAAAATGATCGCTTTGAAAGACGCGCCCGTGATCGAGATTTACCGCCGGAAATGATGACAATTCGGTTCTACAAGGCCCACGGGGCGGGAAACGACTTCCTGATCAGTTGGGCCGGCGAAGTTCCCCGAGAGGGTCGGCGTGAGCTGGCGCGGGCCATTTGCGCGCGACACACCGGAGTGGGCGCGGACGGCTGGTATGTGGTGGAACGGCCCGGGGGCGGCGTAGACGCCCGGATCCATCTCTATAATTCTGACGGCAGCGAGGCGGAGCTGTCGGGCAACGGGACGCGGTGCGTGGCGGCAGTGCTCTGCCATTTGGGCCTGGCGGGGGAAGAGGTCCGGATCGAGACAGGCGCGGGGATGAGAACCCTGCGGCTGCTCGAGCGCTCCGGCGAGAAGTTTCGTTTCGAGATGGCGATGGGCAAGCCGGTGATCCGCGAGGAAGACGTGGACGCCGAGCTACCGCTGGCCGGCGGCCTGTGCCGGGCGACGATCCTCGACGTCGGGAATCCGCAGTGCGCGGTCTTCGTCGATGAGTTCCCCGCGGACTGGCTCGAGACCGCGGCAGAGATCGAAGGGCATCCGCGTTTCCCGAACAGGACCAATGTGTCGTTTGTGCGCGTGCTGGACCGGCACACGCTCGAAGTCCGCTTTTTCGAGCGCGGCGCCGGGGAGACGCTCTCGTCGGGAACAGGCGCGATGGGAGCGGCGGTGGCGGCGATCGTCAAGGGCGCAGCCGAAAGCCCCGTGACGGTGCGTACGCCGGCAGGACCGCTCGAGGTGCGGTGGGAAGATGAGGTCCATCTCACGGGGCCGGCGGCGGTGATCGCCTCGGGAGAGTATTTCTATTCGGGAGGAGCCGGTTGATGACTGTTACGACGACGAAGGGGCTGCTTACGGAGAAGATTCGCCGGAAGGAGGCGAAAGCGGGCGTCGTCGGATTAGGTTACGTCGGCTTGCCGCTCGCGGTGGAGTTCGCCCGGGCGGGCTTCCCAGTGACCGGCATCGACGTGAACCAGGCGAAGGTGGACCAGGTGAATGCCGGACGTTCGTATGTCAAAGACGTCCCGGACACGGCGCTGGCCCCGTTGACCTCCGGCGGGCGATTCCGGGCGACGACCGATTTCAGCGTCATCGGTGAGCTCGACACGGTGAACATCTGCGTCCCGACGCCACTGCGAAAGACGAAAGACCCGGACATGAGCTACGTGGCCAGCGCCTGCCGGGAGATCGCGCGTCACATGCACCCGGGGATGCTGGTGATCCTGGAATCGACAACCTACCCGGGCACGACAGATGAATTTGTGCTGCCGATGCTCGAGGAGTCGGGGTTGAAGGCCGGAAAGGACTTTTTCCTGTGCTTCTCGCCCGAGCGCGTCGATCCGGGCAATCCGAAGTACCAGACGAAGAACATCCCGAAAGTGGTGGGTGGCGTCACGCCGGAGTGCACGGACGTGGCCGCGCTGTTCTACCGGCAGGCCCTTGATACGGTGGTGCCGGTAAGTTCCACCCAGGTGGCCGAGATGGTGAAGCTGCTCGAAAACACCTTCCGGATGATCAACATCGGCCTGGCGAACGAGATGGCGCTGATGTGCGACCGGATGGGGATCAACGTCTGGGAAGTGATCGACGCGGCGGCCACCAAGCCGTTCGGCTTCATGCCGTTCTATCCGGGTCCGGGGCTCGGGGGGCACTGCATCCCGATCGACCCGTTCTATCTTTCCTGGAAAACCAAACAGGCGGGTATCGAGGCGCGATTCATCGAACTGGCGGGCTACATCAACGGCCAGATGCCGATGTTCGTCGTCAGCAAGATCCAGTACGCCTTGAACGAGCAAACGAAGCCGGTGAAAGGCTCGCGCATCCATCTGCTGGGGGTGGCCTACAAGCGGGACGTCGATGACGTTAGGGAATCACCGGCGTTGGACGTGGCGCATCTGCTCATGAAACTGGGCGCGCAGATCAGCTACACAGATCCTTACGTGCCGCAGGTGCGGATCGATGGGGAAGAGCACGCTTCGCAGGACTTGTTGGAGTCGGTACGGTCGGCCGACTGCTGCGTCATCTTGACGGACCACTCCAACGTGGACTACGCGGCCGTGGTCGAGCACGCGCGGTTGATCGTTGACACGCGGAACGCGCTGAAGAAGTTCCAGAGCGAGAAGATCGTGCGGCTATAGTTGGCCGAGTGGAGGGGGCAAACCTCAGCGGTTCCACGCCACGGTTTCGAACGGCCCGCTCTGGCGGGACCCGTGGTCCTTGCTTGAACCACCCGCGCGTCTCGACGCCGTCCCGGACGACAACCCAGACCAGCAGGAAACCGGAAGAAGAGCTACGGAGAATGCGGGACGCCAGAATCGCGCTGCAGGCGGCGCTCGCATATACTGAGAACCTGATGCAAAAACCGGAATGGACACGCCGCGCATTCCTCGCCTCAGCCGCCGCCGTTCCCCTCTGCGCCGGAGACGACTGGGTGGAGCTGTTCGACGGCCGCAGCTTGAACGGCTGGAAGCCCAGCGAGAACAAGGGATCCTGGAAAGTGATCGACGGGCAGTTGGCGGCCGACGGGCCGCGATCGCATCTGTTCTACGCGGGCCCGGTGCGCGGCGCCTCGTTCAAGAACTTCGAGCTGGAAGTCGAGGCGCGGGCGCGGCATCGAGCCAATTCCGGCGTCTACTTCCACACGAAGTACCAGGAGGAGGGCTGGCCGCAGAAGGGCTTCGAGGTGCAGATCAACAACACGGCCACCGGCTCCGGCGGCTACATCGAGCGCAAGAAGACCGCCTCGCTCTACGGCGTGCGCAACATCTACAAACAGCTCGTCGGCGACGACGAGTGGTTCCGCCTCCACGTCGCGGTGCGCGGCAAGAACATCCAGGTGCGGCTGAACGGCACGCTGATCGTCAACTACACCGAGCCGGATCCGCCGATCCTGGCTGAAGGCGCGCCCCGGGAGCGCATCCTGGACCGCGGCACCTTCGCCCTGCAGTGCCACGACCCGGGATCGAAAGTCTTCTTCCGCCGCATTCGCGTGCGGCCGCTGCCCGACGATACGCCCGAGCCGCCGGACGCCGCCCAGCCCGTCTCCGGCGAGCTCGCCCGGGACATCATCACGTTGGGAGCGGCGAACATTCCCCTGGTGGACTATCACGTCCACTTGAAGAGCGGCCTGGATCTGAACCAGGCCTTGGAACACTCGCGGCGGTGGGGCATTCAGTACGGGATCGCCATCAACTGCGGCATCGGCCACGCCGCCGAAGACGACGCCGCGGCGATCCGCTTCGCCGAGTCGCTGGCCGGGCAACCGGTGTTCATCGCCATGCAGGCCGAGGGCCGGGAGTGGACCCGCACGTTCAGCCGCCGGGCGGTGGAGCGCTTCGACTACGTCTTCAGCGACTCAATGACGTGGACCGACGACCGCGGCCGGCGGATGCGGCTGTGGATTGCCGAGGAGGTCGGCGAGATCGACGATCCTCAGGCGTTCATGGAGACGCTGGTGGACCGAACGGTGGGCATCCTCGAGAACGAGCCGATCGACATCTACGTCAATCCGACGTTCCTGCCGGCGGTGATCGCCGGGCGCTACGGCGAACTGTGGACGGAAGCCCGCATGGACCGGGTGATCGAAGCGGCGGTCAAGAACAAGGTGGCGATCGAGATCAACAACCGGTACCGGCTGCCTTCGCCGGAGTTCCTCCGCCGGGCCAAGCAGGCGGGCTGCAAGTTCGCTTTTGGAACGAACAATGCCGGAGCCCACGATCTGGGCCGCTGCGAATATGCCATTCGGATGACCAAGGAACTCGGCCTCGGCTGGAAGGACTTCTTCGTGCCCGGGGCGTGGTGGCCGCGGGCGGTGGAGCGCAAGCCCGGCGTCCTGCGGGCTTGACCCCGTAATCGAAACGATGCCGCCTCCAGCGCCGGGCGGGCGGGGGTGGCAAGTATCATGAGGGAAAGCCATGAGCGTGATGGTTCGATTCGGCAGGCGGGTCGCTTTCTTGCGCCGCGGAGAGTGGGTGTGCGCCGACCGTGAACTCGAGGCCCGCCTCAATCGCGCGATGAACGAGTGGATCCAGCAGACCGGCGGCCCGCCGTTCGACGATCGCGATCAGGAAAGGACGGCGGCCAAGGAGATGGCGGCCCGTTTCGGAGGCCACATCGTGCGGCGCGTCCGCCCGCCACGCTCGCGCACGGCCCAGGAGTTCCTGGCCCGCAGGCAGATGGAGTTTCCGTTCTCGGCCGGCGGCCGGCGGCAGTAGCCGCGCCCCCGGGGCCGTCAGCTTTCGATCGCTTCCCGCATCAGCCGCAGCGCTTCGAGAATCCGCGGCGTCTCCTCATAGCCGTACGACAGCCGCAACTG
>CAYWXL010000023.1:49601-59000 GCA_964461995.1 uncultured Solibacteraceae bacterium
TCGATCCCGCGGCGGACGGCGAGGGCTTTCTCCCGGTATCCCGCGTTCACGCGCTCGAGCTGCTCGTTGATGGCGTTGTCGAGCAGCCAGCTCGCCATCTCCTGAGCGAAAAGCGGGGCGCTGAAACCGGTATCGGCCGTTTTCTGAACCATGGCCTGCATGAGGTCGCCGTCACGCCCCAGCAGATAGCCAACTCGCAGTGCCGGCGCCAGCACCTTCGACAACGTGCCGATCTCGTAGGCGATGCCCAGATCGTCTTCGGGAAGCACGCTCTCGAACGGGTCGGCGGCGGGGTCGTGCACGAGCAGCTCGTAGGCCTGGTCGAAGAAGATCGGCACCCGGCGGCCGAGACGCTCGGAGGTCTCCACGGCGATGGCGTACAGCGCCCGGCGCCGGCGGTTGGACAGGACGGTGCAAGAAGGGTTGTTGACCGTCACGACATAGAAGAACGAGATCTCGTTCAGCCGTTCGCCGAGGGCGGCAAGCTTGCGCTCCAGAAGAGCCAGGTCGATCCCCTCGGCGTCCTCGGGGACGGCCAGCACCTCAAAGCCTTTTCTCTCCAGGGCCTCGCAGTAGATGTAGTACCAGGGGTCGGAGGTGACGACGATGCCGCGCGGCAGCACCTGGGCGAGCGAGTCCAGGACGCTGGTGGCCCCGCACGGACCGATGATCATCCGGTTGCGCCCGACGACCTCCCGGGGCATGCCGCGGCGGACGAGGAACCGCTTGATGGAATCGACGAGATTCGCCGAGCCCGCCGGACCGCCGTAATTGAAGGCCTGACGGTAATGGACCGGGTCGGCGATGACGGCGTCCATGGCCCGGCGGAACAGCTCCACCGGGATGGTCCGCTCGTTGACGTAGCCGACACCGACGTTGATGTCCACGCCGTCACGGAAGCCGGAGGCGAACTCGGCCATCATGCGGTTGACCGGAGCAGGAACGACGGAAGCGGCGCCGTAGGAGGAGAGCTTCACGCTTCGAAGTTGGGTGCCGGTAGTCTCCACAATCCTTAGCCTACACCCGTTTCGGGCCCTTTTCGGCCCGCCGCGCATCACCGGGGCGGATTCAGTGAATTTCCTTTATCGATTACGGTATACTGTCGCCGATGTTGAACCGACTGCTGCTCCTCCTCGCCGCTTTCTGCTTCACCGTTGCCGCCTGGGCCGCCGAACGCCCGAACATCGTCTTCATTCTGGCCGACGACATGGGCTACGGCGACGTCCAGGTGCTCAACCCGCGGTCGAAGATCCCGACGCCGAACCTCGATTCGCTGGCCCGCGACGGCATGACCTTCACCGACGCGCATACTCCCTCTTCGGTGTGTACGCCGACACGCTACGCCTTGCTCACCGGGCGCTACGCCTGGCGTTCGCGCCTGAAGAAAGGCGTGCTGAACGGTTATAGCGAACCTCTGCTGGAGCCGGGCCGGATCACGGTCGCCGATTTCTTGAAGAAGCAGGGCTACCACACCGCCGCGGTGGGCAAGTGGCATCTGGGTCTCGGCTTCGCCAGGACCGGCGACGAGATCGACTACTCGAAACCGGTCTCCGACGGCCCGCATACCCACGGCTTCGACTTCTCCTACGTCATCCCGGCGTCGCTTGACTTCCCGCCGTACGTCTTCATCCGTAACGGCAAGGTGGTCGAGCTGCCCACCGAGACGCAGCCGGCCCAGAAGTTTCCGGCGTTCGTCCGGAAGGGGCCGCGCTCGCCGGGCTTCGTGCTAGAGAACGTGCTCGACGATTTGCTCGGGCAGTCCCTCGACTACATCCGGCAGCGGGCCCGCAGCGGCCAGCCGTTCTTCCTCTACTTTGCGCTGACGGCCCCGCACAAGCCGACCCTGCCCCACCCGCGGTTCCGGAACCGGACCGAGCTGGGCCCGTACGGCGACTTCGTCGTGCAGGTGGACTGGACCGTGGGCGAGGTCCTGAAGCTCCTGCGGGAGCTGGGCATCGAGAAGAACACGATCGTTATCTACACCTCAGACAACGGCTCGTATATGTACCGCCGCGACGATCCGGACGCCGCCGACCACGTGAGCGATCCGACCATCCAGGCCTATCGCGCCGACCATCACACGCCGAACTACGTCTTCCGCGGCACCAAAGCGGACATCTGGGAAGCCGGCCACCGGGTGCCGTTCTTCGTCCGCTGGCCGGGCCACATAAAGCCGGGAACCCGAACCGACGCAACGATCTGCCTGACGGACTTCTTCGCCACGGTAGCGGAGATCACCGGCGCCGAGCTGCCCCCTGACGCCGCCGAAGACAGCTTCAGCCTGCTGGCGCTGTGGCAAGACAAGCCGTGGAAGCGCGGAGCGCCCGTGATTCACCATTCCGCGCGGGGCATGTTCGCCATCCGCGACGGACTCTGGAAGCTGGTAGCGGGCAACGGCAGCGGCGGCCGGGAGAAACCGGCGGGCGAGCCCTTCGCTCGCCCCTACCAGCTCTTCGATCTCAGCACCGATATTTCAGAACGCAACGACTTGATCGGCGAGTACCCGAGCGTGGCCGACCGGCTGGAGACCCTCCTGGATAAGATCCGGAATTCCGGCCGCAGCCGACCCTGAAAGCGCCGGTCAGACCAGACTGCGCAACAGATCGACGGCCGCGCGGATGTCGGCCAGGCGCTGGGCCTGGTCGGGCACTTCGCGCTCGATGTTCAGCGTGCCCTGGTAGCCGATCTCCTTCAGCTTGGCGATGAAGCGCGGGATTCCCACGGAGCCCTGCCCCAGGGGCTTCTCGGTGCCGAGAGCGCCGGGCACGTCCTTCGGCGGCCAGTCACCGTCCTTGCAATGCACGGAGACGATGTGCGGCGCCAGCACGCCAAGCGCCTCGATCGGGTCGCCGGTGCCGTAGAGGATCATGTTGGCCGGATCGAAGTTGATCCGCAGGTTGTCGCGTCCGACGTCCTCGAAGAACTGCAGCAGCACGCGGGCCGGCTCCTGGCCGGTCTCGAGGGCGAAGGTCTGGCCGTGCTTCGCCGCGTGATCGCAAACGCGGCGTACCATGTCGCGCACGGCGATGTAATCGGGATTCGAACGGTCCTCCGGCACGAACCCGATGTGGGTGGCGACGCTCGGCGCGCCGACGGCCGCGGCGAAGTCGCTCACGGCGTAAGTGCGCTCCTCGCGCTCTTGCCGCGTGGCCGGGGGGATGAACCCGACGGTCTTCTGGACGGTGGGAATGTCGGCGTAGTCCTCGCCTTTGTAAGCGGCGAAAACGGTGACCAGCATGAAGTCCTCGGCGGCGAGGGCCTGCTTCCACGCATCGGCGGCTCCGTCCAGGTTCAGATCACCCGGAATCCCGAGCTGGCCGCAGCGCACGCCCAACCCCTTGACTTCATGAATCGTCTCCAGCGGGTCGCGGCCCGCCCAGAACATCACTCCAATCTCGAGCGGTTTCAAATCCGGCATTCCAGTTTCTCCCCTTTCTTTTTCCTGGCCTCGGCGAACAGCCGGGCGAGCTTCACCGCCGCGGCGGACTCCTCCGGCGGGCAGCGCTCGGGCTTGCGCCCCGCCTTGGCGCATTCAAGGAAATACTCGATCTCGGCCTGGTAGCCGTCCTTGTCCGGCTTCGGCAGCTCCTGCTCGGAGCCGTCTTCGCGGTACAGCTTCGGCGGACGACCGGCGGAGCTGTACTCGGCGGTACCGCCGTCGAAGCTGACGGTGTATTCCATCGAGAACGGATAGGATTTCGGATGGTGCCAGCCGCCAGTGATCGTCACCGCGCTGCCGTCGGCGTAGTGGAGCTCGCCGGTGATGATGTCGATGCCCCGCCTGAGGTCCTCGTGTCCGACGGCGGAGACGGCCTCCGGCAGGCCGAACAGGTGGATCGCCATGTCGATATCGTGGATCAACAGATCGACGATGCCGCCGCCGCTTTTCGAGGGGTCCGGGAGCCAATCGCCCCAGGTCGGCGCAGCGCAGCGCCGGCGGAACATCGCCGCACGCATGGGGCCGAGCTCGCCTTTGCGGTGGATGTCGATCAGGGCGACGTAGTCCGGAAAGAAGCGCAGCACCTGCGCCGCCATAACGATCTTGCCCGCCTTCTCGGCGGCCTCGATGATGCGGTCCGCCTCCTCGCCGTTCAAGGCAAAGGGCTTCTCCACCAGCACGTGCTTGCCGGACTCCAGCGCCGCAATGGCGGCGGGGGCGTGCAAGTGCGTCGGCAGACACAGATCGACGGCGTCCAGATCCGGATCGCGCACGGCTTCGGACCAGTCGCTGTACTTGCGGGCGCGGGAGAAGTCGAACTTCTCGCCTTCGACGCCCAGATTGCCGCCCACGTCGGTCAGGTCTCCTTCCAGCGCCTTGGGAACGTTGCTGCACACGACAGCCAGCTCGACGTCCGGAATGTTCCGGAGCGCCTTCAGGTGAGTGAGGCCCATGAAGCCCAGGCCGATCATTCCTATCTTCATAACAACGCCTATGTTATCGCAGCCGGGAAGCCAGGCGCGGCGCTCCGGGCCAGCCCCGCCGCGCCGGTGGAGGCGGGCAATCAGGCGACGGCGGCGGTCTCGATGAAGAGCGGCTCCTGGCGGGGACCGTCGGGCTCGAAATCGGCCAGTTGGCGGCGCCACAACGACGCCAGCGACGCCGGCGCGGCCTTCGCCGGCAGGCCGAGCAGAGACCTCATCTGGAGCGCGTTCACCACCGAACGGCCGGCGGCGTCATTGGTGAAGACGACGTAGACCGCCTCGGCGAACCGCCGTAGCCGGGCGATCCGTCCGGCCCACTCCTGAAGCTCCTCGGCGCGGTAGAGGTAGTCCCGGTGCGACTCTTCCGGCCGCGGCTCGAATTCCTGGAACCAGCCGCCATAGCCGCGCCCGTGGAGCCGCACGTAACCGAGCGAGGTCGTCAGCGAGGCGGCCGGCGGCATGCAGCTTTGCCGCTGCGGCTGGTCGATATTGCAGAAGCCGATGTGGTAGTCGATGAGCAAACCGAGCGCCTCATCACGGAGCCAGCTCGAATGGCGGAACTCGGCGGCGAGAGGAAAGTAGTGAAACGTGCGCCGCAGGCGGATCAGGAACTCACGGTTCTCCTCGGTGAAGCGGAACGACCAAGGAAACTGCATCAGTACGCAGCCGAGCCGCCCGGCCTCCTGGAGCGGCCGCAGCCCTTCGATGAAGGCCGTCACCTGCCGGGGCTCCAAGCGCCGCTCGTGAGTGAAGAGGCGTCCGAGCTTGGCGGTGAACTGAAGGCGGGGATTGCCGCTCACCTTGCGCAGCCAAGCGCGGCTCACTTCCGGGCGCACCGGCCCGTAGAAGGATGTGTTGATCTCCAACACGTCAAAGAAGCGGCTGAGGTACTCCAAAGGGTGGAAACCTTTGGGCCGCGGGTGCGGGTAGACAATGCGATCCCAGTGAGGATAGGACCAGCCTGCGACCCCGCAGCGGATCGAGTTCGTATCCGGCATGGATCTCTCCTGTTGTTCGCCTTTTGTTCGCCTACCAGCATAAGGCTGCCGCGGGCAGGAGTCAAGCAAAATATTCGCTTTTTGTTCGCCAGGAGGAGCCTCCTCCGGACCAGCCGTTGGTTCCTGTGAAATTCGCCAGGGCAAGCCCGGATCCAATGACAATGGCAGCGCCGGTGCCGGTCCACGCCCGCGCGGTGCCCCGTCTTCCGCTCTCGGGTTGCAGCCACGCCGATTCTTGACTAGACTGTAGAGAAACGCGTTCCTATCCAGGAACGCCTCGGAGGGTGCAACAACGATGTCAGCTTCCCATCAGCAACCGAGTCCTGAACTGTTCTTCGAAACGGCTAACGCCTACCAGCGTTCGGCGTGTCTGAAAGCCGCCGTCGACCTGGATCTGTTCACCGCGATCGCTGAAGGCTGCAACGAGCCGGCGGCGCTCGCCAGGCGCTGCAACGCGTCGGTGCGTGGCGTTCGGATTCTCTGCGAGTTCCTGGCCGCGATCGGTTTCCTCACCAGGAACGGAAAGGGTTTCGGACTCACCCCGGACTCGGCGGTCTTCCTTGACCGGAATTCGCCGGCATACCTCGGCGGCGCCCTGGAGTTCCTTTTGTCGAAACACCAGAGAGCGGGTTTCGAAGACGTGGCGGCGGCGGTGCGGAACGGCGGCACAGTGCTCGACGAGGATCATGGCGGGGCCGACGACGAGGTTTGGGTGAAGTTCGCCCGGGGCATGGCCCCGTTCATGGCCCCTGCGGCCCAGTTCATTGCCGGGCTGCCGGTGTGCGCGGCCCAGCCGTTGAAAGTCCTGGACGTCGCTGCGGGCCACGGCTTGTTCGGGATCGAGATCGCGAGGCAGAATCCAAACGCCGAAATCGTGGCCGTGGACTCGGAAGCCGTGCTCGAAGTGGCCACGGAAAACGCGGCGAAGGCTGGAGTTGGGAGCCGTTACCGGGGCCTGCCCGGCGACGCCCTTCAACTGGATTTCGGCGGCGGGTACAACCTCGTCCTGCTAACGAACATCCTGCATCATTTCGACCCGGCCACGTGCATCGCCTTGTTGGAAAAGGTCCATGGCGCGTTGACCCCGGACGGGTGCGCCGTCACTCTGGAGTTCATTCCAGACGAGGACCGGGTCTCGCCTCCGCCGGCCGCGGCCTTCAGCGCCATCATGCTCGTGCACACGCCGGGCGGACAGGCCTACACGTTTTCGGAGCTTCGGCGGATGTTCGAGTCGGCGGGCTTTCCAGCGAACCAGCTTTACGACGTGGAAGGGAGTCCGGAGCGGGTTGTCGTCTCTTATCGGCGCCCGGCAGACACCTGAGGGCTGGACGTCTCACGGGCAGCGAGCCGGTGGGGAGGATCTTGCCGCGGCTGGACCTTGACGAGGTTGTGGTGCGCGGCGGCGTAGGCGGCTAACCCGGAACCGCCAGTCAAACACGGCGCTAGCTCCCTGTCTGTTGACAGCCTGCCGACAAAAAGCATATAGTCAACGATTTAGGCAAAGGATTCGCCGCGCCGGTTTCCGGCGGCCCGCTGATCTGCGATTCGCCGCCCGCCACCGAAAGCTTCCGCTCCCGGCGTGCCGGCGAAGGCCGCTTCGACAGGTCTGACTGAAGAGACGACCATTATGCCGATGAGTTCACCCATCCCACCGGATACCAAGGCCGCCGAGGGCAATCAGGCCGCCCCGCCGCGGATGCTCGCCCGCGGTTATACCGTACCCTTCATCCTAGTGACGGCACTGTTCTTCTTTTGGGGCATTCCCAACAATTTGAACGATATCTTGATCAAGCAGTTCATGAAGTCGTTCGAGATCAGCCGGTTCAAGGCCGGCCTGGTCCAGTCGGCCTTTTACATGGGCTACTTCCTGCTTTCGATGCCCGCCGCCCTCATCATGAGGAAGTACAGCTACAAGACCGGTCTCGTGATCGGTCTGTTCCTGTATTCAATCGGCACGTTCCTGTTCTGGCCTGCGGCGATCATCCGCGAGTACGGCTTCTTCCTCTTCGCGCTCTTCGTCATCGCCAGCGGCCTGGCCTTCCTCGAAACGGGAGCCAACCCGTTCGTCGCCGTGCTGGGCGATCCGCGGACATCGGAACAACGGCTGAATTTCGCCCAAGCTTTCAACCCCCTCGGCGCGGTGACCGGAGTGCTGGTCGGGACGATCTTCATCTTCTCCGGCATCGAACTCTCACCAGCGGAGATCGAGGCGATGAAAGCCCAAGGGACCTACGACGCCTACCTGCAGCACGAAACGATGCGGGTGGTCGAGCCTTATCTCGTGCTTGGGGCTATCGTCTTTCTGTGGGCGCTGCTGATCCTGAAAACGAAGTTTCCACGGGTGGCTGACGAGGTCTCACGGGACCAGCCGAAAGGCCGCATTCGGGATGTGTTCCGCCACCGGCACTTCGTGCTGGGCGTCATCGCACAGTTCTTTTATGTCGGCGCGCAGGTAGGAACCTGGAGCTATTTCATCCAGTATGTGCAAGATTACACGGGCCAGCCCGAGAAGGTAGCCGGCTACTTCCTCACTGGGTCGCTGGTGGCTTTCGGCGTAGGGCGCTTTTCGGCCACCTACCTGATGAAGTTCATCGCTCCCAACGTACTGATGGGAATCTATGGGATCATCAACGTCTGCCTGGTAGGCGTGGGAATCCTCTTCCCGGGCTGGACCGGCGTGTGGGCGGTATTCTTCACGAGCTTCTTCATGTCCCTTATGTTTCCGACGATCTTCGCTCTGGCGATCAAAGGCCTCGGCCCGCTGACGAAGATCGGCGGATCGATGGTGGTCATGGCGATTATCGGCGGCGCTACGTTCACCCCGCTCATGGGCCTCGTGTTCGAATGGACCCGCAGCATGGCCATGGCAATGGTGGTACCTTTGATCTGTTACGCGGTGATTACGCATTACGCGTTCGCTGGGTCGAAGGTGCGCCTGCCCGCGCCGGCCTCCACCGGGTAACTGGAGTAATACGAAATGGTAGTGCGCATGAAGGACATCGCCCGGGATCTGGGCGTATCGGTGGTAACAGTTTCCAAAGTTCTGCGGAACCACAGCGATATCAGCGCGGAGACCCGGGAACGCGTATTGAAGCGCGTCAAAGAACTCAACTACCGTCCGAACCTCGCGGCCCGGGCGCTGGTGACAGGCCGCACGAATATGGTTGGGCTGGTCGTGCCTGACCTGGTGCACCCCTTCTTCGCAGAGGTGGCCAAAGGGATTTCGTCGGTGCTTCGCAAGCGGGGCTACGGTCTCGTGATCTCCTCGTCGGAGGAGGATCCCGAACTGGAGCGGCAGGAGATCGACGACCTGCTGGCCCGCCGCATGGACGTCTTGATCCTGGCCTCCACCCAATGGACGGTCGAGACGTTCCGCCGTATCGAGAGCCTGAAGACACCTTATGTACTCATCGACCGCAAATTCGCGGGCCTTGCCGCCCACTTCGTCGGCGTAGACGACGAGAAGGTCGGATTCACGGCCACCGAGCATTTGATCGAACAGGGCTGCCGCCGGGTCGCTCATATCCGAGGCCGCGAGACCAGTCCAGCGATCGGACGCTACGAAGGCTACCGCCGGGCCTTGACCGCCCACGGGCTCCGATTCGACTCGCGCTACGTCGTCACCGGCAGCTCCGCAGATGACGCCGGGGAGGTGAGCGGCTACCGGGCCATGCAGCAGCTCCTTCAGCTTGACAAGCGCCCCGACGCCGTGTTCTGCTTCAACGATTCGATCGCGTTAGGCGCAATGAAAGCCATCTTCGAGGCTGGCTTAGACGTGCCGAAACAGATTGCGATCGTGGGATGCGGCAATTTCAGCTACACCGGAATGCTACGCGTTCCGCTCACCACCGTCGATCAGCAAAGCAACGCAATAGGAGTCCAGGCCGCGAAGCTAGCGCTGCGCGCCGCCAGGGCGAAGAAGCCCATCCGGCCCAAAGAGATCCTCCTGGAGCCCCAACTGGTGGCGCGGGCGTCGAGC
>CAYWXL010000024.1:0-9680 GCA_964461995.1 uncultured Solibacteraceae bacterium
GGACCGTGCTATGAGGACAAGATCGCGCGGCGCGGCATCCGGATGGCGGATCTCGTCGATGAAGATGCGCTACCAGAGCTGTTCCGATCGCTGGCGGAGGACAAAGCGATCTTAGCGCGCGCCTTCGGTATCGAGGAAAAGCTGAACTTCGAGAAGATCCTCGAAGAATACATCGCTTACGGGCGGCGGCTGAGGCCGTTGGTTTGTGATACGACACATCTACTGGCGAACTTGCGGCGCGAGGGCAAGCGCATTCTCTTCGAAGGCGCACAGGGCACGATGCTGGACATCGACCACGGCACTTACCCGTTCGTCACGTCGTCGAACGCCACCGCCGGCGGCGTCTGCACCGGGGCCGGCTTTCCGCCGACGGCTATCGACGGCGTCATCGGGGTTTCCAAGGCCTACAGCACCCGCGTGGGAGCTGGGCCGTTTCCTTCCGAGGCTCCCGAAGACGAGGCCGGCCGGATCCGCAACGCCGGCGGCGAGTTCGGCACCGTGACCGGGCGACCGCGGCGCTGCGGCTGGTTCGACGTACCGCTGATCCGCTACACCGCCGAGATCAACGGCTTCGACTCCCTGGCTATCACGAAGCTCGACGTGCTCGACGGGCTGGAGGAGATCAAGGTCTGCACGGGCTACCGCCTAGGGGGACGCGTGATCGAGGAGATGCCTGCCACGTGCCGGGAAATCGAGGAGATCGAGCCGGTCTACGAAGCGTTGCCCGGTTGGCGAACCTCGACGGCCGAGGCGCGCGCCTGGGACGATCTGCCGGAAAACGCCCGGGCCTATCTGAAATTTCTGGAAGAGCGCACCGGCGTCGAGATCGGCGCGGTGAGCGTCGGGGCCGAGCGGAACCAGACGGTGCTCGTCGAGGGCTCGAAACTGGCGGAGCTAATCGGCGGCACGGAGCTCTGAACCAGCCCACCGGAGGCGTTCAACTCCCGGTGTCCCAGCGAGCCTTGGGCCAGCGCTTCTGCTTGGCCCTGGCCGGATCGTAGTCGGGATTCTCCGTCGGCATTACCGCACCCACCGACTTGCGCCATTGGACCAGTTTCCGATGCAACGCCTTTGTACGCGCGGGCAGCCGGCGGGAGAGATCCCGGCGCTCGCCGGGATCCCGGGCGAGATTGTATAGCTCCAAACGCCCGTCCTCGAAGAACTCGATCAGTTTCCACTCATCCATGCGGATAGCTCCGCAAGGCGGGCTCCCGGCGTTCGAGTAGTGGGGGTAGTGCCAGTAGAGGGCTTCCCGGCCCAACGAGCCGCTGTGGCGCAACAGGGGAGCGAGGCTGACGCCGTCCGAACGGTGGCCGCGCGCGTCGGCCACGCCGGCGATCTCGAGGATCGTGGGATAGAAATCGACGCTCGACACGGGCGTGTCGCACACCGATCCGGGCTCGGTGACGCCGGGCCATTTCACGATCAGCGGCTCCCGGATGCCGCCCTCGTAAAGCCAACCTTTGCCCCGCCGCAGCCCGCCGTTGAAGGCGCGGCTCTCGACGCCGCCGTTGTCCGAAAAGAAGAAGATGACGGTGCGGCGCTCCAAGCCGAGTTCCTCCAGCTTCCGCATCAAGCGGCCGACGCAGTCGTCTACGCCTTCGACCATGGCGGCGTAAGCGGCGTTGTTGCGACCAGAGGGATCCCAACGCTTTGCGTACCGCGCCATCACGTCCTTCTTGGCCTCGATAGGGCTGTGGACCGCGTACAGCGGCAGATACAGGAAGAACGGTCGGTCGCGGTTCGCTTCGATGAACTTCAGGCTCTCCGCCGTGAGCCGGTCCGTGAGGTATTCTCCCCGGGGGGCGACCACCGGCGGCTTGACGTAGGGGGCGAACATGTGGGTGTGGTGTCCCCACCAGCCCCCGCCGAAGTTCAGGTCGAAGCCCCGATGTTCTGGAAGATACTCCCCACCACCGAGATGCCACTTGCCGATGCTGGCGGTGGCATAGCCGGCGGCCTTCAAAGGCTGGGCGAGGACCGTCTCCTTCAGGGGCAGGCCGTCGGGCAGTTCAGGCTGACGGAGCTTCGCATAAGGCAGGATATTGCCCGGCAGGTACTGCGTTACACGGACGCGGGCGGGCCACTTTCCAGTAAGGATGCTGGCGCGAGTGGGCGAACAGTTGGGCGCGGCGGCATAGGCGTTGGTGAACCGCATGCCCTGGGCCGCCAAGCGGTCAATGTTCGGCGTCCGGTGGTAAGGGTTGCCGTAGGCGCCCACATCCGCATAGCCCATGTCGTCAACAAGGATAAAGACGACGTTGGGCTTCGCGGCGGGTTCCCCGGCGGCTGCGTACGGACAGACCGCAGCAGCGATCAGAACCAAGACGGGAAGGACCGAAGCTCTCATCGGTGCGCGTCTCCTGTGAAGTCAGGCAGTCTATCTTGTCTTCGACGTGCAGCGCAAACAGCGGATGCAGCCAGCTCCTCCGGATTCGGGTAGGTCACTTTGCGTGGTGAAGCCGCGGCCACGCGGTCCCGCTCAATCCTCAACCTCCGCCGGGAAGTGAAGTTCTCCCTCGGTTCGGGCGATGAAAGCCGCACACGTCAGATCACCGGTCACGTTGACGACGGTGCGTGACATGTCGAGGATGCGGTCCACGCCCAGGATCAGAGCGATTCCAGATTCGACCTGCGCCCCGAGGCCCACAGACTGCAGCACGATGATGAGCATGATGATCCCGGCGCTGGGGACACCCGCGGTGCCGATCGAGGCAAGTGTCGCCGTGAGCACCACCATGAGCTGCCCACCCATATCCAGTGGGATCCCATAGATCTGGGCGATGAACATCACCGCCACGGCCTGGTAGAGGGCCGTGCCGTCCATGTTGATGGTGGCGCCGAGAGGGAGAACGAAACTGGAGATGCTTCTGGATACGCCCAGTTTCTTCTCCGCAGTTTCCATAGTCACGGGCAGAGTAGCGTTCGAGGAAGACGTGGAGAAGCCGAACAACTGCACGGCAGCGATCCGGCGGAAGAATTCCCGGGGACTGAGGCCTGCGGCGAAGCGGACGAGAAGGGCGAGCGTCACAAGCACGTGGGTCACCAAGCCGAGCAGCACTACGGAGGCGTAGACGAGTAGGCTTCTCAGCAAATCGAGGCCGAAGCGGGCGATGACGGCGGCGATGAGGGCGAAGACGGCGTAAGGCGCGATGCGCATGATCCAGTGGATTACGGTCATGCAAGCCTCGTTGATGCCGCCGAAGAAGTTGAGCACCGTCGTTCTCTGCTCCCCACGCAAAACGCTGATGGCCGCTCCGAAAACGACGGAAAAGAAGATCAGCGGGAGAAGGTCGAAATCGGCAGCCGCTTGCACGGGGTTGCGCGGAATGATGCCGAGGAGGACATCCTTAACGTCCGGCCGCTCCTGGGCCATTTTGACGCGCGCCGAGGCTTCGGTGGAGAACTGGGCGGCGAGGCTGTCGCGCGTCGTGGGATCGATTCGGCTGCCGGGACGGATCAAATCGGACAGCAACAGGCCAATCGAAACGGCGACGGCCGTCGTGCACATGTAATAGACGATCGTCTTGCCGCCGATCCGGCCGAGCTTCGTCAAATCTCCCAGGGACGCCGCTCCGAGAATGATGCTCGCGACGATCAGCGGAACGACGATCATCGTGATCAGTCGAATGAACGCCGTGCCAATCGGCTCAAGAGCGACGAGGCCGGCGGTGAGCCATCCCAACCCCGCGAAGTTCGCCAGCATCCCGGCGGCAACGCCCGCTACGAGGCCAATAAGGATCTTGGTATGGAGCGGCATGGAAGTCTTTCATTGTATGCGGGCGCATGGCTTCCTTGCTGCCGGAATCGCGGTCAAACCCGGGGGACGTGCGCAGGGCGGTATTGTCCAGCGCCGGGGCGGTCCTGCATCCTCGCCGCCCCGGCCGCCGGAGGTGTGATCGATCGGATTTGTCAGTCCTGGAAATGGAACTGGCCCACGAAGGCGCTCCGCTGGCCGGGCAAGTCCCAGCGCGTGTCCAGCCCCTTGCCCTGGAAGCTGTGGGCGAGCGTGTAGGCGGGCATGACGTGGTCTACCGAGGCCAACGGCCGGTACCACACCTCTTCATTCGTGCAAATGTGGTCACCCTCGTTGAGGGCGCGGGTCTCGATGCGGGCCAGCTCACCCGCCAGGAGCTTCGCCTTGGCGCCGTGCAGGTCGCCGCCGGCGATCTCGAGCCGGACCGGCGCATATTCGATGCGGACGATGTTGTTGAACAGATCGCCGGCCATGCGTTTGGCGAACGCCGTGAGGGCCTCGCGCTGCGCCGCATCGGCCCGCTCATCGATAATCAGCACGCTCTGCACTGGATAAGGGTTGCCCAGCACATAGCCCAGCGTGTCGCTGGCCAGAACGACGCCAGCCACGGCAAGGCCGTCCAGTCTGACACCCTGCCACGATCCCTTCTCGATCTTCCAGCCAAGCACCGCTCGTTTGCCCACAATGCCCGCTTCGCCATTCGCGAAGCAAGGGCCCGTGTAGACGTCGGCGCTGCGGGCTTCGATATAGGTCCCCTCGATGGATGTCGGCGTCAACGAACCGGCGTACGCCACCGCCGCCGAAACCGAAGACACCAATAACGTGCAAAAGAAAAGTCGCATCCCAGTACCTCCTCTGAGTAGTTGACTACGAGTATATCACTGCGAAAAAGGACTCCCCCTCCCTGGAAGTAAAACCTTGGAAGGAGGAGCCCTTTTTGTTTACCGCTCCCGCCGAATTCCGCCGTCAGAGGGCCTTGTAACAGCTCCGCGCGGCGTTGCACTCGTAATCGTCGGCGAGCTTCCCGTCAGGCCCCAGGCAATTCTGCGTCTTCTGGCACCAGAAGAGCCGGTCGCCGGCCGAGAGCATGGGATCGTGATCGGTATCCACGAACATCCCTTTCCAGCGCAGGAATTCGCAGCGGTCATCATCAAGAATATTGAGTCCCGCGTATTCCATTCTGCACCTCCTCAACTCACGGCCCGCAGCAGGGCCCGTTTGACGGCCGCCTTGGCCAATTGAACTTTGTAAGCGTTTTGGCTAAGCGGTCGCGCTCCCTTCACCGCAGTGGCAGCCGCCTTCTCCGCCACCGCCTCGGTGACCGTCTTACCGGACAGGCTTCGAGCGGCGTTGGGAGCCCGGACCGGGGTCGGCCCCACATGGCCCATCACGATCTCAGCGCTGCGAACCTTGTTGCCGTCCATCTTCAGCGCCACCGACGCGGCCGCCAGCGGCCAGTCCAGCGCTTCCTTCTGCCGGACCTCGTAAGTAGCGTTTTTGGCGCCGCTCGCCGGGATCAGGATCTCGGTCAGAATCTCATTGGGTTTCAGAGCAATTTCTCGAGAGTCCTCATCGGAAGGCACAACGAAGAAATCCGCCACTGGCAGCTCCCGCGTTCCAGACGCCGAAGCCAATTTCACTTTGGCGCCGAGGGCGATCAGCGCGGGACCGAAGCTGGAGGCGCTGACGAAATATGCCGGCGCCTTGCCGAAAATCGCGTGGTAGCGGTTTTCGCCGCCTGGCACCATGCTCTTGCCGTCCTTCATCGCCAACAAGCCGAATCCGTTGCGGAAGTACCAGCACCGTGGCCGCTGGCAAAGGTCGCCGCCGACGGTGCCCATGTTGCGAATCTGCATGCTGGCGATCCCCTGGGCGGCCTGAATCAGAGCCGGGAAATTCGACTTGATCAGGTCACTCGAGAGCAGCTCGGTAACCGTGACCGTCGCCCCGATGCGCACGCCGGCAGACGTCTTGTCGATGCCGCCGAGTTCCTCAATGCCCTTAATGTTCACCACCCGTTTCGGTGTGTGGATGTATTCCTTCATCAGGCTGAGGAGATCGGTTCCGCCGGCCAGTACGTCGGCTTCTCCCCAACTGGAACCAAGTAGGCCGAGCGCCTCTTGCAACGTCTTGGGACTTGCGTATTCGAACGCTTGCATTACGCCCTCCTTCCTTCCAGTGCAGCCAGCACCCTGTCGGGTGTCAGGGGTACCCTCGGGACGCGTACTCCGATGGCGTTTGCCACGGCATTGGCAATGGCGGCAACACCGGGGATCACCGGTGGCTCGCCGAGACCCACCACGCCCCGGGCGTCGTGCTCGGGAGTCATATCCAAGTGGACTTCGATCTTGCCCACATCCTTGATGCCAGCGAGCTTGTAGAATTCGAGGTCCGCGTTCAGGAAGCGGCCGGTGATGGGGTCGAGGATGCGTTCCTCATACAGCGCACTGCAGATGGCCATGATGGCTCCGCCGTAACACTGGCTCGTAGCCGTTTTCGGGTTGATGATCATGCCACAGTCCTGCACGATCACCAGCTTTTGCAAGGTCACAACACCGGTTTCCGTATCGACGGCGACCTCGGCGATCTGGACGCCACCAACGCCTGAGTCGATCAGCCCCCCGGGACTACGCCGGTTGTTGGAACCCGTCGCTTCAATCGGTGTAACCCCCAGCTTCGAGCAGGCGGCCTTCCAGGTGAGCGACTTGGAAGAATCGCCTTTCACCATGATCTTGCCGTCCCGGGCGACGAGCTGATCCGGCTGAGCGCCGAGGCTCGGGGCCACCGCTTCGAAGAGCTTCTCCAGAGCGTTGAGCGTAGCCTTGCGAGTCGCCGCCGATGTGCCCCCGACCGTGGTCGAACCGCCGGAAGCGCCAGCCTGTGGATACCGGTTGTCACCGAGCTTCAGGGTGATGTCTTTTATCTCGAGCCCCAGGCTTTCGGCGGCGGTTTGGAGAATGATCGTACGGGTGCCGGTGCCGAGATCCTGCGAACCAATCTCCAACACGACACTGCCGTCTGGATGGATCTTGACCCGCTCGGTGGCGTTGTGACCCATGCCGCCCCATGTGCCGACGCCGATACCCAGGCCGGTCTTCACCGGACCCCGGCTGCCTTGGCCCCGGGGATGCCACTTGCTCTTCCAGCCAATCATGTCAGCGGCCTTTTGGAGTTGCGCCTTGTAGACTTCGGGGCGCTGCGTGTACTGGAGGTTTTTCAAGAAGACCTCAAGCGGGTCCATCTTGAGTTTGGCGGCGAGGTCCTCGATGGCTGAGCAGGTCAGGAACGAGACTTGGGGATGGTTCGGAGCCCGCCAAGCGCGAGCGCTGCCCGCATTGATCGAGACTGCCGAATGGTTGAAACGTCGATTCGGGACATTACGGAAGACGTACGGAAGCAGGTTGGCGTTCAAGCCGCCGCCGCCGAAACCGCCGGTCGCCCACGTCTGCGACTCCCATGCGATGATCGTGCCGTCCTTCTTCGCGCCGAGCTTGAACCGCCCATAGATGGCCGGCCGGCAGCCAGCGATCTCCAACTCGGTGCGGCGGTCGTGGTGGTAACGGATCGGCTTGCCGCCGAGCTTCTTGGAAAGCTTCGCAGCTTCGACGCCCCAACGATCGGAGGAGAACTTGCTACCGAATCCGCCGCCCATGTGGTCCTGGTGGACATGCACGTTGGCAGCCGGGATCTCAAGCCCTTTCGCAAGGTCGCCACCCACGCCGGACACGTTCTGCGTCGAGGGCCGGTATTCGACCTTCTCCCCATCGAACGCGATCACCTGACCGTGGCTTTCCATGCAGCAATGGGTGATCACCGGAAGGCCGTATTCGCCTTCGGCGACGACGTCGGCTTCTTTGAAAGCCTGGTCCGGGTCGCCCGTGACCGCTTCGCCAGAAGGCTTCGCCCGGCCGAGCTTCTGCGCCGCGGCCAGATCCGCTTCCTTCACGAAATGATCGTTGAAAACCTCGTATTCGACCTTGATCTTCCGGACACCGTCGCGGGCGTGCTCTTCGGTGTCAGCCGCCACCATCGCGATCTCGGTGCCGACCCACTGAATCTCGGTTCCGGGCTCGGAGATAATGTGTACCCCCTGAACACCCGGGGAACGTTCCGCCTCCTTGGTATCGATGGCCGTGATTTTCGCATGCGCGTAGGGAGATGTCAGCATCGCGGCATAGAGCATCCCGGGGAGCTTGACATCCTGGCTGTACTTCGCTCGCCCGCTTGCCTTGGCCGGCCCGTCCACGCGATTCACCGGCTTGCCGATGATGCGGCGTTCTTGTTTCGCTGGCCACTTGTAATCAGGCATTCTTCCCTCCCATCGCCTTGGCCGCCTCGACCACTGCCTTGCGAATACCGATATATGTGCCGCAGCGGCAGAGGTTTCCGCCGAGACCGTTCATCACGTCTTCCTCGGTCGGGTTTGGATGTTCGCTCAGGAACGCCTTGGTCGCCACGACGAAGCCCGGAGTGCAGAAGCCGCACTGCTGGGCGTCGTTGTTGACGAACGCCTTCATGATCGGGTGTAGTTCCGCCCCACGAGTCATTCCTTCGATGGTCTGGATGTTCTTGCCTTGGGCATCGATGGCGAGCATGGAACAGGCGTATACAGCTTTACCTTCCACCAACACCGTGCAGGCTCCGCAGGTCCCGCGATCGCAGACGCGCTTGGCGCCCGTGAGCCCCAACCGGTCCCGCAGAGCGTCAAGCAGCGTCACACGCGGCTCCACTTTGAGTTCATGTTTCTTGCCGTTCACCCATAAGCTGATCGGGACTTCACCGGGGCCTACCACGCCACTCTGCGCCGCTTCGGCCGGGTTCTCGAGAACTATCGCTCCGAGAGCTCCACCGCCCAATCCCACGCCTTGGAGAAATCCGCGGCGGGAGACACCGGACTCGGGCAGTTTCCTAACCTGAGAATCCTTAGGTGACCTCACTTCCACACCGTCCTTTCCTAATGGGAACCTCGTTACCATCATCTTGGGAAGTTCCGGCCCCTCCGCTCCAGTCCCAGCACGGGCCGAAACCGTGGATCAGAGCAGGAACCCCCCAACGAGACTAGCAGTCCACTACGCACACCCCATCGCTTTCTAAGTCTATACCGATGGTTATGCGATTGACTATATCAGATGGCGGTCGCGGCTACAAGACATCGATTACTGCAACTCGCAGGAACACTAAATAAAAAAAGGATGTAGAACGCCGATTCCGCCACCGTGCCGCGGAACCGGCGGCAAAGCACGGCGCAGAGTTCCGCTCTCCGTCCCACTCGGCACGAGCAGCAGACTACACTGTGAGACATGCCGCCGCGAGCTCCAACGTCGCGCAGAGGGCCGGAGGGGTGGGCAAGACTTGCGGCGCTATTTTTCTTGATTTCGCCTGGCTTGACCGCGACGGCGGCTCCGGACAGCACGTCTGCCTCTCTGCCGCGCCTTGCCATCAGCGAGGACGGCCGCTGCCTCGTAACCGTGGATGGGCGCACCTTTTTCTGGCTCGGCGATACGGCCTGGTCCCTGTTCACCCACTCGAGCAAAGAAGAGCGCGAGGACCAGCCCTCCGTGGACCTTTACTTCCAGACGCGCAAGCGGCAAGAGTTCACCGTCATTCAAACCCATCTGCTGACCAACCCCACCCGGGGCCCAATCGACGCTCCGAACCTTTACGGACACGAGCCCTTCATCAACGGGGACTTCACCCGGCCGCGTGTCGTCCCCGGCCCTGACAACGATTATTGGGATTACGCCGACTACCTGATTCGCCGCGCCCGGGAATACGGGCTGTATATGGCCATCGTCGCTGTTTGGGGCAACAGCCTCGGTGAGGATGATTCGCATCCGCTGGTGGCCGATCCCAAAGTGGCTTATGCGTACGGCTGGTTCCTGGGCGACCGGTACCGCGACGCCTCCCACATCATCTGGCTGCT
>CAYWXL010000024.1:9780-26374 GCA_964461995.1 uncultured Solibacteraceae bacterium
TGCGCATCCGGATGAGCGCCGTTCGAGGGGACCGCGCGATCGTATGGTGGTTCAACCCGCGCACCGGCGAGGCCCGGCGGGCAGGCGAGTATCCGACCCCTGACCCTGTCACGTTCCGAGCTCCCTCGAACGGTCCCGGTGAGGATTGGGTCCTGGTCCTGGACGCGGCTTCCGAGAAATACCCGCCGCCCGGCGTCGCCGTGCGGTGACCTCATTTCCAGCCCGCTGTCGCGTTGCGGCGGCGCTCGTTCGAGCTCTCAACGTACAATGAACGTCTTATGGCTGAAATGAAGCGGATCGTCGTCATCGGCGCTGGCAATATCGGCGGCGCATTGATCGGCGGCATGCTGAGTTCAGGGGTAGCCGACCGCGAGCACCTGACCGCATGTGAGTCGAGCGAAGAACGAGCCCGGGAGATTCGGGAAAAGTGGGGTATCGAGGTTGTCACGTCCGGCAACCGCGAGCCCGTTTCCCGGGCAGAGGTGATCATCCTGGCGGTCAAACCTCAGACGTTGCCGTACGTGCTCAAAGACATCCGGGACGTGCTGCGTGAGGACCAGCTACTGATTTCCGTGGCCGCCGCCTTTCCGATCAGCCTGATCGAGAAGATTATCGAAAGGAAGATGCCGGTGTTCCGGGCCATGCCGAACATCCCCGTGGTGGTGGATGAGGGGGCTACCGGTCTGTCCGCCAACCCTGTGGCCACGCGGGAGCAGCGGCGGTTCGTCGAGAACATCTTCCGTTCGGCGGGCGTCGTCTGCGTCATCGACGAGGAGATGATGGACGCCGTGACGGCGCTCTCGGGCAGCGGTCCGGCCTACATCTATATGGTGATCGAGGCGCTGATCTCAGGCGGTGTAAAGATGGGGCTGACGCAGCAGGTCGCCACACGGCTGGCCGAGCAGACGGTGTTGGGAGCTGCGAAGCTAGTTCGCGAGACGATGCTGCACCCGGCGATCTTGAAGGACCGGGTGACAACGCCGGGCGGGGTCACCATCTCGGCGATTCATGAGCTCGAGCGCCACGGTCTACGGGCCATGCTGATCTCGGCGGTCGAAACCGCTACGAAACGGTCCCGCCAGCTCACCGAATCGTTGCGGGCGAAGGTCGAGGAGGAGTTTTGCTCAGAGAAGCGAACCCGCTGATCGGCATCCGTTTCCGCATCCCTTTTGATCGCATCCGAGCCGAGCACGTCGAGCCAGCCGTCGAGCATTTGCTGAAACAGGCGCGTGCGGGCGTCGAGGGTTTGGCGGCGCAGGCGCCACCCCGCACCTTCGAGAACACGATGCTGCGGCTCGACCGGCTCACCGAGGAACTCGATTACGCCATGGAGGTGGTGCGGCACCTGGAGTCCGTTGCGACGTATCCGGAGCTGCGGCGCGCCTACAACGCGGTCGAGCCGAAGGTGAGCGCCTTCTACTCGAGCCTGCCGCTTCACGAGGGGCTGTGGCGGACGGTCAAAGAGTACGCGGAGACCGAGGATGCCCGGCGGCGGGAGGGCGTCCAGCGGCGCTACATCGAAAAGACGGTGGCCGACTTCCGCCGCCACGGCGCCGATCTCGATCCTGCGGGCAAGCGGAAGCTTGAAGAACTCGATGTCGAGTTGGCCCGCTTGACGACGAAGTTCGCCCAGAACACCCTCGACGCCACCAACGCTTTCGAGCTTGTGTTGACGGACGAGGCCCAGCTCGCCGGGCTGCCTGAATCCGCCCGGGAAATGGCCCGCGAGGCCGCCAAGGTGAAGGCCAAGGAAGGCTGGCGGTTCACGCTGCAAGCGCCCAGTTACCTGGCGGTGATGATGTACCTCGACGACGCGGAGATCCGCCGCCGGATGTGGCTCGCCTACAACACCCGGGCCGCCGGCGGTGAGTTCGACAACAGCAGGATCGTTGTCGAGATCCTGAAGCTCCGCCGCGCCAAGGCGGAGCTGCTGGGCTACCGGGACTTCGCGGACCTGGTGCTCGAAGACCGCATGGCGAAGACCGGAGACCGGGCCCAGCGGTTCCTCGAGGAGCTGCGCGGGAAGACCGAGCCCCACTTCCATCGCGAAAACGAGGAGCTAGCCGCGTTCCGGCGCGAGATCGAGGGTCCCGGCGCCCCGGCGATCGAGCCCTGGGACGTCGCCTACTACTCCGAGAAGCTGCGCAAGGCCCGGTTCGATTTCAACGAAGAGGACTTGCGGCCGTATTTCCCGCTCGATCGGGTCATTGAGGGCCTCTTCGAGCTGGTGCGGCGGCTGTTCGGCATTCGCGTCGTCGAGGAGTCCGGCGTACCGGTGTGGGATCCGGCCACACGCTATTACAAAGTGCTCGACGAGGACGGCGCCTTTCTGGGGGCCTTCTACGCCGACTGGTTCCCCCGGGAGAACAAACGCGGCGGCGCCTGGATGGACGCGCTCATCACCGGCAAGCCGAAGAATGGGGAGTTCGAGCCGCATCTCGGCTTGGTCTGCGGCAACCTGAATCCGCCCAGCGGCGGCAAGCCGGCGCTGCTCACCCACCGCGACGTGGAGACGATCTTCCACGAGTTCGGGCACCTGCTGCACCACCTGCTGACGCGCGTGCCCATCCGTTCCCTGGCCGGCGCCCGCGTTCCGTGGGACTTCGTCGAGCTGCCTTCGCAGATCATGGAGAACTGGTGCTGGGAGAAGGAAGCGCTCGACCTGTTCGCCCGCCACTACGCGACCGGCGCGCCGATCCCGGATGAGCTCTTTGCCAAGATGCGCCGGGCGCGGACGTTCCGGGCGGCCAACGCCCAGATGCGCCAACTCAGCTTCGGGTTCCTCGACCTGGCGTTGCACCGCGACTACGACCCGGAGCGCGATGGTGACTTGAAAGAGTACTGCCACCGCCTGATGGCCCCGTTCGCGCCGGCCTCGCTGCCGCCCGAGTACGCGATGGTTACGTCGTTTTCGCACCTGTTTGCGAACCCGGTGGGTTACGCCGCCGGCTACTACTCCTACAAGTGGGCCGAGGTGCTGGACGCGGACGCCTTCACCCGTTTCCAGCGCGAGGGGATCTTCAACCGCGCCACGGGCGAAGACTTCCGGCGCAAGATCCTCGAGCGCGGCGACTCGGAGGATCCGGCGGTCCTGTACCGTTCCTTCATGGGGCGCGACCCGGACATCACCGCGCTGCTGCGGCGCGCCGGGCTGGCGGCATGAAGTCGCGTGCCGCTCGATAGCTTGCGCCGCACCGCTGATATACTCGGAGTGAAGCGATGCTGCTTCTCGTCTCCCTCTTGTTCTGGGCGCAGGCGATCGATATCAACGCCGCCGACCGGCTCTTCAACGAAGGCCGTTACGAAGCCGCTCTCGCCCAGTACCAGCGTTACCTGAAACAACTGCCGCGCGAACCGGCGCTGCTGCTGCGGATCGGCTTCTGCGAATACTCGCTCGACCGGCACGAGCAGGCCGTGAAGACCTTCCGGCGAGTGCTCGAGCTGGCGCCCGGGATGCCGCAGGCGAAGGTGGGGCTGGGCAGCGCCCTCACTTCGCTGGGGCGGGCCGGGGAGGCGATCCCGCTGCTCGAAGACGCGGTGAAGAAGCTTCCGGGGGACCCCCAGGCGCGCCGCGCCCTGGGACGGGCCTACCTGGAAGCGGGCAAGTTCATCGAAGGGGAGGAGACCTTGCGGGCGCTGGTCGAGGAGAACCCCCGCGACTGGCAGAGCTGGTTCTACCTGGGCGTCCTGCTCTTCGATCAGAACTACAGCGCGCCGGCCCTGGAAGCGTTGGAGAAGTCGCTGAAGCTGTTTCCCGAGAACCCCATCGCCCTGATCTATCGCGCGGGAGCGCTGTCGCAGCTAGGGCGCCTCGAAGAGGCCGAAAAGGAATTCGAGAAGCTCTCGAAGAACGCCAAGGTGAACCAGTCCTCCGAGTACTATCTCGGCTACGGCCAGCTCCTTTTCTTGAAGGGCGACTACGCCGGAGCGTTGGCCAAGTTTGAAGCGGCGATCCAGCGCGATCCCGGCTCCGCCAAGCTGCACTACTGGAGGGCCCGCTCGCTCTTTTATCTGAAACGGATCGACGAGGCTCTGGCCGCGGCCAAGAAATGCGTGGCGCTCGCCCCGAACATGCCCGGCGGCCGGAACCTGCTGCTGCGTCTGTACCGCCTCAAAGGGATGGAGAAAGAGGCCGCTGAACAGGCCGCGTGGCTGCGGGAGCACGAACACAAGGTCGCCATCGGGAGGGGCCGTTGAGGCAGCTCGCCTGGCTGCTGGCGGTGGCCGCCGCCGCTTCGGCCCAGATCCGTTTCGAGGAAGTCGCCAAGGAGGCCGGCGTCGAGTTCGTCCTGCGCAACGGAGAGCGCGGCCGCTTCCGCCAGGTCGAGCTGATGGTGGCCGGGGTGGCCGTCTTCGACTACGACAACGACGGCTGCCTGGACATCTACTTCACCAACGGCGGCGCGCTCCCGTCGCTGCGCAAGACCGGGCCGGAATATTACAACCGCCTCTACCGGGGCGACTGCAAGCTGCATTTCACCGACGTCACCGAAGAGGCCGGGGTGGCGGGAGAAGGCTACTCCATGGCCGCCGCCACCGCCGACTACGACAACGACGGCGACGAGGACATCTACGTCGCCGGCGTCAACCGCAACATTCTTTACCGCAACAACGGCGACGGGACCTTCACCGACGTGACGAAGGCCGCCGGGCTGACCGGCATCGACCCGAAGTACGGCAAGATGTGGGCCATCTCCGCCGGCTGGTTCGACTACGACAACGACGGCTGGCTGGATCTGTTCGTCTCGAACTACCTCGTCTGGGATCCGCGCACCGAACCCCACTGCGGGACGCCGGAGGTGCCGCTCTATTGCCACCCGGACAATTACCACGGGCTCCCCAACCAGCTCTTCCGCAACAAAGGCGACGGGACCTTCGAGGACGTCACCTACTCGAGCGGCGTCGGCGACCACATCGGCAAAGGGATGGGCGTGGCTTTCGGCGACTTCAACCGCGACGGTTGGCAGGACATCTTCGTCGCCAACGATTCGGTCCGCTCGTTCCTGTTCGAGAACACCGGCAAAGGAACGTTTCGTGAAGTAGGTCTCGAATACGGGGTCGCTTTGCGTGAGGACGGCGCGGCCATCGCCGGAATGGGCGCCGACACACGGGACTACAACAACGACGGGTTGCCCGACATCTTCTTCACCGGCATGATCAACGACACCTTCCTGCTGTTCCGCAACCTAGGGCCGGGACTTCCCTTCGCCGACGAGTCGATCCCTGCGGGCGTGGCCGTGGCCACGCGTCAGTACACCGGCTGGAGCACGGGACTTTATGACTTCGACAACGACGGCTGGAAAGACATCTTCTGCGCCGCCTCGCACTTTCCAAACTTGGGACACTACCTCCGGTCCGACTCGCGGCTACCCAACGTTGTGCTGCGGAACCGGAAAGGGAAGCGCTTCGAGGACGTCTCGGCGAGCGCCGGTCCGGAACTTCAGGAGAGGGCGTTTCACCACGGGGCGGCGTTCGGGGATCTGGACAACGACGGCCGCATCGACGTGGTGGTTTCAGCCGTCAATGGCCCGGCGAAGATTTTCCACAACGTGACGCGAACTTCGAACCACTGGATCGCTTTCGATCTCGAGGGGCGAGAGGTCAACCGCCAAGGGATAGGCGCCGAAATCACCATCCGCCTCCCGGATGGCAGCCGGCAGATGAACCACGTGCAGACGAGCGTCGGCTACGCCTCTTCGAGCCAGGCACGGGTGCACTTTGGGCTGGGAGCGGCCGAGCGCGTCGCCGAGGCCGAGATCCTCTGGCCGGGAGGCAAGCGGCAGCGTCTCGAGAACCTCGAGGCAGATCGAGTCGTAAAGGTGGAGGAGCCGGAGTAGGGGGCCGGTAGCGGGCCCGCGGTTCTCACCGGCCCGGCTCGGCGATGCGCAGGATGCGGTCGGCCTTCGGGTTGCGAATCACCTGCCGAATGCCGCTCGGCCAGCGGATTTCCAGCGACTGAATCTTGTCTTCCGCCCCCAGGCCGAAGTGCAGCCGCGGATCGCTCGAGGAGATGAACCCCACGCTGGTGGTGACGTGGTTGTAGAGCGTCCGGCCGGAGGCCGTGGTCAGCTTCACTTCGGCGCCGATGGCGTCGCGGTTGCTGCGGCGTCCCTCCAAGGCGACGATGAGCCAGTGATTGCCGTTGTCCGCCGAGTTCAGCAGGATGCGCGGGCGCTTGCCGAGCGACGTGACGACGATATCGAGAAAGCCGTCGTTGTTCAGGTCCCCGAAGGCCGCGCCACGCTGGTAGCCTTTCCGGAGAAAATCGGAGCCGAGCGACGCTGAAACGTCCTCGAAGAAGCGGCCTTCGATGTTCCGCCACATCGTATCGTGCTGCTCAGCGTTTTCGCGGAAGTAGTCCACGTCACCATTAGCCGAATAGATGTCTTTCCAACCGTCATTATCGTAGTCGATGAAGCCGTTGCTCCAGCCGGAGAAGTGGCGGCTCAGCTCTTCGATGTGGTGCGTGCGGGAGATGTAGTCAAACTCCTTTCCGCCCAGATTGCGGAAGAGGGCGTGGTGCTGGGTCATGAGGTTGTTGTAGAAGATGTCCACCCAACCGTCGTTGTCGAAATCTTTGGCGTCGGCTCCCATGGCCGAGACGACCGCTTCGGCGTCGTTGTAGGCGACCCAGAACTCCAGCGCTGCCTCGCGGAAAGTCCCGTCGCCTTGGTTGATGTAGAGGAAGTTCGGCTCCGTGTCGTTGGCGACGAAGATGTCCTGTCGGCCGTCCTTGTTGAAATCGGCAATGGCGATGCCCATGCCCTTACCCAGGGGCTCGGCGAAGCCGGCCTCCTCAGTGACATCCTCGAAGGTTCCGTCACCGCGGTTCCGGTAGAGCCGGTGCGGCACCGCCTCGTAGTTCTTCGGGTTGCAGTAATACTCCAGGCCGCTGTTCATCCGGCAGACGATATCCTCTTCCGGCGTCCATAAGGTGTAGTTCGACACGATCAAGTCCAGCCAGCCGTCGTTGTCGTAGTCCAGCCAGGCGCCCTGGACGCTGATTGTTTTCGGGGGCTTCACACCGATGCCGCTTTGTTCGGTGACGTCAGTGAAGGTGCCGTCGCCGTTATTGTGGTACAAGACATTGCGGCCGATTGCAGCGATAAAGAGGTCAGGGAAGCCGTCATTGTCGTAGTCGCCGGCGGCCACGCCGAAAGTGAAGTCGAGGTTCTCACCGAGCAAGCCAGCAGCCGCGGTGACGTCCTCGAATGTGCCGTCGCCGCGGTTCTTCAACAGGCAGTGGTAGAAGGACGGATCGGTTTTCTGAAGTTCCGGCAGCTTCGCCCCATTTGTGAAATAGATATCCATCCAGCCATCGCGGTCGAAATCGAAGATGGCAACGCCGCCGCACATCGGCTGGGGGAAGTACTTGCGGCCGCGGAAGTCGTTGTTGGTGACGTAGGAGAACTTCAAGGCTGAAGCGACGTCGGTGAACCGGACGCCAGGCGGCGACGTCTGGGCGCCCGCCGGTGCGCTCGAGAGGAGCAGGACGAAGGGAACAAGGGGGACGCGAGACACCATCCGAAACGAGCGGGCGAGTTTCACTCCCCACTATTGTCGGACACGGACGACGGTTCGAGAAGCGGCGCGGCCCGGGGACGTCCCGAGCCGCGCCGTATCGCAGGTCAGCCGTGGCCCGGCGTCTCAGAAGTAGAACTTGACGCCGAGCTGGATATTGCGCGGCCCGCGGCCGCTCGCGTAATTGCTGATCAGCCCGAACGCCGTGCTGCCGAAGTTGCTGTTCGGCGGCCCGAACGTGGGCGTATTCGTGGCGTTGTCCAGTTCCGCGCGGAACTGAGCCCGCATTGTCTCGCTGATCTGGAAGTTCTTGAACAGAGCGAAGTCGAGGTTGCTCAACGGAGGCGTCCGGTAGTTCAGCGTCCGGGGAGCCGTGCCGATGGTGTCGGGTTCCGGCTTCTCGAAGGCGCTGACGTTGAACCACTGGCCGCTGTCGAACTTCTCCCTAACAGAACCGCCCGGGTCGGGGTTGCCCACCAAGTTCGGCCTTTGGGTGGCATCCCAAAGGACGCCGCCGCTTTGCGTGACGCTGATGGGCACGCCCGTTTGCAGGCTGAGGATGCCGCTGATCTCCCAACCGCCGAGGAGAGCGTTGGTCAACTTGCCCCAGTCGGTGCCGAGAGCCTTGCCGGTTCCGATCGGGAGCTGGTAGTCCCAACTGAGGACGAACCGGTGGGCGACGTCGTGGGCTGAGAGCGATCGCTCGTTGCGCAGGTTGCTCCAGTCCTGCACAGACGTGCTGCCGCCGAGCCAGCTCAAGTTGCCCGAGCCGTGGGAGATGTCGTCGATCATCTTCGCCCAAGTGTAGTGGGCCAGCATCGTCAACCCGTGCGAGAAGCGTTTCTCGTACTTGATCTGCAGCGCGTGGTAAACGGAGTTGCCCCGCTGGGTTTCGGTCTGGCTGGCGCCGGTGAAATGGGGCATCGGGCGAAGGAGTTGATTGAGCACGATCGTGTCACGGCTTAGGGCGGACTTCGGGTCGGTGATCACGCCGAAGAAAGGATTGGGTACCCGAGTGTCAAGCGCCGTACGGCCGAGACTCCAATACTGCGGGTCGAGGCGTCGCAAGTTGGTATCACCGGCGAACAGCAGGTGGACGCCGCGGCTGCCGGTGTAGTTCACCTCGATGATCGCGTTGCCGGGCACCTGCCGCTGGATGGAGAAGTTCCAGCTCATGTAGAGCGGGTTGTTGTTCGTCCGGTTGGTTGTCCCGGCGCCGAGACCAAGGAACGTGTCAATCCCTTTGGAGCGGCCCGGGGGCAGATTTAAGCCGTCCGGGTAAGGGTTGGATGGGGTCGCGTACCGGGTCCGGTTGCCGTCGAGCGAAGCGATCTGGTTCGAGCTCGACGTGAACCCGCTGCCCAGGTGGCCCTTCACCGTGGCGCGCGACAGGGCATAGAAGAATCCGAAGCCGCCGCGGATCGAGGTCCGGTCATTCAACCCGTAAGCGAAACCGACGCGCGGCTGGACGTTGTTGTAGTCGCCGTCGAAATCGCTCTTCGTCTTCTCGTCGGTGAACCGGTAGACGCCGCGGAGGTCGTACATAGGAACCTGGTCCTGAATCGAAGCCGGGGTGTCGAAGTCCCAGTAGCTGTAACGGTATTCCTTCTCCCAGCGTGGGATGTCGAAGTCATACCGCAGCCCAAGGTTCAGCGTGAGCTTCCGGGTGATCTTCCAGTCGTCCTGGACATACATGCCGTAATACTGGGAACGCGAGTACGACCACGGGTCGTGGTGCATCGCGCCGGCCCAGCCGGCATACCACCCGACCAGCATCGACGCCAAGGCGTTGCCCTGCGTGGGACTGAAGCCGAACCGGCGCTGTCGCGTAGACTGGCGTTCGAACCGGTGGAATCCGGAGGGGTAGCCGGGCTGCAAGTAATCGAGCCGGCTGTGGCGGAATTCACCTCCGAACTTTAGAGTGTGTCCACCCGCAATCTTGGTCACATTCCCGGTGATTTGGTTGACGTCCTCGCCCCGGCCGATGATCAGCCAGCCTCGGGTGCCGAGCTCGGTATACCCTTCCGGCGTGAACGCCGGGAAGGTGAGGAAGTCCGCATTTTCCGCGATCATCGAGGGGAGTCCCAGATCGGTAGGGTTGAAGCTCTCCATCGGATCGCGGTTGTAATCTACCCGGGTGATACCGTACCGCACCTGGATGATCGTCGTCGGGCTTTGCGTCCGCGTATAGTCGATCATCCCGGTGTGGACCTTGTTGTTCATCGGCCCGTCATTGAAGGGGTAGGCCGGGTTCTGCCACAGGTTCGGCGGATTGGAATTCGACCAATCCACGCCATAGCGCGCCGACAACCGGGCTTTGTCACTGAGGTTGAGATCCACTTTGGAAATGAGCTGATTGGCGATGCTCGTCGAAGACTCTTGGACAAACCAGTTGTCCCGGTGGGTGAACGGAGCTCCCGGCTGGTTGGGGTCGGGGTAGTACTTGACCGCGTTGGCCGAAACCGGATCCCACATCGACTTCGGCACGATGTTGCCCGGGAACGGCGCGCGGATGATGTCGCCGGGATTGTCCGGATCCGGCATGGTGTCGAGCGGGTTGTAGATCTGGATCAGTTGACCGCTGGGGGTCATGTAGTCGGAGAAATCGCCTTCCTTTTGCTGGGGCGTCGGGACGGTGCCGATGCGCGAGAAAGGATTTTTGGCGTCCGTGCGCTGATAGGAGACGAAGAAGAACGCCTTGTCCTTCTTGATCGGACCGCCCAGCACGCCGCCGAACTGGTGCCGCCGCCAATCCGGCTTCGGCGAGCCGGCCCGGTTGGCGAAGAAACTGTTGGCGTTGAACTCATCAGCGCGGTAGAACCAGTATCCGGTTCCGTGGAATTCGTTGGTACCGGACTTGGTCACCATGTTGATGATCGCCGAGCCGGTCTGGCCGAATTCGGCGCTGAAGAAGTTCGTTTGCACCTTGAACTCCTGCACCGCATCGACCGAAGGCGAGAACTTCAACTGAGTGATGCCGCTGTTCTGCTCCGGGTTGGTAACCGTGACGCCGTCGAGAATGACGTCGGAAGTCGAGTTGCGGGCGCCGTTGGCGACGAAGTTGGTGTTGTTCTGGCCTCCCATGCGCCCGCCGGCCCGGACGACGCCGGGCGTCAGATAGGTGAGCGCCATCGGATTGCGCCCGATCAGCGGCAACTGCAAAATGTAAGTGTTTTCAATTACTTGGCCCAGGTTGGCGATCGTCGTGTTCAGCAGAGGCTGTTCCGCCTCCACCTCAACGACGGTAGTGACTTCGCCCACCTGTAACTGTACGTCGATGGTCGCTTGCTGCTGCACGACGAGTTCGAATGGATTCCGCTGATAAGTCTGGAACCCAGGAGCCTCGACCGTGAGCATGTACGTGGATGGCTGGAGGTTGACGACGGCATATCGCCCCTGTTCGTCGGTCTCCGTCGTATAGTCCAGCCCTCGAGCGACGTCTGTGATGGTCACCTTGGCCCCGGGCACAGCCGCCCCCGAAGGATCGGTCACCACACCACGGATCGCCGCCGTGAAGGTCTGCGTATAGGCCACCGCCACGCAAAGCAAAACCGTGGCGACGATAGCTGACCAGCGTCGGTTGATAGCACTCTTCATGCGCAATTGTTCCTCGAAAAAAGCAGTCAGCGGGATCGCCCCGAATCAGACGACCCGGGCGATGCCGCGTTCGTCAAACGATTTTTACGAGACATTGCCCTTGCGGGCCTCACAAGCGGCCGCAGTATATCACACTTTGGTCAAGTTCAGGGAACATTTTTCAAATGAATGATTATAATCTCTACCGGAACGTGTTGTTCGGCGTTTGACCCTGCAAACAGCGCGTCACTTCCTCTCCGCTTCTTCGCCCCGGCGCCTGGCGGGTTTTGCCGACGCGCAAATTACCGGCGGATTCGGCGACAGGACTCCACGAGCGGCGGCGAGGTCGGGTCTGAGCGGCGGGCAGAGGCCGGCGTTCACCGCCGGGGTCGCGCCTGCTGTGTGGAACGCTTAATTTCCTGATAGATCCGCAACATCTCTGCGGCTTTCTCCCTCTCGCCGATGTCGCGGTAGGCCTGAGCGAGTTGATAGTGGAGACTGCCATCGTCATCGAGGGGCAATGCCTTCTGCAAGTGGGGGATCGCCTCGGCATGACGGCCTAATTGGCCCAGACCTCGCGCCAGGGCTGCGTGTGCATGCAGATCTTCCGGGTTTCCAGCGACGGCCTTCTCGAGGTAGGGAATCGCGTCCTCAGGCCGTTGAAGATAGAGCAAGACCTCACCATGCAAGTAGTTCAACCGAACCGAATCCGGATACTTCTCGAGCAGCTCTTCGGTGATGGCCCGCGCGGCCACGTAGTTGTGCGCCAGGAAGTAGGAGACGGCCAACTCCAGGCGAAGCCTCGGTTCGTCACTGGAGACCTGGAGCGCCTTCTTCCAGTGCTCGATCGAAGCCTGATGCCGGCCCTGACGGCGAGCGACCTCCGCCTCCCGCACATGGTTTTCAACCGAGGCTGGCAACGCCGCCAGACGTTCGAAGGCCTTGCGGGCTAGCTCATCGGCCGCCCGCATCCGCCAGTAGTGCGCCTCCGCAGTGGCGGCGTCCTTCGTCAGGACGAGGACGTCGCGATGGCGACCGGCTTCGAAGGCGCATTCTTCGTTCTCGTTTTCGCAGTCCGGCTTGCCGAGGGCGCGCTCGGCGGCAAGTTCTTCCAGCACCCGCTCGCGGCGGCCCGTGTGGTCGTAGACGAGGGCCAAAGCAGCGTGGATCCCTCGCACGCCAGGCCCCGCGGAGAGCGCTTTCTCAAGAAACGGCTCAGCGGCGGCGTAGTCGTCGTGCTGCAGACGGGCATTGGCTTGGAGCAGAAGCCAATACGCGGAGTCGGCAGCGTACGCGCGGAGCCAGTCAAACGAGGCTTGGGCCATGGCCTCGTAGTTCTTGCCGAGGGCGTAGAGGACAGTCGGGTTTTCCGGTTCCGCCGTGGCCATCTCTTCCAGGCGTTTGGCCACTTCGTCCATACTCGCTGCCTCCGCGAGTCGCTGCTCGAGGATCGTCAGGCTGCTCAGACCCGGCACCTCCCCGGCTCCGGGCGTCCGTCCCTTCTGGCGAACCTGCGAGGAGGGGGATTTCGGGGGTTCCGACGCGGTCTCTCGGAAAGGCTGTAAACGCCGGGGGGTTGCAGTGTCACGTTCTTCAGCGGGGACAGTTCGAGACGATTCGAGTTCCTTCAATCGAGCTGCTACTTGCCGGGCGATCGCCTCTTCGCCGTGTTCCCTGAGGCGGTCCAGCATGCGCCGGAGTCCTTCGATTCTGACTTTCTCGAGCGTCTCCTTCCGCCCGTCCCCGATCGCTGCCCGAGCCTTCGCCAGCAGCGAGCGGCCGGACTCCAATTCCCGGGCCGCGCCGGCTTTCTCGGCCAGCTCGATCGCCGACTGGTGCAGGCCCAGCGCCGCCGCCGGGTCGCCCATCTCCTGCAAAAAAGCCCCCATGCGGTTGTAGTCGCGGATCAGAGCGGCCGTCTTCTGAGGGCCGTCTTCTCCCTTTTGCGCCGTACGGATAGCGAGGCGGAAATGATTGAGCGCCTGGGGGTAATTCCCCATCTTTCCGTAGGCTTGGGCCAGATTGCTCAGAATTCTGATGTGCAGATCGGGGTGTGCCTCGCGGTCGAGGGCCGATTGCGCCTGCCGGAAGTTCTTCAGCGCTTCCTTCGGATCTCCTCTGCGCAGATAAGTCTCACCGATATTGCTCAGCACCGCCGCTTCGAAGTTCTTGTCGCCGAAGTTCCGGGCTATTTCCAAAGCCTCGCCGAAGCGTTCCAGCGCCAAGTCAAAGCGGCCGGTGAGCAGATAGAGGCTCCCGGTGTTATTGAGCCGGTTCTTCAGACCCTGCCGGTCGCCGGCTTCCCGGGCTATCTTTACGGACGCCTCGAAATGCTCCAAGGCTTTGGCATAGTCGCCTTCAGCAGCGTAGATGATGCCCAGGTTGCCGTGGAACGAGCCGGTGAAGAGGTCGTCCTGCTGCTCCTCGGCCAGCTTCAGACCGCGTTCCCAGATCTCGCGGGCGGTCTCGTAGTCCCGGCTGGAATAGGCTTGCAGCCCCTGCTGCAACAGATCCTGAAGGTCCGGCTCCTGACACATGCCGAGAGCGACCCACAGACAAACGCCGGCGAACGTGAGGGCGAACGCGCGCATAAACTTGTTGGGTGTCACCCCTATTATTGCCAACGCTCGGCTGCAACGGCCGTTCATGGCGGCGCTCGGCGGCGCCAGCCGGCGCCGGACTGGAGGAAAGATGCGGGAGCCGCAGGCTTGCGGTCTCTAGATCTCCGATTCTCCGGTGAGTGCAGCTCGTCCGGATTGGGGCTGCGTTTCTTGAGTCGCCTGCGTGTGAAGCGCGCCTACGCTAGGATAATCATTTCGGCCTGCGCGCTTCTATACTCGACATGATTCCGCTCCGACTGCTCCTGCGCTGCCTGATTGGTGGGACGATGATGGGCCTCGCCAATCTCGTCCCGGGCATTTCCGGCGGCACCATGCTGCTGGCGGTGGGCGTCTACCCCCTCTTCGTCACCGGAGTGGCGGAGCTGACCACGCTGCGTTTCCGTTTGCGTTCCCTTATTGCTTTGGCGGCCATCGGCGGGGCCGCTTCTCTGGCCATCTTGTTGCTAGCTGGGCCTGTCAAAGATTTAGTGGTGAACCACCGTTGGGTCATGTACAGTCTTTTCATCGGCCTGACGCTCGGCGGCGTTCCGGTCGTGTGGAAGCTGCTCAAGCCGTTCACTTTGGCGGCTGGCTTGGGGTGTGCGGCCGGCCTGGTCGTGATGGCTGCCATGGCTTTTCTCGAGCCGCCGGAAGCGGCGAGCGGGGCCGGAGCGTGGGTGATGCTTTTAGTTGCCGGCGTCGCCGGCGCTTCGGCCATGATCTTGCCTGGTGTTTCCGGAGGGTACCTTCTGCTGATCCTGGGCCAGTACATCCCCATTCTGAGCGGTATCGAGCAGGCGAAGACCAGCCTGCAGGCAGGCGACTGGAACCGGTTGCTGGAAGCGATGTATGTTCTGGCGCCGGTCGCCGTGGGTGTCTTTGTGGGAGTAGTCGGAGTCAGCAACCTGATCAAGTTCTTGCTCGAGCGGCGCCGTAAGCCCACCCTGGGAGTCCTGTTGGGCTTGCTGTTGGGAGCAGTGTTGGGGCTTTGGCCGTTCCAGCAGGCGGCCCCACCGAGGCCCGGTGACATCGTGAAGGGGCAGGTGATGACTGAGGCAGCCATCGCGAAGTTGCGTCCGGAGGAGTATCCGGTACGGCGGTTTCATCCCACGCCATGGCAGATGGCCGCCTCAGTGGGACTGATTCTGGCGGGTCTGGCGGTGACGACGGGTGTGGCGCGGCTGGGCGAAAGTGGGGAGGAGTAACGGAGGTCAGTGGAACAAGCGCTCGAACAGTTCTTTGCCGGTCTGCATTGGTCGCTTCTGGCGCTGGCGATCGTTGCGGCCCTGGCGGCGCTTGGGCGGGGGGCCGACTGGCTGGTGAACGAGGCAGTCGCGCTCAGTGAGCGTTCCGGCATTCCCAAGGTCGTGATCGGAGCCACCATCGTGAGCCTCGGGACGACGACGCCGGAGGCCGCCGTTTCGGTTCTCGCAGCGGTCAGAGGCAGCCCCGGGCTCGCCCTAGGAAATGCGGTCGGATCGATCATCTGCGACACGGGACTGATTCTCGGTGTGGCATGTCTAATTGCGCCCTTGCGGCTGTACCGCCGCATCGTGAACCGTCAAGGCTGGATTCAATTTGGAGCCGGCCTGACATTGATTGCGGCATCCTTCCCGTGGACGAATCCCGGGCGTGCGTTCAGCGTCGGGGGGCGTCTGCCGCAGTTCGTAGGATTTATTTTTCTGGCCGCGCTGGGAATCTATCTGTGGCGCAGCGTGGTCTGGTCCCGGCGGGAGCCGGAGCTGGCCGAATTCGAAGAGCATACAGTGGCGGTCCACGAGCAGGAAGCCGCGACATCGAACCTGGTGATCTTGGCCAAACTCGCCGCGGCCATCGCCGTCGTCGTCGGGGCGGCGAAGGTCTTGATCCCGGCGGTGGAAGAAGCGGCTCAGCGGCTGGATGTGCCCCACAGCATCATCGCTGCGACCCTTGTCGCATTCGGCACCTCGCTCCCTGAACTGATCACGGCGGTGACGGCGGCGCGCCGGGGGCACGGCGACCTGGCGGTCGGCAACGTCGTCGGCGCGGATATCCTCAACGTTCTGTTCGTTGCCGGGGCTTCCGCGGCGGTCACGCCAGGAGGACTCGAGGCGGGAAAACACTTCTTCGTCGTGCTCTTCCCGATTATGCTCTTCATCTTGGTCGTGTTCCGCTTGGGGATCGTTTTCTCCAAGGACTATTTGCGGCGGCCCTTCGGTTTCGCCCTACTGGGGGCGTACGGCATCTACTTGGTGATCAGTTACTTGCTGCCGGGCGGGCCGCCTGTACATTGAGGCTTGCGCGCTGAGCTGTTCGTCTCTGAGGCGAGACAAAGCGCGGCTCTAATGAGACCGCTACAGGAAGACGTAACGCCGATCAAGAAACCATAGCCGTAGCTAGCGGCGGCTCTTGATCCAGCGCACCCCCTCGTCCCGGAGCCTTTGATCCCAATCGTCAGGCACGTGGGAGACGACAATCAGAAAACAAGCCGCCGCCACAAGCGCCACAATGGCTGTGGCCACCAGCCGCCAGAATCTCCGGCGCTGTTCGTACTCTAAGCGGAACTGCCGTTGCCGTTCCCTCCAATACTGCGGCGAATACGGCCGGATCGGTTCGGGCACTACAGGCGTTATTCTACAACGCCCACTTTTGCGGACGGACAGGTGAAATGCGGCCCGAGCCGCGAGATCTCCGTCCGGTCAGATATGGAACTCGAGGATATCCTCGTCTTCGACGACGTGGCCGCGGTCCACCATCATGCCCGGGTGGTCCCCGTCGGGGCGGTAGAGGCGGGTGAACTTCATTTTCTCGGCGAAGTCCTTGTGAACTTCGCGGGCGGCGTCGATCACCGTGGAGCCGCGCTTCAGCACATAGGGCTTGCTCAGATCCGGCTGCTTGCCCGGGGGTTTCGAATAGAA
>CAYWXL010000024.1:26474-58896 GCA_964461995.1 uncultured Solibacteraceae bacterium
ACCGGCGGCAGGTCCACGAGCTGGATCGGCACGTTCTGGTAGTGCATCATGCCGGGGACCGGAGCCCGCGTGGTGAAGGGGTAGTCGGCAACCTCGGGGTGGGCATGGGTCAGCCGGGCCAGCAGCTGGGACTTGCCGGAGTTCGGCGGGCCGATCAGCGCCACCTGGCCGGCGCCCTCGCGCTTCACCACCCAGAACGGCGTGTGCCGCGGGCCGCCGCGCCTCGCCGATTCCTTACGCATCCGGGAGATGCGGCGCTTGATGTCGGCCTGGAGCTTCTCGGTCCCCTTGTGTTTGGGGATCGTCGAGAGCATCTTCTCCAGAGCGGCGAGCTTCTGCTCCGGAGTCTGGGCCTCTTTGTATTCCTGCTCCGCGGCCAGGTACTCCGGTGTGAGATTGGCCGGCATCGCTCTGCCCAAAAGATTAGCACCCGTCTTTCCCGCCGGTCACGACAGGTGCACACTAGGGGGAGACGAAGCGGGCATGGAGCAAGCGAGTCTTTTCCCGGACCCGGACGCGGGCCTTGCCGAGAGGCTGGCCCGGGGCGAGCCGCCCCCGGGCGAGCGGCACATCTTCACCGTCGGGCATTCAACCCGGCCGGCCGAGGAGTTCGTGGCGCTGCTCAAGCGTTTCGGGATCCGCCGCGTGGTGGATATCCGGCACTTCCCCAAGAGCCGGCATAACCCGCAATTCGACCGGGAGGCCCTCGAGGATCTGCTGCCGCGCCACGGCATCGAATACCTGTGGCTGGAAGAATTGGGCGGCTACCGCCGGGGCGGGTATCTCGCCTACATGGAGACGCCGGAGTTCCAGCGCGGCATCGAGCGGCTGGAGGGGCTAGCCGAAGAGACCCGGACCGCCTACATGTGCGCGGAACTGAAATGGTGGCGCTGCCACCGCCGTCGCGTCTCCGACGTGCTGGAGCAGCGGGGTTGGACGGTGATCCATCTCCTGACCGCGGACCGGGTACAACGGCACCGGCACAAAGAGAATAAGATCAAGTGTGATTGACGCATCGGAAAGGAGGCTTCATTTGAGAACGATGTTCCGGCGCCCCCGGGTCGCTGTGGCGGCGCTTTTCGCTTTCGCGCCAGCGGTCTTGCTCGCCCAGCGCGGCTATCCGCCCAACCTGCCGGACGCGCGGGTGGAGACCTACAAGCGGGTGGGCGGCGTCGAGTTGAAGATGTGGATCTACGCGCCTGAGGGCCACCAATCCTCGGACCGCCGCCCGGCGATCGTCTTTTTCTTCGGCGGCGGCTGGAGGGGCGGCACCCCGGCGCAGTTCGCTCCTCAGGCGCGCTACCTGGCCTCCCGCGGGATGGTCGCGTTCCTGGCCGACTATCGCGTGGCGTCGCGGCACGGCGCGAAGGTGAAGGACTGCGTCGAGGACGCCAAGTCCGCCGTCCGGTGGATCCGCGCCAACGCCGCGCGCCTGGGCGTCGATCCGGACCGGATCGCAGCCGGCGGCGGCTCGGCGGGCGGACACCTGGCGGCGGCCACGGCGATCGTGCCGGATCTCGAACCCAAAGGCGAAGACCAGCGCATCAGCTCGGCCCCGAACGCCTTGGTGCTGTTCAATCCGGTCCTTGTCCTTGCCCCCGCCGAAGGAGGGCCGGAATGGCCGAAAGAGAAGGCCGACATGCTGCGTGAGCGCGCCGGCGGCGATCCCACTCTCGTCTCGCCGTACCACCACTTGCGGAGAGGGCTGCCGCCGGCGATCATCTTTCACGGCAGGAATGACGAGGCCGTACCTTATGAGACCGCGGAGTTTTTCTGCCAAACGATGAAGAGCCTGGGCAACCGTTGCGAGCTGGTGGGCTACGACGGGGTGGGCCACGGCTTCTTCAACTACGGCCGGGGCGACGGAAAGGCCTATTTCGACACCTTGCGGCGGGCGGACCGGTTCCTGGCGTCGCTGGGGTGGCTGAAGGGCGAGCCTACCCTGAGCGAATCACCTTGAGCGGCGGGTGGCCCGGCGAGACGCGCCGAAGGCGCCTGAGGAGAGAGCGCGCCGACGGCCTGCGCCGGAACCAGAACAGGTGGGCCCGGCACCGGCAGTCCGACGAACCGAAACCCGTTAGGGGAACGCAAGCGCCGCGCAGCGATGCGGCCGCCGCGGCCCACCCGCACTCGCCCCCGGCGCTCCCGGTCGCGAACCACACTTCCGCCACCTTGGCCGCGCCCCGCAAATAGTCGATGTGCCAGCGGCGGGCCCCGGACGCCCGCCGGTGGCGGCTTACCCGGGCGGCGAGGCCGCCGGGGCCGCGGGCGCTGCCGATATAGAGGGCGTAGCCGGCGGGAGCCTCGAGCGTTCCGAGCTTGCCGATCCGGCGCCGGACGGGCCGCGGCGCGGCGAACAGGAGTGCGTACGTTCCCGGCAGGGGCGGCAGTTCGGGGTTCATCCGGTAGAGACGCGGACCAGGAAGTAGTTCTTCTTGCCCGACCGCAGCACGAGCACTGACTCCGACGCCAGGTCCCTATCGCTCACCACCGCCCGCTCGTCGGCGACGCGCCGGTTGTTGACGTAGATGCCGCCGCCTTTGATGGCGCGGTTCGCCTCGCCCTTGGAGCGGCAGGCGCCGGTGCGGACCAGCAGGTCCGTCAGCCGCATGCCCGCGGCGAGTTCGTTCCTGGGGATCTCCACCGAAGGGACGTCGGCGAAGATCTCCAGCAGATCACGGTCCGCGAGGCCGGTGATCTCCTTGCCGAAGAGTACCTCGGAGGCCCGGACGGCCACTCGAAGCCCCTCGTCGCCGTGGACGAGCCGGGTCATCTCCTCGGCCAGGCGGCGGTGGGGGATGCGGCGCTCCGGGGCCTGTTCGTGCTCGGCGGCCAGGGCTTCGATCTCATCGAGCGGCAGGAAGGAGAAGAGCTTGAGGTAACGGATGACGTCCCGGTCGTCGGTCCGGATCCAGAACTGGTAGAACTGGTACGGGCTGGTTCGGTCCGGATCCAGCCAGACGGCGTTGCCGGCGCTCTTGCCGAACTTCTCTCCGCCGGCGGTGGTGAGCAGCGGGAAAGTGATGCCGAAGACCTCGGCGCCGTGGACTTTCCGCACCAGATCGACGCCGGCGGTGATGTTGCCCCACTGGTCGTTGCCCCCGCCCTGGATCCGGCATCCGTGGCGCTCGTAGAGCTGCAGGAAGTCCCATGCCTGCAGGAGCATGTAGCTGAACTCGGTGTAGGAGATGCCGTGCTCACGGTCGGCCAGCCGCCGCCGGACGCTCTCCTTGGCGATCATGTAGTTGACCGTGAAGTGCTTGCCGACGGTGCGCAGCCATTCCAGGTAGGTGATGGAGGCGGTCCAGTCGGCATTGTTGGTCATCAGGGCCGCGTTGTCGCCGTCGAAGCTGACGAAGCGGGCGAGCTGGGCGCGGATGGCTTCGGCGTTGCGGGCGACGTCTTCGGGCGTGAGGAGCTGGCGTTCGGCGTCCTTGCCGCTGGGGTCGCCGATCATCCCCGTGGCTCCGCCGATGACGATGATCGGGCGGTGGCCGGCCCGCTGGAAGCGGGCTAGAGTCACGGCGGGCAGCAGGTGGCCGGCATGGAGGCTATCCGCCGTCGGGTCGAAGCCGATGTAAATCGACGCCCCCGGCCGGGCGAGGAGCTCTCGCAGGCCAGATTCATTGGTCATTTGCTCGATGACACCGCGCGCAGAAAGTTCGTCCAGTAGGTTCATGCCATTCTTGTCGTTGCCCGGCCGGGAAGATGGAACAGGCGGATTGTAACCCTATCATTTTAGCCCACTACATTTGAGGCGAACCCTGTTCCGCCAAGAGGAGGGGCCCCACGGCAAGGGGACTCGTTCGGCGTCACTCTCAGCACGGTCGAACCGGCCCGGCCCGCGGCGGTTGGCCTGCGGAAAACCCCGGCCGAAAACTCATTCCGGAGGAACTTTTCCTGAGAGAAAAGCGCCAGTGAACACACGATTCAACAGAGACTCCGCGCCGGCCGCACTCTGAGGATCTCGGCGGGCGCTCTCGGAGGTGAGCCAGATGTTGCATGTTGGCCGCGAAGTGATCGACAAAGCGATCGCCACGACGATCTCAGAAATCGAGCGGCGGCACGGGCAGGGCGCAGTGCTGAGGTGGGGCGACCGGGCGAGAGCGCCTGTCGATGTCATCTCCACTGGATCGCTGGCCGTGGACGCTGCCTTGGGAATCGGGGGTGTGCCCCAGGGGCGGGTGGTGGAGATCTACGGCCCGGAGGCTTCGGGCAAGACGACGCTAGCGCTGCAGATCATCGCCGCCGCCCACCGGATGGGTGGAGTAGCGGCTTTCATCGACGCCGAGCACGCTTTGGACGGCGAGTATGCTCGCCGGCTGGGCGTCGATGTGGACAATTTGCTGCTGTCGCAGCCGGACTGCGGCGAGCAAGCCTTGGAGATCACCGCCGCGTTGGTGAATTCCGGCGTCCTCGATGTGGCGGTCGTAGACTCGGTGGCGGCGCTCGTGCCCCGCGCCGAACTCGAGGGCGAAATGGGCGACAGTCACATGGGGCTGCAGGCACGGCTGATGTCCCAGGCGCTGCGGAAGCTCACCGGGCTGGTGGCCCGCAAGGGCACCTGCCTGATCTTCATCAACCAGGTGCGGGAAAAGATCGGAGTGATGTTCGGCAACCCGGAGACGACCACGGGTGGGCGGGCGTTGAAGTTCTATGCTTCGGTCCGGATGGAGGTGCGCCGGATCGGGGCGGTCAAACGCGGCGACGAGCCGGTGGGCAACCGCACCCGGGTCAAAGTAGTGAAGAACAAGCTCGCAGGACCGTTCCGCGAGGCTGAGATCGAACTGCTCTACGGCCGGGGCGTATGGCGGGAAGCGGAACTGGTGGAGCTGGGAGCCCGTCACGGCCAGGTGGTCAAGAGCGGCACGTGGTACAGCTTCTCCGGCAAGCGTTTGGGCCAAGGGCGCGACAAAGCCGCTGAGTTTCTCGAGAAGCATCTGGACGTGGCCGACGCGCTGGAAAAGAAGCTCCGCCGGAAGCTCGAACTGCCGGAGCCGCCGAGCCGGGAGGCGAAGCGCGAGAAATCAGCGTCCAGTGGAGCCGCATCAGCCAGCGCGTGAGGACGGAGGAGATCTGGCGCCAGTGACGGCGTCCCGATGCGTGCAGATCCTAGAACCCCTGAAGTGAACCCCGTTAGCTATCAGCGGACCAGCTTTCGCGTCTGTTGAAACTCTCTGCGGCCAAGATGGTTGCCGAACCGCTCTGTCTGGTCGGCGGGCCGGCCGGGCCAGGACGCCGTGATGTCCTTTGCCCGGGAAACGACCACCGGGTACCCTACTTCCCCGGCGCAGGAGCTCTCAAGCCGGGAACCTAGAGACAGCTTAACGGATTAACGGATTCTCGGGGGATGAGGGCTCGAGGAGGGTCTGCTTCCACCCTGCTGAAAACAAAGGACTTGTTGGAGCGGGAGACGGGATTCGAACCCGCGACGTCCAGCTTGGGAAGCTGGCATTCTACCACTGAATTACTCCCGCCCTCCGAACGAAAGTATACCACAACCCCGGCCCGCCGACCCCCTGATTTGCATTTCGGCGCCTGGCAGATCGTCGGCCTGAGCCCGTCTCGCAGCTCGCGCCCGATCGCAAACAATGAACGCCTCGGAGTTCTTACTGCCTGCCCTGGCTCGGAAAATGGGACACTGTTCAACCCCGGACGCGGCGAAATAGCAGCACACGAGATGTACCACGCTCGGCTGGACGCGCTCTCATGAGATTTTGCCCGCCAAGTTGTTGGGTGGGTGTGAGAGAAACCGATTCGTGTGGAGGCGCGGGCGGGAATCGAACCCGCGTATAAAGGTTTTGCAGACCTCTGCCTTACCACTTGGCTACCGCGCCTCGTAAGGCTGCTTCTACTTATATTGTACTCAAGCCAGCCAGCCACGCCAACCGGTCATTAGGAGTTATGTTTTTCCTCTCCCGGCGCATGACGCCCCACCCCGGCGGCCGCCGCCCCCACACAAAGATCACCGTTTGTAGCCGATCTTCCGGAGGAACTGTTTGCGCGTATTCACGTCCTCGTCGGTCTCCACTCCCAGCGGCGTCTGGCCGTCGACGACGCCCAGAATGGCGCGCCCCAGACCTGTCTCGGCTACGATCACCTCCACCGGATTCGCGGTCGCGCAGAAGATGCGGCAGACCTCCGGCACGTCTTTCACCCGCCCGGTGATGTTGATCGGGAAACCGTCGCGCATGTAGATGAGGAAGGCATGGCCGGCGCCCACTGCCTGAATATTCCGGATCGCTAACTGCTTCAACTCCTCGTCGTTCCCATCGGCCCGCACCAGCCTGGGCCCGGAAGCCTCGTTGAACGCGAGCCCGAATTTCATGTTGGGGTTCGTGTTGACGACCGCTTCGTACAGGTCTTCGACCGTCTTGATGAAGTGCGACATGCCGAGGATGATGTTGACGCCTTCGGGGATTTCGAGAGGTACGCTTTTCAGTTCCATAAGACCTATATAGTTTCCCACGCGCACGAAGAGCAACAAGCGAGGCGAAGGATTCGGGCCGGGACTCCCGACCGGCTCAATAGACGTCGGCGTGCCGTTTCAGCAACGTCGGAAGGTTCTGTGAAAACGCCGACCGCGTCATGACGATGTCGCAACCGGCATCCAGCGCCTTCCTCTTCAGCTCACCCTGAACGTGCGAGAGATAGGCGATCAAGCTGATCTTTTTCGCGTTCGCGTCCTTCTTCAGCTCGCGAATCAGCTTGATGGCGTTCACCGACGGCATGTTCAAGTCGAAAATGATCGCCGTGGGGTTCTCCTTGGCCTTGTGAAGTACGTCTTCCTCGGATTTGACGAATTCCACCGGCAGGCCGGCCTTCTTCGCCGCGTCGCTGATCTTGACGGTGAACATCAGGTCCTGGACTACGGCCACGACCTTTCTTTTGTTGTTGCGCTGTCTCGGCATAAACGAGCTGCCCCGGTCGAACCGGTCTGTCAAACGGTGTGAGACTTTGTACGGCACCCGGCTCGGACGAGGGGGTAAGCCGTTTCGGCAGGTGCTTTAATTCTAGCGAGTCCGGCGGCGGCCCCGCAAGCGGGCCAAGGCGGCTGAAGTGCTAGGGTGGAAAGGGATGCCAAACACAGGGAGGCAAAGGAAAGAAACGACGCCGCTGGACGATCCGTTACGGTTCCGCCGCCGCGCCGAGCCGTGCGTGCTGGTGCTCTTCGGAGCCAACGGCGACCTCGCCCGCCGCAAACTGATCCCGGCTCTGTTCCGTATGAAATGCGACCGGCTGCTGCCGCCGGGTTTCGTGGTGATCGGCAACTCCCGCACGGCCCTGACCAACGACGCGTTCCGCGAGAAGATGCAAGCGGCCGTGCAGGAATTTACCGTCGGCGACCGCCTCGACCCCGACCATTGGCACGACTTCGCTCAGCGGCTGTACTACGTCCCCGGCGACCTGCGCGACCGCGCCATGTACCGCGCCCTGCAGGCGGCGATCCAGGAGACAGCCGCCGCCCGGGAAACTCCCGACAACGTTCTGTTCTATCTGGCCACGGCGCCCGGGCTTTACGGCACGGTGATCGAACGGCTCGGCGAGTCGGGTCTCACCGCGGGCCAGGGCTGGCGCCGGATCATCATCGAAAAACCGTTCGGGCGGGACACTGCCAGCGCCCGGGCCCTGTCCGAACAGGTGCGGCGGGTCTTCCCGGAACGGGATGTCTACCGGATCGACCACTTTCTCGGTAAGGAGACCGTCCAGAACGTGCTGGCTTTCCGGTTCGGCAACGGCATCTTCGAGCCACTGTGGAACCGCCGTTACGTGGACCACGTGCAGATTACCGCCGCCGAGTCTATCGGCGTCGAAGGGCGTGGATCTTATTACCAGGAAGCAGGCGCCCTGCGGGATATGATCCAGAACCACCTGCTCCAGGTTATGGCTACGGTCGCCATGGAGCCCCCGGCGGCTTTCGAGGCCGAGGCGGTCCGGGACGAACGCGCCAAGCTGCTGCGCTCGGTCCGCCTATGGCGTCCCGAAGAAGTGCCGCAATACGCCGTTGCGGGGCAATACGGCCCGGCGCGGATCGGCGGCGAGGACGTTCCGGGATTCCGTCAAGAGCCAGGGGTAGATCCGGAGTCACAGACCGAGACGTACGCCGCCGTCACCTTCTACGTGGACAATTGGCGCTGGGCGGGAGTGCCGTTTTACTTACGCACCGGCAAGCGTCTCGCCCGCCGGGTGACCGACGTAGCGATCCAGTTCCGGCCGGCGCCCCACGCGCTGTTCGAGGGAACGGAGTCTTCGGCGGGCCGCTGGATGCAGCCGAACCTCCTCGTGCTTCGCATTCAGCCCGACGAAGGGATCTCCCTGCGCTTCTCCGCCAAACGGCCGGGCAGCGGCATGAGACTGCGTTCGGTTTCCATGGACTTCAACTACGGCGTAGGACTCGGCGCCAGAGCGCCGGCGGCGTACGAGACGCTGCTGCTCGATGCGATGGCCGGCGACGCCACACTTTACATCCGCGAGGATATGGTCGAAGCGAGTTGGCGTGCGGTTCAACCGATTCTGGACGTCTGGGCTGAATCGAAATTCGATTTCCCGAACTATCCGGCCGGCTCCTGGGGCCCGCCGGAGGCCGACGCCATGCTGGCTCGAAACGGCCACCGCTGGAGGACCCCATGAACGCCGCGGTCATACGCCCGGAAAAGCTGCTCCGCGAGTTGAACGAGCTATGGGCCCAGCTGGCGGCCGAGAAGGAAGGCGCGGAGCACGATGTGCTGCGATCGTGTTCGATGACGCTCATTGTTCTCACCCGCGGCGGGTCGGACGATCCGGAAGTGATGGAGACGCTCGGCGGCCTGATGCCCCTCTATCCGTGCCGTCTGATCCTCATCGACATCGCGCCGGGCCAGGAACGTTTCCTGCAATCGAGTGTTCGGGCCCATTGCTGGCGCCCGTTTTCCGGCCAGCGCCAGGTCTGCGTGGAGCAGATTTCCCTCCGCGCCGCCGGGGGCGCCTTGGGCGATCTACCGCCGGTGGTGCGGGCGCTGATCGTCCCGGACCTGCCCGTGGTGCTGTGGTGCTTGCAGATGGATCTGCTCGCCGCGGGCGAGGTGACGCCGCTCATCCGGACTGCGGGAAAAATCGTCGTCGATTCACACGGGGTGCAACCGGCGGCCGCTTTCGAGCAGATCGAGAGGCTCCAGTCGAAGCAGATCCTTCTGGGCGACCTCGCCTGGGCGCGCCTGACCCGGTGGCGGGAGCTGTTGGCTCAGACGCTGGCTTGCGTCGCGGCTTCCGGACCGGTCTCCGTGGACAAAGCTACCGTGGTGTACGCGGAGCCGGAACCCGGCACGGAGGCCTTTTACCTGGCGGGATGGCTCAAACAGGCCTTCGGTTCCGGGACCGCGTGCGTGCTGGCCCCGGTCAAAGCCCCCGGGGCGGCCGAGGACGGGATCGTCGCGGTTACGATTGAAGGCCCCGGACAGACGGTCGCGGCGGTCGCCACTGGAGACGGCGGCGTCATGGTCCGCGTAGGAGACGTGATGAGTTGGGCCACGATTGAGGCGCGCGACAAAGCCTCGTTGCTCGGCGAAGAACTGGGCATCGAAGGCCCGGATCTTGTCTACAGCCGAGCGCTGCCGCAAGCCGCGGCGCTGGCGCGGCGGACCCCGTAGCGGGTCCGCTCATGGCATCCGGTAGCCTTCCCGTGCGATCCGCCGGCCGGACTGGGCGTGGCCCTTGTCGGACAACGGGACCACGCCGGTCGCATCCACCAGCCGGTTGTAGAAATGGAACAGCGCACAGACGAGCACCGCGTCCAGGATGCCCGCATCACTCCAACCCGCCTGATGCAACCTGTCGATGTCAGCTTGCTCAATCTCGGAGCAGGCCAGCGTCACCTTCTCGATGAAGGCAAACAGTTCCTTCTCGGCTTCCGGAATCGGCGCCGTCCGATAATCGCGCAGGACGGCGTCCACAAGATCCCAGTCGCCAAGCAGTTCCGCCGCACCGGCGGCATGAGCTTCCCGTCAAAAGACGCAGTGATTCCGGTCCGATGTGAAGGCGGCGATCAGTTCCCGCAACCCCGGGCTGAGCGGCGACGGCCCACGCATCACGATTTCGCTGAACTCGCCGAGCGCCGCCGCCATCTCCGGCTTGTAGGCGAAGATGTGGAGCAGTTGCGGCACCTCGATGCCGAGCCGGGCGAGCCGCCGGATCCGCTCTCCCATGCTGCTTGAGGGATCAGGATTCTCTTCGATGTGCTTCAGGAACATGGCTCCTCCCGCGGAGCGGTGACTAGTCTTCGAAATAGGGGTCCGGCTCGGGCACGGCCGCGCCGTCTTTGCGGGGCGAGGAAGCCCCGTACTTGACTCCCGTCGCCGAGTCATAGAGGACCGCCTGGCCGCCGCCCATGGGGGACGCGAAATCCTCGAGCACCTCAAGCTGGTGGCCCCAGCGGCGGAGCCGGCTCAAGGTTTCCTGCGGCAGGCGGCCCTCGATGCTCACTCCGCATCCACCGAAATCCAGCTTCGTAAAACGCGGCGCTTCGAGGGCGAGCTGGATGTTCATTCCGTGGTCCACGATGTTCGAGACGAACTGGGCGTGAGCCTGCGCCTGATTCAGCCCGCCCATGATGCCGAAGCCGATGTGGACGTTTCCCTTCTCCATTAGACCGGGAATGATCGTGTGGAACGGCCGCTTGCGGGGCTGGAGTTCGTTCGGATGCCCCTCTTCAAGACTGAACAGCCCAGCCCGGTTATGCAAATGGAAGCCGAACCCATCGACGACGACGCCCGAGCCGAAGGCGAGGTAAATGCTTTGAATCAGAGAGACGATGTTGCCGTCGCGGTCAACGACGGAGAGATAGATCGTGTCGCCCGTCGCCGGCAAGGGGTTGCCGGGTTGCACATCGCAGTTTGCACGCTGGCGGTCGATGAACGCCGCGCGCTTCCCGGCATAGTCCTTCGAAAGAAGTTCGGGAACTGGAACGCGGCCGAAGCGGGGATCGCCAAGGTAACGCTTCAGGTCCTGATAAGCGAGCTTCTGCGCCTCGATCTTCAGGTGGAAGGCTTCCGGGCTGGAATGATCGTATCGGCCGATCTCGAAACGCTCCATGATGTTGAGCATCTCGAGAGCCGCCATACCTTGGCCGTTGGGGGGCAGCTCATAGATCTTCCACCCCCGGTATTCAGCAGCTATCGGCTCCACCCATTCCGGGCGGTACTCGGCCAGGTCCTCCGCCGCAAAGGCTCCTCCGAGCCGCTCCGACGTCGCCAGGATCGCCTCGGCGATGGGACCGCGGTAGAAAGCTTCCGCCCCGCGCTCAGCGACCATCCGCAGCGCCTTGGCGAGATCGCGATTCCGGAAGACCTCCCCAACTTTCGGGGGCCGGCCCTTGGGCAAGAAAACGCGCTTGCCCTCGGCGACAGCCTCGAGCTTGGCCACGGCGTCGGCCCAGTACTCGTGGATCCATTCGGTGACCGGGAATCCATGCTCGGCATAGTAGATGGCCGGCTCGAACAGTTCCTTCCACGGAAGTTTTCCGTACCGCCGATGCAACGCCTCCCAACCCGCCACGCACCCCGGCACGGTGGCCGACAGGATCCCCTGCTGGGGCATCGCCGTATAGCCCTTCTCGGCCAGAAACTCCCGGCTCAGCTTCGCCGGAGCCCAGCCGCTGGCGTTCAGACCAGCGATCTCGCCAGTGGCCGCGTCCCGGCGCAGGACGAACAGATCGCCCCCCATGCCGTTCATCATCGGCTCGACAACCGTCAGCGTGATGTTGGCGGCGATGGCGGCATCCACGGCGGACCCGCCCCGCGCAAGGATCTGTGCACCGGCTACCGAAGCCAACGTCTGTGACGTCGCAACGATGCCTCGCGTCGTGACCACCATCGACCGCGCCTGTTTCCGGCCCCCAGCCGCTGCACTCGCAGCCATGATCGTCGTCATGAGTATCACAAAACCCGGCCTTCGCATGAGCCCCATTGCATCCCCTATCGTAATAGGCGTGATAGGCTCGAAGCAGAATCAGCTTCTAGGAGGGGAGCAGGACAGCATGAACCGCAGGGAATTCCTTCAGCTTTCTTCTCTGGCCGCCGTTGCAGGCAGACTGCCGGCCGTGGGAGCGGAGTCGAAGAAAAAGTACGCCACGGACCGGATCCGGCTGGGGCCGTCGGGGGTGGAAGTCAGCCGCCTGGCCGTGGGGTCCGGCACGAACGGAGTGAGAGGCAGCTCCAATCAGCTTCGCAAAATGGGCGAGCGTGGGCTGGCCGAATTGCTCCGGTCAGCGTTCGATCAAGGAGTGACGTTCTGGGACTCAGCCGACCAGTACGGCACCCACTCGGCGCTGCGCCTCGCGTCGCAGGGTCTGCCGCGGGAGAAACTCACGATCCTGACCAAGACCCACGCCACGACGGCGGCGGAAATGCGCGCGGATCTCGATCGTTTCCGGAAAGAACTGGACACCGACTATTTAGACATCGTGCTGCTGCACGCCATGAGGGACCCGAACTGGCCGGAACAGAAAAAGGCCGCGATGGAAGTTCTCTCGGAAGCCAAAGAGAGAGGGATCGTCCGGACGCACGGTGTCTCCTGCCATACCTTGGGCGCGCTGGAAACGGCGGCGAGGCACGCCTGGGTCGAGGTGGACTTGGTGAGGGTCAACCCGGCTGGCGTGCTGATGGACGCCGACCCGGGGGTGGTGCTGGGAGTGCTGAAGCGAATGAAAACGGCGGGCAAGGGGATCATCGGAATGAAAATCCTCGGAGCCGGCATCCTTCGATTACGCAGCGACGAAGCGCTTCAGTGGGCGTTGTCGAGGCCGGAGGTGGATTGCTTCACAATCGGGTGCGAAAGCCGCGACGAGTTCGAACAATTATTGGAGAAAATCCCGGCGGCGAGCGCCCGCGCTTGATCGCTTGCGTCTAGCGACGAGGCGCAAGCCCACCGGCCGCCGCCCCGTGGGGTTGCGTTATTCGGGCGAGCCCGGCCGGCGCGAGGAGAGGAGATCTTCGGGGTGCGGCCGGTAGGCGCGCTTCAGGGTCAACGGCGCCGCCGACGAAAGATCCAACCGAAAAACTCTTACGGTTGCTGAGCGAACGCGGAGGTGATCTTCGAATAGACCGTGCTGATTGCCGGCGTGATGCTCGGCGGAAAGACCGCCGATGCGGCAACAGCGACGAAGCTCGCCGTAAGCGCGTATTCGATCAAATCCTGACCCCGCCGGTCGGGCCAGAACCGTGTCACCCAAAGTACTAGTAGTTGCAACATCTTAACTTCCTCTCCTCCAGCGACGTATCTCTAAGCTCATGGTGCCAACAGCTTCGGAGAGGAACAACCGGGGAAACAACCGGAAAACGTGGGTCAATTCTACTTATCTTCTGGATGGCAGCAGGAGTTCTGCGAATCGGTTCTTTGAGCCACCCACGGGTATCCGTTTGGCAGCCCTGTGCCGGATGTGTCGTGCGCGGCGGGTGAGGTTCGCACGCGACCGGATCAATTTCCGCCGGTCCGGTAATCGGCGAGTAAGATGTCGCCCGGCTGCGGCACAGCCCCGCCGAGAAACGTAATCGTGTTCCCGGCGAGGGTGTAGTCGATACCCTGCTTCTGTAAGAGTCCGTTGCGGAACAGCTTGAGGCTCGCGGCCGGGTTCGGCGCTGCTCCCAAAGTGAATGTGGCGTTCGCTCCGTCAACGGTCCCGAGCGGCGTCTCGCTGTCCACAAAACCGATAGCAGCCGCCGCGCCGCTGGAACATGGGACCGACGTGCCGTCCACGCGGACGCAGTCGCTGGCAGCGCCCGTGGCCGCCTCCAGTTCGCCGCTCGCGCCGATCACCGCCGCCCGGGACGCGGTGTAGCCGGTTCCTTTGACCGGCCGTGCGTCGAGGGCCGCCGACAAGCCTTGCACGTCGGCCACCGTGATGTTGGTCAGCTCCGCCGCCATCGCCGTCGTCATCGGGGGCCATTCGATCCGCACGTCGCGCACCCGGAGTGGAGTCGCGCTTTGCGGAACGCTCCAGATTTCGGTGAACTGTACCGACCCCGAGGCCACGTACCGCACCGAGTAATACGAGGCCTGGGGCGCTGTCGTCGTGGGAACCAGACGCACATGCAGCCGCCCGGCACGAACTTCGACCGTCAGATGGTTCGTCGGCACGTTCGTCGCGTCCGGCCCCTCAAAACTCCGCCAGTTGATCCGCAACACGCCTTCGAACGGGCTACCGTCGGCCTTGTACAGCGTGTCCTGGATTGTCGTCAGGGCCGGCTGCGCTAGCGCAGCCACCGGCAGCAGAAACGCCACCACCGCCGGACCGATGATCGTCTTTGCGCTCAGATACCTCACTCTTCCTAGCCTCCTGGGTTGGCCGCCCGCCGCGCTTACCGGCGGGGCCCGTCTGTTCCACTCGACCAGTCTAGGAGGCTGCCGGCGAAAACGTCTCCCCGCCCGTCTTCTCTGCACCCGTCACTCGATTGAAAACAGGGAAGTTACCGTAATCAGGAAAGATTGCGGATTACTTGTGACCGCGATTCCGGAGTCGCCGGACTCAGCGCAGTTTACCCTCCGAGCCGAGAATCTCCGCATCCAGGTAGGGGCGGAGCGCCTCGGGAATCACGACGCTGCCGTCCTTCTGCTGGTAGTTCTCGATGATGGCCACCCAGGTCCGCCCGACGGCCAAGCCGCTGCCGTTCAACGTATGTACGAACTCCGGCTTCCCCCCGGCGCGGCGCATCCGGATCGAGGCCCGGCGGGCCTGGAAGGCCTCGAAGTTCGAGCAGGAGGAGATCTCCTTGAACGTGCCCTGCCCCGGCAGCCACACCTCGAGATCGTAGGTCTTGGCCGCAGAGAAGCCGAGATCGGCGGTGCAGAGAACCACCCGCCGGTACGGCAGGCCCAGCTTCTCCAAGATGTGCTCGGCGTCGGCGGTGAGTTTCTCGAGTTCGTCGTAGCTGTCTTCCGGCCGGGTGAACTTCACCAGTTCCACTTTTTGAAACTGGTGCTGCCGGATGATGCCCCGGACGTCCTTGCCATACGAACCCGCTTCGCTGCGGAAGCACGGCGTATAGGCGCACAGTTTCACAGGGAGTCGGTCGGCGTCGAGGATCTCCTTCGCGAACAGGTTCGTGACCGGCACCTCGGCCGTCGGCACCAGCCAGAGATCCTCGTCCTGGACCTTGAATAGGTCCTCAGCGAACTTCGGAAGCTGCCCCGTGCCGAAGAGTGCGGCGGAATTGGTAAGGAACGGCGGCAGCACCTCCGTGTAGCCGTGCTCGGACGTGTGGACGTCGAGCATGAAGCTGATCAACGCACGCTCCAAGCGGGCCCCGGCTCCCCAGTACACGGCAAAGCGCGCCCGGGCCACCTTCGCCGCCCGTTCCAGATCGAGAATGCCAAGCTGCGGCCCGAGGTCCCAGTGGGCTTTCGGTTGAAAGTCGAACTCCGGCGGTGTCCCCCAGCGTTTGACCTCGACGTTGTCGGCCTCCGACTCGCCAACCGGGACGCTCTCGTGCGGCAGATTCGGCACGCCGGCCATGAAGTCGCGGAAGGCTTCTTCGGCCTGCTTGACCTCGGCTTCCAGGGCCGAAATCCGCTCGCCAAGTTCCCGCACCTTGAGCTGCCGTTCGGTGGCATCCTGGCCCGCCTTCCTCAACTTGCCGATCTCGGCGCTCTCGCGCTTCCGCAACGCGCGCAGCTCTTCGATTTGGGCCAGTTTCTTTCGCCGGGCCTCGTCGAGTTCCCGAAACCGGTCCACGTCCAGAACGAAGCCTCGGGTGGCCAGGCGCCGGGCATAGGCGTCCACTTCCTTGCGAAACGCGGCGAGATCGTGCATGAGCGCAGGAAACCCTCATTCTAACATTGCGTTGCCGCCCCTCCGGCGCGATACTATGCGTGTCATGCGGGATGCGATTCTGGTTTGCTCACTGATCTGCCTGCTTACGGCTCCGGGGCTCGGCGCCGACGCGTTCCGGACCCAGGCGGGAACCCTCGAGATCACTCCTATCATGCACGCCAGCCTGATGCTCGAAGCCGGTGGGCGAGTGGTCCATGTCGATCCGTGGAGCCGGGGGAACTACGCCGGCCTGCCCAAAGCCGACTACGTCCTGGTCACCGACATTCATGGCGATCACCTGGATCTGGGCCAGATCGCGGCGATCAGAAAGCCGTCCACCGTGATCGTCGCTCCGCCGGCGGCCGCGGCGAAGATCGAGGGCGCCCGGGCGCTGGCGAACGGCCAGTCGCTAACCCTGGGTGCGTGGAAGATCGAAGCCGTCCCCATGTACAACCTGAAACGCGGCCCGTCGCCGGGCCGGGTCTTCCACGAAAAAGGGCGCGGCAACGGTTACGTGGTTACCTACGGAGGTTTGCGGATCTACATCGCCGGCGACACGGAAGGGATCCCGGAAATGCGGGCCCTCAAAGACATTGACGTGGCCTTCATCCCGATGAACCTGCCCTACACGATGCCGCCGGAAGAGGCCGCGCAAGCGGTGAAGGCTTTCCGGCCGAAAGTGGTCTACCCCTACCACTACCGGGGCTCGGACCTCTCAGTATTCCAAGAGGCGCTGAAGGGGACCGGTATCGAAGTGCGTTTGCGCAATTGGTATCCGTGAGGGAAAAGGCGAGCGAAGACCGGGGCAACCTAAGCGAACGCCTCGAGTAGCCGCCTCGCCCCTTGCTTCACGACGGTGCAGAAACTCTCCCCGCGGGGCCGAGCGCCCCATAACAGACGTCCGGCGCAACTTTCAGCCGAGAAACGGGACAGGGCGGTTACGGTTGCCCTCAATCCATAGGACCTTCCGGCAGAACCTCACCGCCGTCGTCGGGCGGACACTCACCCTCACAGCCAGGTGCGGCGCAAAGGAAATCCATGGAATGGGCTTGGTGCGGGTTGTGCCCACGGCCTCCCGGCTCCCACGAATGGATACTCACCCAAACGGGATGGGCATTCTCCGGGTTCCCCGGAGGGACATGGCAGATCCAAACCTTTTCTCCTCTCGCGACGGCGCTCGGCGCAGGTCCGAGGATGAGAAGGGCGGCCGCCAGCAGGGTGATAGCAGCGATCACAGTTCGGAATTTCATTGCCGATTCTCCTCAAGAGTGGCTCTAGCATGTAGAAATCGGCGGACTGCCAACAGGACCTGATAGTCCCGGTGCTAATGCCCGGAGATATCGGTAGGAGACCTTACCATCCTGCCGGCCCAATCGATCCACGGCAGCGGCGTTTCGAAACCCGTCTCGCGTCAGGGAACTCGAGACCGGTGAATCCGCACTCCGGCTGCACGTCCGTGCCCGAACTCCAACTTGAGGATCCCGGCCCGGTCGGTTGTCGCCTCGAACAGTTCCTCGTCATCGACCTCCACGTCGTACCGGGTCCGCGGCTCAAGGCCAAGCAAGAAGAACGTCCGGGGATTCTCCCGGGTCAGGTGAAACCGCTCCTCCCCCCAGAACGGGATTACCGCCGCATCGCTAAAGTACAGTGGGAGCCGGAAATCGGCCGGATCGAGCGGCTTGATCCTGCCGTCCTGAAAGGTCTGCATCAGCCCATCACCGTAGTAGAACCAAAGCGCCCCGGGATCCCAGCTCGAGCGCAGCACCAGCCGCCCGCCCTTTTCGTCGTAATAGATGAGCGGAGCGCTATAGTAGCTCAATCCGGGGTGATAAGGGTTCGCCCACAAGAATTCGTACGGGGCCCCGAAAGCGCCGCGCATCATGAGCGAATCCTGCATGGACCATCCTTGAAGAAACTGTATGTCCAACGAGTTCGGGTCATAGGCCACGAGCGCGAGATCGGCGGCCCGAGCCAGCGCCGCCGTCCGCAGATCCGGTGGTTGCTCTGGCCTGGGCGTTAACGGGATGTGATACTCGTTCTCCGCCGCCGGATAGATGGCCGGGTAGTAGGTGAGAAGCAGGTAGGAGGGCCAAGTCGCGAAAAACTCTCGGCACTCACGCCGTAGGTCAATCCGGAGGTTGTCTTGGACCACGTGAAGGATTTCCACTAGGGCATAGGTCTGCTCCCGGGGAAACGGGTTCTTCCCTTCTCTCAGAGCCGGAAGGATTTCTCCGCGCCACCACTCTTCCACGACCCACGCCAGCTCCCGCTCGGGGATCTCCGGGACGTGCCCGGAGAGCGCCGCCGCAGCGAGCACCCGCGCCTGGATCGCCGGAAGTTCTTCCGACCGCGGCGCTTCGAGGCCGGACCGGAGCTTGCCGGCCAGCCGTTTCCGGGCTGCCTCTTCGAGCAGGTCGTGACACCAATCGAAGACAATCGCCGTCTGCCGGAGATCGCCCCCCTCGTTGAGCGCCCAATCCACAGCCTTACGGCCGAACTCGTCTCCTCCCCCAGCCACGTAACCCAGGGCGTACGCGAAACCGGGTTCGGGCAGGTGGCCTTTCCCCCGTAGCAGGGTCTCGAGCTGGAGCCACCGGATAGAGCGGCGCTGCCTCTCTCGCTCGATCAGGCGGCGGTGCCGCCGGGCCAAGAGCAGTCTCGGATGGGGAGCGTCGATCACATACTCCTCGGCCGCTCCGGATGCCAGGCAGGCCGTGGCCAGAAAGAGAATCAGCAAGCGGCGGCAAGCTCCAACCATCTGGTTCGATTGTGTCACAATGACACAGACCGGGACCGAGGACACACCGCACCAGCGGACCGAGGACGGGCATCCCGTTTATTATCAACCCGTTGAAAGCGGCTTGCTTTGGTACACCGCGTGCTCAACCTTCAGGTGAATTGATGGAACGTCTCTGAAACCTGACCCTCTGAACGCAACGAGCGGCCGGGTGAAGCGCGCGGATTATTTATAAGCGTGCTTGCGGGAATCGGTGTTGAAGTAGTTTTCCAGAACCGCCCTTTCAACCCGCTGCTAGTTGCTTCAGAGGGTTTTTTTAGGAGACAGGGACGGGCCTTCGATTCTCGAGACGAGTCCTGCCCGGGACCTTCGGTATCGGCGTTCGCGTGGCATCCTGAGGTGGTGGAAAAGAATTTAGAGGACGCGGGCCCCACCAGGGATGGAACGCACAAGCGGGTAAATTGAAATCCAGGCGGCGCCGACGCCGGGTCCCAGCCCGTGCTCGGGCGCGCCGCTTCGGAACCGGCTGCTTGCGGCCCCTCACCCGGTTCCGGGGCGGTTTTTCTTTTTGCGCCGACGCCGGTGGCCACACAGGGATGGGCTCACGCCGGCGCGCTACACGGGCCGCTCCCTCAATCTAATTCATGCCCGTAGGCGGTCCCGTAAGAAAGACTCTCCGAGGCCGCCGCTTACCACGCCAGCGTGCCGGAACGGGGCTCCTCGTCGGGGTTGGGCAGGTAGAGCGTCTTGCATTTGACGCAGCGGTAGATCTCGGCATCCTCACCGAACTTTTGCTTTACCTCTTCGCCGAAGAAATACCAGCGCTTCAGGTGGCCGGTGCAGTATTTGCCCTTGGCGTTCTTCTCATTGCAGGCGCGCTGGCGCAGGATGCGGCGTTTCACTTTCGTCCCGTCGCTCAACGTGGCGACAAGATTCGGATCCAGCGCCTCTTCGGCGACCGCCGCACTCGGGTTCTTGTTGCCTTCAGCCATGGCCGTAAGGCACTAATATAGCACCCGCAATTCCCCCGGCCCACCCGGGGAGCCGCCTCCCCGACCGCTCTGGGGAAGGACCCGCCTCACGGCGGCGATAATAGAATCCGCGGCCCCGGCGCCGGGAACCGCACGAAGCCATGTCTTGGAAGGCGTTTCTTGGGGGAGCCCTCACGGGCGCAGCGGCTGCCGCCGGAGGCGGCCGGCTGCTCCGCCGCACACTACAGCCGGACCCGGTCGCCCCAGCGGTGGGCGAACCCTACGTTGACTCCTACTGGCTGGAGTCGGCGGGCTTCTACGATCACCTTCCGAACCGGCCGCTTCTGGCAGCGCACACCGCCGCCGACATCGTGGTCGTCGGAGGCGGCTACACGGGCCTCTCGGCGGCGTGGCACCTGGCCGGCAGGCTCGGCGCCAAGCGGATCATTCTGCTGGAGGCCGCGCGGTGCGGTTACGGCGCCAGCGGACGCAACGGCGGGCAAGCGCTCGCCACCAACTTGAACTTCTCCGGCCTTTCCCCCCGCTGGATCGCGGCCGGCCGGCGCATCTCTCTCACCGGCTTGGAGATTCTAAGAAAGTTAACCGAACGCCACGGGCTTTCCTTCGATCTGAGACCCGCTGAGTACGTCGTGGCCGCTCTGAAGGGCCCGGAGCGAAGCACGCTCGAGGAATGCGCCTGCGCGCTCGACGCCGTGAAGGTCCCCTGGCGCCTGTTGGAGCGCGACGCGGCCCGCCGGGAACTAGGGTCCACCGCCTTCGCCGCGGCTCTCCTCTACAACGACGGCTCCGCCGCACTCCACCCCGTGCGCCTGGTTTTAGGCATAAAGGAGCTCGCCGAGAAACGCGGCGTAGAGATCTACGAGCAGACACGCGTCGTCGCGATCCGGCCGGGCAGCACTGTCGAGGTTGAAACCGAGTTTGGCATCGTGCGGGCCCGCGCTGTAGTCGTTGCGACGAACGCCTATACCCACCTGCTAGGGCTTTTCCGCCGCTCCTACTTCCCCCTCGTCACCAGCGTCATCGCCACCGAGCCGGTCGATCGGGACCTTCTGGCCGCCGCCGGCTTGAACCCGGGGCGAATGCTCGTGACGGCAGAGCGCTCGCTGCACTATCTTCAGGTGACCCCCGACGGCCGCCTAATTCTTGGCGGCGGCGGAGCGTCCCACGTTTACGGCGGCCTGGTGCATGGCGGTAATCAAAAAGCACAACTAGGCCGGCTTCCTGGCTTCATCCGGCGGACGTGGCCGGAGCTTTCCCGGGTCCGGGTCTCGCACCGCTGGAGCGGCGTAATCTGTTTCACCCGCGACGGACTCCCTTCCCTCGGCCGGATCCCGGGCGCGCCAAACATCTATTACGCTCTCGGCTATAGCGGCGAGGGTATCTGTTTCGCCGTCGCAGCAGGCCGCATCCTGGCAGATCTCATAACCGGCGCCCCCGTTGATTCCGAAACCGGCATGATGATCGGCCGCCGTTTCCCTTATATTCCACCCGATCCCTTCCGCAGCGTCGCCTTCGCCGCCCGCCGCCTGTTTCTCTAGCCGGCGCACCCCCGCAGCAGCGCGCCGCCGCGGGCTTAGGGCCGTGTGATAAATTGAAGTGTTTGAGCTTGTTGCCTGAATGCCCGCCCGAGTGAGCGAGGCGATCATCCTTCGGACTTACCCGTTCGGGGAGGCCGACTTGATCGTCAGTTTTTTCAGCCGCGACCGAGGAAAACTTCGCGGTGTAGCCAAGCGGGCGCGGCGCATGAAAAGTTCATTCGGCAGCGGGCTCGAGCGCCTCTCGCATGTCGAGATGCGCTATTTCCAGCGCGAGAACCGCGAGCTCGTCAGCCTGGATTCGTGCGAGATTCTCGAGTCGCAATTCGGACTGGCCGACGAGTACTCGCTCAGTGTCGCGCTCGATTTCATCGCGGAGGTTTCCGATCAGTTGTTGCCGCCGGCTGAGCCGAACGAGAAGTTCTTCCGGCTGCTGGTCAGCCTGTTGGGTTACCTCCGCGAAACCCGGGAACGCGGCGTCTGGCCCGCGGTCAACTATTTTTGCCTGTGGGCGGTCCGGCTCTCCGGCTTCCTCGGCGAACTCGACGTGAAGCCGGCCGAGAAAGCGATCGTCGAAGAAATGTTACGACGGCCAGTCGGCGAGCTCACGCCGCGCCAGTGGACAAAGGATACCGCGGCGGGCATGCGCCGCTCGCTAGTAAGGCAGATCGAGGAGCACCTCGAGCACAAGCTCCGGACGCCCGAATATCTGGAGGCGCTGTGACAGGCGCCCCGAGAGGCCCCCGGCGGCAGGGCTGAGGCAGCCGCGTCGAGGCCGCGCCGGGAGCGGAAAAGACAGCCGATGGACTACTACCAGGACATCATCAACAAGCTCAAAGAGTACTGGGGCAGGCGCGGGGTCATCCTGCAAGAGCCGTACGACGTCGAGGTGGGCGCCGGTACGATGTGCCCAGAGACTTTCCTGCGTGTGCTCGGCCCCAAGCCGTACCGCGTGGGCTACGTTCAGCCATCCCGCCGTCCGGCCGACGGGCGCTACGGGGACAACCCGAACCGCCTTTACAAGCACCAGCAATACCAGTTGATCCTCAAGCCATCCCCGGACGACATTATCGACCAGTACCTCGCCAGCCTGGAAGCCATCGGCATCGACCTCGACAAGCATGACATCAAGCTTGAGGAAGACAACTGGGAATCGCCTACCCTGGGCGCCTGGGGCATCGGCTGGCAGGTGATGCTCGACGGGCTCGAGATCACGCAGTTCACCTACTTCCAGCAATGCGGCGGCATCGACCTCGAGGTGGTGCCGGTGGAGCTGACCTACGGCCTGGAGCGGATCGCGGCCTTCTTGCAGGGTAAGGATTCGGTCTACGACATCGAGTGGGCCCCGGGCTTTACCTACCGCGACGTGCGCTACGACGACGAGCTGCAGATGTCGGTCTACAACTTCGAGATGGCCGACATCGACACGCTTTGGAAGCTGTTCGACCTGCACGAGGCCGAGTGCCGCCGGCTCCTGGACGCCTATCCGGACTACCCCGACAAGAAGCGCTTCCCGGTTCTCGGCGCCTACGACCACGTGCTGAAGTGCTCGCACTTGTTCAATCTGCTCGATGCCCGCGGCGCCATCAGCGTCACCGAGAGGGTGGGCGTCATCGCTCGAGTCCGGAAGCTGGCCGTGGGCACGGCTCGCATCTGGATGGACCAGCAAACGGGCACGGAGGTAGCCGCATAATGGCGAAGGATTTCCTGCTCGAAATCGGCACCGAAGAGATCCCGGACTGGATGATCCCGCCGGCTTTGAACCAATTGCGGGATCTATTCGCGGGCCTGCTGAAAGATTATGGGCTCCCCGGCGAGATCGTTTGGGTGGAAGCTACGCCAAGACGCCTGGCGCTGAGGGCCGCCGGTCTGCCTCTCAAACAGAAATCCCGCACCGAGAGGCTCACCGGCCCCCCGGTAGCGGCCGGCGAGCGGGCGGCTGAAGGCTTCGCCCGGCGCCATGGAGTCGATCGGAAGCAGCTCAAAGCCGTCAAAACGACCAAAGGCGAATACCTGACGCTCGAGAAGAAGATTCCGGGCCGCCGGACGATCGAAATCCTCGCCGGAGAACTTCCCCGGCTCATCCTCCAGATCCACTGGCCGAAAACTATGTACTGGACAGGCAAGGGCGGCCCGCGCTTCATCCGCCCCATCCGCTGGTTGGTAGCGCTCTTCGGCTCGCAGGTCGTCCCCTTCGAGATCGCCGGAATCAAAGCCGGACGCACCTCTTCCGGACACCGCCGTCTCGGCAAACCGAAGGTGCGCGTCACCGCCGCCGGCTACCAGGACGAACTGGAACGCAACTACGTCCTGGTGTCGGCGTCCCAGCGCCGTCAGCGGATCAAAGCCGGCATTGGCGCGCTGCTCGAGGGGACCGGACTCCGCGTCAAGGACGATCCGGCTCTGCTCGAAACCTTGACCTATCTCACCGAGTACCCCACCCCCATCTTGGGCAGCTTCGACGAGAGCTACCTCGAGCTGCCAATGGAAGTGCTGGTGACCGTGATGCGGCACCATCAGCGATATTTCTCGGTGCTGAAGTCCGACGGAACCCTGGCGCCGCGCTTCATCGCGGTGATGAACACCGCCGCCGACCCCGAGGGCCTCGTGCGCCAAGGCAACGAACGGGTGCTGCGCGCCCGCTTCAACGATGCACGTTTCTTCTGGGACTTCGACCAGCGCCGCAAGCTCGCCGACCGGGTCGAAGACCTTGCGCATGTGACCTTTCAGAAAGAACTCGGCAGTTATCTGGACAAAGCGCGGCGGATGGTGAAAATCGTCGAGTCCCTGGGAGGCGACGAGCACGCCCAGCGCGCGGCCTTGCTGGCGAAATGCGACCTCACTACGGAGATGGTCGGCGAGTTCCCCGAGTTACAAGGCATCGTCGGCGGACTGTACGCGCGGGTCCAGGGGGAGCCCGAGCCCGTCGCCCAGGCGATCTACGATCATTACAAGCCGGTCACGATGGACGACGAGATCCCCTCGACGCACGAAGGCCGGCTGGTGGCGCTGGCCGACAAGCTGGACACCCTGCGGGAGTGTTTCCGCATCGGATTGATCCCGAGTGGGTCAAAAGACCCGTTTGCGCTGCGCCGCGCCGCGCAAGGGGTGGTCCGGATCCTTGCCGAAGGCGGCCTCCGGTTCCGCATTTCGGAACTTGCCGGCGGCGATGAGAAGTTGGCCGAGTTCTTCGGCGACCGCGTCCGCTACTATTTCCGGGAAGTCCGGGGCTTCGCCTACGACGAAGTGAACGCCGTGCTGGCCGCGGGCGCCGACGACCTTCCCGACGCGGCTGAGAGGCTGGCGGCCATCCGCGACGTCCGGCCGACAGAGAATTTCGAGCCAATCGCAGCCAGCTTCAAACGCATCAAGAATATTCTTCGCCAAGCCGGATATGCTGGCGGCGGTGAGGTGGTATCAGAAATGCTGGTGGAACCGCAGGAGCGCGAACTCTATCACGCTTTCGTGCGGGTGCGGGCGGAGGTTGAGGAACATCGCGCCCACGGCGCATACCGGGCGGGCTTGCAGGCCATCGCTTCCCTGCGGCCTCAGGTCGATGAGTTCTTCGATCACGTTCTGGTCAACGCGCCCGACGAGCTCCTCCGGCGGAACCGGTTGGCTTTGCTCGCGAATCTACTGAAAGAGTTTTCATCGATCGCCGATTTTTCGGAGATTGTAACGACACGGAGCTGAGCGGGCGTTGGACGCTCGCCGGCTCTTGATGCGCCCCGGCCGCCAAGGCCGTTCGGGGGCAAGGGTCATGGCAGAGAAAAAGTGACGCTTCAAGCGAGAAGGAGAGCGACGCAGCTATGAAGAAATACGTGTACTTTTTCGGCGGTGGTACCGCCGACGGCGACGGGACGATGAAAGACCTCCTCGGCGGCAAAGGCGCCGGCCTCGCCGAGATGAGCCGCACCGGCGTTCCGGTGCCGCCCGGCTTCACCATCACCACCGAGGTCTGCAACCTCTATTTCGAGAACGACGGTAAGGTGCCCGAGGAAGTAGACCAGCAGATGCGGGAAGCGCTGGCGAAACTCGAGAGCATGATGGGCCAGAAGCTCGGCGATCCGGAGAACCCGCTGCTGGTGAGCGTCCGCTCGGGCGCCAAATTCTCCATGCCGGGCATGATGGACACCGTCCTCAACCTCGGCCTCAACGACGTCAGCGTCGAGGGCCTCGCCAAGCGGGCTGACAATCCCCGCTTCGCCTATGACTGCTACCGCCGCTTCATCCAGATGTTCGGCAACGTGGTCATGGGCATCGACAAGGACAAGTTCGAGCGCGTCTTCGAAGCCCAGAAAAAGAAAGCCAAGGCCAAGTTCGACACCGACCTCACCGCCGAGGACCTCAAGAAAGTCGTCGAGGAGTTCAAGAAGGTCTACAAGAAGGAGACCGGCCAGGAGTTTCCGCAGGACCCGATGAAGCAGCTCGAGATGGCGCGCAACGCCGTCTTCCAGAGCTGGTGGAACCCGCGGGCCGCCCACTACCGCAAGATGAACAAGATCGACGACCATCTGGGCACGGCGGTGAACGTGCAGACGATGGTCTTCGGCAACATGGGCGAGAACTCGGCCACCGGCGTCGGCTTCACCCGGAACCCGGCCACCGGCGAGAAGGAGTTCTACGGCGAGTACCTGATCAACGCCCAGGGCGAGGACGTCGTCGCCGGCATCCGCACGCCGAAGCCGATCTCCATGCTCAAGGAGGAGATGCCGGAGGTCTACGAGCAGCTCAAAGAGATCACGACCAAGCTCGAGCAGCACTACCGCGACGTCCAGGACTTCGAGTTCACCATCCAGGACGGCAAGCTCTACATGCTGCAGACCCGCAACGGCAAGCGCACCGGACCCGCGGCGGTAAAGATCGCCGTGGACATGGTACACGAAGGGTTGATCAGCAAGGAAGAGGCTGTGATGCGGGTCGAGCCGAACCAGCTCGATCAGCTCCTGCACCCGCTCATCGAGCCGAAGTCGCGCAAGTCCCTCAAGCTGCTAGCCAAGGGACTGCCCGCCTCGCCCGGCGCCGCCGTAGGCCGCATCGTCTTCACCGCCGACGACGCCGTCGAGCAGGCCAAGAAGGGTCCGGTGATCCTGGTCCGCAAGGAGACTGTGCCCGACGACATCCACGGCATGGAAGTGGCCAAGGGTATCCTCACCTCCCGCGGCGGCATGACGTCGCACGCGGCGGTGGTCGCCCGCGGCATGGGTACGCCTTGCGTCGCCGGCGCCGAGGACATCAAGGTGGACGAGCGGACCCGCAAGATGAGTGTGGCCGGCGCCACCCTGAAAGAGGGCGACTGGGTCTCGCTCGACGGCACCACCGGCGAGGTCTTCGCCGGCCAGGCCACAACGGTGGAGCCGGATCCCACCTCCGGCATCCTGGCCGAGTTCATGGGCTGGGCCGACGAGTTCCGCGGCGACTTCGGCGTCCGCGCCAACGCCGACGTGCCCCGCGACGCGAAAGTCGCCCGGAAGTTCGGCGCCGAGGGCATCGGCCTGTGCCGCACCGAGCACATGTTCTTCGGCGAAGGCCGCATCGAACACATGCAGGCGATGATCCTCGCCGATAACGAAAAGGACCGCAAGAAGGCGCTTCGCAAGCTGCTGCCCATGCAGCGCCGCGACTTCGCCGGCTTGTTCAAGGCCATGGACGGCTACCCGGTGATCATCCGGACGCTGGATCCGCCACTGCACGAATTCGTGCCCAAGCGCGAGGAGATCATGGTGGACCTGGCGAAGCTGCCGCACGCCACCATCAAAGAGAAGCGCGCCATGAGCGAGCGTTACGGAGTGCCCGTGCGGGAGCTGAAGAAGTACCTGCCGAACCTGCTCCGCCGGGTGGAGGAACTCCACGAGTTCAACCCGATGCTCGGGCACCGCGGCTGCCGCCTCGGCATCACCTATCCCGAGATCACCGAAATGCAGGCCCGGGCCATCGCTCAGGCGGCTATCCAGGTGGCGAAGAAGGGTATAAAAGTGATTCCCGAGGTGATGATCCCGCTCATCGGCTCGGCCGAGGAGCTCGCTGACCAGAAGGCGATCGTCAAGCGCGTCTTCGAAGAAGAGCTGAAGAAGGCCGGCGTCGAGGTCAAGTACATGATCGGCACCATGATCGAGATCCCGCGCGCGGCCCTCACGGCCGACAAGGTCGCCAAAGAGGCCGACTTCTTCAGCTTCGGCACCAACGACCTGACCCAGACCTGCATGGGTCTCAGCCGCGACGACTACGTGAAGTTCTCCAAGGACTACGAGGAGAAGAAGATCTTCAAGGCGGACCCGTTCCAGGTACTGGATCAGGAGGGCGTCGGCCAGCTCGTCGAGATCGGCGTAAAGAAAGGCCGGAGCACCAAACCGGAGCTCGAGGTCGGCATCTGCGGCGAGCACGGCGGCGAACCTTCGAGCGTCGCCTTCTGCTACCGCGTCGGCATGGACTACGTGAGCTGCTCGCCCTACCGCGTGCCCATTGCGCGCCTGGCGGCGGCGCAGGCGGCTATCGCGTCCAAAGAGAAGGAAGCGGCCGCCGAGACCATGCGCACGGCCTGATCCTCAGCATTGCGCTCAAACGATTCCACGAGCAGGCCGGTCCCTTTACGCGGGGCCGGCCTTTTTCTTGGCCGGGCGTCCGCGCTCGCAAGGTCCGCAGGCCCCGCCCAATCACTCCCCGGTCCTCGCTCACCGTTTGTTTTTCTTCCGGCTGCCCTCTTCCTGCCTCTTTTTCGTCGCCGCCGGCTTCCCTCCCCCGAGGTAACCCAGCGAGCGCAATCTTTCAAGCGTAGCCGGATCCAGGGTTGTCTTCTTCGATGGACCGAGCAGCCCGCGAACTTCCTTTTGGCCGTCCCACCAACGACGCACTTCGGCTACCAAGCGTTCCACAACTTCGGGGTGCAGAGTAGAGACATCGTGCTTCTCACCGCGATCGCTCCGGCGGTCGTACAGCTCGGTGCGCTTGAGGCCAACGCTCGGGCCGTCGGGCCGGTAAATCAGTTTCCATGACGCGTCGATCCAGGCAAGCGTCGTCGTCCGGTTCTCGGGGATCCCGCCCCCAGGCGGCGGCGGGGTTCTCTCAGGGAGCCGTGCGGCCATCACGGACCCGGCCCCACTGTCAGCCTCCCCGCGGACCAGCGCCGCCAGGCTCCGCCCTTGCATGAGGCCTTCGGGGGGTACCCCGACGAGATCCAGAATCGTCGGCGTGACGTCGATTAATCCCACCGGCTCCTCGACGCGCTGCGGCGCCGGGATCAGCCTCGGGTTCCACATCAGGAAGACCACTCGCGTCACCTCCTCGTACAGCGAGTGCCCGTGCGTCGTCCACCCGTGCTCAAGGAACTCCTCGCCGTGATCGGAGACCACGACGATCAAGGTGTTCTCGAGTACGCCGAGATCCTTTAGCTTCTCGACGAGCAGTTCGATGTTCCGGTCATTGAACAACGCCTCGGCGTCATAACGGTCGATCGCCCGCCGGACCCAGAGATCCGGATCGACCCCTTTCGCCCGGGCCTGCCGGCGGTTGAAAACGGCCCCACCCCCGTACGGGCCGGTCATCTGCTTCAGCTTTTCGTAATCGCGCTGGAATTCCTCGCTTTCTGCCGGATCGGCGAACTTTGCTTCTGTCATCTTTGGAGGCCGGTACGGGGCGTGCGGATCAGTGGAGTGCAAATAGAGGAAGAACGGCTCGCCGCGGTGCTTCTCCAGCCACTGGAAGGCCACCCGGTTCAGCGCCGCTGAGTCGGTGGCGCCCTCCACCCGCCGCCTCCGCCGCTGAATGGCCGGATACTCGAACAGATGATCCACTCCCCGCTCCAGACCCGAATTCCGCCCCGAAAAAGGATTGCCGATAATGCTGGCGGTGACGTAGCCGGCTTTGCGCAGGGCTGCCGCCAACGTGGTAGCGCCGGCTGGAATCGTGTCGGTGAACTCGTCGATACCGTGAGCAGGCGTGTGGAGTGAAGTCAGCAGTGTGGCCACCGACGGCTTCGTCCAGGTCGATTGCGCCTGGCAGTCGTCGAAAACCACGCCCTCGGCGCCCAGCTTCTTCAAGAAGGGCGTTGTGTCGCGGAAGTATCCGTAAAGGCTCGTGTGATCCGCCCGCAGCGTGTCGATCAAGTACACGACGATATTAGGCTTGTTCTTAGGTTCAGCCGCTGTCAGCACCGGCGTGGCCCAGAACCCGACCGCGCCTTTCGGACCTTCAGTTTCGAACGCTAACCGGACGGTGTGGCCGCCGTAATGGGAAAAGTCCACTTCTTCGTCCACCCAGGCGGCGTCGTCCGTCACCGTCCGAGAGAACACGACGTCTCCATCCACCGTGACCCGGAAGGTGATCGGGTTCTCCTCAGCGACACCGATTCCAAAGCGCAAGCGGGCATTTTCGGGAACCGGAATTTCGTAAACGATAACTGAAGGAGCATGCGCGTAGATCACCCGCCGAAACTCGGCCCGCTTGCCGATCCGCAGGGTCCCGGCAGGTTCCGGGAATCCCGTCCGGCGGGGAATCAGTTTGATGTAATCGATGGCCGCCGCCTGGTTCGGGCTGTCCGTCGGTTCGATCATCAGGCGCGCCGTATAAGATGGTCCCCGGAAGTTCAAATCGAAACGGTAGACCCGGAATTCCAGGGGCGGGGCTAGGTTCTTTTCATAGACCTGCTCTGGGAAGCGCAGGCGGATCCTTCGGCCGCCGGCCACTGCCATGCGGATCAAGAGGCTTTCGTATTTCGTCCAGTCGATTCCCGGCTCGTCCGGGGAGAGGATCAGAGGGCTCTCGCCCTCGCCTTTGACGACCAGATGGCCGTCCGGGCGGAAGCCCATGCGGCCCCGTACAGGCAGCCAAGTAATGACGGGCTCGGAGAAATCCCATTCCAGTTCCGGCGCCGCCTCCTGGGAGGTCACGACGGCCGTTGCCTTCACCGTGGCCTCTTTGGCGAGCTGGTCGTCGAATCGGTAAACGTCCCAAGGAGGCTGCCGGCCGCAGGCCGCCAAAAGGCACATCAGCGCCCCCGCGCCAGCGATCCGTCTCGTTGAAAAATACAGTCGCGATTGAAGTGAAGAGCACACCGCGCTTACGAGAACCTGCAGCCCCATACCGCAGAGCAAATGTCTCATGGATCCCGTTCCTGCCCCACACAAAGGAGCCGCATTTCGAGGTTTGGGCAAACGCCAGGAAGGGGCCGTTCGCCCCTTTCCGCCAGGTCACCTCTCACTGAGTCAGAGATAAAAGTATACTGCCACGGATGCCACCACGCGATCCTCCAGGGCCAGCGAGAGCCCTATACCTAAAAAAGGGGCCCCGCCTGGGGGGCGGGGCCTTAAGCGCGGTCACAGACGCGTGATGTGGGCGAACTTCACCACTCGAAACGAAGTGAGAACTGAATGATGCGAGGCTCGTTAGCCTGCCGGCTCAGATCCTGCAAGCCGGTGGTCGAGCTCGGGTTCACATCGTTCGGGTGGTTGAAGACGTTGAAGAAGTCTGCGGTAAACCGCAACCGTTTCGTCTCGGTGAAGATGAAGTTCTTGAAAACCGAGAAGTCAACGTTCCAGAAACCCGGACCGAGGAAGAAGTTCCGGGCATTCCAGTTGACGGTGTCAGTGATACGGGTCATTCGCACGGTGCCGTCGGCTAACACCTGCGGAATCCTGTTGTCGAAGTTCTGGCCGACCGGCCGGAGCACGCGCTTCCCGCGGTCCACCGGCACCAGTTGCTGCAGCTTGGCCTGGTCCACATCGGTCGCACTCCTTGGATCGAAGTCGCCACGGAACCAGAGCCGCTGCCGGCGCCCGAAGATCGTCATCTCGAGCCGCTCGTCGGGATCGAGGGTCGGATCTCCGAACAGATACCGGCTCGAACTGACGCTGCGCCACAAGCCGCTTCGCCACGTCCCGATGAAGGCGATCTGCCAGCCGCCCACGAGCTGGTTCATGCCCTTGGAAACGTTGGTGCCCCATTTCTTACCGCGGCCGAACGGCAGGTCATAGATACCGTTCCACGTGATGCGGTGCGGGGGAACGGCCGAGGAGTTGATGTAGCCGAGGCGGAGGCGGTCTTCATAGGTCATGTTCGGGGCGCCGAGGATTTGAATATTCTCCGGCACCTCGAAGTTTCCACCCGTAGCATTGATGTTGCCATTGCCGGAGGTGAAACCGCCAACGTCGCTCGTCGTCAGCATTCGAGTGAATGTGTAGAACCACTGGAAGGCCAAACCGTCGGTAAAGCGGCGTTCGATCTCGATCTGGGCCAGGTGATTGTTCGAATACCCGGTATGGTTCGCGGCGCGGAAACTCCAGTTGGGATTTGCCCGCCTCAGGTCGGGATTCGAGGGCCGCGGTTGGCCGGTTCGAGCCTGGTAGTTCCACTCGGCCTCCCGGGAATTGATTGCGAAGCGCTGCTCAAGGTCCCGGCCTTGGGTGCCGATGTAGCTGAGCCGCAAAGCCGTGTTCCTCATGATTTCGCGCTCAATGGTGAAGTGCCAGGAGCGGCTGCTGTCGTCCTTCCAGTCGCGCACGTCCCACGGCATCATGCTGCGGGCGCGGCTGCTGATCCAGAAAATGCCCTCCACGGGCACTTCAGCTACACCAACGAAATCTTCTTCCGCTGGAACATTCGTCAGGGCGTAGAAATCAACCTTTCCGTCCTGGTTGGCAATGTTGTTGGTGAACCTCAGATTCAGGGGTGGATTGGTCCTCGAGGTCTGGAGGATCTGCGACAGCGGCATCGTCCAGTAGTAGAGGCCGAATCCGCCGCGGAGCACCCACTTGTCGGTCACCCTCCAAGCAAAGCCGAGCCGCGGCGCAAAGTTGTTGTTGTCGGCCGGCAGCAGTGCGCCCGGGAAGCCGATGGAATTCGCAGTAGTCCAGGTGAGGCCGCGCTGCGCCCACGACTGAAGCACCGATGGCGGAACCCCTGGGAGGTCCTCCATGCGTACGTCGTACGGCGTGACGACTTCGAATTTCTCCTTGTATGTGTTCAGATCGACGTTCACGAGCCGGTTGAATTTTTCCTTGTAGGGCGTCCAGCGGTCGTAGCGCAACCCCAGCTCCAGCGTCAACCGGGGGTGGATCTTGTAGCTATCGTGGACGTAAATCCCAGTCTCCCACTGCTCGAAATAAAAGTAGCCGCGGTTGTACTGGTTCGACAAGTACGTCGGGAGTCCCAACATCATACTGGCGAGCCCGATGCCGGTGAACGAAGCGAAGTCGTCAGCCGCCGGGTCGTATTGCGCCGTCCAGTCGAGGCCGAAGCTGTGTGACCCCTGGGTCTGCTGCAGCTCGCGGATGTTGTTGTTGTGCTCCCATCGAATCTTGGCGCCAAAGCTGATCGAGTGCTTGCCCTTCACCCACGTGACATTGTCTTCGAGCTGATAGGCGGTCAGCATCTCGTCTTTGCG
>CAYWXL010000025.1:0-55200 GCA_964461995.1 uncultured Solibacteraceae bacterium
GTACGAGCCTCAGGCTTCACGAGCCCGGGGGCCGGAGCCGACCGGTGCAGAAGGGTCCTGGCGCGGCGCCGGTCTTATCGCCGGCCGCCCGGACGCCGGGGAGCGCTGATGCGCCAGGGGGCCTCTTCCTCCGGCGGCCATTCCGGGCGCGGAACCGGCTCACCCAGGCCGTTCGCGTAGGCGATGGCCTGCTCGAGATCATCGGCCTGGAACCACCGGTTCCGCTCATCGGCTCCGTAGACGACAACCTCGAACATGCGCTGCTCCTTGCCGCCGGCGTTGCGGCTTAGCAGCAGGACGTTGGCGAAAACCACTTTGCCGTCCACCCGGCGGACGACGGCCTTGTCGCGCCAGTTCGCGGGGGTGAGCCGTTCGGTCAGTTTGGAATGGTCGATTCCGAAGATGGACGGATCGGCGGGGCAATTCTCGATCATCCAGACAGCCAACGATACAAACCTCCTGTGTCGAAGTCATCAGGAGGGGAAACCGGAAGGCGGGCTTCGGAGACTTGGATTCGGAGGTTCGCGACCTCCGCGCATCGAGGGCTTCCGCCCTCAGGGCACCGCGGCGTCTCCAGGCCCGGTTGCCGGATCCTCTCGGATCGCTCCTGATGCTGAGTAGGTAGACGGGCGCATGCGGCGGGCGGTTTCAAGGTTCTCGCGGCTGATGATCCAAAAGGGCTGGGGAGCGTGGAAGAGATCTTGCGCGTTCCGCCGGGGCAAGCCCGGGAGTGGTTCCCCGGCGAGGATTCGAACCTCGACTCGCGGCTCCAAAGGCCGTTGTCCTACCATTAGACGACCGGGGAACGCTTGGCAGGACCGTCCTGTGAATATTTTATCACCCGCCCGCCGGGCGCCCCCTGGGATCCCGCGTCGGACGGCGGCGAGGCGGCGCGGGCTAGTCGATGAGCCGGGCTTCAGGCGGGCTGGCGTAAGCGGCGTAGAGGCGGTTGTTGGCCCCGGCGTCGGGTGGGCCGTCGTGGACGGCGATCCGGTAGCGGGAGACGTAAGGACGGCCGGGCTCGATGGTGAAGTCGCCGGCGACGTTGGGGGCGAAGCAGAAGTAGGGCTTCGAAGGGTGCAGGCGTACGGGCTGCGGGTGGCGGAAGTTCGACGGATCGCTCATGACGAGGACGCCGGCCGGGGCTCCATCGACCAGCCCGTGCATCTCGACCCAGACGGGCCGGGTGTGGTTGCCGTCCGAACGGGTCTTGCCCTCGCTGGTGAGGAAATCGCTCTCGGGCTGGCCGAGCCACTCGCGGGCCCCGCGTACGGCGAAGCCGCCGTAGCGGAACTGCCGGACGAGCAGCGGGCTGGCCGAGGCGGTGCGCTGCTCGCTCTCGAAGTCGATCAGGAAGGGGCCCGGGGTGTTGTAGACGCGGACGGTCCAGGTCTCCTGCAGGGCCGGCTTGGGGCCGCCGGGGGCCGTCTTGTCGATGTGGGCGAGGGTGACGGCGAACTCGGCGAAGACGGGTCCGGAAACGGTGCGCCGGATGGCGGTGTGGATGACGTCGCCGAGCTTCTTGCCCTGGTTCCAGAAATCGACTTCACGGCCCTCGAAGACGGTATCGACCCAGGCGAAGAAGAGGCCGTGCTGGTGCAGGTGGTCCGGCGGGAAGTCGTCGGTGACGATTTTGCCGGAAGGGGTGTAGAGGGGGTGGATGAAGCCGCTGCGGCGGTAGACGGGGTCGGCGCCTTCGGGCGGCTCGACGGTCTCGGCGTGGTAGACGAGCACCGGGCGGCCGCGACGGCGGACGGTAATCGTTCCCCGGCCGGCGGCGGTTTCGACAGCGGGCGGGCCGGGCCGGGGGCGGTGCGGAGCCAGGCGGTAAGTGCGCGCCGAGCCGGCCGGGAGCGGCTCGTCGAGGATGAAGACCCCCCGGGGCGGGTCCCCGCCGAGGTACTGGAAAGCGACGGGCCGGCCGGTGTCCTCGCGGACGAGGGCGAAGCCGGAGCCGGTCCGCAAGCCTTCAGGCAAGGGGAAGACAACCGGGCAGGCTTCGCGGTCGTGCTCGCCCGCGGAGACTTCGATCCGGGGAGCCGCAGGGTTCGAATTCGAAGAAGAAGAGCAGGCAGCCGCCAGCGCGGACACGACGGCCAGGGCGAAGGCGGCGGCCCATGGAGTTCGCTTCGGTGAGTTGTGTGCTGCTCGCATCGTGTTGATCGATCGCTAGTAGTCCCGGAAGGGGCCGCGGGGTTCGGCTTCCTCCATGGCTTTCAGCCAGGCCTCGTAGCGGGACTGGACGCGGGCCAGGACGTCAGGCTTGTCCTGGGACAGGTCCTTGGTCTCGCCGATGTCCGTGGCGAGGTCGAACAGGCCGCTGCCGCGGCGGGAGCGCACGAGCTTCCAGCGGCCGACGCGGGCGGCGTATTCGCCCCGGGCCAGCCAGAACATCTCCTTGCGCGGCGAGGGTTGCTTGCCGGCAAGCACGGGCAGCATGTCGAAGCCGTCGAGCACGACGCCGTCGGGGGCGGAGACGCCGACGGCGGCCAGGAACGTGGGGAAGAGCTCGAGGGCGGTGAGGAATTCATCGTTGACGACGCCCGCGGGCAGCTTGCCGGGCCAGCGGACGATGGCGGGGACGCGGACGCCGCCCTCGAACATCCAGGACTTGCGGCCGCGCAGCGGCGCGTTGTCGGAGCCCGAGCCGCCGCCGTTGTCCGAAAGAAAGACGACGAGGGTGTTTTCGGCGAGCCCCAGCTCGTCGAGGCGGGCGAGGATGCGGCCGATGGCGTCGTCCATGGCGGTGACGCAGGCCATATACTTGCGGCGGATCTCCGAGCGCAGATCGTCGCCCGAGGGGTAGAGGTCGAGGTACTTGCCCGGGGCCTGGGGCATGCCGCGGATGCGGCGGTCAAGATTCGAGGCGCCGTGGGGCGCGTTGAAGGGCAGGTAGATGAAGAAAGGCTGCCGGCGGTGGGCTTCGATGAAGCGGAGGGTTTCGCGCTCGAAGAGCCAGGTGGCGTAGGTTCCCTTGTCCTCGGTGGTGGGGCGGTTGCCGCGGTACATGGAGGGGATGCCGTAGCGCTCGTGGGTCCAGTAGTCGATGCCGGTGTTGACGAAGCCGTAGAAGTCGTCGAAGCCGCGCTGCAGGGGCAGGAAGCGGCGCAGCGAGCCGAGGTCCCACTTGCCGAAGACGGCGGTTGCGTAACCGGCCTGTTTCAGGACCTGCGAGATGAGGACTTCGCGGGTGTCGAGGCCGAGGATGCGCTCCGGAGAGACCTCGTACTCCCAGGGCTTGTAGAGGTAGCCTTCATCGACGCGGTCGTTGCGGAAGAGGTCGTAGGTGCCGTTGCGCTGGGGGTAGCGGCCGGTGAGGATCGAGGCGCGGGACGGTGTGCAGAACGGACAGGTGACGTAGAAGCTGGTGAGGCGGACGCCCTGGCGGGCGAGGCGGTCGAGATGGGGCGTCTTGATGTCGGGGCTGCCGGCGGCGCCCAGGTCGCGGTAGCCCTGGTCGTCGGAGACGATGAGAAGAATATTCGGTTTTTCGGCGGCCCAGAGGCTTGCTGTGCATGCAAGCACGGTCGCCGCGAGCAAACGTGTGAGACTCGTGAACGCCATACGATCGTAGGAGAGTGTATCGCACCGCGGTGGGGAGGAACCGGCGTGGCGTGACCATCTAAGAGGTTTACCCGATGCGGATTCAGGTGCATGCCGCCGATGGGGGAAGACAGGGGAGCAATATCATGAAACGTGCGTTTCTGGTGGCGCTGGCATTGAGTTTCGCCGGCGGTGCAGCCTGGGCGGCGTCGAGCGTGTCAATGCCTTCGATGTGGCGTTACGCGCACCCCGACGCCAAGGCGCTGATCGGGATCGAATGGCAACGGATTCTGCGGTCTCCTCTGGGCCAAGAGATCCGGAAGAAGATCACCGAGGCCAACCCGGCGGGGGTGAAGGAAATCGACATTCTGGACAGCGTCGGGCGGATCTTCATCTCTTCGCCTGGGCGTCCGGAGGGAACTGCCGAGGGCGAGCAGGCTCAGGGCGTGGCCGCCATCCAGGGAGACTTCGACCTGGGGAAGATTCGCAAACTCGCTTCCGCGAAAACGGTTGGAACTTCGACGTACCAGGAGATCGAGATTCTCGAGCTGGCCGACAAGGACGGCGAGCCGGCGGCCCTGGCGCTGGTGAGCCCCCAACTCCTCTTGCTGGGCGACAAGGAGTCGGTGGAGGCGGCGATCGACCATTACCTGGAGGGGGATCCGGCCCAAGCGTCGAATCCCCTGTTTCAGCGGGCGGCGGAACTGTCGGCGCAGAACGACATCTGGGTAGTGGCGAAGGCCGCTCCAGGTGACTTCGCGGGCAAGAGCGGGAAGCAGCCAAAGTTCTTGGAGAGCGTGCGGAGCGTCGAAGCGGGCATCTCGCTGCAGGATGGCCTTGGATTGCAGTTGAATCTCGGGGCGACGGACGCCGAGAAAGCCCAGGAGATGGCGACCGGGTTGAAGTTCATGCTGGGGATGGTGTTGGCCTCGCAGCAATCCAAAGGGGACGGGCCGGACCTGGCTGAAAGGCTGCAGGTGGAAACGAAGGAATCACGAGTGGAGATGGCGCTGCACTTGAAGCAGGACGAGGTCAAGCAGCTCATTGAGAATATGAAGGCAAAAGCGACGGCTGCGATCGCCGGAGGAGGAGCGGCGGTCGGCTCGCAGCCGGCGCCCGGCGCCAATGGGGGCTCTGGGCCCGAGGCCCAATCTTCATCGGTCAGGATCTGGGGCACGCAGCACCGGAGGCGCCCTGCGGGGGACGGCAAGATCCGCATCTACAACGTCGAAGGCGGGACCAAGGTCATCGAATTGAAGCCGTAACCGGCTGGAGTGCGCCTCCTCCCCTGAGTTTGCCGCGCAGTGTCCGCTGCGCGGCTGTTGTAGTTTCCTGCCGGATTGCCGGCGGTGAGCGGGATACGCCCTCCTAAAATACTTCACACCTGCCGCGCCCTCTGCGGTGCCACCGGCTTCCTTTGTTGTTTCCCCCGTGTGGGAATCGCGGCCATCTCACGGTACCGCCGGCCGCCGGGGGCTTGCTCCTGGCGACGCCGGTGTGGCCTCTTTCCCGTCGCACTTGCACGCCCAGGGGACCACTAATGCGAGAGCTTCGTCTCGCAGGCTCCGGATTCATACAATGGAGAAACGCGTAAGCGATTAGGGAGAAAAACGTGAAGCGCTTCGTCGGAATTCTGTTGCTGAGCGCAAGCCTGGCGGCGGCTGCGGTCCCTACACCTGAGGAGCACTTCGGCTTCCCTATGGGGAAGGACCGGAAGCTCGTGAGCTGGGACGGCGTGGTGAGCTACTTCGAGGCGCTGGACCGGGAGAGCGACCGGGTGCGGCTCGAGGTACTCGGCGAGAGTACGCTGGGCAAGCCGTTCATCGCGGCGGTCATCGCCTCGCCGGAGACGCTCGAACGGCTGGGCCATTACCGCGAGATCCAGCAGCGGCTGGCCGACCCGCGCCGAACGCCGCCGGAAGAAGCCGAACGGCTGATTAGGCAAGGGAAGGCGGTGGTGATGATCACCTGCTCGATCCACTCGACCGAAGTGGGATCGACGCACACCGCCGTGGAGTTCGCCTACCGGATGGCGACGGCCGAGGATGCGAAGACGCGGGCGATCCTCGACAACGTGATCTTCATCCTGGTCCCGTCGCTCAATCCGGATGGCGTCGAAATCGTGCGGCAGTGGTACGAGAAGACGCTCGGAACGCCGTACGAAGGGACCAGCCCGCCGGATCTGTATCACCCGTACGTCGGACACGACAACAACCGGGACTGGTACATCTTCTCGCAGGTGGAGACGCGGCTGACGGTTTCGAAACTGCACAACGTCTGGCACCCGCAGATCATCTACGATGTGCACCAGCAGAGCCCCTGGGCTTCGCGGATGTTCGTGCCGCCGTGGATGGACCCGATCGATCCGAACATCGACCCGATCCTGGTGCAGATGTGCAACATGATCGGGATGGGGATGGCGGCGGACCTGACGCTAGCGGGCAAGAAAGGGGTCGTCGTCAATGCATCCTACGACTTCTGGACGCCGGCGCGGCACTACCAGGCCTACCACGCCGGGATGCGGATCCTGAGCGAGTCGGCGAGCGCCAAGCTGGCGACGCCGATCGTGGTGAGGCCGGAGCAGATCCGGAAGACGGCGCGCGGCTACAACCCGCGGGAGCGGAGCTGGAACCATCTGGAGCCGTGGCTCGGCGGGCGCTGGACGGTTCGGGACATCATCGATTACCAGCTCATTGCGTGGGAGTCGTGCCTGTACCAGGCGGCGATCCGGCGGGAGGACTTGTTGCGGGCGTTCTACCGGATCGGGCAACGGGCAGTGGCGCGAAGTGAGCCGCACGCTTTCGTGGTGAGTGTGGAGCAGGCGAATCCCGGCGGGGCGCGGAAGATGCTGGAGACGCTGGCCTTCGGGATGGTGGAGATCGAGCGGGCGAAGACGGCGTTCCGGGCCGACGGGCGTTCGTTCCCCGCGGGCTCGTACGTGATCCGCATGCAGCAACCCTATAGCTCGTGGGCGAAAACGCTCCTCGAGCGGCAGGACTATCCGGACAAGCGGGAGTATCCGGGCGGTCCGCCGAAGCGGCCCTACGACGTGACGGCGCACACGCTGCCGCTGCTCATGGGGGTGGACGTCTACGAGGCGAAAGCGCCGTTCGACGCGGAGTTGGTGCGGGTTTCGGAGTTCTCGTTCCGGCTGAAGGGCCGCCAGCCGGCCGAAGGGGGGCTTCCGGCCTCGGATGTGGACTCCTGGATCGAGGTGAACCGCTGGTGGCGCGAGGGCGGACGAGTGTGGCGTGACCGGCTCACCGGAGACTTCTTCGCCGAGAAACCGGAGTCGGTTTCCACGATCGAGATCCGGCGGCCGCGGATCGGGCTGTACCGGAGCTGGGTCCCGAGCATGGACGAAGGCTGGACGCGGTGGCTGCTCGAACAGTTCGGTTTCGCCTATGAGCGGGTGACCAACGACGTCATCACGCAGGGCAACCTCGGGGCGCGGTTCGACGTGATCGTCTTTCCGGACCAGAGCCTCTCGAGCCTGACGACGGGTTACCGGAAGGGATCCATGCCCGAAGAGTATACGGGGGGACTCAACGACCGCAGCGCGGCGTCGCTCAAGTCGTTCGTGGCCCAGGGCGGGTCGCTGATCTTCCTGAACCGCTCGACCGCCTACGCGATTCGCCAACTGGGTGTGGAGGTGCGCAACGTGGTGGCTGGGGCGCGCAACACCGAGTACTATTCGCCGGGATCGCTGGTGAACGTGGTTCTAGAGCGGGGCCCGCTGACCTACGGGCTGCCGCGGAGGATCGCGGTGTGGTCGCAGGGGAGTCCGGCGTTCGAGGTGGCGGGCAACAACAGCGCCAAGGCGGTCGCGCGCTATCCGGCCTCCGGGATCTTGGCGTCGGGCTGGCTACTGGGCGAGGAGCGCATCGCGAAGAAGGCGGCGCTGGTGGAAGTGCAGATGGGCCAGGGACGCTACATTCTGTTTGGGATGCGGCCGCAGTACCGGGGGCAGAGTTACGAAACGTTCAAGCTTTTCTTCAACGCCCTGGTTCGCTGACCGTTTCCGGCCGGGCCCTGGCCCTGTGGCCGCGCGGCGGGATGGCCGAAGGGAAATAATAGGGTTGCGATGACAGGCGGCATGATCCGGCTCCATGAGGTTGCGTTCTCCTATTCGAAAGAGGGATTCAAGCTCGAGATCGCGGAGTTCCGGGCTGCTCCTGGAGAGAAGGTCGCCATCACCGGCCCGAGCGGCAGCGGCAAGACCACCCTATTGAACCTGCTGGCCGGGATCCTGACGCCGTCCCGGGGGACCATCGAGGTTGCGGGGGTGAACGTCGTCTGTCTCCGGCCGGAGGAACGGCGCGACTTCCGGGCGCGGCGGCTGGGGCTGGTGTTCCAGGAGTTCGAGTTGCTGGACTATCTGGATGTGCTCGACAACGTGCTGTTACCGTACCGGGTGAGCCCGGCGCTGCGATTGGATTCCGGCGTTCGGTCCCGGGCCGAGGAGCTTGCGCGGGAGGTGGGGCTGGGAGACAAGTTGAGGCGGCTGCCGGACGCTCTTTCTCAAGGGGAACGGCAGCGGGTGGCTGTCTGCCGGGCGCTAGTGACGCAGCCGGCGGCGCTGCTGTGCGACGAGCCGACCGGGAATCTCGACCGCGGGAACCGCGACCGGGTGATGGAGATTCTGTTCCGGTATTCTGAGGCCACGGCGGCCCCGCTGGTGGTGGCCACTCACGACGTGGAACTGGCCGGCCGTTTCGATCGTGTGGCGCCGGTCGGAGCGCCGGCCCGAGCCGACGCCCGGGCGACGTAGCGCGCTGAGCGCCCGCCGCCGGGCCGGAACCGTACGGAGGCAGATGGCGAGAAATGAAACGTTCGGCACTGATTGCGGCTGTTGTTGGATTTCTGCTGTTCGGGTGCGCTGCACCGCAAGGCGGCGGCGGGCAAAGCCAGCAGCCCGGCGGAGCGAGGCCGGTCGTCTACGTCTCGAACTATCCACTGAAGTATTTCACCGAGAAAGTCGGTCTGCCGGTCATCGAGGTGCGGTATCCCGTGCCGCCAGAGGTGGATCCGGCGTACTGGCAGCCCTCGGAAGAAGACATCCGGGCGATGCAGAAGGCCGATCTGGTGATCGTGAACGGGGCATCTTACGAATCTTGGCTGGAAAAGGTGTCGCTGCCGCCGTCGAAGGTGATTAACACGTCCGCCACGTTCGAGGACCGGCTGATCGAAACGGCGGGCGCGGTGACGCACAGCCACGGTCCAGAGGGCAAGCACACACACCCCGGAACGGCGTTCACGACCTGGCTCGACATGAATCTCGCCATCGAGCAGGCTCGCACGATCCACGCAGCGCTTTCGGTACGGTGGCCACGGCACAAAAAGCTGTTCGAGGAGCAATTCGCCGATCTGGAGCGGCGGCTACGGGTGCTGGATGCGGCCATCATCAGCGCTATCGGGGAGAAACACGACTTGCCGGTGGTGTTCTCGCATCCGGTGTATCAATATCTACAAGCCTGCTACGGAATCAACGGGCGCACCGTGCACTGGGAGCCGGAGGAAATGCCCCCGGAGGCTGAATGGCGAAAGCTCAAGGCATTGCTGGCCGGGCACCCGGCGAAGTGGATGATTTGGGAAGCTGAGCCAATCGGGCCCATCGCCGCCCGGCTGAAGCAGATGGGGCTTCGCGTTGCGGTCTACGATCCCTGTTCGCGCCCGCCCGCCGAAGGAGACTTCGTGAGCGTGATGGAAAAAAACATCGCCGAGCTCCGGCGGGTCTACGGCACGGCGGCCGATTGACGGGGAGGCGCCGGGATTCCGAAAGGACTTGGGCGGGCGACAGGGCTTGCCGATTTCGAGAGCCGATCCTATGATTTAAGGAGAACAGGAGACCGGCATATGGTGGGAAGCCGAACGCCGGTCGAGGTCAGCGGAATCGAGTTCGGGGGGCAGGATTTCGTTGTCGTCGCCGGCCCGTGCGCGGTTGAGTCGGAGGCTCAGATCCTGAATACCGCCCGGTTCGTCGCCGGCCTGGGAGTGCGGATGCTCCGGGGCGGCGCGTTCAAGCCCCGAACCTCCCCATATTCTTTTCAAGGTTTAGGCGCCGAAGGATTGAAGCTCTTGGCGGCGGCGCGCGCGGCGACCGGGTTGCGGGTGGTCACGGAGGTGATGAGCGCCGGGCAGATCGAGATGGTGGCCGATGTGGCCGACATGCTGCAGATTGGTTCCCGGAGCATGTACAACGAAGAGCTGCTGGCGGCGGCCGGCGAGGCAGGCAAGCCGGTGCTGCTGAAGCGCGGAATGACGGCCACGGTCGAGGAAGTGGCGGAAGCCGCCGAGCTGGTCATGGCGCGGGGGTGCCCAGGCGTGGTGCTGTGCGAGCGGGGAATCCGCACGTTTGGACTGGCGACGCGGAACACGTGCGACATCGCGGCGGTAGCGCTGCTGCAGAAGATGACGGGCCTGCCGGTGATCGTAGACCCGAGCCATGCCACGGGGCGGGCGGACCTGGTGGCGCCGGTGTCGAAAGCGGCGGTAGCGATCGGCGCGGACGGCCTTATCGTGGAGGTCCATCCGCGCCCGACCGAAGCCCTGAGCGACGGCGGTCAGTCCTTGTCTTTTCCGGAGTTCCGTGAGATGGTGTCCGAGCTCCGGCCTCATCTTTCCACCTGGCGGGAAACCCGGGCGCGGGCTCTCGTATCATAAGTTGCTTGGCGATTATCGACGTTTGCTTACTCCAACGCTTCCTGTGTGTGTCCGCGGCGCTTGCCGCGGCGGTGCAGGCGGCTCCTCCGGTTGAGTATCGCATCAGCTTTCCCAACGCAGCGCATCACGAGGCCGAGGTTGAAGTCTGGTGGCGCGAGGCGGCGCGCCCGCACCTTGAGGTCTGCATGAGCCGCACGTCGCCGGGCCGCTATGCGTTGCACGAGTTCGCGAAGAACATTTATGGGGTGAAGGCCTTTGACGGAGGCGGCCGGAGGCTCGAGGTGGTCCGGTCCCGGCCGCATTGCTGGACGGTGAAAGGCCACGACGGGAACGTGCGAGTCACTTATACGCTCTTCGGTGACCGAGGGGACGGAACCTACAACCAGATCGACGAGTCCCATGCGCACCTGAACGGGCCGGCGACCTACATGTGGGCCCGGGGCGCCGGGGACCGGCCGGTCCGGGTGCGATTCGAGATTCCAGAAGGCTCCGGCTGGCGGGCGGCGACGCAACTGAAGCCCACCGGGGAGCCCTTCACCTTCGAGGCCCCGAACTGCGAGTACCTGATGGACAGCCCGGTGGAGCTGAGCCGGTTCGATCTGCGGGAGTGGGAGGTGGACGACGGCCGGCGCGTGCAGACGTTACGGCTGGCGGTGCACCACACCGGATCGGCGGCCGACGTGGACGCCTTCGCCGGGATGGTGGAAAAGGTGGTGCGGGAAGAGATCGGGATCTACGGCGAGCTGCCGCGGTTCGACTACGGGACCTATACCTTCCTGGCCGATTATGTACCGTGGGCCACCGGCGACGGCATGGAGCACCGGAACTCCACGTACTGCACGAGCACCGGGTCCTTGGCGGAGGATCGCTCCCGGCTGATCGGCACGATCGCCCATGAGTTCTTCCATATCTGGAACGTCGAGCGGTTGCGGCCGAAGACGATCGAGCCGTTCGACTTCGAGCGGCTCAGCCTTTCGGGCGAACTGTGGTTCGCGGAGGGTTTCACGAGCTACTACACGGCGCTGGTGTTGCGGCGGGCGGGGATCTCGAGCCGGAAACAGTTCGCCGAAAGGCTTTCGCGGCTACTGGATTCAGTCCTGAATTCCCCGGCGAGACGGCATGAATCGCCGGTTCTCTCGAGCTTGCTGGCGCCTTTGACGGATGGCGCGGTGGCGAAAGATCCGACGAACTTCCGCAACACGCACCTGACGTATTATTCCTACGGGTTCGCTGTAGCGCTGGCGCTCGACTTGCAGTTGCGGGCGCGTTTTCCCGGACTCTCACTGGACGAGTACATGCGTGCGATGTGGGAGAGCTTCGGCCGTACCGAGAAGCCGTACGGGCTCGAGGATCTGGAGACGACGCTGGCGCGCATGACGGGCGACAAGCGGTTTGCCGCGGACTTTTTCCGCTCGTCGGTTTATGGACGGGCCTTGCCCGATTACCAGCCGCTCCTCGCGGAGGCGGGTTTCGTTTTGCGCCGCGCCGAGCCGGAGAAGGCGTTTATCGGCGCACCGCACCTTTCTTTCCGCAGCGACGGGGTCGTTCTCAGCACGGCGCCGCTGGAGGGCACGCCACTGTACGAAGCGGGGCTGGACCGGGGCGCGAAGATCGTGCGCGTCGATGGGAAGCGTGTCCGGAACCGGAAGCAGTGGAACCGTCTGCTGGCGAAGCGGCGCCCGGGGGACGTGATCGAGCTGCGTTACGAGCAGCGCGGGCGGCAGAGGACGGTGCGCGTCCGGGTGGCGGCCTCACCGAGGCTGGAAGTGGTCCCGTTCGAAGAGGCGGGACGGGATGTGAGCGAGGCGGTCAAGCAGTTCCGCCGGCAATGGTTGAGCTCGCGAGCGGCGGGGAAGCTTGTGTGGAGCGAATCGAGTCAGTGAGCGAGCCGGACGGAGCCGTTCCGGATGACACCCATCACCGGCTGAGCGGTGTTGCGACGCAGGCGATTCCAGCGGAGAGTCCCCGTCACGCCTTCATAGGGCGAAAGCTCCTCGAGGGCGTCCCGGATGGCCGCCGGCTGAGGTCCCGCCTCCCGGATGGCCCGGGCGAGGAGCTTGACGGCGTCATAGGCGTAGCCGGCGGCATAGTCCGGCTCCGTGCCGTAGCGGCGGCGGAAACGCTTGATGAATTCTGGGTCGAGGACGGCGGGCAGGGGGAAGCGGATCCCTTCGGCGGCCTCTCCGGCCTCTTCGAGGAAGATGCGGCGGCCGGCGTGATGGGAAGTGAGGATTTCGACATCCGGAAGGAGCGTCCGCAAGTCGCGCACCAGCCGGGCGCTTTCCAAGGGGCCGGCGAGGAGCACGACCGTACGGGGCCGCAGAGCGGCCACCTGCTCGGCGATGCGGAGCTCGGGCCGGTGGAATTCGATGTGCCGTTGTGGGGTGCGTTTGCCGAGGGCTTTGAAGAACTCGTCGGTCATGATGCGGGCGTCGTGGGCGGTGGAAGTAACCAGGACGAAAGAGCGGTCGCCCAGTTCGGCGGTCAGCGCCCCCATCAGCGCGCGGTCGCTCGGCATCACGGAGAACATCCACGGAACGAAGGCGGCATTCACGGATGGGTCGGTGCTGGCCGGATCCACGAGGGGCACGAGGGCCTTGGCCACGACCTGCTCGGCGAGGTGGGTAGCCGTGCCGTCGATGGAGCCGATGAGGGCGGCCACGCGGTGGGTGTAAACCATCCGCACGACGCCGGCGGCACCGCCGGTCCATGGGTTTTCGTCCCAGTGATGGACGAGGGCGAGAGCAGGCCCGGGGCCGGTCTTCTCCTCTTCCAAGGCGAGCTGGAGTCCTTGCCAGACGGAGCCCCCCAAGGGATGTTCCGGATCAGCGGGCCCGTAGTAGCCAATTTTGATTGCCTGGCCGGCCGCGCATGCTCCGACTGCGGCGAGCAGCGCTGCGGCGGCCATCCGGCATGCGCGGCTACAAATCATTCCGACGTGCGGCTCGTGCGGTCGCGGGGCGGGATATAGCCCCGAGGGATCCCAAGATCCTCACGCGAATAATACCGCCAGCGGCCGTTCTCGAACCGGGCGAGGAAGACCTCGCCGATGTCGTCCAGGGCTGCGCTGAACGGGATGTCGCCGGTGACTCCAGGCCACGGTTTTCTGCGATACGCGATGACGTCGCGGATCTTCGCCCGGTTCAGGCCGGCCACTTGCACGGCCCAGAGCAGGAGGTTCATGCCGTCGTAGGCGTGCGCCGCGTAGGTCTCCGGTTCATCGTTGAAGCGCTTGCGGAAGGCCTCGCGGAAGCGCTCAAGCTTGGGATCCTTACGCTCCGGATTCCACGGGAAGGCGCAGATGACACCCTCGGCCAGTTCGGGCCCCACGGCGTTGACGAAGCGGTCACTGACGGCGCGGTCGCTCGACAGGAACGGCTGGTTCATTCCCATGGCGCGCATCTGCTTCAGGATGGTCGCGGCGTCTTCGGCGTCGCCCCAATGGACGATGGCATCGAGGTTCTCCGCCTTCAGGCGCTCCAGCTGCAGCGAGTAGTCGTCCTGGCCGAGCTTATACGCCATCTCGAGAACGATGGGACGCCCCAGCCGGCGGCAGGAGTCTTTCACCTCGCGGACGCCGAAGCGGCCGTACCGGTTCGAGGCGCGCATGATGCCGATGCGCTTGTAGTCCATCTTGCGGATCATGTAATCGACGAGCAGGTAGGCCTGCTGGCGATCGTCGCCGATGACGCGGGCGACCCAGGGGATGTTGGTTTCGATGAATGTCGGATCGGTGTCGCCGCTGTTGATCATCGGGATCTCGGCCTTGAGCGCGACGCGAATGGCGATATGGGAGTTGGCGCCGTTGATAGTACCGAGGATGGCCCAGACCTTCTCCTCGTAAGCCATCTTGATGATCTCGTTGCCGGAGGCGCCCCAGAGGCCGTTGTCGTTGTGGACGACGAGCTCGAACGGGATGTTGCGCCGGAAATAACCCCCTTTGGCGTTCGCTTCCTCGATGGCGAGACGGGCGCCCTGGAGCATCTTGATTCCCAGGGGCTCTTCATGGCTTTTGCCGCCGGTGGCGACCGAGACCGTGGACATGATCGGGCCGATGAAGCCGATTTTCACCGAATCGACATGCTCGGGCTCCGGTATGGCGCGGCCGGGGCCGGTGTACTCCATTTGGAGCAAGAAGTGTTCCATATAAGGCCGAATGCCGCCGTAGGGTTCGAGGTCCTCGGGCGTGCGGGCGTAGTTATGGTCCTGGCGGAGCGGCAACTTTGGTACCTCGTAAGGGCTGAGGCAGTTGATCGCGCGGAGCACCTCGAGGGTGTCTTGGTCCACGATCGCCCGCAGCTTGGGCGGCATGTCTTTTTCGGGGTCGCAGTCCTTGCCGCCGCCGAGCAAGGGGGAAGCGAGCAGAAGGGCGGCCAATGCGGCGTAGAGGAGCCGCCCCGTGAGCAGGTGAGGCGAACCGCAGTTTTTCATCGCCCTTTTCATTCCTCACCTCCGGCGCGTTGAGGCTCGCTGGGTGTTTGTTCGCGAAGCCCGGCGTAGTAAGAATCTCCAATTGCCCAGGCAAGCCCCTTTGAGGTTCCGATCCAGACGTCGTTGCCGTCGATGTCGGCGCAAAGGACGTAATTGTGCGGAATATTGATACCGGTGTCGATGGTCTTGAGGACTTGGCGGTCCCGCATGATTACCGCCTTGCCGGTGTGCTTTTCCGGATCCCGCGTATAGACGACCCAGGTGTTCGTCTTGAAGTCGGTGATCACCCCGAGTCCCTTATCCGTACAGTACCAGGCTTCGTCGCCCGAGCGGGCCTTGACGAAGTTGATGAAGTCGCTGGGGAGACCCGAGTCTTTATTGAAGTAACCGCGCCAGTTCCTTCCGTCGTAGCGGGAACCGCCGAAGTAGGAGCCGCTCCAGAGGATCCCATCGACGTAACTGACGCCGGTGGTGATCACGTGGACCAAGCCGTCATCGCGGTAAAGGTCGATCTCCATCTCGCCGTCCGGGTCCAGGTAGTCCTTCCAGCGCTCCCGCTTCACGTCGTATTCCAGGATGCCGCTGCCCCAGACACCGAGATAGACCTTGCCGTCAGCATAGGTGACGGCGTAGTTCCAGATCTCTTCCATTGGGGCGTTCTTTTCGGTGAAGATGGTCCACTCGCCGGTGACGATGTTGTAACGGCTGGCGCCAGCGGTGGTCGCGGCCCAGACGTTGTCATTCTCGACGGCCACGCCATAGACGACGTCGTTGACCAGGCCGCTGTTGAGCTGGTGCCAGTGGTCGAAGCGGCCGCCGCTGAAGCGGGCGAGTCCGCCACCGAACAGGCCGAGCCAGACGTCGCCGGTCTTGGGATCGACGTCGATGGCGGAGACGACGCGCCAAGGGAGGCCGTCCTTCTCGGTCCAGGACCGGATCCGGCCCGTGCGTTTGTCGAGCATCGCGAGACCTCCTTCGGTCCCGATCCAGACGCGGGGGCCATCGACCTTGACGGCAAAGATGTGGTCGTTTGGCAAGCCGTCCTTCACCGTGAACTGTTTCCAGTGGGTGTAGACGTACGGTAGAGCCTCCGCCGAGACCGCCGGGGCCAATAGGCATGCCGCCGCGGCGGCCAGGAAAGTGAATCTCGCTAACATGGCGGCTCTCACTCCTACAAAGTCTTCAAGTATTCGATCAGATCGTTGAGCTGATCCTTCGTCATGTCGTTCGTGACGCCGTGTTTGTCGTACGGGTTGTAGACGGTCCAGATCTCTTCCAGGGTACGGGCGATTCCGTTGTGAAGATACGGCGCCGAATCGTAGATGTTATTGAGGTGGGGAGTGTCGAAGTCCGACTCCCGATCGAACTTGAACTGCGTACCGACGTTATGCCGCCGCCGGTCGGTGTAGTAAGGCGGGTAGTGGCAGGTGATGCAGCGCTTTTCCTTGGGGATGAGGCGGCCGTCGTTGGTGTACTTGCGCTCGAAGAGCTCCTTGCCGCGGCGCTGCGCTTCGGTGAGTTCGGCGCCAAGGGGACGGAAACGGTTGGGCGGCCGGGGAATCGTCGAGATGTAGTACTCGAGGGCGGAAAGCTCTTCCGGGGTGAACGGCTGGATCCGGGTGAAGAAGACGGCCAGGCGCGGTCCGCACTGGCGGCGCAGCGTTGGGTTTGTTCCTTCCCATTTGAACGGAGCGGTGTCGCGGATGCCGCGGAGGGTCCGGTTGTCCACCGGACTGACGCCGATGCCGTCGGGTTCGATGTCGTAGGTGATGCCGTCGATGTGGCCGTCGGGGTGGCAGGTGTGGCAGGAAAACTGACGGCGGAACGTGATCCTCGCGCTGTGGAAGAGCCTCTCGCCGAGACGGGCCTTGGTGATCACCTTCGGCCCTCCCAGATCGACGCTGCCGATCACCTCGAAGGACTTCAGATCGATCACCGAGAGCGAATCGTCGAGGGAGTTGGCAACGAAGGCTGTCTTGCCGTCCGGCAGGATCAGCGCCCCGCGGGGGCTGCGTCCGACGGCGATGTGCTTGACGACGAATTCGGTGGGCTTGCCGAGGTGGTTCGGCAGGACATGCCGCCGTTCGTAAGGCGTGGCGCTGCGGACCATCGAGATGAGCTTGTCGAGATCGACGACGGCGACGCGATCCGAAGTGGCGCTGGTTACCAGGGCGTATCGCCCGTTAGGGGTGATCACCACGTCGGTGGGATCGGGGAAAGACATTCCGGGCTCGTCGAGGAGCACCTGGTCCACCGTTCCGTCACGCCAGAAGATCGCGAGACCGTTGGTAATCGTCCAGCCTTGAAGCAGGCGTGTCATCGGGACGAGATTCTTCGTGCGGTTCAGGGTAGTGAGGGCGAACTCACCCGAGGGATGCCAGGCGATGCCCAGCAGCAAGTTGGCGCCGTCGGCCACGAAGCGGTCCTCGACCACCCCCCGTTCCGTGTTGATGATGGTCACCTCGCTTTGCGACGGTTTGCGGAACGGGACGAAGCGCGAGAGAGCGTGACTAACAGCGATGAAAGCGCCGTCGGGCGAGGCGGCCAGCGACCAGGGGCGCCGGCTGGCAACAAGAGTCTTTTCCCGCGCGAGCGTCTTGCCGTCGAGCACCGTGATGTCGTCGGAGATCGAGTTCACGACGTAGAGCCGCCGGCCTCTGCTGTCCATCAGCACCCCGTGAGGCTCGTCACCCACAGGGACGGTTTGGATCACTTTCCGCGCGGCTGTGTCGATGACCGAGACGGTGTCGTCGAACAGGTTGGAAACGTAGGCCCGGGAGCCATCGGGGGAAAACGTCACGTCTTCGGGCATGCCGCCGACCGCGATCTCGGCGATCTTTTCGCGGCCGGAGGCATCCACAAGAATCACCGAGTCCGAACCCGAGCAAGTGACCCAGATCTCGTTCGTGCCAGGACGCAGAGCCATATTGAGCGGCGTCTTGTAGCGCGGCTCTTTAGCGACATCGGGAAGCTTCGTGGGGTGGGCGATGGCGCTGAGGTCGGCCTCGAACGGCTTGCCGTGAGCCTCCTCATGGCAAGGCGCACAGGTCTCCTTCGTGACCTCTTTTAGCCCCGCTTTGCGGGCGGCGATCCGGTCCATCATGACGGCTTCCGGAGAGTAGTCGCTTCCCGGGCCGTGGCAAGCCTCGCAGCCGACTCCCTCGTCGATGGAGAATGACCGTGCGAACGCTTCGGCTCCCTCCTGGTAGCCGGTGGAGTGGCATTTCAGGCACTCCGCCGCGCGCTGAGGGTCCCCTTCCACCCCGTTCTCCCGAGCGATCTCCTTAGCCCGTTCCGTGCCCAGCGCGGCCCAGGCCCTCGAGTGCGGCGAAAGGAGCCATTTGGAGTATTGGAAGCCGGATTGCCGTCCGCGATGGCACTGGCCGCACGCCGCGGATCCCACATACTTCGGGCCGGCGCGCTTGGGTCCAGCGGCAGGATACTCGGGCACGCTTCCCATTTCCGGGTTTTCGGGCGTGGGGTGGGCGATCTCCCGGAGACCTTTTTCTACGTCGAGAAGCGGCGAGTTCAACACGGCGATATGGGTGCCTTTCTCCTGGTGGCACCTCTCGCATGTCTCGCGCCCGGGCATGATCAAACCTGCCGCCTTCGCCCGTTCGGGATCGCTCATCACCTCCGGGTCGATGTATTCGCTTCCCGGGCCGTGGCAAGTCTCGCACTGGACGCCGTCCTCGACGCGGAACGTGTCGTCCTTCTCCCACTCTTCGGCGTGGGCGCCAGTGGAGTGGCAGCCGAGGCAGGTGAAGGTTTCCTGGGGCTCCTGGCGGATGCCGCTCAGCTTCGCAATTTCCCGGGCCGCAGGTTTAGCGAGGGCAGCGTACGCCTGGGCGTGGCGGGAATGCAGCCATATGCTGTACTGATTGCCCATCCCGGCTCCGGAATGACACTTTCCGCAAACTCGCGCGCCGACGTAAACCGGCTTGACCTGCTGTCCTTGCACGGAGCCGGCGAGCGCGATGGCCGCCGCGAAGGCGACGGCCACAACAGGGATTCTGGTGCGGGAACTCATTGGGCGACCTCCCGGCGAAGTTTCAGCACCTGGTTTGCCTTTACGTTCTTGAGGGTTTCCACCGAACCGTCCGGCCAGCGAATTGTGATCCTGTCCGCGGAAGCCGCCCGGCCGAGCCCGAAATGCAAGCGCGGATCGTTCTGGGACAAGTAGCCGGTCATCGGTACGAGATCGGCGATCTGTTTTACCCCGTTCGCTTCCACGGTAACGCGGGCGCCGATGGCGGTTCGCTCGCCGGTGGGGAAAACCAAGCGCGCGTCCACCGTGATCCAATTGTTCCGGTTGCCGCCATCATTGCGGAGCAGGTTCGGGTAGTCGTTGAGGTTGACGACGAGCAGGTCGATATCGCCGTCGTTGTCGTAGTCGGCGTAAGCGACGCCACGGCCGACGTACTTCTGGCGGAAGTAGGGTCCAGAGAGATCGGAAACGTCTTCAAAGGTCCCGTCGCCCTTGTTCCGGACGAGGGTATCTTCCTCGACGTATTCATGATGGGCGTTGCCGTGACTGGTATAGAGATCGAGCCAGCCATCGTTGTCGTAGTCGAAAAGCGCCGGCCCCCAACTCGTGTACTGGCCCATCACGACGGAGAGTCCGACGCTGTCGGTGCGGAAGTCCCAGCCGTTCTCCCCGCCCATCAACAAGGTGCAATACCGAAGATCGGGGACGAAGACGTCGAGCCAGCCGTCGCGATCGATGTCGCCGATCGCGGGGCCCATGGAAGCGACGTTCTGTCCATTTTCGCCCCAGGCGAGGTTGAGTTCCGGCGCCCGATCGATGAACTTCCCGTCCGGACCTTGCTCCCAGTAGTAGTTCTCCATCGCGTCGTTGGTGACGTAGATGCCGAGGCGGCCCTGGTTGGTGAGGTCGGCCGCGGTGACGCTCATCGCCCGGCCGTCGGCGACGTAAAGCCCGACATCATGGGTGACGTCGGTGAACGTTCCGTCGCCGTTGTTGCGATAAAGGACGTCGGCTTCGCCCGGGTAGCTCAGCGGGCCGGGATAGCCTTGAGCGGCGTAGAAGTCGCGGAACTTGCCTTGGTCGTAGCGCAGATAATTGGCGACGTAGACATCGAGCCAGCCGTCGTTGTCGTAGTCGAACCAGACAGCGTGGAGGCTCCAGCGGGGGAAGTCCAGTCCGGCTTGTTTGGAGACGTCAGTGAACGTTCCGTCGCCGTTGTTGCGGTAAAGCTTGTTCGGCCCGTAGTTGAGCACGTAGAGATCTACGTCGCCGTCGTTGTCGTAGTCAGCGGCTGAGCAGCCGCTGGAGAAGGTCTCGTCGCCGGCGCCGGACTCATCGGTCACATCAGTGAACGTTCCGTCGCCGTTGTTGCGGTAGAGATGGTTGCGGAGCTTGCCGCGAAGACGGCGGCCGCGGTTGTCGCTGACTCCGCGGGTCCAGGCGCCGTTGACGAAGTAGATGTCCTGGAACCCGTCGTTGTTGTAGTCGAAGAAACACGCGCCGGCGCCGGTGCCCTCGACAATGTTGTCGAGGTCGAAGTCGCCGTAGCTGTGCTTGAAGTCGATGCCGGCTTCGCGAGTGACGTCGGTGAACACGGGGAGGTCGTTCGCCGCCGCCGGAGCGGCCGCCAAAACGAGAAACGCGAACAGGCAGGTCTTCTTCATTCGGCCCCCAGATCGATCCATTCGAGAATGAGACGCCGCTCGAGGTCGGTGAGAGGAGTGGCGCCTTCGGGAGGCATCCGCTCCACGGTCTGTATTGCAGGCAGCGGATGGTCCCACGGCCGCGAGGTCTTCCGGCCGAACAAATGCCACACGAGTGGCGATGTGCGGGCGGCGCCCTTGAGGTAGCCGCGGACCTCCGGAAGCGTGGTGAGACGCACCGAGCCTGAGCCGCCGTGGCAGGCCGCCGTGGCGCACTTGTTCCGGAAGATCGGCAGAATGTCCTTGTCGAATGTCACCCGCCGGCGGCGCTCCGGCGGCAAGGTGAGGCGGATCGACGGCTTGGTGACCGCGTCCACCATCCTGTTCTCAGGCGTCAATTCGCCGTCCTCGTGGCAACCGATGCAGCCCCGCGGCTCTTTGTTTTTGACCCAGATCCACTCGCAACTGCGCAGGGCCAGCCCGTCGGCGTCGATCAGTTGCAGTTGGATGGGGACATTGGCCGGGACCCGGATGTTGAACGAACCGTCCTTCTCTAACGGGATCTCGCCGAGCACGCGGCGTGCGGGCGGCGGAAAACCGGAGGCTCCTTCGGGCCGCGGAATTCCCTCGATGACCCTGAGCCGCCGCGCCAGCCCGGGCGTCCAACCGTCGCCCGGGCCGAGGTCCGAGGTATTTACGTTCAAACAATAAAGGATGCCGGTGGGATCCTGTTCGTTGACCACGGAACTGCGGCCGTCCGGCACCGGGCGCGGCGCGAGAAGCCGAGGTTGGAGGTCGTCGTAATCCGGAGCGTCGTAGACCGGTTGGACGGCGCCGGAGGATGGATCGAACCTGACGATCATGTAGCTCGGGTCTTTTTCTCCGGAACGGTGAGAAACAAGGATCGTGCCGTCGGTGAGCGGAGAAGGGGAGCGGTAGAGGCCGTCGCCGGGTTCGGTTAAGCGCCGGTAGGAATGCAGCGGGCGCCTCACGGAGACGGCCGCGAGCCAGCCAGCGCCGTCCTCGCGGGGCTCTCGGTTCTCGACGAACACGACGAGGCCGTCGGCCGTCGCCGCCGGGCTCCACTTCCACGCCGCGCCTTGATTGCCAGTGTAGATCGCGTAGTCGGTGCCGTCGGCGTTGACGCCGAACAGGGGGGCGCGGTCTTTGGTGCCGGGCTCCAGCCGGTGGCTCTGGCGGCTGGAAAAGATCATCCGACCGTCGAGCATGAGGAACGGATCGGTGGCGCCGTACGGGTTGAAGGTAAGCCGCCGCAGGGCGGTGCCGTCCAGCCGGGTCGAGTACAGCGCTGGCTCGTGGCCGGGCCGCAAGCCGACGAAGCTGATCTGGCGCCAGGGCCGGTCGGCGGTGATCACGTAGAAGTAGGACTGATAGATGGGCTGCCGGCAGTCCATCGGCTCGGAGGTGATGCGGCGGACGCCCGAACCGTCGGCGTTCATCTCGAAGATCTGCCAGTAGTCGCCCGAGGCGCGACGGCCGGCAAAGAGGATGCGCCGTCCGTCGAAGGAGACTTCGGGATCACGGGCTGAATGGAACCCGCGAGTCAGGACGCGGAGGGTTCCGTCGGGGTCGAGGCGAACGATGCGGGCCGGGAGCTGGTCTTCGTCGGCGGCTTCGCCGGCGGGGGCCTGAGTAAAGACGATGGGGGCCGGCAGCCGGAACTGGCGGGACGACGCGCGGAAAGGAATGCAAAGGAAAAGCAGGAGGACGAGCCAAGTTCCGGTCCGGAGGGGAGTCAGTGTAGGGTCATGCCGCATGCCAGCACCCGGTGCCGTTGCTCATGGTCCGTAACCGCAACCCCCTCTCACGACCGCAAACGGTCATAGTCAAGTATATCCAAGAGGCTCCCGGCAAGTAAACGGACATCCGGCTTGCAATGTCCGGTGCTGTGTGACACACGGCGGGCCAACTAAAGTATAATGATCCTGACTCTAAGGTCTCATGATCTGTTTGGGAATGGGGCCTCGGCGCCATCGCGTACTTCAGGGGGCACGCCAGGCGGCCGGCCATTCCGCAGCGCACGACGGGCGGGCGGGATGCGACGGTTCCGGGCTATTGTCCCGGCCGAGCGCGCCTGGAGGTGGAACGAGTGTTGAGCATTAACGAAATCATCAACGAGATTCAAGGTGCGACTGTGAAGAAGCGGGCGATCAAGGCTCCGGAAGCGTTGAACGAAGCTTGCGAGTATGGAAGCGCGTTCTCCCGCGGGATGCGCGTGGACCTCAACGGGCTGGTGATCCTATTCATTTCCGGCACGGCCAGCGTGGACGAGCACGGCAACAGCGTGCACATCGGTGACTTCCGCGCCCAGTGCCGGCGCACTTTTTACAACATCACCAAGCTGCTGGAGGCCGAAGGCGCCACGTGGAAAGACGTGATCCGGACCACCTGCTATTTGCGGGACATCGATCGTGACTACAAAGAGTTCAACGAGGAGCGGAAGCGCTTCTACGACGAGCAGGGTCTGGATCCGTACCCCGCATCCACCGGCATCGAAGCGAAACTGTGCCGGCCGGAGCTCCTGGTAGAGATCGAGGCGATCGCGATGTTCCGGAGGGAGAAGCCGGCGAGCGAGAACGGTTAAGAGTCAGCCGGGAGCGTCCGGGGCCGGGCGGCCGCGCTGACCGGGGGCAGAAGACGGGTTCATCCGGATTACAAGTGGACAGAGGTTGGGAGACGGGGGAGCCGACTCAACTGTAGCGGCACCAAGTGATGTCGCACCCTTCGATTCCGAGCCGATAACGGGTTCCCGCTCTGCTGCAATGACGGACGATACCGCTGCGCTTCCAGCCGGCGGGGCGGACGGTCAAAGAGACCAGGCTGCCGCGCGGAACGGGATCCCGGACCTCGGCGCCGACCCCGTGGCCCGACAGATCCCGCAGGCGTCCATGCGTTTCCCACAATCGGCCTCGGTCGTCGGACCAAGCCAGCCGGATCTGACCTTCCATCGGGACGCGTTTCGATCTGCGCAAGTCTCTCGGGCGATTCATCCGCAGGCTATTCCCTCCCTGACTTCCAGTCTAAACCCGATCTTGCTGCGGATGAACACCTTACGACGGGTTGTGGGGCTGTTCCGGTACTCCAACGAAAGTACTATTCAAGTTACCGGGCGGCGTGATTGCCGACGGGGTCCGCGAGGGGACCGGACGCCCCTGGTACTCTAGAAGAAGCAAACGGAGGGTGTCCAAATGAAGTTGGCTCGCTGGTTATTGGGAGCACTGGTGCTGGCGGTGGGGACGGGGGCCGTCAGGGGCGAGGTGCTTCCCAAGCCGTTGGTAGTGGTGCTGATCGGGCCGCCGGCCAGCGGCAAGTCCACCCAAGCTGAATATTTGAACAAGAAGTACGGGCTGCCGGTCATTTCCGTTGAGGAACTGGTGGCGGCCGACTCCGGCTCGGCTGGGGGCGAGCTGCCACGGACAGCCAGTGCGCTGGATCGCCTTCTGAGAGAGCGGCTGGAGCGGACGGACACCAGCCGCGGCTTCGTGCTCGACGGGTATCCGGCCACGCGTGAGCAGGCCGATTATCTGGCCGGTCTGGTCAGGGAGTTCGGGCTGCCCAGTCCGATCGTGATCCAGATTCACATCCCCGACGATGAGGTCCGGAAACGGTGCGCCAAGCGGGGCGGACCCGAGGACGAGCCCGAGATCGTCAACCGGCGCCTTGCCCGTTATCACGAAGAGATGGATATGCTGCGCTCCTACTACCCGCAAGCCGACATCTGGACAATCGACGGAACCCGGGGCGTGAAAGGGGTCTCGGCGACCGTCCGGGTGCTGATCGAAGACCGCATGGAACGGTAGCGGCATTTTCGTCCCTCCTGCCGGCGTGCCCGGATCCCGCAGGGCGCACTGTTCCGGATAGCATAATGGTCACAGCCGGGCCATGGAGTTCGCTCAACAAGTCAAGTCCCAGGTAGACATCGTGAGTGTCGTGCGGGAGTACGTCCCCACGTTGAAGAAGGCCGGTTCGCGGTGGGTGGGCCTGTGTCCGTTTCACACGGAGAAGACCCCGAGCTTCGGCGTGCACGAGGTTCACCAGTTCTACAAGTGTTTCGGTTGCGGACAAGGCGGCGACGTCATCAAATTCGTGATGGAGATTGAGGGGCTCACCTTCTGGGAAGCCGTGAAGGCGTTGGCGGAGCGCCACGGGATTCCGGTTCCCAAGCAGCCGGCCTACAGCGACGAGGAAACGCGGCTGCGCGCGGCGCTGTACGAGATGCACGAGCTGGCGCAGCGGATCTTTCAGCAGGCGCTCGAGTCCCGGCAAGGAGCGGCGGCGCTTGACTACATTACGGGGCGCGGCGTGCGGCCGGAGACGCTGGCGGAGTTCGGCCTGGGCTTCGCCGACCGTTCCGGCCAAACTCTCGTGCGGGCTTTCGAGCGGGGCGGCTTTACGCGGGAGCAGATGGAAGCGTCCGGGCTGGTGCTGAAGCGGGACGACGGCAGCGGGTGGTTCGACCGTTTCCGCGGCCGCTTGATGTTCCCGATCCACAGCGAGAGCGGCAAGGTGATCGCCTTCGCCGGCCGGGCGCTTGGCTCCGGCGACGAGCCGAAGTATTTGAACTCACCGGAGACGCCCATCTACCGGAAAAGCTACGTGCTGTATAACCTGCACCGGGCGCGGCGGGCGATCCGGCAAGCCGGCCGCGCCATCCTCGTGGAGGGTTACATGGACGTGATCGGCCTTCACCAAGCCGGCGTGGGCGAGACGGTGGCCAGTTGTGGCACGGCTCTGACGCCCCAGCAGATCCGGGCCTTGCGGCGTCATGCGGAGAAGATCGTAGTGAATTTCGATCCGGACGCGGCCGGGGCGGGCGCCGCCGAGCGTTCCATCGAGATGCTGCTCTCCGAAGGAATGACAGTGAGGGTGTTGGAGCTCGAGGGTGGTCTGGATCCCGACGAGTACGTGAAGCAGCGGGGTCCCGAGGCGTATCGCGAGCGTCTCGATGAGGCGCCCGGGTGTTTCGAGTGGCTCGTGGGGCAGGCCCGGAGCCGTTTCGATTGCTCGACGGCGGAGGGCCGTGTGGAGGGGTTCCGTCGAATTGTGCTGCCCGCGCTGAAGCGCCTGCCGGACCGTTTGCAGCGGGCTGCGGCCGCCGAAGAGGCCGCAGCGTTGCTGCGTGTCGATCCTGCGCTGGTGCGCCAGGAGTTCCGGAAGCTGGGTACGGCGACGGGGAGAGTGGGGCCTGCGGCGGCGAGCGAGATCGATGCAAAAGAAAAGATGTTCGTGAACCTGCTGTTGAAGAGCGCTGAGGCCCGCAGGGTGGTGCTGCCGCGGTTGGCCGGGCTGAATTCGGTGAAGCAGTTCCGGACGTGGCCCCTGTTACGCACGATGCTGATGTTGGAAGAACAGCAGCCGGGGTGGGGGTATCTCGACGTTGAGAACCGCCTAAACGAGGAAGAGAAACGCCTATTGGCGAGCGTCGTTTTTGCCGATGCAGTAGAAGACGAGGAATCAGCGCTGGAGCAGGCAGTTGCGTTCTTGCCGAAACTGGAAAGGAAGGATCGGGACTCGCGGATCGCGGACTTGCGGGAGCAGATCCGGGCGGCGGAACGGGCGGGAGATCTGGCCGCGGCGATGCGGCTCACCGAAGAGCTCGAGCGTGCCGCCCGGCGTTGAAACGAGCGTGTAATTGGCTGTTGTACAATGGCAGGGACCGCCGAAGAAGGCGGCGTCTTCTGGGGAATCGGTGGCGAGCGACGACAAATCCAGCCGCTTCCAGCAACTCATCGATGCTGGCCGGGAACGGGGTTACCTTTCGTATGACGAGGTGAACGAGTTTCTGCCCGATGACGTCGTGGACGGGCAGGAACTCGACGACCTTTTGGCTGACCTCGACCGAGCCGGCATCGAGGTCGTCGATGACGCCGGAAAACTGCCCGTCAAGCGAGCCGAGGAGACTGAGGAGACGGGCGAACTCGACTATGCCGGCGACCTGGCGGCGGACAAGACCAACGATCCCGTCCGGATGTACCTCCGGGAAATGGGCACTGTGCCCCTGCTGACGCGCGAGGGCGAAATCGAGATCGCCAAGCGCATGGAGCACGGCCGCCAGACCGTTTACAAGGCCCTTTCCCGCTGCCCGCTGGTGGTGAAGAAACTGATCGAACTCAAGCGGGACGTGCAGCAGGGGACGATCCCGATCCGGGAGATCGTCAACATCTCCGAGCCGCTTCCCTCCAACGACGAAGTGGAGAAGCGGAAGAAAGAGTTTCTGAAGACGCTGCAAGAGATCGAGCGGCTGTTCCGGAAGGCGAACGGTTACCGGCAGAAGCTGCTGGCCGTGTCTCCTGGGTTGAAGCCCAAGCAGCACCGGACGCTGCGGATGAATCTCGCCCGCACGATGGTCCGCATCTCCCGGCTGGTGCGTTCTCTGGATCTGGACCACGAGTTCCGGGCCAAGCTCGTTCGCGAGCTGCGGGAAGCGGTGGAACAGCTTCGCCTCGTGGAGAGCGAGATCGCGCAGGCGCAGCGCAAGCTTGAGGTGCCCGACGGGCTGTCGCGGAACGAGATCCGGGAGCTCCGCCGCCAGTTGCGCGAGTTCAGCCAGCGGCTGCAGCAGCTCGAAAGCGAATACGGGGCCACGGCGCCGGAGCTCCGGCACACGCTGCGCGTCGTGGAACGCGGCGAACGGGAGGCGGTTGACGCCAAGAAGCAGTTGATCGAGGCCAACCTCCGGCTGGTGGTTTCGATCGCGAAGCGTTATACGAACCGCGGACTGCAGTTCCTGGACTTGATCCAGGAGGGCAACATCGGGCTGATGAAGGCGGTGGACAAGTTCGACTACCGCCGCGGCTACAAGTTCTCGACCTACGCCACGTGGTGGGTGCGGCAAGCAATCACGCGGGCGGTGGCGGACCAAGCGCGGACGATCCGCATCCCCGTGCACATGATCGAGACAATCAACAAGCTGGTGCGGACCCAGCGGCAGATGCAGCAGGAGCTGGGGCGCGATCCTACGGTGGAGGAGTTGGCGCGGCGTTTGGAGATGACCCCGGCCAAAGTCCGGAAGGTCCTGCGGGTAGCTCAGGAGCCGATCTCGTTGGAGACCCCGGTGGGCGAGGAGGAAGAGTCGCACCTCGGCGACTTCATCGTGGACAAGCAGACGGTGTCGCCGTCAGAGGCGGTGATCAAGATGAACCTCCGCGAACAGACGGCCGAGGTACTCAAGACGCTCAGCCCGCGCGAGGAGAAGATCATCAAGATGCGCTTCGGGCTGCAGGACGGCGGCGAACACACGCTCGAAGAGGTCGGGCAGCATTTCGCGGTCACGCGGGAACGGATCCGGCAGATCGAGGCGAAGGCGCTTCGCAAGCTGCGCCACCCCAGCCGCAGCCACCGTTTGCGGGTTTTCCTTGAAGGCGGCCGCCGGGACTGAGGCCCCCCGAAGTCCCGTTTTCCTTTGAAAGAGCCCCGGGTGCGCAGGCCGCAGCTTCTGATTCGCCGCTGGAGGCGCGGGTGCGGCTCGCGCGCGGCGCACCGCCTCCCTCTTTCTTTCGCGGCGCCGTTGTCAGAGAATGAATCCGATGTCCGCTGCGCGTTTCAGAAATCCATTCCTATACGGGCTCATCGCCCTGCTTTCGACAGCCGCCGGTCTGTCTGGGGCCGGCAAGGAAGAGTTACCGAACATCGTCCTGATCTTGGCGGACGACCTTGGCTACGGCGACCCGGCATCGAACAATCCCGAGTCGCGGATCCCGACGCCGGCGATCGACCGCATCGCCGCGGAAGGGATGCGCTTCACCGACGCCCATTCGCCGGCGGCCCTGTGCGTACCCAGCCGATACGGGCTGCTCACCGGGAGGTATCCGCTGCGGAGCCGGCTCGCCTGGCGGCGGGAAGCAGTGATCCCGCCGGGTGAGGCGACGTTGGCGACCCTGCTCAAGGCAAAGGGCTACCGGACCGCGATGCTCGGCAAGTGGCACTTGGGATTCGACGGCGGCGAGAAGTACGAATATGGGAAGCCGTTGACGGGCGGGCCCGTAGACCGCGGATTCGACTACTATTTCGGCATCCCTGCCTCGTTGGACATTCCGCCGTACTTCTACATTCGCGGCCGGCGCGCCGAAGCGGCGCCGACGGAGCGAATCGACGCCAGCAGCACTCCCGGCTGGAGTCCGATCCAAGGGGCTTTCTGGCGGGCGGGTCCGGTAGCGCCGGGGTTTCGCCACCGCGACGTGCTGCCGCGCCTGGAGCAAGAGGCCGTCCGGTTGATCGAGCTTTACGCCCGGCAACGCCTGCGGCGCCCGTTCTTCCTGTACGTGGCTCTGACCGCGCCGCACACGCCGTGGCTGCCGCTCGAGCAGTTCCGGGGCAAGAGCCACGCGGGCTTGTACGGAGATTTCGTTGTCCAGGTGGACCACACGGTCGGGCGGATCCTGGAAACGCTGGACCGGGAGGGGCTCGCGCCGCAGACCCTGGTGATCTTCACGAGCGACAACGGCCCTGTCTGGTATCCCGCCGACGTCGAAAGATTCCACCACAGCGCCACCGGACCGCTCCGCGGGATGAAAGCCGATTCCTGGGAAGGGGGTCACCGCGTGCCGTTCCTGGTCCGGTGGCCGGGACGGGTCGAGCCCGGAAGTAAGAGCGATGAATTGATCGCCTTTACCGACATCATGGCGACGCTGGCGGAAGCGGTGGGCGCCGCGAAGCCGGATACGGCGGTGGACAGCCGCAGTTTCCTGCCAGTTCTGTTGGGCAAGCGAATGGACGGCCCCGTGCACGAGCACCTGATTCTGAAAGAGAACGCCGCGGTGGTGCGCCAAGGGCGGTGGAAGCTGATCACCCACCTCGGCTCGGGCGGCTTTAGCAAGCCGAAACGCGTGCAGCCGGAGCCGGGGGGTCCCGAAGGACAGCTCTACGACCTGGAAAAAGACATTGGAGAGAGACACAACTTATGGCAGGAGCGCCCGGAGATCGTCCGCCGCTTGATGGCCATCCGGGCGCAGTATCAGCCGCAGTCACGGCGCCGCCGGTAACTTCGGAACGCCGGGGAACGAGCCGGAGACGCTCCGGGTGCGGCGATCCGTTATCCTAATCGCTTGGGGCGCATACCGGGCAGATACTTTCTCCAGAATCTCATCGAGCGGCGGGCCCTCATCTATCAGCTCGTGCGCCGTGACTTCGAGCAGCGTTACGTCGGCTCGGCGGCCGGCTGGCTCTGGGGTCTGATCCATCCGCTGGTGCTGCTCATCTCCTGGACGTTCGTGTTCCAGATCTGCATCAAGGTCGAGTTGCCCCGGCACGAGGTGACGCAGAACTATGTCATTTTTCTGTTGTGCGGGTTCTTGCCGTGGTTGTTGTTCCAGGAAACCCTCCAGCGCTCTGCGACGTCGCTGGTGGAGAACGCGGCGCTCATCAAGAAGACGATTTTTCCGGCGGAGATTCTGCCGGTGACCGTATATCTATCCACGTTGATCTCACATCTATTGACTTTGGCAATCGTGATCGTTGCGGTGGCCGTCGCCGTCGGGATCGTCAGCCCGGGCATTCTCTTGCTGCCCGTCTACATGTTCCTACTCGGCTTGTTCGCCGTCGGGCTGGGATGGATCGTGGCCGGGCTGAACGTCTATCTGCGCGACACCGCGCAGGTGACGATAGTCGCCCTGACCTTGTGGTTCTGGCTGACGCCGATCTTCATCTCCGAGCAAATGTACCCCAAGCAGGTGCGTTTCCTGCTGGCGTGGAACCCGATGCGCTACCTGGTGCGAGCCTACCGCGAGTGTCTGTTGACCTCGCGTTTGCCGGATGCGGGTTCCCTGGCCGTGCTGGCGGGTTTCGCGGTGGCGGCGTTCGTGGCCGGAGGGCTGTTTTTCCGCCACCTGAAGCGCGGTTTCGCTGACGTACTCTAGATACTCTAGATAGCAGAAGGCCTATGAGCATCTCTCGACGCCACTTCTTGCTTGCCGCTGCAGCGGCGCAGCCGCTTGCGTACGCCAAGAAGAAGAAAAAAAAGAAGAAGCTGACGAAGCAGCAGAGGAGGATCGCGGCGATGAAGCCGCCGCACGTGCTGATGATCCTGACCGAAGACCTTGGCGCGTGGCTGTGCGGCTGTTACGGCAACCGGGAGATCCGTACGCCGAACATCGATCTTCTGGCCCGCTTGGGTGTGCGCTACACCAACGCGTTTGTCGTTACGCCGGCCAGTTCGGCGAGCCGGGCCACGTTGATGACGGGCCGGACGCCGATGCAACACGGCATTCACGATTTCCTCACCGCGCACCCGGTAGCGGATCCCCCGCAAGGCCAGGCGGCGCCGCCGCAGTGGTTCGCCGACGAGGAGATGCTTTCCGACCTGCTGGCGGCCAGGGGATACCAGTGTGGTTTCGTAGGCAAGTGGGACATGGGCAACGACGCCAACCCGGGCCACAGTTTTGGGTTCACCTACACGACGCCCACGCCGGACATGCCGTATCGGAACCCGACGATGAGCCGCAACGGCAAGCTGGAGAACCGGAACGGATACTTGCCGGAGATCATCACCGGGGCTGCGGTCGAGTTCCTGGAGCAGCAATCGGGCGAAAAGCCATTTCTGCTCGTCGTCAGCTACCCGAATCCCCATGAGCCTTACGAGGGACATCCGCCGGAGTTTTACGAGATGTACAAGGACGTCCGGTTCGAGTCGATCGGCTGGATCCCGAAGGCGGAAAACGCTTTGCGGGGGAAGGAGTACATGGAGGATCCGGTGGCCAGCATGAAGAAGTTCGCGGCCTCCGTATCCGCCGTGGACGCTCAACTGAAGATCCTGCTCGATCATTTGCGAAAAACGAAGCTGTGGAGCGACACCCTGGTGGTGTTCACCAGCGTCACGGGCCATACGATGGGCCGGCACGGGCTTTGGGGGACGGGGTTGGCGTCCAATCCTCCCAACATGTTCGACGAAGTGATGCGGGTACCGCTGATCTTCTCCTGGCCCGGCGAGATCCCGGTGGAATTGAGCCGCCCGGACATGGTGTCTTTCTGCGACATCCTGCCTACGATCTGCCAGGCTTGCCGCACCGCACCCTCGCCGGAGCGGAACGTTCCGGGCCGGAGCTTCTTGTATCAGTTCAGCCGCCGGGCCCTGCCGCCTGACGAGGACTGGCGCACCACTGTTTTCGGCTACTACCGTGACACGCGCATGGCCCGCGACAACCGGTTCAAGGTGATCTTACGCAACGAGGGAGAGGGCCCGAACGAGCTTTACAATCTTCGCCGCGACCCTCGCGAGTTTCGCAACGAATACGACAATCCTCAGTACGTCACGGTTCGCGACCGGTTGAGCGCGCGACTGCGAGAGTGGACCGAGCGCTATTCCAAGTAATCGTCACGAGGATGTGCGGCCGCCAGTTTTGCCTTCAGCGGCGAGTGCGACATTTGACAGGAACCACTCGTAAGTCTTGCGGATGCCCTCGCGCAGGCTGGTCCTGGCTTGCCAGCCGAGAGAGTTGAGCCGCGAGACGTCGAGCAGCTTGCGCGGCGTGCCATCCGGCATGGTGGAGTCGTAGACAATCCGGCCCTGGAAGCCGGTAGTCTCGGCGATCAGCGTGGCGAGCTCGGCGATGGAGATGTCCTTGCCGGCGCCGACATTGATGATCTCCTCGCTGTCGTAGCGCTCCATGAGAAACAGGGCGGCATCGGCGAGGTCATCCACGTACAGAAACTCGCGCCGGGGCTTGCCGGTACCCCAGACCACGACCTCCGGCCGGCGATGCGCGATGGCATCGTGGAACTTTCGCAGCAACGCCGGCAGGACGTGCGAGGTCTCCAAGTCGAAGTTGTCGCCGGGGCCATAAAGGTTGGTCGGCATGAGGCTGATGCCGCGAAACCCGTATTGGCGCCGGTAGGCCTGGACCATCTTAAGGCCGGCGATCTTCGCCACGGCGTAGCACTCGTTGGTCTGCTCGAGGGGACCCGTGAGCAGGTATTCTTCCTTGATCGGCTGCGGCGCCAGGCGGGGGTAGATGCAAGAAGAACCCAGGAAAAGGAGCTTGCGCGTGCCGTGGCGCCAGGCGGCATGGATCACGTTGGTCTGAATGGCGAGATTGTCATAGAGAAACTCCGCCGGGTAAGTGCGGTTGGCGTGAATACCGCCCACCCGGGCCGCTGCCAGGAAGACGTAATCGGGCCGCTCGGCCCGGAAGAACTCTTCGACGCCGGCCTGGCGGGTCAGGTCCAGTTCCCGGCGGGTGCGGACCACGAGGTTCGTGAAACCGCTGTCTCGCAGACGGCGGACGATGGCCGAGCCCACCATGCCGCGGTGGCCGGCTACGAAGATCTTGGCGTCTTTTTCCATCGTGATCTCCCATGGCCCGGGCGGCTTCAGTGAGAAGCCGCTCCGCGAAATGTGACGCGATGGCCCGCGTCGGCGAGCACGCGCTCCCGTCTGGCCAACTCGAGGTCGGCGTCCACCATCATCCGTACGAGCTCCCGGAATCCGACGCGGGGTTTCCACTCGAGTTTCCGGCGGGCCTTCGAGGCGTCCCCGAGCAGGAAGTCCACCTCCGTGGGCCGCAGGTAGCGGGGATCGTGCTCGACGTAGTCCCGCCAATCCAGGTTGACGTAGCCGAACGCTTCTTCGAGAAACTCGCGAACCGAGTGGGACTCGCCCGTGGCGACGACGTAGTCGTCCGGCTCGTCTTGCTGGAGCATGAGCCACATGGCTTCGACGTAGTCCCCGGCGAAGCCCCAGTCGCGCCGGGCGTCGAGATTGCCGAGATACAGCTTCTTTTGGAGGCCGTTGACGATGCGCCCGACGGCGCGGGTGATCTTTCGGGTAACAAAGGTTTCCCCACGCACCGGGGACTCGTGGTTGAAGAGGATGCCGTTCGCGATGAAGAGGCCATAGGCTTCCCGGTAGTTCACCGCGTACCAGTGAGCTGCGACCTTACTGACGGCATAAGGGCTTCGCGGGTAGAACGGCGTCTTCTCGTTCTGCGGGGGCGGGGCGCCGCCGAACATCTCCGACGAGCCGGCCTGGTAGAAACGGACGTCGTTCCCCGTGAGATCCCGGTAGTCCCGGACGGCCTCGAGCAGGCGCAACGTTCCCGTGGCCACAGTGTCGGCTGTATACTCGGGCTGCTCGAAGGAGACGCGGACGTGGGATTGCGCTCCGAGGTTGTAAATCTCGTGGGGGCGGGTCTTTTGCAGAATCCGGCGAAGTCCCGTGCCGTCGGTCAGGTCTCCATAGTGGAGGAACAGCCGGGCGCCCGACTCATGAGGGTCCGTGTAGATTTCGTCCAGGCGGTCGGTGTTGAATGTGGATGCCCGGCGCATGATGCCGTGCACAACGTATCCTTTCTCGAGCAGGAGGCGGGTCAGGTAGGAGCCGTCCTGGCCGGTGATTCCGGTAACGAGTGCGATCTTGGTCTCGCTCATTCTTCCTCCTCCGGTCTCGTGATGAGGCCGAGCCGGCTTGCCGCCGGGCTAGCCGGCCGCCATGGCGAGTTTCGGCGTCAGATACCAGCGGAGCACGCCCCGTGGCTGTGCGCCCAGCCGGTCGATGTCGATCCGCATCAGCGAGCCCTTCTTCAAATCGATGCGCAGGGAAGGCGTACCGAGCAGGAAGGCGGCCAGGTAACTCAACAGCGGCTCGTGGCCGCTCAACAAGATCTGTTCCCCCGGGCGGAAACCGCGGAGCTCGTCCCAGACGTGTTCCGGTTCCGAGCCCGGCCTCAGCGCATCCATTCGAACCACGTCGCCCTTGTAGCTGAGCTCCCGCGCCGCGATCTCAGCGGTTTCGACGGCGCGGCGGTACGGGCTGGTGAGGATCCAGGAGGGTTCGACGCCGGCGCCCTTAGCGATTCGCAACACGGTCTTGAGCTTCTTCTTGCCTTCTGGGACCAGCGCGCGGTCCGCGTCGTCCATCCATGGCGAAGCGACCTCGGCAATCCCGTGGCGGAGGATGTAGATCTGCATGCCGGACCCTCCGTTGACTGCTCCAGCGGAGTCTCTATTTTGGCATACTAGGAGTCTTTGCTTGGATAAGCTGATGAATTTCGACAGGGAGAGGCTGGAGCGGTGCGCCCTGGCGCTGGCCTTCGCCACCGCCATCGGGCCGCTGATCTCCATCGCCGCAGGCCAGATTCTGCTCGGCCTGGCTGTCGTGGCTTTACTCGTTTCGGGTAAAGGGCTTCGCGTGCCCCCGGTGAAGCTGCCGCTGGGGCTCTTCCTGGCGGCGACTCTGCTTTCGCTGGCGGCTTCAGAGAACCCGGCGGCCGGGTGGCCCCAGATCCGTAAGTTTTACGTTTTCCTCACTCTCCCGGTGGTGTACACGGCGCTATCGGAGCGCCGGTACGTGGGCCGCTTGGTGGCGGCGTGGTCGGTGGCGGCCGCCGCCTCGGCGGCTCTCGCGCTCGGCCAGTTCGCCTTCAAATGGACCGAGGCGCGGGAGCTGGGCGTGCCGTTCTACTCGCACTACGTCGGGGCACGGATCACCGGGTTCATGTCGCACTGGCAGACCTTTGGCGGGGAGATGATGGTGGTGTTTCTGCTGACCGCGGCCTGGTGGATGTTCGCCAGGGGGGACCGCCGGGAGGTGTGGCTCGGCTTGGGCGCATTGGGTTTGCTCGGCGCCGCGATTGTCGCGGGGTTCACGCGGAACATCTGGTTGGGGTCGTTCGCCGGCGGGCTGTATTTACTTTGGCATTGGAAGCGGCGGCTGATCCTCGCGGCGCCAGTGCTAATCGCCGTCGTCCTGGCTGCTGGGCCGGCTTCGCTGCGAGACCGGGTGGTGTCTCTCGTGCGGCCCCACGGCGAGGTGGATTCGAATCAGCACCGCGTGGTTACTTTCCGGACCGGGTTGCGGATGATCGCGGCGCACCCCTTGTTGGGGCTCGGCCCGGAGCACGTAGGCATCCACTTCGAGGAGTACGTTCCAGAGGACGTGCCGCGGCCTCTTCCCGAGGGCTGGTACGGCCACCTGCACAACATTTATCTGCACTACGCGGCCGAGCGGGGCATTCCGGCGATGCTGTTCCTGGTGTGGTTCCTGGTGAGGGTGTTCCGGGACTTCCGGAGAGCCTGCCGGGGCGCGGCCCCGGAACACGCTTGGTATCTTTACGGGGCATCGGCTGTCGTCGTGGCGATCATGACGTCGGGAATGTTCGAGCTGAATCTCGGGGATACGGAAGTGTTGACGATCTTTCTCGTGACTGTGGCTTGCGGCTATGCCTGGATCAACGACGGAGGATTCCGCGCCGGGGAGGAATCTCGTGGGTAATTCGCTCAAAGACAAGCAGATCGTTTTGGTGGGCGGCTCCGGAGGTCTGGGGAGCGCCAGCGTCGAGCTGTTGGCCGCCGAAGGCGCGCGGCTGACCGTAACCTACCGGGCGGACGCCGAACGGGCCCGGCGCCTCGAGAAGGTCGCTACGCTTCTCCAGGCGGACATCACCAGGGCCGAGGACCGCCGCCGGATTCTCGAGGCGGCGCCGGAGCTTTACGGGCTCGTGGTGTTCGCCGGGATTCCGGCCAGGGCGGTGGGGCCGGAAGAGCTCGAGAGCGCGCTGCGGGCGTCTCTGGAAGTGAATTTCACCGGCCCGCTGCTGTTGGCCCGGGAGGCTGCCGAACGGATGAAGTCCGCGGGAACGCCGGGCGCCATCGTGCTGTTTTCAACCATGCAGGCAGTCTCGCTATTTCCTGGGTCCACCGCTTATGCGGCTCCCAAAGCGGCTCTCGTGCACGCCGCGCGGATCCTTGCCAAGGAGTGCCGAGGCAGAGCGAACATTCGCGTGAACGTAGTCTGTCCTGGGGTGAACGCGGCCGGCATGGCGGAAGCTTCCATCGCCAAAGGGAAATACAAGCGGTTTCTCGAGGAGGACGTGATCCCGCGTTACGGCCGGGCTGAGGATGTGGCGCGCGCCGTCCGGTTCTTCCTGGCGCCGGACAACTACGTCACCGGCCAGGTGCTGACGCTCGACGGGGGACTTACCCTGTAACCGTTCCCGTGGAACGCCGCCCATGGCCGCCCAGGAAAAGAAGCTTCCGATAGACTGTGGGGTTGAGAGCGAGACTACTTTCGGGAGCGCTGGCGGCGCTGGTTTCTCTCCAGGCCGCCGAGTGGCCTTCCCCGCAGCGCCTTAGGGCAGACGTCCGGTTCCTCTCACTCGACTTGCTGGAGGGCAGGGCTCCGGGCACGAGGGGCGGACGTCTCGCCGCCGAATACATCCGCACGCAATTCGCCCTGGCGGGATTGGATCCCGCCGGCGAAGACGGAACATATTTCCAGAGCGTTCCGTTGGCGGCCGTGCACATCGGCGGCGGGGCCCTCCTGCGCGTGCGGCCGGGTGCCGGGGAACCGGAGACATTCCGCTGGCTGGAAGACTTCGTGGGCGCCACCGAGGTACTCGACTCCGGGACCATCGAGTTTGCTGCCCCGGCTGTGTTCGCGGGTTACGGCATCCGGGCGCCGGAATTCCGCTGGGACGACTATGCGAGGACGGACGTGCGCGGCAAGCTCGTCGTTGCCCTGACGGGGAAGCCGCATGCCCTACGGCGTCCGGTCTCGGATGGTCCAGGCGCCGCGTATTACGGAACTTGGGTCTACAAGGCTGAGGAGGCCCGCCGGCGAGGCGCGGCCGCGTTGCTGTTGATTCCTTCCGGTGACGGAGCTGAGCTCCAGTGGGATCTGGCGCGGGCGGCGTGGGGCGGAGAAGTGACGCATCTCGGTCGGGACAGGCCGGAGGCGCTGCGGTTTCTCGGCTGGCTGTCGCCGGAAGCCGGAGAGCGTTTGCTCGCCACTGCCGGCCGCGCGCCGAGCGAATTGCTGGAGCAGGCGGGACGTCGAGGGTTTCGCGCCGTTCCACTGGGCGCCGCCGTCGAGTTCAAGGCGGCGGCCGCCACGCGCCGCATCCGGTCTGTAAACGTGGCCGGGGTGATTCCCGGCAGTTCGCCGGAGCACCGGGGTGAGGCGGTGGTTTTCCTCGCCCACTGGGACCATCTGGGCGTCCGTCCGGGAGGTGCCGGAGACCGGGTTTACAACGGCGCGGTAGACAATGCGACGGGTTGTGCGGTCCTGATGGAGATCGCCCGGTTGTGGGCGTTTTTGGAGAAGAAACCGGCGCGAACGGCATTGTTTCTTGCCGTGACGGCTTCGGAGGGCGGCTCCGGAGGCTCGGCCTGGTACGTCAAGCATCCCGTGGCGGCGTTGAAGAAAACGCGCCTCGTGCTTGGTGTCGATTCGCTGCTGCCCGCCGGCACGCCGCTTTCGGTGGTCCTGGCCGGTCCGGCGAAGACGGAGGTGTGGCTTCGCGTGAAGGACGCGGCGCGGCGGTTGCGTCTCGAGATCGAAGCAGACCCGGCGGTGCGGGCGGCCGGCTTGTCCTGCTGGTCTCATTACCCGTTCGCCTGGGCTGGCGTTCCGGCTTTCACCGTGATGCCCGGAAGCCGCATCGCCGGATCCGACCAAGACCATGTGCGGGCTCTGTGGCAGGAGTTCACGAGCCGGCGGTTGCACCGGCCCTCGGACGAGTTCCGGGAGGCGTGGGATTTCGCGGGGCTGGCCCGGGTTGCTGAATTCGCGTTCCTGCTGGGCCGGATGGTCGCTGAGCTGCCCTGAAGCGCCTGGCGGCCGCCTATTCTTCTGGACCGGACGTCAACAGCACGACGGCTTGGGCTTCGACGCTGCGCCCCTCGCCGACAGGGCCGACTTTTTCGGCGGTCTTGAACTTTACCGACACCTGGCCCGGCTTGAGGCCCATGACGACGGCGATGTTATCCCGGATGGGCTGCCGGTAGTCCTTCAATTTGGGGCGTTCCAGGATGACGGTGGCATCGACGTTGACGGCGCGGTAGCCGCGCGAGGCGGCGAGATCCAGGGCGTGGCGCAGGAAGACGTCGCTCGTGCAGTCTTTCCACCTTGGATCCGTATCGGGGAAGTGCATTCCGATGTCGCCCAAGCTGGCGGCTCCCAGGACGGCGTCCGTGATGGCATGCAGCAGGACGTCGGCGTCCGAGTGGCCGGCAAGACGGAAGGGAGCGGGGATGGCGACGCCTCCCAGGACGATGGCCTCGCCCGGTTCAGTGCGGTGAACGTCCCAACCCAGCCCGATGCGAAATCCGTTCATCTTCCGACTATTGCCGGGACTCCCCTTACGCGTGCGCCTTTTCCTCGGCTAGGAAGAATCGGGCCAGCTCCATGTCGCTCGGCTTGGTGATCTTGATGTTGCGGTCGCTGCCGGGAATCACCGTGATCTCCACGTCCTCGAGGCGCTCCACCAAGCTGGATTCGTCGGTACCCACAAATCCGTCGGCGCTCGCCTTGGCGAAGGCCTTCTCAAGTAGGTCCCGACGGAAAACCTGGGGCGTCTGGGTCAGGATTAGCTTGTCGCGGGGCAGGGTGGCTCGCACTTTATTCAGGTGAACTTGCTTTACGGTGTCCACGGGCACGATACCGACAATCGCGGCGCCCGTCTCGCCGGCTTGCTGGATCACTTTCGTGAGGATCTCTTGATCGACGAACGGCCGCACAGCGTCATGGACGGCCACAAAATCGATGCCGGGGGAGACCGCACCCAGGGCGTTCTGCACGGACTGCTGGCGCGAATCGCCGCCCTCGACCAGGTGGATGGGCTTGGTTGGGTTTTCCCGGTTGACCATTTCTCCCACCCAGCGGATGTCTTCCGCCCGCAAGGCTACGATGATCTCGTTGACGAGCGGGCAGGCGAGGAACTTGCGCACGGTGTGCAGCAGGATGGGCGACCCGTCGAGAAGCATGAACTGCTTCCGGCTCGTGCCCTCATGTTCCGGCGACCGCATCCGGGTTCCGAGACCCGCAGCCGGCAAGATTGCGGCAACTTTCATGACACTCCGAGAAGTCCAATTCTATCAGTCATTCGCCTTTTGTGGCGTCTTTCGACACGGTGGGTGATCATCTTGGCGGCCGCCCAAGGAGGAAACGCGCCAGCGCCGGCAGTGGCACCGCTCCCGTCTCCAACGCCCGGCGGTGGAATTCAGCCAAGGAGAAGTCCGGACCGCGATCCTCCTGATAGGCTCGGCGTAGCCGCCGCCACTCACGCCAGCCCACGAAGTAGGTGGGCAGTTGGCAGGAAGACAGCTTCGCGCGAACGAGCTTTCCTTTGGCCTCCTCACGCTCCTGGAACGCTTGATCGATCATCAGCGAAAGCGCCTCGTCGTCGGTCATCGCCTTTGTGTGCAGGCGGACGTCCAGGATCGCGTTGGCGAGCACCCGCAGCGCCTGTTTCAGGAATGTCAGCCGCAGCTCCGGCGAGTGGTCCAGGTAGCCCTCGTCCAGCATCATTTCCGTGGCGTAGACCGCCCATCCCTCCACGTATGGCCCGTTACCCCAGATCGCCCGCAGCAGCCGGCGTGGCTCGGGCGTCACGCGGTTGGCGTACTCGAACTGTACATAATGGCCCGGCATGGCTTCATGGATCGTCAGCAGCTTCAGGCCGTAATAGTTATACTCGCGGAGCTTCGATTCGATGCGCTCCGGCGGCCAATCGGTGGGGATCGGGGTCAACCAATAAAAAGCTCCTAGCTCAGGCTCGAGGGCCGGGGCGGGATTGAATCCGCCGACGGAATAGATGCCGCGCATGAATTCCGGGGTCTCGATCACGGCCAGATTCTCGACTCCAGACAAGGGGACGAGGTTGTGCGCGCGCACGAAGGCGGTCGCTTCTTTGAGGTCCCGGCGCGCCTCTTCGAAGTACGTTTCCGGAGTGGCGTGGCGCGCGGCGATGCGGTCGAGAGCGCGGCGGATGACGGCGTTGGGATTCTCAGCGGTTCCGTCCCGTCCCGCGCCGAGGCGAACGGCGATCTCGTACATTTGCCGGCGGAGGCGTTCGAGCTCCGTCTCGGCCTCCCGCAGCACCTCGACCGGTGTAAGGGCCGTGGCAAGCTGGTAGCGGAATTTCTGAGCGTACTTTTCCGTGCCCAGCCGCCACGCGCCTTGCTCCTGCGGCAATCTATCGCTCAAGAATCGGTCGAAGTCCCGGAGCGCCTTCAGGGTTTGCTCGGCAGCGCGGCCGTAACGCTCGGACAAGTCTTTGGGGGCAGATTGGCGCAGCGTCACGTCTACCAACCGAACCAGTCCTTCGAGCTCCTGCCGGGCCACCTGGACCCAGATCTCCGGCGAGCTGGTGAGGTTCGTCTTCGCTTGTGCGAACAACGCCGGCGCCCTTTCGAGCCTCGCCACGATGTGCCGGAAACGTTCCGGGAGCGGCGCATATTCGCGGGTGTAGCAGTCGAACAGCGCCGTTCCGAGAAGCTCCACGTAGACCGTCGGGTTGTGACGGTAGCTCTGGATCTCATTCAACTCGAGCAGAGCCAGGGCGACTTGATCGGAAAGGATGCGGTAGTCGGCCTGCTGCTGCTCGGTCAATGCCCCTATGTCTATGGCCTCGAGGCGCGCCTCGAAGGCCCGGTAGAAGCGCCGCTGCTGCTCCATGGCATGCTCGCTCATGTCGTCGAGCAGTTCGTCGAGGCGGACGCCTTTGTGAACGTGGTAGCCGGCGCCCGTCGCCGCCACCGGTGACATCGCCAGGGAGGAGAAAACGAAGTCTTCAACCAGCCGGTCCATGCTGTCCGGTTCCTCCGCGGGCCCGCAGGCGGCAACGAGGACAATGGCGGCGGCGAGCGCGGCGGCGTGCCGGGGGAGGAATCGACCGAAGGGGCGGCGAGCGGGGCGCTTCGTGGTCACGGTAACAGCTCCAGCATCCTTTCGACGTCCTCCGGGCTGACATAGAAGTGCGGCGACGTCCGCACCCAGCCTTGGCGAGGGGCCGCCAAAACACCGCCGTCACGCAGCCGCTTCACCAGCGCGCGCTCGTCTACGCCGTCCTTGCGGAAACTAACAATCCCGGAGCGGGCGAGCCCGGAACCGCCGCAGAGTATTTCGTAGCCTTTCTCCTGAACGCCTTGGGCGATCTGCCCGGCGCGTTCCAGCACAGCGGCGGCGACGTCCTCCACGCCGACCTCGTTGAGGAAAGCCATCGCCGCCCGAAGCCCGAAGCAACCGACTGTGTTCAGCGTGCCGGGCTCGAAGCGGCCGGCGTCACGGCGCAAAGTCATGTCGCGACTGCCGTAATCGGCGTAACCGGCGACGTTTGTCCAGCCGAACTCGACCGGCTCGATCTCGTCCTGGCGGTCGCGCTGGATGTACAGGATGCCGCAGCCTTCCGGGCCGAGAAGCCACTTGTGGCCGTCAGCGGCGAGGGCATGGATTCGGGCACGGCGAACGTTGAGGGGAAACGCGCCGAGACCCTGGATGGCATCGACAAAGAAAAACGTCCCGTGGCGGGCGCAGATCTCGCCGATCGCCTCCAGATCTACGCGGCAACCGCAGAGATAGTTGACAAAGCTGATGGCCAGCAAGCGGGCCCCGCGGCAGGCCTCGTCGATCTTGTCGAGGGGGTCGTGGATCGAGAGCCATTCGACGCGGATTCCCCTCGCCTCGAGCCGCTTCCACGGGTAGAAATTGGCCGGGAACTCCTCCTGGAAGGCGACGACCTTGTCGCTGGGTTTCCAGTCGATCCCGATGGCGATGGTAGCGATCCCTTCCGAGGTGTTTTTTACAATCGCGACTTCTTCGGGCTCGGCACCCAGCATCTTGGCCGCCTCGCGGCGCAGACCGTCATACGCCTCGAGCCACCGGCGGTAGTGTAAAGAGCCGTAGTCGCGGGCATCGGCCGCTAGCCACTGCATGGCTTCAGCCGCCGGGCGGACCAACGGGGCCACGGCGGCGTGGTTCAAATACACCAGGTGTTCGGTTACGGGGAATTGATCGCGGTAACGTCTCCACAGAGCTTCTTCTCGCGAGCCGGCAACGGTTTGGGAACCCACTTCGAAAACTATACGTTAAATCCAGTAGAGGCTGCATTCATAAGCGGTGTGGGTTGGGGGGCTGGGCCCTATAATGGAGGTAGGCGTGGTCCCGGGAAGGAGCGAGCCATGAGACAACAACTAAGGCGGGCGGCGGCGACCTTTGGGGTCTTCCTGCTGCTGACTCCTGCGGCCGTGTTTTCCGCCGACAAGGAGAAGCGCCTTCCTCCGAAGAAAGACCCGGACAAGATCGGCGAGCGCAACGTCGGCAAAGGGGTCAATTTCTACTCGATCGAGAAAGAGATCGCCATGGGCAAGCGCTTTGCCCAGGAGATCGAGAGGCAGGCGAAGCTCATCGACGATCCGGTGATCACGGAATACGTCAACCGTGTGGGCCAGAACCTCGTTCGGAATTCCGACGTTCGGATTCCGGTGACCATCAAAGTGATCGACAGCGAGGAGGTGAACGCCTTCGCCTTGCCCGGCGGTTTCTTCTTTGTCAACAGTGGGCTCCTGCTCCGGGCTGAGACCGAGGCCGAGCTGGCCGGGGTCATGGCTCACGAGATCGCACACATCGCCGCGCGGCACGGAACCCGTCAGGCGACCCGCGCCCAGATCGCAAACCTGGCCTCCATTCCGCTCATTTTCCTGGGCGGTTGGGCCGGCTACGGCATTCGGCAGGCGGCGGGAATTCTCGTGCCCATGGGCTTCTTGAAGTTTTCCCGCAGCTTCGAGAAGGAAGCGGACCTGCTGGGCCTGCAGTACATGTACAAAGCCGGCTACGACCCCACGGCGTTCATCGATTTCTTCGAGAAGCTGCAAGCGGCCGAGAAGCGCAAGCCCGGCACGATGGCGAAGATTTTTTCGACGCATCCCCCTACCGGCTCGCGGATCCAGTTCGCCCAGAGGAACATTCAAGAACTTCTCGACGCCAAACCGCAGTACGTGGTGACTACGTCGGAGTTCAACAAGGTGAAAGCCCGGCTGGCGATGCTGCACAATCGCCATATCGGTGACGACAAAAAGGACGAGCACCGGCCGCGGCTCCGCAAACGCGGCACCGGGAAAGTGGACAGCCAAGGCAATCCGATTCCGGAGAGCGAGGACGAGGACGAACGCCCGACCCTGAAGCGGCGGAACTGAGCGGGCGGCCGGATCCCCTGTAAACAGCAGGTCTCACTCGATGAAGCCCAGCGACTCGAGGGTCGCCCGCGGCTCATCCCCTTCGAAAACACGCAACTCTGCCACTGTGCGCCCGTTTTCGATCGCCACGGCGAAGGGCGGATCTCCGAAGCTGTAGATCTCGCGGAGCTTGGCGACATCGTTGGACACCGGCGCTTTCAAGCCGGACGCTTCCAGAAACTGCTGGGCCAGGAACGCGCGCTCGACCGGGACGACGATGATCTTGACGTCCTTCCACTGATAACCGGCCAGATCTCGCGCGGCGAAGAGGCAATGGGTGCATTCGGGATCGATGAAGTAGATGAGGATGCGGCCCTGATGCAGGTCGAAAGGCTGCCCGTCGACAGTGATGGTGGCTGGCGCGGGCTTGCCGTGCTGGGTCGCGAACGTGAATCCGACGCTTGCCACCGCAAATACAAGCACGCCGGCCAACACCCGGACCGTATCCTGCCAGCGGCGCGGCGGCGCGGACCAGATTCCCGCCACCACGGCAAAGAGCAGCATCACGCCGTCGCCGATGAAGAAGCCGGGGCCGACAGCACGCTCGATCCATGGAAAACAGTTGCACTCCTCTCCGAGCAGCCGGTTGTAGTTGATGCCGATGTATATCATGAAGGCCACCAGCAGCAGGCCGCTCAGCCAGGCTCCCCAGCGCCGGAAGCGGGGAAGCAAGAGCAAGATGCCGCTGAATGTCTCCGCGATGCCGAACCCGATGGCGGCGGGCAAGCTGAGAGAAGCCGGCACGAGGGCCTGGTTCATGCGCGTGGCGGCCTCCAAAGGGCTGGTTAGTTTCCAGATGCCGGCCACGAGCATGATGACGGCCAGCAATATGGCGGAGACCCAGCCCGCAATGGACTTCCAGGCCGGCAATGGGGGGGATCCGGAGCGCGAAAGAGGCTGTGCCATACTGTCTTCCATGTTTCTCATTCTATTTCTGTTGGCGGCGGTCGTGAGCGCTCAGGATGCCGACCTCATCGTTACCAACGCGCGCATTTATACGGTGGATCCTGCCTTGCCCTCGGCGCGAGCGCTCGCGGTGAAAGACGGCCGGTTTCTGGCGGTGGGCGACGACGTTTCGGAGCACCGCGGTCCCGGCACGCGCGTCATCGACGCTGGCGGCGCCGCGGTCACGCCGGGATTCATCGACTCTCACGCTCACATGGCGGGTCTGGGGCGTAGCTTGCGCATTCTCGACCTGCGCGACGCGGCGTCGGTGGAAGACGTGCTCGCCAAGGTCCGCCAGGCCGCCGCGGGAGCGCCGCCCGGGGCTTGGATTCAAGGCCGTGGATGGGACCAGACGCGCTGGCCGGGGCGGCGTTTCCCGAACGCCGACCAGCTTTCCTCGGCGGCCCCGGACCACCCCGTCTATCTCACGCGTGTAGACGGGCACGCGGCGTGGGTTAACCGCAAGGCCCTCGAGCTGGCCGGGATCACGGCCGCCACGCCGGATCCCGCCGGCGGCAAGATCCACCGTGACGCCTCCGGCCGCCCGACGGGAATCCTGGTGGACCGCGCGCAAGCGCTGGTGGGGAAGCTGGTTCCTTCCCCCACCGCCGAGACCGTCCAGGACGACCTGGAGCGCGCCGCCCGCCTCTGCGCGCGCCTCGGCATCACGACCGTGCACGACGCCGGGGTGGGCGCCGTCGAGATCGAGGCCTATCGCGAGCTGATCAAAGCCGGCCGGCTGCCCATTCGGATCTACGCGATGATCGGCGGCGCGGGTGAGCTTTGGAAAGAGTACTTGAAGCGCGGAGTCGAGGTGGGCGACCGCCTCACCGTGCGCAGCATCAAGCTGATGGCCGACGGGGCGCTGGGCTCCCGCGGGGCGGCGTTGCTGGCCCCTTACGCCGACGACCCGGACAACAGCGGATTGTTGATTCTTACGAGGAGCGAAATCGAGCGCATCGCGCGGCAGGCCGTGGTTCACGGCTTCCAGGTGAACACGCACGCCATCGGAGACCGCGCGAACCGCGTGGTGCTCGAAGCCTACGGCGCGGTTCTCGGGGGCTCGAACGACCGCCGGTTCCGGATCGAGCACGCCCAGGTGGTCGCGCTGGGGGACTTCGAATTGTTCCGCAGGTACTCCGTCATCCCGTCGATGCAGGCCACGCACGCCACCAGCGACATGCGGTGGGCCGAAGACCGGCTGGGCAAGGAGCGGATCCGCGGAGCGTACGCCTGGAGAAGGTTTCTGGAACTCGGCCTGCCCGTCGCCAACGGGTCGGATTTTCCGGTCGAGGATCCGAACCCGCTGTGGGGCTTCTATGCGGCAATTACGCGCGAGGACCGCTCGGGCCGCCCCGCCGGCGGGTGGATGCCCGAGCACAGGATGACCCGCGAAGAAGCGCTGAAGAGCTGGACGTGGGACGGAGCGTACGCCGCGTTCGAGGAGAATCGTAAGGGATCGATCACTCCCGGCAAGCTAGCTGACTTCGTCATCTGGTCGCGGGACATCATGAGGATCGCTCCAGCAGAGATTCTGGAAACGAAGGCTAGGATGACAGTGGTGGGCGGCGAGATCGTTCACGGGGAGGAAGAACAGTGATCCGGTTGCTGGCGTTGCTCTTGGCCGCCGTCCCGGTCCAACGGGTCGTGCTGGTGGAAGAGACGGTGGACGTCCCGCCACGGTCCGCGAAGGGACTCTCGGCGATCCTTCAGCAGCAGCGCGCCGTCATCGAGATCGAGTGCCGCCTGGTGGAGGGGGAGGACGTGATTGTCGCTGTCATCCCGCCTTCCAACGGCGGGGGCTCCCATGCGGTCTACGTGGACCCGTCGAAGCGCCGAGAGCGCCCCTACCGTTATCTTGCGGCCGATCCGGGAGAGTACCGGGTGGTCGTGGACAACCGGGGCGGCGCACCGGCCAAGGTGGATCTAAAGGTCACCTTGGCGTTCGGCGTGCCGGGGGCGGCCAAGCCGCTAGCCGTGCCGCCCCCACGCCGGAGGGTCGTACTGGGCTTGAGCCTGTTGTTCCTGGCGGTTATCGGATGGGTTTCGGCCCGGCGAATCCTGCCTTTGTTCAGGCGGCCGCCGCCTCCCGGGCCGCTGCAACCGTTCTAGCGATATCCTCGCTCGTATGGGCAGCGGAGACGAATCCGGCTTCGAATTGGGAGGGAGCCAGGTAGATGCCGCGCTCGAGCATGGCCCGGTGGAAACGTGCGAAGCGGACGGTATCGCACGTCTGGGCATCATCGTAGTTGCGCACCGTGCCGTCGGTGAAAAAGAACGTGAACATCGAGCCAACGCGGTTCACCGTTACGCCGTCCGGCGGCTCCGCCGTCAGTTGGGCCGCCAGTTTGTCCACACGGTCATAGATATCGGGGTGGTCCCGCAGCTCCCGCAACGCCGCGAGACCGGCGCTGACAGCCAGTGGATTGCCCGATAAAGTGCCTGCCTGGTAGATCGGCCCCGAGGGAGCGACCTTGCTCATGATCTCCCGCCTCCCACCGTAAGCGCCGATCGGCAATCCGGCGCCGATCACCTTGCCGAGAGTCGTCATGTCCGGGGTGACCCCGTAAAGTTGCTGGGCTCCTCCGAAAGCGACCCGGAAACCGGTCATCACCTCGTCGAAGATCAGCACCGCCCCATGGCGGGTGCACTGCTCCCGGAGGCACTCGAGGAAGCCGTCCACCGGGGGTACGCAACCCATGTTTCCGGCCACGGGCTCCACGATCACGGCGGCGATCTTGTCGCCCTGTTTGCGGAACGCTTCTTCGACCGCGTCGATCGAGTTGTAAGGCAAGGTGACAGTGGTTTCCGCGAATCGCGTGGGCACCCCGGCGGTGTCTGGAATGCCGAGAGTCGCCACGCCGGAGCCCGCCTTGACGAGTAGGGAATCGACATGGCCGTGATAACACCCGGCGAATTTCACCGTCAGATCACGGCCGGTATAGCCGCGGGCCACGCGAATGGCGCTCATGGTCGCTTCGGTGCCCGAGTTCACCAGGCGGACCATTTCGATCGACGGGACGGCTTCGCAGATCAGCTCGGCGAGCTCCACTTCCCGCTCGGTCGGAGCGCCGAAGCTCGTTCCAATCGCGAGCGCTTCTTCCAGCGCCTGGATCACGGCAGGATGACGGTGGCCGAGCAACAGTGGTCCCCACGAGCCGACATAATCGATGTACTCGTTGCCATCGACGTCCCAGAGGCGGGCGCCCTCTCCCCGGGCGATGAACGGCGGAGTGCCGCCGACGCTCCGGAACGCGCGCACTGGAGAATTGACGCCGCCGGGGATAGTCTGCTGCGCTCGTTCGAATAGTTCCTGAGAACGGCTGAGGTCCAGTGTAGTGCTGTTTCTCACGGTTTTTGTCTGCTCCTTCGATTACCGGCTGCCGGCCTGGCTCGGCAGCACTCTCCGGAAGAAAAAGCTCATCACGATCTCCTGCAGCGTGCCATTCAAGCTGCGAAGCAAGCGGTTCTTGAGGCCCAAGTAGGATTGCGTTCCTGCGATCAGGTCCTGGATGAGATCGAGGAATCGCGAGCTGCGCTTGGAGAACCCGACCACCCGGGCCGGCACGCTTCCGAAGAGGAGGCGGCCAAGAAAGAGCCGTTTGGCGAGGCGGGAGGCGAACTCCAGGTCACCCACGAAGTCTTCAAACAGGAGGCGGCGGTAGGCTACGGCTTTGGCAGGTCCCCGCCGCCGGTCTTCAACGAGGACCTGAGCCGCGAGGTCGGCGGAGCGCAAAGCGTAGTAAAGGCCTTCGCCGGTGAGGGGATCTACCAGCCCCCCGGCGTCGCCCACGGCCATCCATCCGTCGCCGGAGACGCGGTTGCGTCTCCAGGAGCCGGGGCCCAGGGACGGCAACACGTGGGCGTAGAAGGGGGCGTCCTTCCACGAAAAGCCCCGTTCGGCCATGAAGAGCTCCAGGCGCCGTTTCATCTGCCTTGCTGACTCTCCCTTACCGCAAATGCCTACGGAAAGGTGTCCACAGCGAGGAAACACCCAGATATAGCCCTGAAAATTGTCGAGAAACTGGATATCAATATGCTCCTGGTCGGCCGGCAGGTAGTAGCCGAGGGCCTGCATCGTGTCCGCGGACGTCCACTGGGTGCCGAACGAGCGGAACGGGTTCCTGGCTCCGGTGGCGATGATACAGTCGGTCACGCGAGCTCTGCCGTGGCGCGTCTCGATGCTCCATCCGCCGTCGCGGCGCTCGAGTCCCGTCACCCGCTCCTGTTCGATTCTGGCTCCCGCCTTGGCGGCTCTCTCGAGCAGCAGGTGGTTCAAATCCATGCGGGCGTACACGACGAGGGGCCGCTTCAAGTCCATCCGGCACGTGGCCGCCCCGGGAGCCGCAAGCTCGGCCCGGGTGATCAATCTCTTGGGTTTCGGGTTGTCGATCAGGAAAGGATATCTCTGGTACGCCTTGAAAGTAAGACCGCCGCCGCACGGCTTTTCCCAGGCCAATTTCTCGTCGAAGAGGAGGGTATCTACCCCGGCCTCCGCCAGCCGTTCGGCGGCAAATGCGCCCGCCGGACCACCGCCGAGGACGGCAACACGCATCATTCAGTCTTTCCCTGGCCCTCTGGGGTTTTCTCGATGGGCGGGTGTCCCGGAGGCATCATGCCCCCGGACGGCGGAGGCGTGCCTTGCGGACTTCCCATTCCGCCCCCATGGGCTCCCGTGCCGCCACCTTTGCTCTTAACTACCCAGCGGCGGCCTTTCTTCTCCAACAGGTAACGCATCTGCATGCTCGCCGCCGGATCATCGGAACCTTTGGCTTGAAATGATACGACCGCGTCCGCTTCGTTCTCACGGAACTCCACGGACGTAACCTCGATATCCATCGAGCCGATGTCCAAGCCGGAGTTCGCCGACAGGTGCTCGATGACGCCTTCGCGCACGGCTTCCTTGTTCTGAATGTCCCCGCTACAGCCGGAAAGCCAGACAACGGCAGCGAGCATTACGCCAATTGGTTTCACACCCCGATTATAAGCCAGGCGTGCCTGCGAGACTCGGCGTGAATCAAAGCCGCGTCCACCGGCCCGCTGGCTTTGGAAGGTCCCGCGGCGTCACTCAGAGCGGCGCCGCGCCACGGTGTAGCGGGCCACGGCTCCCTTGTCGATGTGGATGCCCAAGCCCGGGCCGTCCGGAACCGGCACTTTCCCTTCGTTGGGCATGATCGGCTCTTGGAGCAGTTCCGTGCGCAGAGGGTTCGGATTTGCGTCCCACTCGAGCAAAGGTTCGTTGTACGGAGCTTCCGGGCTCGCGGTGTACGGCGCCGGCGGAACCGTCGCAAGAAACTGCAATCCGGCCGCCAGCGCAATGCCGCTGCCCCAGACGTGGGGCATGCACTGAACATGGAAGGCGGAGGCCGTGGCGGCGATCCGGGCCAGCTCGGTCAGACCGCCGGCGGTGGTCGGGTCGGGCTGGGCGATGTCCAGTGCATGCGCCGCGAACCAGCGCGCGAAACCGTAGCGGGTATGTTCGCACTCGCCGCCGGCGATGGCGATCGTTGTGGACGCCCGGACCCGGCGGTATCCTTCCAAGTCTTCTGGGACGACTGGTTCTTCGAACCAGTAGACGGCGAGTTGCTCAAGCTCCCGCGCGACCGAGCAAGCCACGTGAGTGTTGTAGGCGTGGTTGGCATCGACCATCAGCAGCATTTCGTCGCCGATCGCCTCGCGAATGGCGGCGAGCCGGCGGAGGTCGTCCGGAGGGCGCAGCAGGCCAATCTTCGCCTTGACGGCAGGAAAGCCTTGCTCGCGATACCGCCCTGCTTCTTCGCGTACCTGCGCTAGAGCCGCCGTCAGATCAGCGGGGTTCGGCCCCCGGTAGTACAAGCCGGTGGCGTAAGTCTCGACCGTGCGGCGGAACGCCCCGCCGAGCAGTTCGAACACGGGCGCCCGGTGGACCTGGCCCAGCAAGTCCCACAGCGCGATATCCAAGCCGCTGATTGCTTCCAGCGCGGCGCCACCGGCGCCGAAGTCACGGATCTGGGTGTACATGCGGTCCCAGTGGACGGCCGGACCGACAGCCTCTTTGCCGAGGAGCATCGGGGCGAAGACATCGTGGATCTGGGACGCGACCGGTTCCGCAGGTCCGTATTGGCCGGCCTCGCCCCAACCAGACAGTCCGGCGTCGGTGTCCACGCGCACCAGCAGGCTTTTCCGTTCCGGAAAGCTCGTTTGCGAGGACCAGAAACGCTGTTCGCCGAGCGGCGCTTTCAACAGGAATGTCTCGATGCGAGTTATCTTCATGGTGTCAAAAGCCTGCAGCTCCTCCCTCGGTTCGCTCAACGCGCAGCCCGTGGCTCCAGCTCGGCGGCGCGCTCCGCTGCCGGCGCCGTTCGCCGTGGGGCGCGGGCCACACAGCCCGTTACGTTTGTTGCAATCTCGTTGGGCATTGTATTCCAACATCCTGGGAAATGGGGCTCTGCAGCCTGACTTTCTCCATTACCGGTCAGTGTTGGCCGAAGACGCACTCGACCCGACGATTGGCTAGGTCCGCGGGCGGCATGCTAAAACACTACGGAGGGCCGCCGTTTCCTCTTTCTGACGCGGGCCGATGTAGCCGGCCTTAGGCGGTGTTGAGGCTGCCGGGCGGGCGCAGCGGCGCCGGAGGAATCCGGCACCGTTCCAAAGAGTTCTTGGGCACGTCGCGGCGGCGAATTCTGATGGACGGGAAATCTGCAGACAAGGCCGACGCGGTGGAAACGGCACGCAGCGCCATGCTGGTCGAGGCGCGGGCGGTCGAGGCCGCGGCGCTGCGCCTCGATGAGAATTTGCTGCAGGCCTCCAAGATCATTTTGTCGCACCCCGGCAAGGTCCTCGTGACGGGGGTAGGAAAGTCCGGCCACGTGGCTCGCAAGATCGCCGCCACCCTTGCCAGCACCGGCACGCCGGCGGTTTTTCTTCACCCGGCGGAAGCGGTTCACGGCGACCTTGGCGTCTGCGCCGAGGGCGATCCGGTCGTTCTGGTTTCCAACGCGGGCGCCAGCGACGAACTGCTGCGCTTATTGCCGTCTCTAAAGCAGATGCGGTGTCCGCTGATTGGCATCATCGGCAAACGCCGTTCGCCGCTGGCGGCGGCGGTGGACGTGGTCCTGGACGCTTCCATCGAACGGGAAGCGGACCCCGAAGGGTTGGTCCCCACTGCCAGCGCGGCCGTCGCGATGGCGCTGGGGGACGCGCTAGCGGTGGCGCTGATGCGGGCCAGAAAGTTCTCGGCCGACGACTTCGCCGAGCGGCATCCTGGTGGGCAGATCGGGCGGAATTTGCGGCATACGGTGAGCCAAGCGATGCACACCGGAGACGACGTCGCTTGGGTCCGGCCGCACGCCCCGTTGAAGGAAGTTGTCATCGCGATGACGAGCCGGCCGCTGGGGGCTGCATGCGTGGTTGACCGGGACGGCCGCCTGGCGGGGTTGATCACCGACGGGGATTTGCGTCGCGCTCTCCAGACCCATGACGACATCCGCGAGTTGCGGGCGGCCGACATCATGACCACCCGGCCCGTTACCATCCCCCCCGATGCCCGCCTGCTCGAGGCTATGCGCCTGATGGAGGACCGCCCCTCGCAAATCTCGCTGTTGCCCGTCGTAGATCCGGAATCGGGGAAGTGCACCGGCTTGTTGCGGTTGCATGACATTTTGCAGGGCTGGTTCCGCTAGACCGTGCCCCGCCGGAGATCCTTGTTCGTTTCGCGCCCGGCCGCCCCGGCTCCTACTCTGAGACGCCACTGAGAAGGTAGCGGCGGAAGACGGGAGCCTCATACTGTCGTGAGCGGCGGGGACCGGGAATGTGACCGTGGCGCCTCTCACCACTGGAAGCCATTGTAATTTCAAGGGATCCTGGACGGCGGATTACCTTCCAAAAAAATTTTCCTTGACAGATCCCGGCAGGGATTATATATATCTAGATCAAGAAGTCAAAATACTTGTACATGTAAAAGTCAAGATTCACCGCCGTGATTTCTGCCACCTGCCAATACGCGCTCCGGGCCCTGATCCAGTTAGCTCAGTTGCCCCAAGGTCAGTCGATGCTGGGCCGGGAGCTGGCGCAGAAGGCGGAGATTCCTGCGAACTACCTCTCGAAGGTTCTCTTGGCGCTTCGGAATGCCGGATTGCTCTCCACTGCTCGTGGGAGCGGGGGAGGCTATAGCCTCCAAAAGCGTCCTGCGGAGATCCATTTAATCGACGTGGTCGAGGTCTTCGACGCGCCGAGAGCAAGACCCAGTTGCTTGCTGGGGAAGAAGGATTGTTCCGATCACGATCCCTGCTCGGCGCACGAGGTGTGGCGTGAAGTGCGCTCCGGGTACATCCGGTTCCTGGAGAACACATCGCTGGCTGACATTGCCAAGCAGGATCGCGGCGAGCGGAACACGGCAGAGAGCGCCGGCAACGGCGCGGTGTCAGGAGGTGATCAAGCGTGAAGGGACGGGCGGGGATACCGAGTTGGTGTCTGGCGTTCTCGTTGGCGCTGGCAAGCGCTGGCTGGGCACAGGATCCGGTGGAGTTCTTCCGGCAGAATTGCGCTAGCTGTCACACCATAGGCGGCGGAAGGCTCACGGGTCCGGACCTGAAGAACGTCACGCAGCAGAAGGATCGGGCCTGGCTGGAGAACTTCATTCAGAACCCTAAAGCGGTGATCGACAGCGGCGATCCGTATGCTCTCAAACTGTTCGAAGAAGCCCGGCGGGTGTTGATGCCCACGGTGCCGGGAATGAACCCGGAGCTGGCGAAGGCGCTTCTGGACCTGATCGAGGCGGAGTCGAAGCTCGAGGAGAGCCAGTTCAAGGGGCTCCAGATTACGGACCGGCCGTTCACTCCGCGCGAGATCGAGCTGGGGAGAGAGATTTTCCTGGGAGCGCGGAAGCTGGCTAACGAGGGGCCGGCGTGTTTCTCATGCCACACGATGCAGGGGCTCGGCGGACTGGGCGGCGGGCGTTTAGGGCCGGATCTCACACGAGTCTATGAGAGGCTGAAGGGCCGTCAGGGTCTGGGAGCGTGGCTGATGGCGCCACCCACCCAGACGATGCAGCCGCTTTTCCGCAAACATCCACTCCAGCCCGATGAGATTCTCCCGCTGATCGCGTTCTTCGAGGATGCGGCGCGCGAAGGAGGCGAGGATACATCGGTCGCCATCCTGAATTTCTTCTTTCTTGGGTTGGGAGGCGCCATTCTGGCGCTGGTCTGTTTCGACGCGGCCTGGAGGTGGCGCCTGCGTGGAGTGCGGCGGCCGCTGACCGAGGGCGAGATACCGAGAGGTGCGTAATGAAAACGAACGGCAGCATCAGCTGGATCAAGGATCAGTTCGACCCGAAGCTTCGCCGTTGGGAAGAGTTCTACCGGAACCGCTGGCAGCATGACAAGATCGTCCGCAGCACCCACGGGGTGAACTGCACCGGCGGCTGCACGTGGCAAATCCACGTCAAGGACGGGATCGTCACTTGGGAGATGCAAGGGCTGGATTACCCGCCGCTTGAGTCCGGCCTGCCTCCCTATGAACCGAGGGGTTGCCAGCGGGGCATTTCGTACTCTTGGTATCTCTACAGCCCGTTGCGGGTGAAATATCCCTATGCTCGCGGCGCGCTCCTGGATCTGTGGACGAAGGCGCGAGCCGATCACGAGGATCCGGTCGAGGCCTGGAAGTCCCTGGTGGAAAATCCCCAGGCACGGGGGCGCTGGCAGCGGGCCCGGGGCAAGGGCGGCTTCCGGCGGACGGACTGGGACACCGTCCTCGAACTCATGGCCGCCGCCAACATCTACACGATCAAGAAATACGGGCCGGACCGCATCGCCGGCTTCTCGCCGATCCCGGCGATGTCGATGATCAGTTACGCCTCCGGCGCCCGGATGCTGGAACTGATGGGCGGCGTGGCGCTTTCATTCTACGACTGGTATTGCGATCTGCCGCCAGCTTCTCCGGAGACTTGGGGCGAGCAGACCGACGTCCACGAATCGGCCGACTGGTACAACGCCAAGCTGCTGGCGGTGATGGGGTCGAACCTGAACATGACCCGCACGCCGGATTGTCACTTCGCCGCCGAGGCCCGCCACAACGGCTCGAAGATGTGGGTCTTCTCGCCCGACTTCAGCCAGGTTTCGAAATACGCCGACGAGTGGGTGGCGATCAACGCCGGCCAGGACGGCGCCTGGTGGATGGCCGTCAACCACGTCCTGCTCAAGGAGTTCCATCACGAGCAGCAGACCCCCTATTTCCTTGACTACGCGAAGAAGTACACCGACGGTCCCTACCTCGTCGAGATGGTCGAGGGCGAGGACGGATACCGTCCGGGACGGCTGCTCCGGGCCAACCGCTTGAGCCGCTACGCCGGCGAAGAGAACGGCGAGTGGAAATTCCTGATGTGGGACGAGGCCGATGACCGGCCGAAAATGCCGATGGGCAGCTCAGGCTTCCGCTGGGGCAAGCAAAAGGGCAAGTGGAACCTGCTGCTCAAGGACGGCGCCGACGGCAGCGAGATCCGGCCGGCGCTGACCTTCCTGGAGCGCAACGACGGCGTCGTGCAGGCGCGATTCGACGACTTCGGCGAGGGGCGCATCCTGCGCCGCGGCGTTCCCATCCGGCATGTGGAGACAGCCGACGGCGCGAGGGTCGCGGTGGCCACCGTCTACGACCTGCTCATGGCCCAGTACGGCGTGAACCGCGGCCTGGAGGGCGAATATCCAGCCGGCTACGACGACGAGTCGATGCCCTACACGCCGGCCTGGTCGGAAAAGTACACGGGCATGGGCCGCGACCTACTCATTCGGTTCGCGCGCGAGTGGGGCAACACCGCCCGGCTCACCGGCGGCAAGTGCACCGTAATCATCGGCGCCGGGATCAACCATTGGTACCACAACAATCTCATCTACCGCGCCGCCATCCAGGCGCTCATGCTGTGCGGCTGCGTCGGGGTGAACGGCGGCGGGCTGGCGCACTACGTGGGCCAGGAGAAGCTCGCCCCGATGGAGCCTTGGGCGGTGATCGCCTTTGGCCGGGATTGGATCCCTGTGCCGCGCCTGCAGAACG
>CAYWXL010000026.1:0-51647 GCA_964461995.1 uncultured Solibacteraceae bacterium
GAATTGCGGGTTTCCGTTGGAAGAGACGAGGGTTCGCTGCTAAACTTGTTACTCCCGACTGGCATGCGCCTCTACAGGCTCCTTGGTCCGGAAAGCAGCTTGGCTGTCCTGACCACTGAAATCGCGCTGACCCTCACCTGTTACACGGTGGCGGCGACGTTGCTCTTGCCTGTGGACCCGGTGATCTTTCTTTGGTACGATTACGGCGCGCTACGCTTCCTCATCGTCGCGTTTACGATTCTGGTCGTATTGTACTTCCAGGATCTTTATGACGTGCTGCGTGTTGACTCGCGGTTTGTTCTCGTCCAACAGTTCTCGCTCGCTATCGGCATCGCCTTCCTTCTCCAGGCTTTCCTCAATTACGTAGACTCTTCGCTCGTGATGCCGCGGCGGACGATGCTGCTCGGCAGTAGCCTCGCTCTGGTAACCTTGCCCGCCAACCGAGTGCTCTTCGCCCGGTTGATCAGCACGGAGGGCTTTGCGGAACGAGTCCTGTTCCTGGGCTGCTCTCCTCTCATCGAGCGCATCCACCGGCGCATCCGCGAGCGCCCTGACCTCGGATTGCGCGCGATCGGATGTGTGCACGAGACCAACGGCGCCGACGAGCTGGATTGCGGGACGGTCTTAGGGGACGTCAACGAATTCCGCGAGATTGCCGAGCGCGAGAAGCCGGACCGCATCGTCGTCGGTTTGAAGGAGCGGCGGAATCGAATGCCGCAGAAAGACCTGCTCGAGCTGCGCTTCTCCGGCGTGCGAATTGAAGAAGCGGCTACCACCTACGAGGAAGTCTTTGGCCGGATTTGCGTCCCTGAGCTGCGCCCTTCGCAACTGATCTTCAGTGGAGAACTGGGCCCGGCGCGCGAAACGATGTTGCTCCAGTCGATCTACTCGTTCGCGCTGGCCCTGTTCGGTCTCCTCCTGACGCTGCCGGTCTTTCTCCTGGCCGTGGTGGCAGTGAAACTGACTTCCCGCGGGCCGGCGCTCTACAGGCAAACTCGGGTCGGAAAGGATGGTCGCGTTTTCACGCTATACAAGATTCGATCCATGAGCGTTGACGCCGAGCACGCCACCGGCGCGGTGTGGGCGGGAAAGAACGATCCGCGGGTGACCAGGGTCGGGCGATGGCTGCGGCGGTTCAGAATCGATGAGATTCCCCAGCTCTGGAACGTGTTGAAAGGCGAGATGGCCGTCGTCGGCCCGAGGCCTGAGCGGCCCGAGTTCGTTGACACGCTCGCCAGCGAGATTCCCTTTTACCGCCAGCGCCTCGCGGTGAAGCCCGGCTTGACCGGATGGGCGCAAATCAACGCCGGCTATGGCAACACCGTCGAGGACACGATCACCAAGCTCGAGTATGACTTGTATTACATCAAGCATATGCGCCCGGCGCTCGACGCGTTCATCATCTTCCACACCGTGAAGGTGGTGCTCCTCGGCCGCGGGGCGCTGTGAGGCCCAGCGCAGGCGCTCAATTCGTTGTCCAGAATGACGCTTTTTGGACGGTTGGGCCTCGAGCGAAGTGGACGGTTGGGTCTAGAGCGAAGCCCAGGCTTTCTCAAGGCTCTTCGCAGTCTCAACATTTGCCGTGTATAATGTTGCCCAGTAATGTTTACATCATCCTCGGGGCTCGCGGGTGCGCGGGCGGCAGGGCACGAACGTGAGACCGCCGAGTTCTCCGCGCTGAGGCTGTTGGTGGGCAGCTTGGCGCACGACTTCAACAACCTCCTCACGACGATTGCGGGACACGCGAGCCTCATCGAAGCCGAGGCCGATCCCGGTAGCGAGGTTCAGGAATCGGCCCGTGCTGTAGTACAGGCCGCCGAGCGGGCTTCGCGGCTGGTGCAGGAGTTGCGCGATTTGGTCCGCCCGGCGCGGTCGGAACCATGCCACGTCGATCTGCACCATGTGATTTCGGAAGTGGCGGATCTGATCCGGCCGCTCACTCATGACAAAGTCTCCGTCCGGCTTGAGTTCAATGCCCCCGCGGCGGTCGTACAGGCGGTTCCCGAGCAGATGCATCAGATGTTGCTCAACTTGGTGCTGAATGCCCGGGAAGCGATGCCCGACGGAGGGGTGCTGACGGTGGAAACCTCGGTGGCCGAGGACGCTCCGGGATACGTCACGATTACGGTTCGCGACACGGGGTGCGGCATTCCCGCCGAGGATGTCCCCCGTATCTTCGAGCCGTTCTTCACCACCCGCAAATCCCAGGGAGGAACAGGGCTGGGACTGGCGATCGTGTCCCGCATCGTGAAAAAGCACGGGGGAGCCATCACCGTTCAGAGCGCGCCCGGTCGCGGGAGCGCCTTTCGAGTCACATTGCCCGCCATAGGTGTTGAGGTTCAGAAATCTTCGGGCTGATCCTTGGGCCGGAATTTTAACAGGCGGACTGAGCCGTTGCTCGTGGTGAGTTGAACGAGCGGGCCGCCGCCGTTGACGAGCCCTTCCAATCGATGCTTGCTCTTCACTTTGGCGTCTGTGACGTCGAACTCTGTTGTGACGGTCGCGTTCGTGCTCCGCAGACGCAGTTGGGCTCGGAGAGACTCGGGGGCCTGGACCGTAATCGACGCGTTGCTCGTGGTGACGATCACATCGGCGGCCGGTAGTGTCTCCAGAACGAGGTTCACCGTCCCGTTCGACGTCTTCAAGACAATCGGCTCGGCCGCCGTCTCGGGTGCTAGACGCGCCTTGATGCTCCCGTTGGAAGTTTGCGCCCGCAACCGGCCGTGAAGACGGACGGCCCGAATTGCGCCATTCGAGGTTTTGAGGTTCGCATCACCTGTGATCCCTTCGCAGGTGATGGAGCCGTTCGAGGTTCGGACTTCGACCTCCCCGTGGATGTCTCGGACCTCCACCCGGCCGTTCGACGTGCGGATCCGCACCGGCCCGCCAACGCCGTTCACCGCGACTCTGCCGTTGGTGGTGATCAAACGGTCTACCACGGTGTTCGCCGGAACGTGGATGACGTACCGCGCTCCCATCGAGCCGCGGCGGTAGGATGGCTTCACCGTGCGGACCTGCACGAACTCCTTGGTCGCCACGATATCGATGTTGAGCAGGCCCAGCAACTCCTTCGAAGAGGCGAATTTCGTTCCTGAGATATGGATCTCGTCTTTATTCCAGGCATCGACTTCGATGGAGCCGTTGACGTTCTCCACCGACAGCCGGGCTCCCTCCTCCAACGGGTAGGTGTAGTCGAAGTCTTCGTGGTAGCGGGCCGGGGTGGCCAGCTCTACCAGATCGCAGCCGAAGAGCGCCGTCGCCAGAGAAATAGCGGCTACCCGAAACAGCAGTGATCGCATGAAAAGCCTCCGGCAAAGAGCTACGGAATCTGTCGGCGAAAGTTCCATGTTAGGCTGGAAAGAACCTCGAATACCACGAGCTGTTAAAACGCCGCCGAAGGCTTCCCGCGTCCCGGGAGCCGTCCGGCGCAGGATGCAAGGGATATGCGGAAGCTGATGGCCTTGAATCGCGGCGAGATCGCGATTCGTATCCTCCGCGCAGCCAATGAGTTAGGGCTGCGGACGGTGGCGGTCTACTCGAAGGAGGACCGCCTGAGCCTCCACCGTTTCAAGGCCGACGAGGCCTACCAGATCGGCGAAGGGAAGGGACCCGTCGAGGCTTACCTCGATCTTGAGGGCGCCATTGCCCTGGCTCGGGAGACCGGCGTGGATGCTATCCATCCCGGCTATGGCTTCCTGGCCGAGAATCCAGCCCTTCCCCGGGCTTGCGAGGCCGCCGGGATCACCTTCATCGGCCCGTCGGCGAAGATCCTCGCCACTCTGGGGGACAAGACCGCTGCCCGCCGCATCGCCGCCAAGGCCGGCGTGCCCGTCATACCCGGCACGGACCGGCCTGTCTCCTCGAAAGCCGAGATCGAGAAGCTGGCCCGCAAGATCGGCTTCCCCCTCATTATCAAGGCCGCTTTCGGCGGCGGGGGCCGCGGCATGCGCATCGTCGAGAAGCCCAAAGACCTGCCGGCGCTGCTCGCCGAGGCGCAGCGGGAGGCCGGCGCCGCCTTCGGCAACGACGCCGTCTTCCTGGAACGCTACATCCGCCGGGCGCGCCATCTCGAGGTCCAGATCCTCGGCGACCAGCACGGCAACATCATTCACTTGCACGAGCGCGATTGCTCGGTGCAGCGCCGCCACCAGAAGGTGATCGAGGTGGCGCCGGCCGTCGGGCTGGACCGCCGCATCGCCGCCGAGCTGGCCGAGGCCGCCGTCCGCATCGCCCGCACGGTCCGCTACTACAGCGCCGGGACCGTCGAGTTTCTCATGGACGCCGACACCGGCGAGTGGTTCTTCATCGAGGTCAACCCGCGCATCCAGGTCGAGCACACCGTCACCGAAGAGGTGACCGGAGTCGATCTCGTCCGCAGCCAGATCCTCGTCGCCCAGGGCTGTAGCCTCCACGATGAGGAGATGGGCTTGCCCCGTGACGAGCCCGTGCCGCTAAACGGCTACGCGCTGCAGTGCCGCGTCACCACCGAGGATCCCGAGAACAACTTCGTGCCCGACTACGGCCGCCTGCATACCTACCGCTCGCCGGCCGGTTTCGGCATCCGCCTGGACGGGGCCTCGGCTTACGGCGGCGCGGTGATCACGCCCTACTACGACTCGTTGCTGGTGAAAGTGACCGCTTGGGCCCGGGAGTTCGAGCAGGCCTGCGACCGCATGGACCGGGCTCTGCGCGAGTTCCGCATCCGTGGCGTGCGGACGAACATCCCGTTTCTGGAAAACGTCGTCAACCACCCCAAGTTCCGCAGCGGCGGCGTGACAACCTCTTTCATCGACGAGACCCCCGCTCTGTTCCACTTCAAGCCGCGGCGCGACCGCGCCACCAAGCTGCTCACCTACCTGGGCGAGGTCATCGTCAATGGCAACCCCGAAATGAAGGGGAAGCGGCCGCCGGAGACGATCCGCCCGGCTCCAGTGCCCAAGCCGGTCCCCGGCGATCCGCCCCCCGGCACCCGGCAGTTGCTCGAGGAGCTGGGCCCCGAGGGCTTCGCCGCCTGGACCCGCGACCAGAAGCAGCTCCTGTTCACCGATACCACCTTCCGCGACGCCCACCAGTCGCTGATGGCTACCCGCCTGCGCACCTTCGACATGCTGCGCATCGCCGGCTGGGTGGCCCAGAAGCTCCACGGCCTTTACAGCCTCGAGATGTGGGGCGGAGCTACCTTCGACGTCGCCATGCGGTTTTTACGGGAAGATCCTTGGCGGCGCTTGGCCGAGCTGCGCGAACTGATCCCGAACATCTGCTTCCAGATGCTGCTGCGGGCCTCCAACGCCGTCGGCTATACCGCTTATCCCGACAATGTCGTCCGCGAGTTCATTCACGAGGCCGCGGCCGAGGGCATCGACATATTCCGCATCTTCGATTCGTTGAATTACCTGCCCAACATGCGCGTGGCCATGGAGGCCGTGCGCCGGGCGGGGAAGGTCTGTGAGGCCGCGGTCTGTTACACCGGCGACATTCTCGACCCAAAGCGCGACAAGTATCCGCTGGAGTACTACGTCAAGACCGCCAAGGAGTTGGAGAAAATGGGCGCCCACATCCTGGCCATTAAGGACATGGCCGGGCTGTGCAAGCCCTACGCCGCCTACAAACTGGTGAAGGCGCTGCGCGAGGAGGTCGGCCTGCCGGTCCACTTCCACACTCACGACACCAGCGGCGTCAACGCGGCCTCGATCCTCAAGGCCGCCGAGGCCGGCGTCGATGTCGCCGACGCCGCCATGGGGCCGATGAGCGGGACCACCAGCCAGCCGAACTTGAACTCCCTCGTGGCCGCCCTCGCCCACACGCCCCGCGCCTCGGACCTCGACCGCGAGGCCCTCGACCGCTGCGCTGACTACTGGGAAGTCGTCCGCACGTGGTACGAGCCTTTCGACGCCGCCCCGAAGTCCGGCACCGCGGAAGTCTACCTCCACGAAATGCCCGGCGGCCAGTACACCAACCTCAAAGCCCAGGCCGCCGCCATGGGCCTCGGCGACCGCTGGCCGGAAGTGGCCCGGACCTACGCCGAGGTGAACATGGCCTTCGGCGACATCGTCAAGGTGACGCCGTCGAGCAAGGTGGTCGGCGACTTGGCGCTGTTCCTCGTCAGCCACGGCATGACGGTGAAGGAGTTCGAGAACCTCGGCCCGAACCACAACTTGACCATCCCCAACTCGGTCATCGACATGTTCATGGGATCTCTGGGGCAGCCTCCGGGCGGCTGGCCGCGGAAGATCCGCCAGGTCGTGCTGCAGGGCCGGAAACCGCGCCGCGGCCGCCCGGGCGCCAACCTGAAGCCCGTCGATTTCGAGAAGGCCTCCCAGGAGCTGGAGAAGAAGATCCGCCGGACGCCGTCGCGCACCGACCTATTGAGCTACCTGCTCTATCCCGAGGTCTTCCTGAAGTTCGAGGAGGCCCGCAAGAAGTACAGCGACCTCGAAGTCTTGCCCACCGCCCAGTTCTTCTATCCCCTGCGGCAGGGCGAGGAGTTCACGGTGGACATTGAGCCGGGCAAGACCCTCATCATCAAGTACCTGACGATGAGCGATCCGCACGAGGACGGAACCCGGACCGTCTTCTTTGAATTGAACGGTCAGCCCCGCTCGGTCACCGTCCGGGATCTCTCGCTCGAGGCGAAGACAGCGCCGGCGGCGAAAGCCGATCCCCATCACCCCGGCCACGTCGGGGCGCCCATTCCGGGGGCGGTTACCGCCATTGCGGTCGAGGAAGGCCAGCCGGTCAAGAAGGGCGACAAGCTGCTCGTCATGGAGGCGATGAAGATGCAGTCCACCGTCTATGCTCCGGTCGCCGGCACTGTCAAGCAGATCCTTACGCACGTCGGCCAGCAGGTGGAGCCGAAGGATCTTCTGGTCGTTATCGAGTAGTTGGGACTGGGCATTCAACAAAAAGCGCGCTCCGGCAGCCCTGAGAGGCTGCCGGAGCGCGGCCCCATCGCGCGGCGCGCTGAGCGCGCGCGTCTCAGTCCAATCGCATTATGTTCATCGCTAGCAGTTGTTGAAGATTGGCGTCGATCCGCTCCAGAATCGTGCGGACGTCCGGCGGGAAGGCCGGCTGTCCGGCGTCCGGGCGGTTGAACTCGCTCTCGCGGTCCGTACGATAGACGATCACTTTCATCGGGTGTCCCAGGTAGATTGCTTCATTTGCCGCCAGCGTCCGGGTCGGGACCGGGACTTCGGGGCGCGGGTCGTTCTCGCCTGTCGCTTGGCGCTTCGGCGTCCACGTCGGTTGACCGATCGGTGAGAAGCTCCACTCCCCCGGAGCCCCCACGCCGTAGCGGTACTTGCGCGCCAGCAATAGGCCGACGTTGTAGTACTGGTTGCCGATGCGGACGAGCCACATGCGCCGCCGCTCGCCCTGCCAATCCACCCGGAACGGCCCGGCCTCCGACATTGTGTTCTCGACCACGGACTCGCCACCGAGCTCCTGCCGCAGCGCTTCGGCCTCCTCACGGGTGGAGAGCATTACCGGGTTAAGGGGACTTGCACCCCGGTCCGGATGCCGCACGACGGCCGGCGTAGGAGCGGGCTCGTATTTCGGGAAGACGTAAGCGCCGGGCAAGTTCGGCGTGGCTGCCTCCCGGGCCGTCAACCGCAGCTTCTTGAAGGTCCGCGATCCGAAGTCGAAATAGTCATATTCGACGAATTTAGCGTCTGCGTCCGCTACGCCCTCGAGCGCGGACGTGTCGGCCCAGCGCTTTGGCGGCCGCGCGGGGTCGAACGGCGGCGCCTGCTCGCCGAAGGTCCGCTCCCAGCTCATTCGGTCGAAACGGTCGAACAGATAGAGCCGGTCGATCGGGTAGAACGGCTCGTCGGGCACGGTCAGTTTCTTGGGTTTGATCTTGATTGCCACTGTCAGCTCCTTGTGTCTTCCATTGCGGCGGCGGTGCGGTGGTGCGGCGGGCGCCCGGTCCGCTACCGGCGCTTCGGCTTCGCCGCCCGCCGCCACCAGGAGCACGATTCCAACTTGCGGAAGGCTTTCGAAAGTTCCCGCACCTTGTCGAGATCCACCTTCCCGCCGTTGTAATCTTCGACAAAGGCGTTCCACTTACGGACGAAGGCCCGCGCCCGGCGGAGGAACTGCTGGTGTTCCCATTCCGCCGCCCGGCGCTTTTCCTGCTCCAGGATTTCGAAGCGCCGCTCGATCGCCTGTTGGATTCGCTCGTACCGGTCGGTGGCTAAATCCTGCCCGGCGGTCGCCGTGGCGCTGCCGGCCAGCCATCCTATCAGGAAGAGTCTCGTCGCTCGCATCTTCCGCATCCCCGGGCTCCTCCGGGCTGGAACCGGGCTCCTGTCCCTGACGGTAACTGCGTCCGTGTACGCCGGAAGTCCGTCCGTTCCCCGAAACGACTGATTCTTCAGGCGAAAATATTCTGAAAACCTGTGTCACCGGCGGTCGCCACGCCGGTGCAAACGCTTTCCGTAGGCCCGCTGTCCCCGGGCGCCGAAGGTCCGCTCATACGCCCCCCAAGCTCGTTGCGATAGATTGGGGCGGTGGGGTAACACCGGCGGCGCGCGCCCGTGACGGCACTCCAAGCGTGCCCCGGCGCATCTTCCCCTGGAGGTGATTCATGTCGAAAGTAACCATACGTTATACGGACTACTTCGCTGAGACTATGCGGCGGATGAGGGACGACGGACTGCTCCTGGTCTCGGTCGGCCGGGATGGCAAACCGAACGTAATGACCATCGGCTGGGGTACGATCGGGTCCATTTGGGGCCGGCCGGTCTGGATCGTGCTCGTCCGGCCGTCCCGCTACAGTTACAGCCGGCTGGAAGAGGTGCGGGAATTCACCGTGAACGTCCCTGCCGCCGACCTCAACGAGGCCGTCGCTCTATGCGGCAAAATCTCCGGCCGGGACCGAGACAAGTTCCAGGAGGCCGGGCTCACGATCTTGCCGGCCCGCGAGGTGCGGCCCCCGGCCATCCAGGAGTGCGTGGTGCACTACGAGTGCCGGACTGTACACTTCAATGACCTGAATCCGGACTCACTTCCCCAGGCGATCCTCGACGACGCCTACCCCCAAGACGATTTCCACCGCCTTTACTTCGGCGAGATCGTCGCCGCCTACGCCGACCCCAACGCCGCCGAGAGACTGACCCCGCCGGTTTCTTCACCCCTCTCGGTCATGTGAGGAGCGGCGCGGGTCCAAAGAATTCGCCCGGGGAGATTGGTGTGTCTCCCCGGGCGGCGCTCGAAACAGTTCTTACCAGATGAACTTCAGGGCGAACTGCAGGTTCCGCGGCCTGCCGGCCGAAGTAATCCGCCCGAAGTCTTTGTGCCGGACCTGGAGGTTCGGCGTCCCGATCGGCGGTGTGTTGAACGCGTTGAAGGCTTCGAAGCGGAATTGGAGGCGGTATTGTTCCGTGAAATGGAACATTTTGTACACCGCCAGGTCGAAGTTCACGCGTCCTGGGCGAATGATGATGTTTCGTCCGGCATTGCCGAACTCGTATTTGGGCGGCGCCTCGAACGCGTCAGTGTTGAACCACCGCTCCAGAGAGCGCTGCTCCCGCGGCAGCCGCCACGTCTGTCCTGCCACCACGTTAGGCCGGGTGAAGGTGCTCGCGTTGGAGGGATTGCCCTGGACGTTCAATCCGGCCGGCTGGCCATCAGTCAGCGTAGTAATGCCGGCGATGGTCCAGCCACCGAGGATGACGTCGGTAACGCCGCTCCAGCCCGAGCCCCAGCGCTTGCCCTGGCCGAACGGAAGGTCGTAGATGTAACTGGCCACAAAACGCTTGCCCATGTGCTGGTTGTCGAGCCCCCGCTCCAGCTTCCGGTTCCGCGGATCTTGGATCCCGGAGTTGGGAGCGTTCCCGGAACCCGCGAAACCGGGCACGTCGCCGATCGTCTTCGACCAGATAAACGAAGTGAGCAAGGTGAAGCCGTTCGAAAAGCGCTTCTCCACTTTGGTCTGCAACGAGTGGAACAGGGAATTGCCGTTGAAGTAGTGGGAGTTGAACGATCCGAGCGGCCCGACGACGATGTCGCTGTTCGGCCAGAGAGCCGACGTATATCGCCGGTTCTTGTTGATGTTGCCCGGCATCGGCGGAGCGAAGTTGCCGTCGATCCGGTTGACGAGGTGGTTTGCTTTCGCACCGTAATAACCGATCTCCCACACCCAGTCACCGCCGAACTGGTGCTGGATGTTGAGATTCCATTGTTGGCTCAGCGGCAACGTCGGGTGCCGTTCGAAAGTCGAGAACGAGAGTGAGCGGGCGCGCTCGGGCGTCAGGATTCCTTCGGGCATCCCGTCCTGCAGCCGCAACGTGATCGTCCGGCTGTCGGTGGACATGCGTACTTTGATGTGGAACGGCGGGTTCGTCTCCAGGAACTGGCCGCCGCCGGTGCCTTCGTAGTTGGCCACGTACATCCCGTAGCCACCGCGCAAGACGGTGTTCGAGAAGATCTGGTAGGCGAAGCCGAAGCGCGGGACGAACTTCGGGTCGTCGGCGATCAAGGCGCGGTCGAACCGGTTGCCGGTGCGTTTCGGGAAGACCCACACGGGATTGTCCGGATCGGTTTCGAAATCGTACATCGAGAACCGGTCGTCCTTCTCCACCCACTGCTGGTTCAGCTCGAACCGCACGCCGATGTTCAGCGTCAGCTTCGGCGTCACCCGCCACTCGTCCTGCACGTACCACTGCCAGAACGGCGCCCGCAGATTCATATAGGCCGACGTCGAGGTGTCGCCCCGGAAGGCGATGCCGGTCAGGAAGTCGGCGAAGCCGTCGCCGCCCTTGTTGTTCTGGGGGTTCCGCGTGTAGTTGCCGTTGAAGTAGAAGCCGCCCAGCTCCTGCTGTGGGTTGCTCAGGTAGCTCTGCAGCCAGGTGAAGTTGATCCCGAACTTGATCGAGTGCGGACCCTTGGTCCACGTCGTGTCGCTCACCAGTTGCCGGGCCTGTGAGTCCGCGAGGTTCGGGTTCCACCAGCCCGTGCCGATGTTCTGGTAGCCGGTGATGATCATCCGCGCCATGCCGGCCAGCGACTGGTTCACGCCCTTGATCCCGAGCTTGGCGTTGAGGTTCTCGTCGACGACGGGTGTGCGTTCGGTGAAGATCTTGTTCCAGCCAAGCCGCGTCGAGGTGATCAGCGTGGGCGTCCAGACGTGGTTCCACACCAGCCCCATGTTTCGTCCGTTGTGCTCGAAGTTCGAGCCGTTGGCGCTGTCATCGTAGGCCGGGAACGGCAGCCTCGGCGAAGCGGGGTCGAACTGCCGCTGGAAGCTGAACCGGTAATACAGCGTGTCCTTCGATCCGATGTTGTAATCGACCCGCACGTCCCACTTGTCTACGTCGCTGGCGTTCGGCGGGTTGTAGACGAAGTTGCTGGTCAGCCCGGGCGTTTGCGGCTGGGGATACCACGTGGCGATCTCCTTGGCGATGGGATCCTGCACCTCGGGCGGGATGATGTTGCCCGGGAACGGCGTGCGCGTCTTCGTCGCCGGATCGTAGCTGTATGGGTCGTAGATGACGTCCGGCATCTCACTGAAGTCGCCGGAGCGGATCTTCATGGTGGGGATCGTCGAGGTGACGGTGCGCGATTCCCGCACCCGCGTCCCCTCGTAGTCGCCGAAGATGAAGACCTTGTTCTTTACGATCGGGCCGCCGGCCGAGAAGCCGTATTGGTTGCGCTTGAATGGCGGCTTCGGCTGGTCCGGCTTGTCAAAGAGGTTCTTGGCGTCCAGCTTTTCATTGCGCAGGAACTCGTAGAGGGTGCCGTGGAACTCGTTGGTGCCCGATTTGGTCGAGACGGTCACTATGCCCCCGGCCGCCCGGCCGTATTCGGCTGAATAACTGTTCGTGGAGATCTTGAACTCTTGAATGGCGTCGATGGGCGGCCGAACGGCTTCGGCTTGCCGGCCCTGGGCGGCGATCTGAACGTTGTTGTTGTCGATGCCGTCCAGCATGTAGTTGTTCTGGGTCGTGCGCTGACCCGCGGCGCTGAACCCTCCGAAGCGGCCGCCGATGGGCTGGACGGCTCCTTGGGAAAGCAGCGCTAACTGGATGTAGTTGCGGCCGTTCAGGGGCAGATTGACCACGCGCTGGTTGTCGATCACCTGGCCCTGCGTCGCTTGGGTGGTTTCGAGCAAGGGAGCGTCGGCCGTCACATCCACGGTCTCGGTCACCGCGCCGAGCTCCAGCGTGACGTTCAAGACGGCCGTCTCGTTGATCTGCAAGACGATGCCGCTGCGGACGAAGCGCTTGAAGCCGGGCGCTTCCACCTCGACGCGGTATTCGCCGATGCGCAGCGGTGGTGATACGTAGCGGCCTTCCGCATCCGCCTCCATTGTGAACGTCGTGTTCGTCGCCACGTGGGTGAAAGTGATTTTGGCGCCAGGGACCACTGCCCCACTGCTGTCCGAAACGGTGCCGGTAATTCTTGCTGTCTCCACCTGCGCGATGGCGACGCCAGCAAAGAGGAAAAGCAAAGCGCCCCAGAAGCTAAAGATACGAAAGTGTGTTTTCATGTGCCTGCCTCCAAATTGTCGTTCGCGACTTCCTCACCCCTGACTGACAGGCTTCGTGTTGAAAAATCGCTTTAGGCGATTTCTTCTGTGGTAACTCTATCGCTTAGCACTCTCGTTTGCAAGTCGTCCCGAAGCGACCTCCGCGCCGCGGCGGCATAGGTCGGTTGTCGGGTTCTCTGCACGTCTTATGAGCCCGTGGTTCCTGCGGGTGGCTGGGCGAAGTTGCCGAACGGAGTGATGGAGCTTGGGGGAGCCGGTGCTATAGTTGGGATAGGCGGTCTGGTGCGGCGATTAGTTCCCATAATTGTTTGGCTTACGGCTTCGTTGGGAGTCCTTGCGCAGCCCCGTGTTGTGGCTGTCACCTTGGACGGCGTGGTCCATCCCGTCACGGTAGAAATCATCAACCACGCCCTCGCCCAGGCGGACCGTGAAGCCGCCGACGCGGTCCTGATCCGCCTGGATACGCCCGGGGGGATGCTCGAAGCCACGCGGGAGATCACCCAGCTCATCGTGGCCTCTCCGGTGCCGGTCATCACCTACGTGACCCCCAGTGGCGGCCGGGCCGCGTCGGCCGGGTTCTTCATCCTGGAAGCCGGCGACGTAGCCGCCATGGCCCCCGGTACGAGGACCGGGGCGGCCTCGCCCGTGCTCCTCGGCCAACAGATGGATCCCGTCTTGCGCCGCAAGGCCGAGAGTGATGCTGCCGCGGCTCTCCGCAGCATCGTCGAGCGCCGCGGCCGCAACAGTGAGCTGGCCGAGAAGGCCGTCCTCGAGGCTCGCGCCTTTACCGAACAGGAGGCGCTAGAGAACCGTCTCATCGATCTCGTTGCTTCTACAGAGGCCGAGCTTTTCGACAAGATCAGCGGCAGAACGGTGAAACGTTTCGCCGGCGCCGAAGTCGTCCTGCAGCTTCAGGGGGCCGCGGTGACCGAATACGAGCTCTCCCTGCGCGAGCGGTTTATCTCCGCCATCGCGGATCCCAACCTGGCGTTCGTCATTCTCGTTCTCGGCGCTCTCGGGATTTATGTGGAGTTTTCCTCCCCAGGCCTTATCGTGCCCGGGGTGGCGGGCGGTATTCTGGTGCTGCTCGGGCTGTCAGCCTTGTCGGTCCTGCCCATCAGCTGGCTCGGCGTGGCACTGTTGGTTCTTGCCGTGGCGTTGTTTGTATTGGAGGCGTACTTGGTTTCTCACGGAGTTCTGGCGATTGGGGGAACGGTCTCGATGGTGCTCGGGGCCTTGTTGCTCGTGGAAGGCCCGCCGGAGATGCGGATTCGGTTGAGCACTGCCGTCGGAGTGAGCCTTCCGTTTGCTTTGATCACGGCGTTCCTGCTGGGGCTCGTCATCCGCGCCCGCCGCCGTAAGGTCGTCACCGGCACCGCGGGCATGGTCGGTGAAATCGGAAAGGCGTATACTGATTTAGACCCGGAGGGCCGGGTCTTCATCCACGGAGAGTATTGGGACGCGGTGGCCGACCGGAAGGTGCCGGCGGGCGCCCGCGTCCGGGTGGTGGAAGTCAACGGACTCCAGTTGAAAGTGGAGCCCACGGCCGATTAAGGAGGTTCCCCATGATCGACATCCCGATGATCGCAATCCTCATTGTGATCCTTTACCTGCTGTCCGCCATCAAAATCCTGGCCGAATACGAGCGCGGCGTCATCTTCCGCCTCGGGCGGGTCTTGGAGAAGCCTAAAGGACCGGGTCTGATCTTTGTCTTCGCTCCCATCGACCGCATGGTGAGGGTCTCGTTGCGGGTCGAAACGATGGACGTTCCGCCGCAGGACATCATCACCCGCGACAACGTCACCGTGAAGGTGAACGCCGTCGTTTATTTCCGGGTTATCGATCCGCAAAAGGCGATCCTCGAGGTCCAGAACTATTTGTACGCAACTTCTCAGTTGGCGCAAACCACGTTGCGGAGCGTCCTTGGCGAAGTGGAGCTTGATGAGTTGCTCAGCCAGCGTGAGAAGCTCAATCTGCGGCTGCAAAGCGTCCTTGACAAGCATACGGATCCTTGGGGCGTGAAGGTCACATTGGTTGAGGTGAAGAATGTGGACCTCCCCGAATCGATGATCCGGGCCATTGCGCGGCAGGCCGAGGCCGAGCGCGAGCGCCGCGCCAAGATCATCCACGCCGAAGGCGAGTACACCGCCGCCGAGAAGCTCACCATGGCCGCCGAGGTGATGCAACGCGAGCCGGCCGCTTTGCAATTGCGCTACTTGCAGACCGTCATCGAGATCGGCGCCGAAAAGAATACGACGATCGTCTTCCCGCTGCCGCTCGATATCCTCGTCTCCTTGAAACGGGCGTTGGAGTCCACCGGCAAGGGCGGTCCCGTTAGCGAAACGGCAGCCGAGACACAGCCGGCGGAAGGCGGTTCTAAAGAGATTCCCGGAACAGACGAATCTAAGGGGGAAACCGCTTAAGGTTTCCGAAAGCTCGAAATGCCAAGGACCGACCAGGGCGAATTCGAACTCGTGCTGGGCAACAAGCAATTGCTCAGCGTCTTTTTCATCGTTGTCGTGTTGTTGGGCGTGTTCTTCACGATGGGCTACATCGTGGGGCGGAATATGGCCGAGCAGGCTGCGGAGCAGGCCGCCCTGGGCGCCGGCCAGCCGTTGGTGATCGAACCCGAGGGCGAGGGGGGCGCGCCGTCGCAAACGGCCAGCGGAGCCGCATCGGCTTCCGCTCCCGCCGCCCGGACCGAGCCGGAGTCCGCGCGGCCGAAGCCCGTGGCGGCCAAACCCAAGCCGAGACCCAAGCCGCCGGCGCCACCGAAGCCCGTCTCCCGTCCACCCGTCGTCTCTGGAGGTGTGAGCGAGCCCCCGCCCGGAACCACGTGGCTGCAAGTGGCCGCTACCACCCTGCCCGAAGGCGAAGTGCTCCGGGACGTGCTCTCCAAACGGGGCTTTTCCGTCCATCTAGCTCCAGTTCCCGGTCAGGATCTAGTGCGTGTGCTGGTAGGCCCCGTGAGCGGCGCCGAGGAAATCGCCCGGACCCGGGCCCGGCTGCGGGATGCGGGCTTCAAGCCATTCACGCGAAGATACAGGTGAATGGCTGATTCGCCGGGACTCGTTCAGATCACCGCCGGTGGTCCCCGCCGGGTGAGGAAGCCTCCGCGCCTGCCCGAGTGGGTCCGCGGCGGAGCGGTTCATCACGAGGCCGTTACCGCCCTCAAACGCGGCCTGCGCCGTCTCAACCTGCACACGGTTTGCGAGTCGGCGCGCTGCCCGAATCTCCACGAGTGCTTCCACCGCGGCACGGCGACGTTCATGATTCTCGGCAACCTCTGCACCCGCGGCTGCGGCTTCTGCTCGGTTCCCAAGGGCGTCCCCGGCAAGCACGAGTTCCAGATCGATCCCCAGGAGCCGGACAACGTCGCCCGCATGGCCGCCGAAATGCGGCTGCGCTACGTCGTCATCACCAGCGTGAACCGCGACGACCTGCCCGATGGCGGCGCGGGCCACTTCGCCGAGACGATCCGCCGCGTGCGCGCCCGGCTCCCGGCGGCCCGGATCGAAGTGCTCACTCCGGACTTCTGCGGCGATCTCGGCGCCGTGCGGACGGTGCTCGACGCCGGCCCCGACGTGTTTAACCACAACGTCGAGACGGTTCCCCGGCTCTATCGGAAGGTACGCCCGCAGGCCGAGTACCGTCAGTCCCTGGAGGTGCTTCGGTTCGCGCGGGAGCACGGGGCCGGTGCGTTGACGAAGTCCGGCTTGATGGTGGGCCTAGGCGAACGCCCCGAGGAGGTCGAAGCCGTGATGCGCGATCTGCGTGCGGTCGGCGTCGATGTCGTCACCATCGGCCAGTATCTCCAGCCGAGCCGCAGGAACCTTCCCGTGGCGGAGTTCATCCCTCCGGGTCGATTCGAGCATTACCGCGATTACGGGCTCGCCCTCGGCTTCCGCGAAGTTTTCAGCGGTCCGCTGGTTCGAAGCTCCTATATGGCCGAGCGGGTATGGGCCAGTCTCTGATGTCGTGGTCCCGCGGGCGAACGGGACCTGGTGTCGATTCGGTGATGTGATGTTGAATCTCTTCCTCTCGCTGCTGAGTGCGGCGCTCCTGATTCTCACGTTCCCTGACTTCAGTCTGGTCTGGCTCGCGCCCGTCGCGCTGGCGCCCCTTCTCGTTGCGGCGGCCCGGGAGCCGAACCCATGGCGCCGTCTCCTGCTGGGCGAGGCGGCGGGCATCGTTTACTGGTTCGGCGTCTGCACCTGGATCCAGTTCGTGCTGAGCTATCACGGCGGCATGGGGGAGCTGGCCGGATGGGCGTGCTTCTTGCTCTTTTGTATCGCCAAGGCCGCCCATCTGGCCGTTTTTACTTGGCTCGCGGGCTACCTGATGGACCGCTGGTGGACGCTTCCCGCGGTAGCGGCGCTCTGGACCGGGATCGAGAGGACCCACGGGCCCCTCGGCTTCGCCTGGATGGCTCTCGGCAACGCCGGCATCGACATGGACCTGCCGATGCGGCTGGCCCCATGGATCGGCGTCTATGGGCTATCGTTCGTGTTCGTGATGCTCGCAGCCGCGGTAGCCGTGGCGGCGCTTCGCAGGCCCCGGCGGCGCCTTGCTTGGCTCGCTGTCTTACCCGGCTTGTGGTTGTTGCCGCCGTTGCCGGAACCGGCGGCTGGCAGCCGCGAGTTGGTCGTGATGCAGCCCAACGTGCCGCTGGACAAGAGCTGGGACGGCGCTTCGCTGCGCCGGACGATCGACCGTCTGGCGTTCCGGACGATGGCTGTGGCGATGGAGCCTGATGCGCAAAAGCCGGAGCTGCTCGTCTGGCCGGAAGTGCCGGCGCCCTTCTACTACGAGACCGATCCGCGCTTCCGCGCCGCCGCCGAGAACCTCGCCCGTCTTACCGGCACGCCTTTTCTGTTCGGCACCGTCGCCTACACAAAGGACGGCGCGCCGCTCAATTCCGCTCAACTCCTCGACGCGCAGGGCCGCCCGGCGGCCCGCTACGACAAGATGTTCCTGGTCCCTTTCGGCGAGTTCGTCCCTCCGCTGTTCGGCTTCGTCAACCGGATCACCAAGGAGGCGGGGGATTTCGTGCCGGGTCGCGAGATCGTCCTGATGCCTGTCGATGGCCGCCGCTACGGCGTCTTCATCTGTTATGAGGCTGTTTTCCCGCACTTGGTCCGCCGTTTCGCCCTCCAGGGCGCCCAAGTCTTCGTCAATTTGAGCAACGACGGCTACTTCGGCCGCAGCGCCGCGCGAGACCAGCACTTGCTCATCGCCCGCATGAGAGCCGCCGAGAACCGCCGCTGGCTCGTTCGGGCGACGAACAACGGGATCACGGCGGCGATCGATCCGGCCGGCCGCGTCCGCCAACGCCTCCCCGAGGACGTGGAAACGGCGGCGCGGCTGAACTTCGGCTACGTCGAAGAGACGACGTTTTACTCGCGGCATGGCGATTGGTTCGCCTGGGGGTGCCTACTGGCGGGTTTATTGGCCGCTGCATCTCGAGCCGTCGTACCGGTGTACCATCGACGAGAGAAGAGATGAAGCGAAAAACGATTCTCGTTACCGGCGGAGCGGGCTTCCTTGGCAGCCACCTTTGTGAGCGGCTCCTTGAGGAAGGTCACGACGTTCTGTGTCTGGATAATTTCTTTACGGGATCCAAGGAGAACATCTCCCATCTGCTCAGCCACCCGCGCTTCGAGCTGATCCGGCACGACCTCGTGCAGCCGATCTTCCTCGAAGTGGATCAGATCTACAACTTCGCCTGTCCCGCCTCGCCGGTGCACTACCAGTACAACCCAGTGAAGACCGTCAAGACGAACGTCATGGGCACGATCCACATGCTGGGTCTCGCCAAGCGCGTCCGCGCCCGCATGCTCCAGGCCTCGACTTCGGAGGTCTACGGCGATCCCGAAGAACACCCCCAGCGGGAGACCTATTGGGGCCGGGTGAATCCGATCGGCCCGCGAAGCTGCTACGACGAGGGTAAGCGCGTCGCCGAGACCCTGGTGATGGACTACCACCGCCAGAATGGCGTGGACGTCCGCATCGTCCGGATCTTCAACACTTACGGCCCCCGCATGGCCATCGACGACGGCCGGGTCGTGAGCAACTTCATCGTTCAGGCGCTCCGCGGCGAACCCCTCACCGTCTACGGCGACGGTAGCCAGACGCGAAGCTTCTGTTATGTCTCCGACCTGATCGACGGGTGCATCCGGATGATGAACGCCGAAGGACTCACCGGGCCAGTGAACCTGGGCAATCCCACCGAGTTCACCATCCGGCAGCTCGCCGAGAAGATCATCGAAATGACCGGGTCCCGCTCGCAAATCGTCGAGCGGCCGCTGCCGAAGGACGACCCGGTCCAGCGTCAACCCGACATCACCCTGGCGCGGGAAAAGCTTGGTTGGGAGCCGTCGGTTCCCCTGGAAGAAGGACTTGCACGCACTATAGAGTATTTCCGTAAGCGGTTGGCCAACTTGGACCGGGGTCCGGCGGAGTGACTGCGAGTCAGGACGTACGGCGCGGCGGAATGAGTAATATACGTTGTCCCACGTCCACGCCGGCCGCTGAGGGAGGCCAATGAGAATTCTCGTCACGAGTCCGGGCGGGATCGGTGATTTCGTTTTCCGGCAGCCCTTCTTTTCGGTGCTCGTGGAACACGGCCACGAGTTGTCGCTGGCGGTTCCGGGTGCGCTCGTCCCCCTGGCCCGGTTGACCGTCCGCGAAGCCCGAACGCTGCTCCTGCCCGGACCCGCAGGCGAACCCTCCGGCGAGGATGCGGACGCTGAAAACCGGTTCCGTGACCGCGTGGCTGAATTCGCTCCGGAACTCATCGTTCCCGCTTCTTGTCCGCCTACGCCGCTCGACGAAGAGATAGCTCGTTGGTTTCCCGAAGTCTCATCCATCGTTCTGACGGTGGAGGACGAATCGGGCGAAGCCGCGGAGGGGCCGCCTTTCAAGAAAGTGATACGCGTCGCCCAAGGTGAACCGGAGCGTGAGCGTTACGCCGTTCTGGCGGCCGCGATTCTCGGGTGGCGCGCCGACCTCCCGGCGCCGGCGATCAACTTGGACGAGGAGACCCTCGACCGGGGGATGCGCGAGCTCGAACGTCTCGGAGTAGATCCGGCGGCGTGCTGGATTGTCTGTGCCGGGCACCCAGCCACGGCCGCCGTTCGGAACTGGGAGCCTCAACAGTGGGCCGATTTGCTGGCGTCTATCTGCCGGCGGCACGACCTGCAACTGCTTTTCTGTGGCGTCGCTGAGGAGCATCCGGTTGCCGAAACCATCCGGGAGCGGATGGGCGGGGCGAAGTCGCGCTCGGTGAACTTGTGCCGGCCCGGAACGGATTTAACGCTGCTCGCCGGGTTGCTGGCGCAGAGCGCCGGTTACCTCGGCCGTTTGACAGGCCCGGCTTACATGGCCGCGGCCTTGGGTAAGCCGATAGTTGCGGTGTCTGGGGCGGGGGAGTGGCCCGTTTCTCTCCCGGTCGCACGTGGCGGAGCGGTCCTCACTATGTTGGTTCCTTGTGCAGGATGCGGTTGGGACTGTCATCTGAGTGAGCCGTACTGTGTGCGCCGGATGCCGGTCGAGGAAGTCGAGGCCGAGTTCGACCGCGTCCTCGCCGGCGAAGAGGGCTTCCACTTCCGTGCGCTCGAACCGGATCGTTTTCTGTTGCATCGCATCGTGGAGGACGGCGCCGCGTTGGCCCGCGAGCGGAAGCGGCGTTTCGAAGATCGGATCGAGCGCCTCGAGCGCGACAGAGCCGCCTTGCAGGAGGAACTGGCGGCTGCGCAAACCCATCTGACCTCGCTGCGCGATTCCGTCTCGCGCCTGGAGCGGCAAACCGAAGAGCTGCGCGCCGCGCTGAAACGGGCGGAAGAAGAGCGATTGCGGCAGGAATTCAATGCCCGGGATCTCGCCGCCAAGTCCGCTTCCTGGCAAGCGGAAGCCGCCAAGCTCGAAAAAGTCCTCCAGGCGTTGAAAGAGGAGAACGCCCGCCTCGCCGCCGAAACTCACGGACTCTTGGGCGGCTTGCGCCGGAGTGTTTTCGGGCGGTTGGTGGGAAAGTTTCGGAATCTGCGGGCCCGGGGGCAGTAAGCCGCGGAGCGTGGGGGCGGCCTGATTCGGAGATGACAACCGGCAACCTCGAGGTTCTTGAATCGGCTATCGCTTCCACTGGCCGGCGTGGACATCCGCCCCTCCTGGTGCAATGTGCTCCGGATGTCGTGTGTGCAGCGGCGGGACGCTCCACTCCCTTGTTTGTCGTGGACCCCGACGCTGGGCGGCTCCGGGCCGTTCGCGAGCTGCTCGTCAACCGCGGACGCGACCGAACAGTATTGTTCTTTCACGGCCGTCTCTCCGATTTTCGGCGCGACCTCCAGGCGATCGCCGGATTGGTAATTCTGGGCGGGGAGGGTGGCGCGCTGAGCTTCGACGACGCGGTCGAACTGGGCCGCTTGGTCGATCCCGGAACACCCGGCTTGGCCCTGTCGGCCGCTGGCGCCGAAACCGTCCAGGTGCTTGGCCAGACCGGACTCTTCTCCGCCCGCCACGCGGACGAAGGCGGTCCTTTCTGGCGGATCCATGCCACGGAAGCGTGCTCGGCTTTGGGTATGCCGCTCTGCGGAAGCGCTTTCGACGAAGTCAAGCGCCGGCTCGACGAGCGCTATTTTCTTCTTGGGGAACTCAGCGACGGCTGCTATACTCCCGTCGCGGCTCAGACGCGCCCGGCCCGCGAGGCTTTGCTCGATTCGCTCCGCCGTCAGCCGCACGGCTGGCCCTGCCGCACCGGGATCCCGTCTGTTCCGCTCGAAACGCTTCCCGGCCGCCGCCCTTGGCCGCGCATCTCCATCATCACGCCTTCCTTCAATCAGGGCGCCTACATCGAAGAGGCGATTCTTTCGGTGCTCAACCAGGGTTACCCGAACGTGGAGCACATTATCGTGGACGGCGGCTCCGAAGACGGCACCGCTGCCGTTCTTGAGAAGTACCGCGGGCGCCTTGCCCACGTCATCTCCGAGCCGGACCGCGGCCAGTCCCACGCCATCAATAAGGGCATGGCGCTGGCCACCGGCCAGATCCTTACTTGGCTGAACAGCGACGACCTGCTCGCCCCCGGCGCGCTGCACGCGGCGGCGCTCGCGTTCCTCACGTCGGGCGCAGACATGGTCGCGGGCATGTGTGGGATTTACGAAGACGGCCGCATCACGGGCTACCATCTCACCTCCGCCGACGACGGCCCGCTCGTGCTCGATGACCTGCTTGACCTCGAAGGCAGCTGGAACGCCGGACGGTTTTTCTACCAGCCTGAGGTGATGTTCACCCGCGAGCTATGGGAGCGAGCCGGCGCGCATGTGAAGGAGAGTCTCCGCTACAGCATGGACTACGAGCTGTGGCTGCGCTTTGCCAAGGCCGGAGCGCGGCTTCACGTCATCGGTCGCCCCCTGGCCTGGTTCCGCCTCCACCCGGAGCAGAAAACAGCCAAACCGGAGGCCTTCCAGGCCGAACTCCGGGAGGTTCGCCGTGCTTTCGCCACGGCCGGATTTTCTCGAAGGTCGGCCGGTTCGGGCGAGCCCCGCCACGGCTTGCGCATCGTCATGGTGAACGACTTGGGCTATGCCTACGGCGCCGGCATCGCCCACCGGCGGATCGCTGAAGCCCTGCGGGCCGCGGGGCACGAAGTCCACGCCGTCATGCTCCGCGACGACTCCGAAGGGCTGCCGGGAGCCTCCCTTGGGCTTGGGCTTGCCATGAAACGCATCGCCGATTGCAAGCCCGATCTCATCATCGCCGGAAATCTCCACCACGCCCGCGCCACCGCGCTGCTCTACAGTGAACTGGCGCGCCTCGCTCCGGTCCACGCCGTTTTGCACGATTTCTGGCCCCTCACCGGCCGGTGCGCCTACCCGATGGACTGCACGAAGTACTTGACCGGCTGCGACGAGACCTGCCCGACGCCAGACGAGTACCCCAGTCTCCCGCCGAACGAAATCGCCGGCGCCTGGGACGAAAAACGCCGGGTGATGAAAGCGGAAGCCCGCCCGTTTCTGCTCGCGGCTTCTTCCTGGGCCGAATCGGTGGCGGCCGGGGCTTTGCGGGCGTTCGGACAGCCCGCCGCCGAGACGGATATCGGGCGTATACGCCTGGGCGTCCCCGTAGACGTTTTCCGCCCCCTCGACAAGATCGCCTGCCGCGCCGCCTTAGGGCTGCCCAAAGACAAGTTCATCGTCCTGGCTTCCGGAGACCGGCTCGAGGACGAGCGCAAGCGGCTGCGCGATGTCGTCGAGGCCGTGGGCGTTCTCGATCTCCCGGACTTGCTGCTCGTGCTTGTCGGTCCTTCCAGCCTCCCGGACGGTTGTCAGTCCGAAAGAGTTCTCACCCTCGGCTATTTCCAGGATCCGTCCCGCTTGGCGATGGTCTACGCAGCCGCCGACCTCTTCGTCAGTGCCAGCCGGGCCGAGACTTTCGGCCAGGTGTTCCTCGAAGCGGCCGCCTGCGGAACGCCGGCCGTCGGCTTGGATGTTTCGGGCATCCGTGAAGCCGTCCACCCGGGCGTCAGCGGCTCCCTGGTCGCGGAGCAAACCCCCGAGGCTCTGGCCACGGAGATCTTGCGGTACTACCAGGATCCGGATCGCTGCCGGGCGATGGGAGCCTGGGCGCGGCTCTGGGTAGAGAACGAATACTCGATCCACCGCTGTTACCTCGGGTTCCACCGGCTGTGGCGCCGTCTCGGGCTTGCCGAACGTTGGAACTTGTTGCCGAAAATCGACTTCCGCCCCGATGTGCCTCCTCCTCCGCCGCCGATCAACCCTTTCCGGGGAATGATGCCGGGAGTCGAAAGTCATGACCTGGGAGACATCGAGGGACCGCTGCCTGAGTTGGGGCTCGGCTCCTTCCGGTGGGCTTTCGGTCCCGTCACAGGCATCCGCTGGCGGGCCGCATCGGCCGGCGGGTTCACCTTGTTCTTGAAATACAGGAACCCCCACCGGCGCCAGCGGCTCCGGCTTTCGGTGAACGGCCGCGAGTACTGGCACGGCGAGTTGGTCTGCACCGGCTATAACAAGTCGCGCCTGTTGCTGGCCGACGTCGTATTGCACCAGGGACTTAACGAGATCTGCCTCGAGTTCTCGCAGTGGAGCCACAGCGCAACCGATCCCCGCCCCCTGGCGGTCATCGTCGAGGAGTTCGTCATCCTGCCCACTTCGCAGGCTTCCGGGTAAGCCTCGGGTTTCTGCGACCTCACTCCACCCCGTTCCCGGCCAGGAACGCCCGCCGCCCGAAATACTCTCTCTCCTGCAGCGACGCGGGGAACTCCGGGCTGCACGGCGGAGTCGTCGCCCAGCACTGATCCGTATCTACCGGCACCTGGATCTCCAGTCCGGCCTCCGTCGTCTGCACTTGGGTTCGCGGTGCTGGAAGACGCCGCCACCCGCAGCATTCCGAGCACGCCGGCGCCAGCCACAGGTTGAACAGGCCGCCTCCGAGGAGGAGGACCAGCGCCGCTCCTGCGGCCGCCCTGGCCTCTGGCACCCTGTGCGCCGGTCCTGCCAGCAGACAGGAGACAATCGCCGCCGGCAAGGCCGTAAGGAATGCCAGGCAGAATCGCGGGTCAGGGGCTGCCAGAGCGGTTATGGCAATGCCGGCGACGCTCGTTGCGGCTACCGTGGCGAACGCCCGCCTTTCACCTGGCTGCGCTCTCCCGCCCCCGAACACTGGCCGCAAGGTCGCAGCCAACAACGACATTGCGCCGCCGGCAACCAGAAGATGCAGCAGAACAGGCCGGTTGGGCCACATCAGCTCCCTCCAGTAGGGAACCCATTGCCACGCCTCTTGAACTTCGCGGAACATCGGCCCCGGAGCCCTGGCCCAGGCTGCGACGCGGGCCGCCTCGGCGGCAGCTTGAACTGGATCGACATGCCACGGAACGCCAGCCAAGCAAGTATCCGCGATGGGAAACAGCAGGCACCCGGAAACGAGCAGCCCGCCCGCCTCCCATACAACCAGCAGCGCGGCTGTGGCGCAGATAGGGCGTCGGAGTCCGGCCCCGCCTCCGTGTCTCAAGCCCAGGCGGGCCCAAACGGCGGCTCCCGCCGCGGCCAACAACGCCGGCGCCTGGCTCACTTTGATCGTCATTGCGAGCGCCGCCGCCAGCAGCCCAACGGTCACCGTCCCCAAAGCCGTGCCTTCCGGCTTTTCCAGGAGTTCGGCCAGCCGCACTAGCGCAACCAACGCAAACAGCGCCGCCGGCACATCCGGCGACGGGCTGGCCCCCATCCAGCTGAAAAAGAGCGGATAAGCCGCCGCAGCCAGCAGAATCGCGCTCGCCATGCTGAACAGTGAACTGAAACTCCATCGTCCACTGCGCAGCGCCGGCAACGAGGTCTCGATCAGCGCCCCGAGCCCCAGGAGTCCTGCCGCCCCGTTCATGAGATACAGGAGGTCCGGGTGAAGCCGCGAGGCTCCTTCGGCCGCTGAGACGACCAGCCAACTCGAGAAGTAGCCGAACCGGACGTGAACGTTAGCCAGCCCCAGCGGCAACGGTCCCGCGCGCAGCCATTCAATGAATGGCAAGTGGTACAGGCCGGAATCGTAGTGCGGGCTGATGCAACGGATCCCCGCGGCCAGCCAGAGCGCCACGAATAGCCCTGTGAGCGCCTGCGCCCGCCACGGCTTGCCGGCCGCCCGCCTCCGCAGACACACCCCGACGAACCCGGCGAGCCCCGCCGCCATCGAGGCGTCCCCAGTCCAAGACCCGAGGGCGATGAACTGGTTCAGTAGGGCGCCGAGAACGAAAACCGCGGCGACGCCCGCCACGCCGTGATCGAAGAACCGGAGGGATTCCCTCTCGGGGCCCCGCGCGATCAGAAAGCCCGCCCAATAGCCCCACCCGATCCAACTTGCAACGAGCAGCAGAATGCCCGCCGCCAGCCGCACCACGTCCGCTAAGACATCCCCTGCCGGAATCCAAGCGGCCACCCGACGATTCTACTCCACGCGCCGCACGGGTCCCTCCTTCGCTGCCCACCGCCGTCGCCCGCGCTCACGCGGCGCCGGAGCCGTTCTCCTTGTTTGCCACCCGCCTTGGTTTCGGATATGATCATTCGCAAACCGGAGGGCCTCGGCCCGGCGGTGAGGAGTCGAACCGTGATTCCATTCTTTGTGCCGTTTCGCCGTTTCGCCTGGCGGCGCCGTGCTTCACACACCACGAGAACCGGATCCACGGCCCGGCTCCGGGCTTTGGGCGCCGCGTTTTGCTGCCTGCTGCTGGCGGGCTGTGCCGTGAGCGGGCCGCGCGTCTGGTTTGCCGACGAGCTGGCCAAGATCTTCCCCGATCGCGCTCCCGGCGCCGACGAGCGCGCGGACACGGTCTGGCACTGCGCCCGGAACGATTACGTCAGTATCCAGCTCGCCGTGCGCGCGGGCAAGAGCGACCTCGAGATCGACGCTCAACTCACGCCCCCTGCCGTAAACGGGCGCAGCTTTCCGGCCGAGGTCCGGTGGGTGGACTACGTGCCGGTGGGTTCGAACCCGCCCCGCACGCCGTACGACGAGGTCTTGCGCGAAGCGCCTGCCCTGTTCCCGGACCCCCTGCGGCATGACTTCCCCTTCCGCCTGGAGGCTGGCCGCACCGGGGCCGTCTGGGTCACCATCTACTGCCCTCCCGACACGCCGCCCGGAGATTACGAAGGGGAAATCTTGCTCTCCGCCGACGAGCGGGAACTGGCGCGGCGAAGTTTCGTTCTCCGGGTGCATTCAGCCACCGTCCCGTCCGAGCAGACCTTGCACGTCACCAACTGGTTCAACTTCTCGATGGATAACCTCAGGCGCTTCTATGACGTGGAAGAGTACTCAGAGGAGTACTGGGAACTGCTCGGCAACATCGGCCGGGTCATGGCCGAGCACAAGCAGAACGTCATCCTCACGCCGGTGGCGCGGCTGGCCGAGCCTTCGGTCGCCGGGGGCCGCATCCGCTACGACTTCAGCCGCCTCGACCGCTGGGTGGAAACTTTTGAGAAAGCCGGCGTTATCGGCATCATCGAGGGAGGCCACCTCCTTGGCCGCAGCGGCGGCTACTTCGAGCCGATCGTCGTGCCCGCTTGGGTCGTCGAAGGCGGCCGGGCCGTCCGCCGGCATCTCGATCCGGACGACCCCCGTGCCGAGCGCTACCTCCGCGGCTTCCTTACCGCTCTTTACGCGCACTTGAACGAGCGCGGCTGGCAGGACCGCTACATCCAGCACGTCCACGACGAGCCTCACGACCGCGAGGCCCCCATCTACCGCCGCTTCGCCCAGCTTGTCCTCGAGACCATGCCCGGCATCCCCACCATTGACGCCGTCAGCCTGAATCAGGACATCAGCTTCTTCGCCGACGTGTGCAAGATCTGGGTTCCCGTTCTCGGCAGCTTCGATCACCGTATGAAGATGATCCGCGACCATGTCGCCGCTGGCGGCCGCGCCTGGTTCTACACGTGCGTCTCGCCCCAGGGCCGGTATCTCAACCGCTTCATCGACTACTCACTGTTGAAGGTCCGCCTGCTCCACTGGTTCAACTTCCGCCACGGCTTCACCGGCTTCCTGCACTGGGGCGGCAACTACTGGGGGCCAAGGCCTTTCGAGAACGTCCAGCAGGTGATCAACAACAACCGGACTTTGCTGCCCGCCGGCGATCACGCTATCGTCTACCCCGATCCTGAGCGCAACTCGGTGCTCAGCTCGATCCGCCTCGAGGCGATGCGCGACGGCGTCGAGGACTTCGAGTTGCTCGCCGCGTTAGCGAAGACAAATCCTGAACTGGCCCGTCAATTGGCCGCCGAGGCCATCCCCCACATCAATGACTATGTCCGCGACCCGGCGGCCTTCCGCCGGATTCATCGTCGGCTCCTGGAGGCGTTCGAATGAGAGTGGGCAAGCCGATCCGAACTCCGATCCTCCCCGGCGCCGTGGCCGCCGCGCTTCTCGCTGTGGCAGCCTGCGGCCGCGGACCGGCGGTCGAACACTGGTTCGTCGATTCCCTCGTCAAGATCTTTCCTGACGATCGTCCCGGCGCTCACCGGCTGGCCGATCCCGTTTTCCACGCCGCGCGGAACTCCCACGTGAACTTCCAGCTCGCGCTGCACGCCCGGCGCGCCGCGGGCGATCTCTACGTGGACGTGCTCCCGCTCACCGGCCCCGGCATGCCTATCGAGACCGCTTCGGCCCGCTGGGTGGAATACGTCGTCGTCACTTCGAACACCCGCGATACGCCGGACCAAGAACTCCTCCGCCGCGCCCCGGCACTCTTCCCGGACGCGCTAATGGAGAGCTTCCCCTTTACTGTTTCCGAGAACCGGACCCGCGCCGTCTGGGTGACCATCTCCGTGCCGCCGGACCAGGAGCCCGGCGAGTACGAAGGCCGCCTGCGCCTTCGCCAGGGCCGCCGCACGTTGGCGCTCATCCCTTACAAACTCGTGGTCCACCGGGCCGCCGTGCCCGAGCCGATTCCGCTCTCGATCAACAACTACTTCAACCTCGGCGAGTCTCACCTCGAGCAGTTCTACGGCTGTTCCCCTGGCTCGGCCACATACTGGCGCCTCATCCGCAACATCGCTCGTTTCTTGGCCCGTTACCACCAGACCACCGTCCGGGCGCACGCCCTGTCGCTCGCTCAGCCCCTCGTGCGGGGCGGCGCACTGGAGTTCGACTTCAGCGACTTCGAGCGTTTCGTCGAGACCTGGGAGGCGGCCGGCGTCAAGGGCGAGATCGACGGCGGGAATCTGCTATGGCGCGAGCGCCGCCGCAACGCTCCCGTCATGATCCGCGCCTGGGTCGTCGAGAACGGCCGGCCCGTCCGGCGCACTCTGCGCGTCGAGGATCCCCGCGCCCAACAGTTCCTGCGCCGCTTTCTGCCCTCGCTATACCGCGTTCTCGAGCGCCGCGGTTGGACCCGGCGCTACCTCCAGGGCATCCTCGACGAGCCCCACCAGTGGGAGCGCGAGCCGTTCGTCCGAACCGCCCGGCTCGTGCGCCGCCTCATGCCCGGCGTCCGCACCATCGAGCCGGTGGGCGCCCGCCAGGACCTCAGCTACCTCGAGGACACGGTCGATATCTGGGTGGTCCTGCTCGGCACCTTCGACGACAAACTGGACGTCTTGGACGCGCACCGCAAACGGGGCGGGGAAGTCTGGTTCTACACCGCTCTGGCCCCCCGGGGCCGCTACCCGAACCGCTTCATCGACTACTCGCTGCTCAAGGTCCGCCTGCTCCATTGGATGAACTTCAAGTACGGCTTCCGCGGCTTCCTGCATTGGGGCGGCAACTTCTGGGGACCGGAGCCGTTCAAAGACACCCAGCCGGTCATCAACCAAGGACGCACGTATCTGCCGCCCGGCGACGCCTACATCACCTATCCGAACCGCGCCGGACTCTCCCTGCTCAGCTCCATCCGCCTCGAGCAAATGCGCGAAGGCATCGAAGACTACGCCCTGCTCGCCGAGCTGGCGAAATCGAAGCCGGAAGTGGCCCGGCAGCTCGCTGACGCTATGGTCGCTTCGTTCACCGATTACGTGCGCGATGAGGCGCAGTTCCGCGAACTCTACCGCCGCCTCCTGGAGAGCTTTTGAGTGCCCTGCCGGACGCCGTTGCTGGTGTTGTCGGCATTGCACCGCCAGCGCCGCCGCCTGGAGTTGGCAACCGGTTCCCGGCAAGGCATCCTGTTAAGTATGAGGCGACTGTGCGCCGCTGCCGTCCTGTGCGCCGCCGTCTCCCTCGCCCAGCCGAAGGACGTGGCCGACCGCGTGCGCCGGGCGAACCAGTTGATGGCCGCCGGCCGTTACGCTGAGGCCGCGAAGATCTACGAGGAGGCTGTCCGGGCGATCCCCGACGACCCGGGTCTGCGGACCAACCTCGGCATGGCTTATCACCTCTCCGGCAAGGATCAGAAAGCCATCGAGCAGTTCCAGACTGCCCTGAAACGCCAGCCCGGCATCGTTCCAGCTCTCGTGATGATGGGCGCGGCCTACTTACGGCTGGGGCGTCCGGACAAAGCCCTCAACCCCTTGCGCGAAGTCTCCTCCGCGGTCCCGAATCTGGTGGAAGCCCGCCAGATGCTCGCCGAGGCGCTTGCGGCTCTGGGCCGCCGCCGCGAGGCGTTGCCCCATTTCCGCAAGTGGACCGAACTGGCCCCCCGCGACCCGCGGGCTTGGTACAGTCTGGGCCAGGCCTACGAAACCCTCGCCGGCGAAGCTTTCGACGAGCTCAAGCGCACGGCGCCGGAGTCCGCCTACATGGTGGCGCTGGTCGCCGCCCGGCAGTTGCGCCGGCAGCAGTACCGCAGCGCTTACTACTTGTTCCGCGAGGCGCAGCGCCGCGAGCCCGGCCTCTTTGGCCTCCATCAGGCCGTGGCTGAGATCTACCGCCGCACCGGCCACCCCGACTGGGCGGCGAAAGAAGAGGAGCGCGCGCGCAGCCTGCCGCCGCTCGATTGCAACGCCGCGCCCGCCGCCTGCGCCTTCCGCGACGGCCGCTACGAGCGCGTCGTCGCCCTCGTCGAAAACGGGAACGCCCCCGCCGCGCTTTACTGGCGCGCCCGGGCCTATGACAAGCTGGCGCAGCAGGCCTTCGCCAGGCTCGAGAAGCTGCCCCCGTCGGCCGAGCTCCACGCCCGCAAGGCCCGCCTGTTCGAGGAGCGCGAACTCTACGGCGAGGCGGTCTCCGAGTGGAAGAAGGCGCTCGAGCTCTCCCCCGGAAATCCTACCTTCGAGCGCAATCTCGCTGTGGCCTATCGGCTGAACGAGGACTACGCCGCCGCCCGGGCCCTAGCTGAGAAGTTGCTCGATCGGGATCCAGAGTCACCCGACCTCAACTACCTTCTGGGGCAGGTCCTGCTGAATGAGCAGCAGCCTGAAGCCGCCGCCCCGTATCTGGAAAAAGCCGTGAAGAAAGCTCCGGAGTTCCTGCCCGCCCGCAGCTCCCTCGGTCTCGCCTACCTGCAGCTCAGCCGTGACCGCGACGCTCTCGTCCACCTGGAGGCCGCCCTCCCTATCGACACCGACGGCCGGCTGCACTTCCGCCTCGCCCGCGCTTACCAGCGCCTGGGAGACGCCGAGCGCGCCCGGGCCTTCATGAAAAAGTACCAGGAGATCCGCTCGCGCGTCGAGAAGGAACGCAAGAGCGCCCAACGCGAGCTGCAAATCACACCGCCTTGAGAGGTTGTTCCCGCCACGCACCCGCGCAAACGGTGGGGTTCAGCCACTCGTTCACCCCGGCATTCGATTATTTATTGAGTTGACAAATCACTCAGATCGTCTCACAATGCATTCTGCCTGGCGGAAAGCGTTCTTAACAGGAGAACTCCCCCTCCAGCAGGCTGGAAGCCGTTCCGGTGCAAGCGGTGCCACGTGGCGGCGCGCAACTATATCGAGGTCGTCGAGAAAGCGTTCCGTATCATGGAGACGCTCGCCGCCGCTGACCGCCCTTTGGGTCTCGGGGAGATCAGCGCGTGCACGGGCCTTGTCAAGAGCACCGCATTCCGCCTTCTTTATACGCTCCGGGAACTCGGCTACGTCGAGCGTGAGCCGGTCGGTGGCGCTTATTCGCTCCACTTCAAGGTCTTGTCCCTCGCTAACAGCGTACGATCGAAAGCGACGCTGACGCGGATCGCGCGTCCCCATCTGGTCGCCCTGCGCGAGGAGCTCGACGAATCCGCGTGGCTGGCAGAGCGCCGGCCGACGGGCGTCTATTTCGTGGATGTGGTCGAAGCGCACCACCCCTTGCGCCTGTTACTCAAGCTGGGCGACGCCTGTCCGATCCACGCCGGCGCCGCCGGCAAAGCGGTGGCAGCTTTCCTGGACGAAAAAGAAATACGTCGCCTTGCCTCACTCGCCGGATTCCCGAAATTCACCGCCAAAACCATCGACCGTATGGAGCGTCTTCTCGCCCATCTGCAAGAGGTCCGCCGGCGGGGATACGCCGTCAACCACGAAGAGACCGTCGAGGGAGGCTTGGCCTTGGGCGCACCGGTTTTCGATTCCAATGGAGACGTCGTTGGGGCGATCAGCGTGACGGCTCCCATGACCCGCTGGCGGGCGGAGAAGCTCGATCTGACCGGACTCCACATCAAGCAAGTCGCGGAGCGGATCACCACCGAGTTGCGCGCCGTGGCGTTCCAATACCGGTGGAGGAATCGTCATTGACAAACACCGGCCGGCACGATTCGATGAATGAGTGCTGCTTACCCGACGTGCCCTATTGATCGCCGCCACCGGCTTGGCTTGCCGCAAGCGGCCGGACGCCGATTTCTCTGCTGTCCCCGGCGTCGTCATCGCCCATTCGCCCCAGTCCTCAGGCCGCTACATCGGCTCCCCCTCTATCGCGGCCCTGCCCGATGGAACCTATGTCGCCTCGCATGACTTCTTCGGCCCTCAAGCCGGCCATAAGGAACTCGCTACCTCGCGCGTGTACCGTTCCGCTGACCGCGGAGAGAGCTGGGAGCAGATCGCCGAGATCTCCGGCGCCTTCTGGTCGAGTCTTTTCTTCCACCGCGGGGCGCTCTATCTGCTCGGAACCAACCGCGAGTACGGCGACGCCGTCGTCCGCCGCTCCGATGACGGCGGCCTCACCTGGACCGAGCCGCGGGACGCTGCCTCCGGCCTCCTGCTCAGCGGCGCCGGCTACCACTGCGCCCCGGTGCCGGTTCTCGAGCACCAGGGCCGCCTCTGGCGGGGGATGGAGGACGGCGAGGGTCCTGGGGGCTGGGGCAGCCGCTTCCGCGCCTTCGTGATGTCCATACCGGTAGACGCCGATCTGCTCAACGCCTCGAATTGGCTTCTCACCAACCGCCTTCCCCGCAACCCCGACTGGCTCGGCGGCAAGTTCGGCGGCTGGCTGGAAGGCAACGCCGTCGCTGCCCCCGACGGCTCCGTCGTCGATATCCTCCGCGCTGATTACCGCCCGGACGGAGGCAAGGCTGCCGTTATCCAGGTAAGTCCCGACGGCGCCCGCGCCGAATTCGACCCCGCTACCGGCTTCATCGACTTTCCCGGCGGCTGCAAGAAGTTCACCATCCGCTACGATCCCGAATCGAAGCTCTACTGGTCCCTCACCAACTGGGTGCCGCCGAAGCACCGCGGCCCCCGGCCGGACCGCGTCCGCAACACCGTCACCTTGATCGCCTCGCCGGACCTGCGCTCCTGGGAGATCCGCGGCATCCTCCTCTATCACCCCGATACCGAGCATCACGGCTTCCAGTATCTGGACTGGCTCTTCGACGGCGCCGACGTCATCGCCGTCTCGCGCACCGCTTACGATGACGGCCTCGGCGGCGCCCACAACCAGCACGACGCCAACTTCATGACTTTCCACCGCTTCCGCGGCTTCCGGAGCCTCACGATACAGGACTCCGCCGTCGATCCCGCCGAACTAGGCGCCTGAATCCATCCGCCCTGCCGCCCAAAATTTTTCGGGCTGCCGGGCCCGAGCCGGTACAATGGTAACTTCGAAAGAAGTTTCGGGTGTCGCTCGTCCGCCGGTGCTCCGGTTGACCGGTCCCCGCCCTGGCACACCCGTCCCTGGCAGGAGGATTCCGGATGACGACGAAGGCGGTTTACGAACTGGAGGAACTGTTCCGCAAGTGGCCGAGCCTCTCCGAGGAAGAGCGGTACGCCACTTTCCGCTCCCTCACCCGGGACCAGCGCGAGGACCTCTTTCTCGACCTCTCCTCCCACGACCAGGCCGAGCTGATCCTGGCTATGCCGGAACACGAGCGCCGCACCTATCTCCGCGTCCTGCCCCCTGACGACGCCGCCGACGTCATCCAGCACGTTCCCGAAGAAGAACGCGGCAAGCTCTTGGACTTGCTCACCCCCGCTGCCCGCCGCGAGGTCCGCGCCTTGCTCGCTTACGCGGAAGACGAGGCCGGCGGCGTGATGAGTCCCCGCTTCGCCCGCCTCCGGGCCGACATGACCGTAGATGAGGCGATCGCCTATCTCCGCCTGCAGGGCCGCCAGCTCGAGACCATTTACTACGCCTACGTCCTCGATCACGAGCAGCACTTGCTCGGCGTCGTCTCCTTCCGGGAGCTCTTTACCGCCCCCGGCGACGCCATGGTCGCCGACATCATGGAGAAGGACGTCATCGCCGTCCGCGAGGACACCGACCAGGAAGAAGTCGCCCGCCTCTTCTCCACCTACGACCTGGTGGCCATTCCCGTCATCGACGACGAAAAGCGCATCAAGGGTATCGTCACCGTAGACGACATCGTGGACGTCTTCCAGGAAGAGGCCAGCGAGGACATGCAGAAGATGAGTGGTATGCAGGCCCTCGAGGAGCCTTACCTGGAGACCGGCTTCTGGCAGATGCTCCGCAAACGTGCCGGCTGGCTTTCCATCCTCTTCGTCGGCGAGATGCTTACCGCCACCGCTATGTCCCGATATGAAGCCGAGATCGCTCAGGCGGTCGTCCTCGCCGTCTTTATCCCGCTCATCATCTCGAGCGGGGGCAATTCTGGCTCTCAGGCCAGCACTTTGGTGATTCGGGCGATGGCTTTGGGCGAGGTGCGGCTGCGGGATTGGTGGCGAGTCGCTTCCCGCGAGATCCTCAGTGGTTTGGGGCTCGGCGCCCTTCTGGCCGCGATCGGTTTCACCCGCATCGTCCTGTGGCACTCAGTCGCCGGCTCTTACGGGGAGCACTACTTGTTGATCGCCTCGGCGGTGGCGTTCAGCTTGGTCGGAGTCGTTCTCTTTGGAACGCTTACGGGTTCCATGCTTCCTTTCGTGCTGCGTGCCGTAGGGCTCGACCCCGCCAGCGCCTCGGCTCCCCTCGTCGCCACCATGGTGGACGTCACCGGCCTGATCATCTATTTCAACGTGGCCGCCTTCATCCTGCGCGGATCGCTGTTGTGACGCCCCCCGGGGCCTCACCCCTCGTCCGGGCCGTGGCCCAGCTCCACGCCTTTGGTCGTTACGTAATACTTCGCCAGCATGTTCGGGTTCTCCCATTCGGGGAACGGCTCATGCCCTTGCAGATAGGAGAAGAACTGCCGCGCGACCTGCCCGAAGTGCGCCTCATGACCCACCCGCAGCCGGTCCGGGATCAGCACGTGGATCTCGTCGCCGCGGCGCTCCGCCGATACGCCCGGGTACGCCGCCGATAGCTCCATCAGCCGTGACCGCACGGCCTGGAGCACTTCGTCCAGGTCCGGGCGGCTGTTCGGCGCCACGTAGAGTTCCGGCCGGAAGCCTTCGGCCGCCGTCTGCCGCACCTCCACCCGGCTGCGCGTGCCCCGGTAGACCGCGAAATGGGTGTCGCCGGATCCCGCCGGGGCCTCGTAGTTCCACAGCACGTCCAGCCGCACGTGGACGCCCTTCACCGAGTAGCTGACCTGGTTGTTGCAGAAGTACTCGAGCTTGCCGTTCGCCACCGCGCCTTCGAGATACGCCGGGAACTCCGCCTCGCCGGTCACGCGCCGGAACTCCTCGAGCGTCAGCACCGTCGGCCAGCGCATAGCGCGGTGGATCTCCACGTCGCGCCGGTGGTCGATCTTCCGTTCGGGGAACAGCGTCCACTGCACCAGATCCACCAGGTGCGTGCCCACGTCCGAAAGCCCCTCGCCCTGCTGCCGGATATCGAAGAACCACGCCGGCCGCTTCAGCGGCGCTCCCGCCACCTCCTTCATGATGTGGTGCACGCTCTCCATCGCCACGCCCGGCTCGTCCACCGACCCGGTGATCACCTGCCCGAAGACCTCCGGCGTGTTCACCAGCTCCCGCTGGAGCATCGAGGTCACCTCGAACCGCTCGGTCATGATGTCGTAGGCGAACAGCCCGTTCTCTTCGGCGTGCCGCAGCGACGCCTCGAGCGCCGGCAGGTCCTTGCTGGCGATGATCCACGGCTTGTCCGCCAGCACGTTCAGCCCGGCCGCCACCGCCCGCTGGATGTAGTGGATCTTCGCCCGGTTCCGTCCCGACAGCACCACCACGTTGCCTGGTCGCTCGGCCAGCATCCGGTCCAGAAACTCCGGCTCGGCATGGACGTCGAGCATCCACGCGGTCGGGTTCTCCCGGCGGCTGTTGAACCGCGCGATGCGCTCCAGGTGGTCCACCAGGTCCTGCGACAGCGGCGCGTAGACCGACACCCGGGGCGAAATCTCCGGGTACATCTCCTTCTGCACGAGGGCCGCATGGAAGTGGCCCGGATCGAGGGTGATCAGGCGTATTTCACTCATCGGCGTTGAACACTATTGAACCATTTTGTTTCGCTCGCCCGCGGCCGTCTAACGCCGGTGCCCAGACGCCGGAGTCTCACCGTCCCCAGCGCGGGTTCGGCTGCGGCATCTGCGCTCCCACCTCGGCCCGCCACCGCGCCAGACGGTCCCGCAGGCGCAGCGCCACGTCGCGGCGCACCTCGGCCAGGTCCTTCCGTTCTCCCAGGTCGCGGCTCAGGTCGTAAAGTTCGATCCGGCCGTCCTCGAAGTACTCGAGCAGCTTCCAGTTACCGCTGCGGATCGCGCTCACCGGCGTCGTCGTCGCATAGTAGTGCGGGTAGTGGAAGTAGAGCGCCTCCCGCTCGAGCTTCGCCCCCGGATTCCGCAGCAGCCCCGCCAGGCTCAGCCCTTCCACCTGCTCGTTGTGCTTCGCGTCGCCCTCCACGCCCGCTATCTCGAGCAGCGTCGGGTAGAAGTCGATGGTCGAAACCGGCTCCCGGCACACCCCGCCCGGCTTCGTCACGCCCGGCCAGCGGACGATCAGCGGCACGCGGATGCCCCCTTCGTACAGCGACCCTTTGCCCGAGCGCAGCGGATAGTTGTCCGTCACTTGCCGGCCCTCATACCGGCCGATGTAGCCGCCATTGTCCGAAGTGAAGATGACGACCGTTTCGCCGGCGATGCCCCGCTCGTCCAGCTTGGCGAGCACCCGCCCCACGTTCTCGTCCAGGCTCTCCACCATGGCCGCGTAGACCGGGTTCCGGTGATGCAGCCCCGGCCGGATCTTCGCCCGGTACTTCTCCACCGCCTCCCGCTTGGCCTCGATGGGCGTGTGCACCGTGTGGTAGCACAGGTTCAGGAAGAACGGCCTGCCGCCGGCCCGGTCGATGATCTTCAGGGCCTCGTCGGTCAGCCGGTCCGTCAGGTACTCGCCCTCCCGGCCCCAGTCGAGGCCCGGGATGTAGCGCGGCTCGCCGCCGAAGTGTTTCGTTCCCCGGTATGGGAAGAAGAACGTCTGCGGCGCGCCCCACAGCGAGCCCCCTACGTTCACGTCGTAGCCCTGGGTCTCCGGATAGTGGCCCGCTCCGCCCAGGTGCCACTTACCCACGTGCGCAGTCAGGTAGCCGGCGGCCTTCAGCGCCTCGGCGATGGTCACCTCTTCGTGCGGCAGATCGCTGACGGCCGGGGCGTGGATCAGCTTCCGCTCCGGCGGCGGCCGCAGCGTCGCCTCGCGCCAGATGGTCAGGTGCAGCCGCGCCGGCGTCTTGCCCGTCTGGATCGAAGCGCGCGTCGGCGAGCAGACCGGCGCCGCCGCATAGGCGTCGGTGAAGCGCACCGCCGAAGAGGCGAAGCGGTCGAGATTCGGCGTCTCGTGCAGATCGGACCCATAGACGCCCAGGTCCGCCCAGCCCAGATCGTCGGCCAGGATCAGGACGATGTTCGGCCTTTCAGCCGCCCGCACCGGGGCCGCCGCCAGATACAGGAACGCCAGGAAACAAGACGCCGCCCGTGACATCTGCCCTCCTTCCGCTACTTGAGATACCGGTCGAACCACTCCAGCGTCCGCGCCAGCATATCGGCCCGGTGCTTTAGCTCCCGAATGCTGTGGCCCTCACGCGGATACCGCACCAGCACGCTCTCGACCCCCTGCCGCCGCACGGCCATGTACATTTCTTCGGCCTGGGTGATGTGGACGTCGTTGTCCGCCTCCCCGTGCAGGAACAGCACCGGCGTCTTCACCCCCTCGACGTGCGCCAGCGGCGACCACCGCCAGAGCTTCTCGAAGTTCTTTCCCTCCCACGGCGCGCCGCCGAACTCGGCGTGGATCAGGTCCTGGTAGAGCGACGTGGCGTAGAAGCTGATCAGGTTCGAGAGGCTGGCGATGGAGACCGCCGCCCGGAACCGGTCCGTCTGCGTAATGATCCAGTTGGTCATGAAGCCGCCGTAGCTTCCTCCGCGCACCCCTAGCCGCTCCGGGTCGATCTGCGGGTAGCGCTTCAGGACGTAGTCGATGCCCGCCATCAGGTCCTTGTAGTCGCCGCCGCCCCAGTTGTCGACGCAGCCGTCGGTGAACTTCTGCCCATAGCCGGTCGAGCCCCGCGGGTTCAAGGCGAGCACCGCGTAGCCGCGCGAGGCCAGCAGTTGAAAGGTCGCGTCGAAGCGGTAGCCGTACATGCCGTGCGGGCCGCCGTGGACCGACAGGATCAGCGGCCACTTCTCGCCTTCATCGAGTCCCAGCGGCGGGTAGAGCCAGCCCTGGATCTCGGTCCCGTCGAAGCTCTTGTAGCGGATCGTTTCCGGTTGGGAAAGCCGGATGGGGTAGAACTCGAGCTGCTTCCGGGAGAAGTCGCTAAGCTTTTCCGGCTGGGACGCTCCGGGCTTCCAGACGTATACCTCGGGCAGGTGGACCGGGTCGGAGCGGATGAAAGCGATCGTGCCGTCGCTCGCCACCGAAGCTCCGTGGATCCACGCTTTCTCGTCGATGAGCGCCCGCGAAGCCCCCGAGGCGACCTCGGTCTCCCACAGCGTCACCTTGCCCTGGTCGTAGACGAGATACAGAACCGCCGAGGAGTCCGGCCGCCAGCCCACCAGCGTCATCCTCCGGTCCAGCTCCGGGTTCAGCTCCCGCGGCTTGCCACCGGCGGCCGGCATCACCCAGACGTGGCGGTCCTCGGCCACGCTGTCGATCGTCGTCACCGGCCGCGTCGTCGCCGTGTAGGCGATCAACTTGCCGTCGGGCGAGGCCATGGGCGTCATCTCGACGCCCGGCGTCCGAGTGAGCCGCCGCGTTTTGCCCGTGAGCGCGTTCACCACGAACAGGTCGTAGTTATGGTTGGCGTCCGGGTCCGGCTCGCGGTTCGAAGCGTAGACGATCTCGTTGGCGCCGGGAATCCAGGAGATGGAATGGGAATCGAACTCTGGCGGCGTCAGCGCCCGCGGCTCGGCGTCCGGCAGCGCCGCGACGACGAACACCCGGCGGCGCCGGTTGTCAGTGAATTCCGTCCGCGTCTTGTACTGGATCCGCGTGATGACGAGCGGATCCGGCGGCTCCGGCTTCGGCTCGAGCGTTCCCACGAACGCGATCCAGTCGCCCGACGGCGACCACTCGAGCCGCGAACCTTCCTGGGGCTGGAACGAGTTCGGTTCATCGAGCTGGCAGACGCGCCACGTGTCGTTGCCGGTATGGAGGAACAAGGCCGGCCCCTGCTTGTTCTCGCCGAGGAGGGCCAGGGAGTAACCGTCCGGCGAACAGCGCGCGGTCTCCACGGCGCTCACGCCACTTACAGTGAGGCCGCCGCAGGTGCCGCCGTCCCAGTGAGAGCTCCTTTCGTTCTTTTCCAGCGTTTTCCAAGTTACCTTCCACGCCGCCCGCCCCCGAGGCCCCGCCAGCACCGCTTCGGCCCCTTGCAGTTCGACCGCCATGGGAACCGTCAAGGTGCGGGGCGGATTCTGCGCCCCGACAGCCGCCGTGAGAATCAGGAGAGAGATACACGCTCGCCGCATCGCTGTAATGCCGTTAGTCTATCGCGGCGAGCCGCGCCTTGTACCGGGGAAGGAACGCTCCGGCGCCCCTCACGCCCGCCAGGGCCGCGTGCGGTTCAGCCCCGCGGTGAGCACCTGGCAGCAGAGGTTCACGTCGTCCACGATCTGGAAGTCGTACATGCCCACGCAGATGAAGTCCGCCCCGTTCTCGAAGGCGTAGCGGAAGCCCTCCTCGGGCTTGATCGCCCCCGCCGCCAGGATCTTGTAGGCGATCCACGGCTCCTCGCGCTCGTTCATGTAGGCGATCGTTTCTTCGGGATCGTAGCACCAGACGTTGTCGTGCTCCTCTTCCGGCTGGACGGACCAGTAGTTGTGATGGTGCAGTGTCTTCATCCAGAAGTCCGGCTTCAAGCCCGCCTCGACGCACTTGCGGATCGTCTCCAGCTTGTGCCCGCCGATGCCCGCCGGCAGCCCGTTGCGCCGGACCAGCTCCAGCGCCTTTGCCATCGTGTCAAAATCGCCTTTCGCCGCAAGCCGGTCGGCAATGCCCCCATGCACGTAGCAGGCCGCCGCCCCGTTGTCGATCGAGCGCTGCGTCCCTTCGAGCAGGTTCTTGCCGCCGCAGTCGGAGATGAACTGGATCTTGCCGCCCTGCCGCCAGTAGTCGTTGATCACGCCGCACAGGATCGGGTTGGTCAGGATCGCGTTGATGCCGCACTGCTCGGCCAGGTGCAGCGTCTCAAAGATCTTCTCCCGGTGGTGGTAAGCCTTCACCAGTTTCGATACGTAGATCAGGTCCCGCGCATGCGCCCAGCCGCCGATCAGGTTCCCGCCCAGGATCATCCGGCTGAACTCGACGTCCTTGATCTTCGCCCGGGGCATCTCACCCCTCAGGTCCCGCAGCGTGGAGAACTTGAACCGCTTCATCGTCGCCCCGCTCACTGCGTCGATCGAGGCCGCCCGGCTCAGCTGGATCTCCTCGAAGCTGCGCCAGCCGTGCTTCTTGAGCGCCGCCAGCACGAACGCTCCCAGGAACGGCACGCCCGCCAGCGCCGCCACCAGCTCCCGCCGCGAAGCGTGCTGCAGGTGCCGCGGGGCCAGCCGCTCGCCTCCCCCCGCCGGGCCCTCATCGAGGGCCCGCAGCTTGGGAATCAGCGCGTCGATCCCCCAACGCGCCGCCGGATACGCCGCCACCACCGCCAGCGCGAACAGCTCTACCAGGTTCTTGTTCACGATCAGGTAGTGGCCTTCGGCGATCCCCGACGCGCCGGGCGCGAACAGCGGCGGATAGGCCAGGTAGTACATCGCGAGCAGGACGATGCCCGCCAGCGCCGCCGGCCGGATCACGACGCCCAGCATCAGCGCCAAACCGATCCCGATCAGCCCCCAGATGTTCAACTGGTCGATCAGCTTGACGGCCGCCTCCGACGAACCCAGCCATTGGAAGAACCCGCTCAGCAGGCCGTTGCTTGCCTTCAAAAACCCGGCCGACGTCCACCCCGGATCGAGCAGCTTCGCCAGCCCTTCATACAGGAAGTGCCAGCCCACGACGATGCGCAACAGCGCGAGCGGTAGTTGACGGTACGTGCTCTCTTGCGGCATGCTATCGCCTCCGGTCAATCGAGTCTCCATAGTATGCTATCGCCTCTCGGCGGCGTCGGAAGGCCGATCTGTGATAAAGATCTCTTTGGGAGGCGCCCGTTGACGGAACTCAACCGTAGAGAACTGATTGCCTTGGGACTTGGCTGGAGCGCTGTCGCCCGCGCGGCCGGCGCGTCCAAGATGCGTTTCGGCCTGGTGACCTACCTCTGGGGCAAGGACATGACTTTGCCCGAACTCATCAGCGCCTGTGAGAGGTCCGGCCTGCTCGGCGTCGAGCTCCGCACCCAGCACGCCCACGGCGTCGAGCCAACCCTCACCAAAGCTCAGCGCCGCGAGGTCCGCAAGCGTTTCGAGGACAGCCCGGTCACCCTCGTCGGCTACGGCTCCAACGCCCAGTTTCACGAGAACGACGCTGAGAAGGTCAAATACAACATCGAGCTGACCAAGAAGTACATCCACCTGATGCACGACTGCGGCGGCAGCGGCGTCAAGGTCAAGCCCAACGGCTTCGTCAAGGGCGTGCCCCGGGAGAAGACCATCGAACAGATCGGCAAGGCCCTCAACGTCGTCGGCGCTTACGGGGCCGACTACGGGCAGAAGATCCGCGTCGAGTGCCACGGCCGGGGCACCAGCGAGCTGCCGGTGATGAAGGCCATCATGGAGGTCGCCGACCACCCGAACGTCTACGTCTGCTGGAATTCGAACGACGTGGACGTCCAGGGCAAGGGTCTCGAATACAACTTCAACCTCGTCAAGGACCGTTTCGGCGACACCGTCCACGTCCGCGAGCTGGACCAGGGTGACTACCCCTACGACAAGCTCTTCAAACTCTTCAAGAGCATCGATTACGAAGGCTGGTTCCTGCTCGAGGGACGCGGCGACCCGCCCGACAAGGTCGCCGCCATGATCGAGCAGCGCAAGGCGTTCGAGCGCCTGGTCGCCCAGGCCTGAGTCGCGCCGGCCTTACAGCCGCCCCGGCTGGCGGACGCCCTTGCCTTCGATTCCCAGCCGCGAGTCGCCCAGGTCCTGACGCATCTTGTCGGCCAGCATCTTGATCTTGGCTACGATCTCGGGGTGCTCGTCCTTGACGTCCTTCGTCTCGCCAGGATCGTTCTCCAGATCGAACAGCGCCAGCCCGATCTCGGCCGTCTCGTACTTCGCCGGGATGCCGCCCTTGCCTCCGGGCCGTCCGCCCAGCGTGCGGTACTTATGCGGGAAGTGGAGCTTCCAGCGGCCCATGCGCACTGCTTCCAGCGCCCGGCCCCGATAGAAGTAGTAAGCCTCCTGCGGGCTCTTCGCCCCCGGCTCGCCGATGACCAGCGGCCAGATGTCCTTGCCGTCGATCTTGTGGTCCGGCAGCTTCGCGCCGATCAGCTTCGCCACCGTCGGCAGGATGTCGATCGTCATCGCCGGCTCCCGGCACACCGTTCCCGCCGGGATCGTCCCCGGCCACCACATCAGCGTCGGCTCCCTCACCCCGCCGTCGAACGTCGTACCTTTGCCTTCCCGAAGCGGCTTCGCCGAGCCTGCGTGGTCGCCATAGCTCAACCACGGGCCGTTGTCCGAGGTGAAGATCACCCAGGTGTGCCTCGCGAGATTGAGTTTGCGGAGTGTGTCGAGGATCTGCCCCACGGACCAATCGACCTCCATCACCACGTCGCCGAACAGCCCCCGCTTCGACTTCCCCTTGAACTTCGACGAGACGTGCAACGGCACATGCACCATGCTGTGCGGCAGGTACAGGAAGAATGGCCGGTCCTTGTTCCGCCGGATGAAGTCCACCGCACGCTCGGTGTAGTTCGTCGTCAGCCGCGCCTGGTCCTCGTGATCGACGTTCGGGTCGATGATGTCGTTGTTGTTCATCAGGGGCAGTGGCGGATAGCCGCCCGGGCGCTCCGGATGGAACGGCCACATGTCGTTCGAGTAGGGCAGGCCGTAGTATTCGTCGAAGCCGTGCTGCAGTGGCAGGAACGGCAGGTGGTGCCCTAAGTGCCACTTGCCGTAGATCGCCGTCGCATAGCCCTTCTGCTTGCAGATCTCGGCCAGCGTCACCTCCCGGGCGCTGATGCCGTGGGTCGCTTTCGGCCCCAGCGCGCCCAGAATCCCCACGCGCACGTTGTAACAGCCCGTCAACAGCCCGGCGCGGGAAGCCGAGCATACCGGCTGCGTGACGTAGAAGTCGGTGAAACGCCGGCCTTCCTGCGCCATACGGTCCAGGTTGGGAGTCGGGTAGTCCTGGGCGCCGAAGGGCCCGATGTCGGCGTAGCCCATGTCGTCGATGAAGATGATGACGATGTTGGGCAGCCGGTCCGCCGCGGTCGCGACGGCGGCCAGCCCGGCGAGGAGCAGCAGCGCAAGGAATCGTCGCATCATAACGGCACTGTTATATCACTGCGTCCCCTCCGGCGGCCAGCTTGTGTGATATATGATGCCCGCATGTTGAGGGGAGCTTTCCGACCATTGATGCGAGCCGCTGTCCTGGCTGCCTGCCTCGCCCACGCCGTCCCCGCCCAGGAAACCGCCACGGTGCTTGTCATGCTCGGGGAGAACGCGAAACAGGTGGAGCGCTGGAACGGCTCGGTCCGCGTCACCGGCGGCCGCCTGATCTCTCTTGAGGACCGCCACTTCTCCCGGGGCGACGCCATCACCGGACCGAACTCCTGGAAGTGCGTTACCCGCCGCGACTTCGTCGCCCCTTACGCCAGCATCAACTACACCGAGATGCGCCCCGGGGAGCGCCCGCCGGAGCTCTTTTTCCCCGTCGGCCTCTACCTCACCGTAGAGGGTCCGTCGGGCGCCCGGGTGAACGTCGAGACCGCCCAAGGCAACTTCGCCTTCGCCCTCCGCGAAATCCGCCGGGAGCCGAAGCCGTTCCTCGGCGGCCGCGCCACCGTCCGCCGCGTGCCCCGCGCCGTACTCCTCACGACCGAAACCTACGAGGACGATGAGCCCGCCATCGCCGCCCTCCCGGACGGCCGCCTCGCCGTCGCCTGGGTCGCCTACCGGGAGCGCGCCGACCGTGTCCTGGTCCGCATCCGTTCGGCCGGCGGCTCCTGGGGCGATCCCCTCGAGGCCACCCCGGAGCCTGGCGACATCTTCCGCTGTTCCCTGGCCGCGCTCCCCTCCGGCGGCTTCTGGATTTTCTGGAGCCAACGCGATGGGACGAAGTGGGACGTCTGGGGGCGGCGCTTCTCGGCCGGCTCCTGGCAGCGCCCCGTGAGGCTCAGCGCCTCGGGCTCGAACACCTTCCACCGCGCCGCTTGGTCCCCCGACGGTACGGTATTCGTCGTCTGGCAGAGCCACCGCGGCCGGCAGAGCGACATCATCCTGCGGGTGTTCCGATCCGGCCGCTGGGAGCCGGAGCTTCGAGTCAGCGAATCCTCCGCCAACGACTGGGAGCCCGCCGTCGCCGCCGGCCCCCGCGGCGAAGCTTTCGTCGCCTGGGACACTTACGATCGCGGCAACTACGACGTCCGCTTCCGCGCCTGGCGCAATGGCAAGCTCGGCCCCGTCCGCATCCTCACCGAGAGCCCGCGCTTCCAGGCCCAGGTCTCCGTCGCCGTCGATCCCCGCGGCCGCCCCTGGGTGGCGTGGAACGAAAGCGGCGTCAACTGGGGCAAAGACCAGGGCTTTCTGATCCTCACCCCCCTCGCCGTCCCGCTGCACCAGCAACGCTGGATCCGCCTCGCCGCCTGGGACGGCAAACGGTGGCACCAGCCGAAGCGCAGCTTCCGCGACGCCGCCCCCGCCCGGATGAAGTTCAACGCTGAACACCCGCAGATCGCTTTTGACAGCGCCGGCGGCCTCGTCATGGTCTTTCGCCATTGGACGCGCCAGCAGTCCCGCCGTATCGGCAGCCGCCAGGTCTGGGAGAACTACGTTACCCGCTTCGACGGCCGCCGTTGGTCCACGCCCGCGCCCTTGCCCCACAGCGGCTCCTGGATCGAGAAACACGCCGCCCTCGCCCGCGACGCCTCCGGCGATGTCTGGGCGGCCTGGATGAGCGACAACCGCCGTTTCGCCGACATGGTCCCCCGCAACGCCGAGGTCTATGCCGGCCTGCTGGGCCGCGCCCCCGGACCCGTCGATCCGGCCGGCCTCGAGCCCTTCGAAGAACCCTTCTCCGAAGCCATCCCCGTCCACCTCAACGAAGCCCGCGACGTCGCCGCCATCCGCAACTACGTCATCGAGGCCGGCGGCAAGCGCTACCGGATCTGCCGCGGCGACATGCACCGCCACACCGACATCTCCCAGGACTTCAAATACGACGGTTCCCTGATCGAGGTCTACCGCTACGCCCTCGATGCGGCCGCCTTCGACTACATCGCTCCCACTGATCACCAGACCGGCTACGACCAGGAGTACAGTTGGTGGCAGAGCGAGAAGCTCGTCGATCTGTTTCACGTCCCCGGCGCCTTCGTCCCGCTGTTCGCCTTCGAGCGCAGCATCCGTTTTCCCAACGGCCACCGTAACATCGTCCGGGCCCGCCGGGGCTTCCGCACCTTCCCCATCCCGCCGGAGGAGGCCCGCGGCGAAGTGGGCGCGGCGAAGCTCTATGAGTACCTCCGCCGCACCGGGGCCATCTCCATGCCTCACTCCTCAGCCACCGCCCAGGGCACTGACTGGCGCGACAACGACCCCGAGGTCGAGCCCCTCATCGAAATCTATCAGGGCTACCGCAACAGCTACGAGTACGAGGGCGCGCCCCGGGCCGCATCAACGCTGAACCAGCGCGCCGCCAAGAGCGGCTGGAACCCGCTGGGCTTCTGGTGGAACGCCCTGGCCAAGGGCTACAAGCTCGGCGTCCAGGCCTCGAGCGATCACTGGTCCACCCACATCTCCTACGCCTGCATCGTCGCCGAGGACTTCTCCCGCGACGGCCTGCTCGCCGCCATGAAAAAGCGCCACGCCTACGCCGCCACCGACAATATCGTCCTGGACTTCACCGCCCAGGCCGGCGGCCGCGAGTATCTGATGGGCGACGCTTTCGAGGCTCCCGGCCCGCCGCGCCTGAACATCGCTGTCATCGGTACCGGCCCGATCAAGCAGATCGACATCATCCGCAACCGGAGGTTCGTTTACACCGCTCGCCCTGGAAGCCGGGAGGCACGCTTCGCCTTCACCGATGCGGAACCCGAGCCCGGCGAGAGCTGGTACTACGTCCGCGTCCTGCAGGAAGACGGCGAGCTCGCCTGGAGTTCCCCGGTCTGGGTGACGCTGCGCTGAGCATCCCCATCGGCTTCACACGTCTGCCTCGACAGGCGGTCCGCCCTCCCGGCTGCGGCCCGCCGCTTTCCCTGTACCGGACCCTCTTCTGAAAGGAAGCCCCCATACGCGACATTTCCCGTTAACAGGAACGGGACTCGATCGTGCGGTCGGCGCCCCCGTTCCTCCCAACGCCGGAGCCCGCCGTTGCGGGGCCGTGATCCTCCGCTCGTGACCGCGGCGTCTGCTCCCGGTTCTCCGGCGTTCCAAAACTGCAACGAGTGAGGTGAGCTGAAATGAGAGTGTCTCTCAGAGCCGTCCTGGTTACTGCTCTCGTCTCTTGTTCTCTCCTCAATGCCGCGGAATACCGGCTCCAGGTGTTGCGGCGCACGGTCATCGGACCCGTGTCGCCGGGCAAGTTCCACCGGCTGGCCGTTTGCCCGGACGGTACGGCGGTGCTCACCACCGCCGGCGGTGATCTTACGGTGATCGGCCCCGGCGGGACGATCCTGGTTTCGAAGAGCGCCGTTGCCGGGTTGCGCTACGCTTTGGCCTCTTCGTGCGACGAGAACCGGCGCCTCTATATCGACGCGGCGGGAACCGTCCATGTCTTCGACTTGCCTGCTTCGGGCGAGCCCGTGCCGGTGACGGCTTTCCCTGTAGGCGGCGCGCCCCGGCGTATCCTGGCCGCCGCCGGCCGGCTGGTCGTGCTCGGACTGGCGGATGCCCGGACTCCGGTTGCCCTCCGGATGTTCGATCTGTCCACCGGCCGCCTGATCGGCCCGCTCGCCTTGGACCTGCCGGTCTTCGTCGCCCGGCGCCCGCAACGGCTCGTGACCGAAGGATCCCTCGTCTGGGATCCCGCGCGCCGGGAGTTCCTCTACCTTCCCGCCAATCCCCTGCGGTTCTGGCGCTACGACACGGAAGGGCGGTTTCTCGGCGCCGTCACGCCGCCGGTCTTCACCTTCCACGACGCCGATCGGGCTCAGGTGAGTCCCGGCGACTTCCGCAATGTGGACCGCATCTTCAACGCCGTCCGGCTTCCCGACGGCCGCTTCGTCCTTCACGTTCTCCGCTCCAGGATGTCCCGTCGGCCGGGCGTCCGGGGAGGCTACCTGATGCTGCTGGGGCCCGACTTCGAGCCGCTGGATCTCGAAATCGACACCACCCCGGTCCACGGGAGTCCCCTTGCCGGGGCCGACGCCCGGGGCAACCTCTACTTCGCCTACTTGAGCGAAAGCCGGGGCGCCGAGATAATCAAGGCGCGGTTGGCGACCCGGTAGCCGCGCCGGACTCCGCCGCCCGAAAGCCGCGCCCGATCCCCCTCTGGCCCTTCCCCTCTCCGGCCGTTTGTGATATTCGATAACAGGAACCCGCGGGGCGGACGCCATGGCGAAGGCAGGAAAACCCTGGATCGGGACCTCCGGCTGGACCTACGGGGATTGGCGCGGCCGCTTCTACCCGGAGGATCTGAAGCAGGAAGACTTTCTCCTGCACTATTCGAAGTTTTTCAATACCACGGAAGTCAACTACTCCTTCTATCACCTGCCCAAGGTCAGCACGTACGAGAAGTGGGCCTCCAAGGCGCCCGAGGGCTTCGTCTTCGCTGTCAAGGCCAGCCAGACCATTACCCACCGCAAGCGTCTGGAAGGGGCCGAGGACCTCTGGCGCACCTTCATCGAGCATGCCCAGGCCTTGGGGCCCAAGCTCGGCCCCATCCTCATCCAGTTGCCGCCCTCCTTCCGCGCTGACCCCGACAAGCTCGAGCGCTTCCTCGACTCCGTTCCCGAGGCCCGCAAGCACCGCCTCGCCCTCGAGTGCCGCCATGCGAGCTGGTTCGATCCCTTGGTGCTCGACCGGTTGCGGCAGCTCCGCCTGGCCGTGGTCATCGCCCAGTCCGAGCGCTACCCCGAAGCTCCGCACGTGCCCACCGCCGATTTCGTCTACCTTCGTTTCCACGGCCCAGGCGCCCTCTTTGCCTCCCGCTACAGCCGAAAGGAGCTGGAGCCTTACGCCGCGGATATTAAAAAATGGTTGGCCAGGGGCCTTGACGTCTACGCCTACTTCAACAACGATTTCCAGGGCTTCGCCATCGAGAACGCCCGGATGCTCCAAGAGATGGTCGGAGCGGCCCCGGCCGCCGGTTCCCGATCACGCCGCAGAAGTTAGGCTATCCACCTCATTCTGAATGGGTTAGCCTGTTGTTGGCCGCCTGCCCGCCACAGTCCCGGACTTTGATTTGACACCGCCGTCCGGCTATGGCATCCTATTAGGAGTTTGGCGAGTTCTTACTCCGCCCCTGTGCTACCGTTCCTTCCGTGTCCGAGCTGCTGAAGCGCTTGGGCGACTGCTGAACTCGAGATGGAAGGAACCCGGCCGGGGGCCGGCCCCGAGGTCCCGGGAGGCGCGACGAACTCTCGGGGCAAGGGCTAGTCCGGAACGAAGAACACGAACACCAACGATTCCGCTTGCGCCATTGTGCGGCGCCAAGCGTCCAAGGCAGCCTGAAAACCCTGGCAGGCGCCTGATTGCGGCGGCACGCGCTTCGTGCGCCCGCAATCCCAACGCATCGGGGAAACCGCCGCGTTCGGTAACGAGCCGGTTTGACGTGCCGGCCGCCCCGGCGCGGCATGGTCGCGAGATAACGATCTGAGATCTGAGGAGAGATCACGTGCCGACGTTCAACCAGCTTGTGCGCAAAGGGCGGAAGCGGCCCAAGTACAAGACGGCCAGCCCCGCGCTGCAAGGCTGTCCCCAGCGGCGCGGCGTGTGCACCCGCGTGTACACGACCACGCCCAAGAAGCCGAACTCCGCGCTGCGGAAAGTGGCCCGCGTCCGCCTGACCAACGGGATCGAGGTCACTACCTACATCCCCGGAGTCGGGCACAACCTGCAGGAGCACTCCATCGTGCTCATCCGCGGCGGGCGTGTCAAGGACTTGCCCGGCGTCCGCTACCACGTGATCCGCGGCACGCTGGATGCGGCCGGCGTGGAGGGCCGGAGACAGTCGCGCTCCAAGTACGGGGCCAAGCGGCCTAAGAGCTGAGAGGATCGAGAGATTCTATGTCACGGAGAAGAAGAGCCGAGCCTCGCCAGGTCCCCCCGGACCCGGTGTACAACTCGACGCTGGCCGAGAAGTTTATCAATTGCATGATGTGGGACGGCAAAAAGACCGTCTCCCGGCGGATCTTCTACACTGCCATGGACAAGATCCGCGAAACCACCGGCGACGACCCGCTCAAGCTGTTCAAGAAGGCCGTCGAGAACTGTAAGCCGGTTCTCGAGGTCAAGACCCGGCGCGTCGGCGGCGCCAACTACCAGGTACCCATCGAGGTGCCCCCGAACCGCCGCCAGAGCCTGGCCATTCGCTGGCTCATCCAGAACGCCCGGAACCGCCCCGAGAAGGGCATGGCTCAGCGGCTCGCCGCCGAACTGCTCGACGCCGCTAACATGCGCGGCGGCGCCGTCAAGAAAAAAGAGGACGTGCACCGGATGGCCGAGGCCAACAAGGCCTTCGCCCACTACCGCTGGTAGGACTGTAGCGGTCGGAAACTAGGGACCTTATGCCGAGAACGACGCCCATCCACAAGATGCGCAACATCGGCATCGCGGCGCACATCGACGCCGGGAAGACGACGACGACCGAGCGTATTCTCTACTACACCGGTCGTACGTACAAGCTCGGCGAAGTGCACGAAGGTACCGCCGTGATGGACTGGATGGAGCAGGAGCAGGAGCGCGGCATCACCATCACTTCGGCGGCCACCACCTGCCAGTGGCGCGATACGGTGATCAACATCATCGACACGCCCGGCCATGTGGACTTCACCGCCGAGGTCGAGCGCTCCATGCGCGTTCTCGACGGCGCTATCGCCATCTTCGACGCCGTCGCCGGCGTCCAGCCGCAGTCGGAGACCGTCTGGCGCCAGGCCGACAAGTACCGTGTCCCGCGCATTTGTTTCATCAATAAGATGGACCGCGTCGGGGCCGACTACTTCCAGGCCATCCAGTCGATCGTCCAGCGGCTTAAGGCCCGCCCCGTGGCCCTCCAGATCCCCATTGGGGCCGAAGAGAACTTCAAGGGCGTCGTCGATCTGGTGCGCATGAAAGCCCGCGTCTGGCGCGAGGAGACTCTCGGGGCCGCCTACGACGACATTGAGGTCCCCGAGGAGCTGCGCGCCCAGGCCGAGGAGTACCGCGAGAAGCTCGTCGAGGCCGTCGCCGAGCACGACGAGGTCCTTTTCGAGAAGTTCGTCCACGGCGAGCCGATCACCCAGGAGGAGCTCATCGCCGGCATTCGCAGCGCCACCTGCGAGCTGAAAATCGTCCCGGTGCTCTGTGGCTCGGCCTTCAAGAACAAAGGCGTACAGAATCTGCTCGACGCCGTCGTCGATTACTTGCCCTCGCCCGTGGATGTGCCCCCTATCCAGGGCACCTCGCTCGACGGCGAAGAAATCCTGGAGCGGCCCGCCGACGACAAGGCGCCCTTCGCCGCCCTGGTCTTCAAGATCATGACCGACCCCTACGTCGGCCAGCTCGCCTTCATCCGTGTCTACTCCGGCCGGTTGTTGAGCGGCGAGAGCGTGCTGAACGTCGCCAAGGGCCGCAAGGAGCGCATCGGCCGCCTCCTGAAAATGCACGCCAACAAGCGCGAAGAGATCAAGGAGGTCTACGCCGGCGACATCTGCGCCGTGGTTGGCCTGAAGACGGTCACCACCGGCGACACGATCTGCGACGACAAGGCTCCCATCGTTCTCGAGTCCATCGAGTTCCCCGAGCCGGTCATCCAGCTCGCCATCGAGCCGAAGACCAAGGCCGATCAGGAGAAGCTCGGGAACGCCATCGCCAAGCTGGTCCAGGAAGACCCGACGCTGCGGGTCAGCAACGATCCCGAAACCGGCCAAACGATCATCGCCGGCATGGGCGAGCTCCACTTGGAGATTGTCGTAGACCGCATGCTGCGGGAGTTCAACGTCGGCGCCAATGTCGGCAAGCCGCAGGTCGCCTACCGCGAGACGATCAAGAAGCCCGTCGAGGCCGAGGGCCGCTTCGTCCGACAGAGCGGCGGCCGGGGCCAGTACGGCCACGTTAAGATCCGCATGGAGCCGCTCCCGCCGGGCAGCGGCATCGAGTTTGCCAGCGAGGTGGTCGGTGGCACGGTGCCCAAGGAGTACATCCCTGCGGTGCAGAAGGGCGTCGAGGAGGCCCTTGAGGGCGGCATCCTGGCCGGCTATCCGGTCTCTGATGTCAAGGTGATTTTGTACGACGGCAGCTACCACGAGGTGGACTCCTCGGAGATGGCCTTCAAGATCGCCGGCTCCATGGCGGTGAAGGAGGGCGGCCGCCGGGCTCACCCGGTGCTGCTCGAGCCGATTATGTCCATCGAGGTCGTCGTCCCCGAGGAGTACATGGGCGACGTCATTAGCGACCTGAACGCCCGGCGTGGCCGGGTCGAGGGTATGGAGTTGCGCGGCACGACGCAGATCATCCGGGCGTCCGTGCCGCTTTCGGAAATGTTCGGATACGCCACCGAGTTGCGGTCCCGCACTCAGGGGCGAGGCAGTTTCACGATGCATTTCGGGCGCTACGAAGAGGTGCCCGCCAATCTTGCGGAGGAAATCATTAGCAAGGTTCAGGGCAAGGTCACTGCCCAATAAACGAGTTCACAGGAGAGTCCAAACATGGCCAAGGAGAAATTCGACCGGAGCAAGCCGCACATCAACATTGGGA
>CAYWXL010000027.1:0-38982 GCA_964461995.1 uncultured Solibacteraceae bacterium
TCGCGCCATGTCCATCTCCTTGCACCCTCTTGACTGGATCGTCATCGCTGTTTATTTCGCCGGCATCGTCTTGCTGGGGCTTTACGTCGCACGCCGCGTCAAAGTCACTGACGACTACTTCCTCGGTAAACGGAAATTCAGCGTCTGGCTGATCCTCGGCCAGGCATTCGGCGTCGGTACGCACGCAGAAATGCCCGTCTCGCTGGCCGGCGCCGTCTACCAGTCCGGCTACTCAGCGATCTGGTACCAGTGGAAGAACCTCTTCATCACGCCGTTCTACTGGGTGCTCGGCCCGATCTTCCGGCGATTGCGGAAGACCACGATCGGCGAAGTATACGAGGAGCGCTACGGCAACTTCATGGGCGCTATCTACACGCTGTTCGCCCTCTCGTATTTCACGTTCAACATGGGGGCCATGCTCAAAGGGGCGGGGAAGCTCGTCAGCGCCGCTGCGGGAGGCACGGTGACGTCGAACGAGGTCGTTCTGGTGATGACGGCCACGTTCCTGGTCTACAGCCTCGTCGGGGGACTGGTGTCGGCGGCCTATACGGACTTCGTCCAGAGCATGTTCATCATCGTGCTCTCGTTCCTGTTGATTCCTCTCGGCCTCCGCGAGATCGGGGGATTCAGCGGCATGCGGGAGACGCTGCCGGCGGAAATGCTTTCCCTAGTGACTCCCGGGGACATCAGCGCCTTTGTCATTGTGATGCTCACCATCAACGGCTTGATCGGCATCGTCGCCCAGCCTCACATGCTGGCCGCCGTAGGCACCGGGAAGGACGAAAAGAGCTGCCGGATCGGCATGGCGTACGGGAACTTCATCAAGCGGTTCTGCACCATCGGCTGGGCGCTGGTAGGGCTCATTGTGGTCGTCATGCTGGCGAACTCAGGCGGCTCGCTGGCCGACCGCGAGGACGCCTTCGGCTACGCTACGCGGATGCTGCTGTTTCCGGGCGCCGTAGGTCTGATGATCGCTTCGGTGCTGGCCGCCAACATGTCCACTTGCTCGGCTTTCACGGTGGACGGCGGGGCGCTCTTCACCCAGAACTTCTACCGCCGTTACCTGGTGAAGGGCAAACCCGACCACCATTACCTGACCATTGGCCGCATCGCCGGCGTGACGGTCACCACCCTGGGCGTGATTTTCGCCCTCTACGTGGACGTGGTGCTCGAAGCGTTCCTGTTCACCGAGACGATCGCCGCCTTCATGGGCATCAGCATGTTCGGAGCAATTTGCTGGCGGCGGGCGACGCAGGCCGGGGCGTTCGCCAGCCTGTTGCTTTCCACGGTCCTGTTCTTCTACCTCACGTGGACTGATTTCGGAAAGCTCCTCAATTGGGACGCTGAGAATTTCGGCATCTCGTTACTCACGGGTTTCGCCGCGCTGGCCGTGGTCAGCTACCTGACCAGGCCTCCCGATCGCGAAAAGCTGGAGCCGTTCTACAAGCGTCTCGACACGCGAATGGAGTACGACGAGGAAACGGGCGAAGAGCGAGTGGTCGATGAGCCCGGCCACGACCTGCTGGTCGTGCATCTGTTCAACCCCGGCCTCAGCAAGGGCTGGCGGCACTTTTACAACCGGTTCCGGGTAGACATCAACGGCCTGCTGATCGCTTTCGGCGTGGTGGTGGTGCTGATCGCCTTCGCGAAAGCGGTTCTCTACCTTCCGTGATCCGCCCTTCTCAGATCAAGCGCGTGACGACGAACTGCAGCACCAGGTAGCTGGTAAGAGAGGCGGCGAAGAATTCGAGCAACGCCCAACGGCAGGCGGCTTCTACGTGCCGCTTGCAGCCCCACAGGTAGGCGGCGAGGCCGGCGGCGGGAATCAAGGCGGTCAGCTTCTCGATGTTGTCGTACTCCATCGAGAGGCCGAAAAGGTAGAGGAACGTCCAGGCGGTGAGAGCGATGCCCAGAAAGACCCCGGCCACCTGCATCAGCCGCTGCCGGAGCATCCCGGGCCCTGGGCCCCGATCGTCTGCCTTGTCCTTTTCAGCCACCTTGACCTTACAGGTTTACCAGGCGCGCCCTCGGCGTGACAACGCGGCGTGAGCGCCTTCTGCCTCATTCCCCCTCATAGAGGACCCACACCGGCGACGACCAGGCGACGCGGCCGTCGGTTTGCTCGACCCGGACGTAGTAGTAGTGTTCTCCGGGCTCCAGCGCTGTTTCTTGAAAACTAAGCAGGTGAGTGTCGCCGTCCGGGTGGGTTGTGTAGATGTATGAGTTGTCGCGCACGATTACAACCTCCTTCAGCGGAGCGGTTCCCATGATGCGGGCGGCGAGGCGAGGCAGTGTGCGGGCGGTGACGCTGTCGCCCTGCAAGTAGCTGGTTCCGTCCACGCTTACTTGGTAGTCGAGGATGATGTTCGACGTGGCTGCGTAAGTGTGCCGCGCCCGCATGGCCTCGACCAAGGCTTCGCGGCTTCCGTCACGAGCGATCACGCAGGCATACGAAGTGTGGGTCGAGACATGGTCTGAGCTCGCCTGTACGCCCAGCTTGTAGCCCTTCTTCCACGCGTTCCAGACGAAGCCCAGAGGGCGGTAGCCGCCGGCTTGCAGGTCGGTGCGGTCGGCGGTGGGAGCGAGCGGCGCCCCTTCGTGCTCGGCGGAGGTGCGGGCCCCTTGGAAGATCTCGACGATCGGCTCGAGCGCCGGGTCGTTGTCCCGCCAGTCGGTACCCATGCCGGTGTGAGGAGTGTGCGAGGTGGCCAATCCGCCATATTTCCTCAAATAAGGATAGAGAACCGCCCCGGAGTTCACTTTCGCCTGCCGTTCTCCAGGGGCGTTCGGCAGGATGGGGATCCCACGTTTGGTCAGGAGCACGTTGCGGTGGCCGTTCGGGTAGCTGAGACTTCGCTCGTAGCCGTAGAAGGCGGTGAAGAAGCCCGGGATGTGGAACATGTCGGCGGCGCGATCGTTGCGGCGGTACAAGTACTCGGTGATGTGGGAATGGTGGTCGGTTACCAGCAGATAGTCCATCCCGGCGGCGTCCATGGCGTACCGGTAGGCGTCCCAAAGGCTGCCGTCGCCGGAGCCGTCGGTGGAATGGTCGGTGTGCCGGTGCAGGTCGCCCCGAAAGATGTGATAAGTCGTGCCGCTGACCACCACCTTGTACTCGCGCAAGCGCCGAATCTGGTCGCGCTCCAGGGGTTCCGAGAACGGTACGTTCGGCGGCTCGGGCGTGCGCGCCGCCAGCAGGGCGCTTCCCGTCCATGAGGTCCGGAGGCGAGCAAAGATGATGTCGTGGTTGCCGGGCTTTTCACCGAAGCCCGCGGCGCCGCCCCAATAGCGGTTGTCAGTGAGCGCGGCCAGCAAGACGTTTCCTTCGGAATCCGCCGCCACCTGTAGTTCACCCTCGTTGCCGGCCACCGAGTCCGGGACTCGAATCAGGTCTGCCCAGCGATCCCGGTTGTAGAAGGTCGCCACGATCTCCCACTTTCCGCCGGCGGCCCACCGCGTGTGCGGGATGCGGCACTCGGTGCGGGGCCGGGCGAAGAGCCAGACGCGGCCGCCGGCGTCGGTGACCAGCCGCGGCGTGTGAAAGTAGCGCTTGAAGCCCCAAGGGACGACGCTGGAGGGCTGCCGGACGGGTTCCATCCACTGGCCGGCGGAGAACACTGCCACGCGGATGTCCCGGGCCTCGTAGAGGCTGGTGCCGCCGGTCAGGAGGAAGCCGACGTCCTTGCCCCAGTTCGCCGGCGCTTCGTCCCAGGCGATCCAGAGACGGTCCTGGCGGTCCACGGCCAACGAAGCATGGGCGTGATAGCGGGTTGAGTCCGTCACCGGCAAGAGCGCGCCCGCACGGCCGTTGCGTACCGACCGAAGGTAGATGTTATAACTTCCGCGGGCGTAGCCGTCCCAGGCGACCCAGGCCGTGCCGGTGGAATCGACGGCGACGGCCGGGGACCAGTCGTTTGCCCGCTCCGGGCGCCCCGGATCGCTGAGGTTGATCTCCTCGCTCCATTTCTCGCCGTCGAAACGCCGGTAGAAGATGTCGCTGCGGCGGCCCCGCCAACTCTGCCAAACCAAGTGGAACGCGCCTTCGCCGTCCGTCGTCATTCGGTGGAAAAGATTGTTGCCGTTGCCGGGCGTGATTGTCGCTATGTCGCTGAGGCGGGATCCGTCGTAGGTGCGATATTTCAGGCGCCAGGATTCGCCCTCTCTCTCGGACCAGACGACCATCACCGTGCCGTTCGCCGCGGCCACCGCCGTGCCGAAGCGGTCCGCTGGCTCGGGCGCTACGGCGATCGGGTCCTCCCAGCGCCCGGCCCGCCGCGCTCGCAGGTAGACTCTCTCTTTCCCATCTTTGTAAGCCAGCCAGGCCACCCAGACGGTGTCGCCATCGACGGCGATCGAAGGATAGTCGTCGTGGTATTCCTCCGTCGTGAGGCGCTCGATCACCGGCGTGCGGTGGATCTCGATGCGTCCGCGCAGCGGGAAGATCGCTCCGTTTTCGGGAATGTCGCTGGGACGAAAAGAGAACTCACCCACCGGCAATTTGATGTGGATCTTCGCGTCGGCCGGCGCCCGGTACTCGATGGTGACGCCGGTCGGAATCACCAATGTTTGATGAGGTTGTGGCTGTTCGTGCGGGTGCATCCCGCCGTGACTGGTGGGCCACGGATGAGTGGCGCATTCCCAGGCGTTCCCGGGCAGGATACGGTCCTGCCGCCGGAAGTGGTAGCCCTTGATCCGGACGATCTCCCCGGCCGAGATCGAAGCCGAGCCGTTCCAGGAGGAAGGTTTTCCGTCCTTGGCGCCGAGAACGAGCGTGACGGCCTCGATCTCCGCGCTCGCGGCCGCCCCGACGGCGGTCAAACCGATTGCCAAAAAGTGAACCCACGTCCGCATGGCGCATTAGTTCTATCACGTGTGAAACTCCGGAGCAAGGGTAGCCATCTTAAAATTGAGGCAGGCAGGGGAACATGATGCGGATTGTTCTACTGGCAGCGACGGCAATGCTCCTCGGAAGCGGCGCATTCGCGGCTACCGACGGGCGGACCAACACTGATGAGCAGCTCAGTGAAGAGCAGATCCAGGAGATTATCCGGAAGTTCGCCGCCAAGGAAGCGGAGTTCGCCCGCGCCCGGGCGAACTACACCTATCGTCAGGAAGTGAAAGTCCACGAACTGGACGAGTCCCGCCGGGTTATCGGGCGCTACGAAGTGGTTCAGGACATCATCTTCACGCCTGATGGCAAACGGACTGAGCGCGTCGTTCATGCTCCGGTTTCCACGCTGCGGCGCATCCTCCTGACGCCCGAGGACGAGCAGGACCTCCGGAACGTCCAGCCTTTCGTTTTGCAGACGAAAGATCTGCCGAAGTATCACATCCGCTACCTGGGCAAGCAAACGCTGGACGAGATCCGGTGTTACGTCTTCGCGGTCAAGCCGAAGCAGATGGTGAAGGGGGAGCGGTATTTCGAGGGCATTGTCTGGGTGGATGACCAGGACCTTCAAATCGTCAAGACGTACGGCCGCGGCGTGGGCCTGCAGCGGAAGAACTACGACAACCAGTTCCCGAAGTTCGAAACCTACCGCCAGCAGATCGACGGCAAGTATTGGTTCCCGGTCTTTACTATCGCTAATGACGTGCTGATGTTCCGCAGCGGTCCGCAGCCGATCAAGATGATTGTGAAGTACAAGGATTACAAGCAGTTCGGCAGCGACGTGCGGATCACCTTCGGCGACGCGGTCAAGGACGACTCCAGCGAGCCACCGAAGCAGAAAGAACCCTGATTTCGACCGCTCAACCTTTATCCTTCGCCGCCCAAAGACAAACCCTCGCCTTGCGGCCGCCGTATGTGGTTGAATAGAGACACCCTTCGAGTGACTGGGACACAACGAGGTTGCTGAGGCGTTTGCTTGGCGGCCGCGCTGGGTAAGCGACCGCCGACGGTCCGGTGTCCAGGAGGGGATTCGGCGCCGGTTCCGTGCTCAGGCCAGGCTTAGGCCGTCTAAGCGTCTCTGCAACTTTCGGCAATCTGTTTACAACACGGAGCGTATGGCATCTGTTTCGGTGAGACTGTGGAGGAAAGCGCTTGCTGCCCACCGGCGGTATCGCGAGCTGAAGATGATCGCCCGGGGACTGCTCTCGACGCGCCACCCGATTCTTGCCCACCTGATTCCGATCCGGCGATGTAATTTGTCATGCGCCTACTGCAACGAATACGACACCCACTCGCTTGCCGTGCCGCTGCCGAAGCTGAAGGCGCGCGTCGATCGCCTGGCCGAATTCGGCATTTCGGTGATCACGCTCAGCGGGGGCGAACCTTTGCTTCACCCGGAATTGGACCAGCTCATCGCCCACATCCGGAGCCGGGGCATCATCGCCGGACTGATCACCAACGGCTTCTTATTGAACCGGAAGCGCATCGAGCGGCTGAACCGGGCAGGTCTGGATCACCTGCAAATCAGTATCGACAATGTAGAGCCGGACGAGGTTTCCAAGAAGAGCCTCAAAACGCTCGATGCGCGGCTTCAGATGCTCGCCGACTACGCCTACTTCCACGTCAATATCAATTCGGTCGTCGGCGGGGGAATCAAGAATCCCGAGGACGCGCTGGTGATCGGGCGCCGGGCGTTGGAGTTGGGCTTTACCTCGACGGTGGGCATCATCCACGACGGCAACGGCCAGCTCAGACCTCTCGGTGAACAGGAGCGGCGGATCTACCGGGCCATGAAAGCGATGGAGAAGACGAGCTACTCGCGCTTCAACCGGTTCCAGGAAGCCATCGCCGACGGCCAGCCGAACCAATGGCGCTGCCGCGCGGGAGCGCGCTACCTCTACATCTGCGAGGACGGTCTGGTGCACTACTGTTCCCAGCAACGCGGCTATCCGGGGATCCGGTTGGAAGAATACACCTGGGAAGACCTGCGCCGGGAGTTCTACACCGAGAAGACTTGCGCTCCCACCTGCACGGTCTCCTGCGTCCACCAGGTCTCCTTGATCGACGCTTGGCGAGCTCCTCAAACGTTGCGCCCCGGCCACTCTCCCGAGGGGCTCGTGCAGATCGAATAGAGGCCGTCAATCCTGGGCGGCCGCCGGTGACTGGGAACCTCTGGCGAGGGGCGAGCGGACATCATTCAGGAGCCGCCTCTCACCCGGATGGCTCAGGCGCTGCAAGGCCTCCTTGCGAGGGAGCCACTCCAGCCGGTCCACTTCGTCCGCCGGCAGTGAGCCGCAGCCGCCGGTGCGCTCCATGTGCCAGAACATCACCACCTTGGGCTTGCCCCTGGCCAGGTAGGCGACCAGGCCAGCGAAGCCCAGCAGGCGCACCTCGCACCCGGTCTCTTCACGGACCTCCCGGAGCGCTGCTTGCTCCCAGGTTTCTCCCTCCTCCAATTTCCCTTTGGGGAGTGACCAGTCGCCGTATTTGGGCCGGTGGATCAGAGCGACGAGGAGCTTACGCTTCTGCCGCCACCAGAGAAGGCCTCCGGCGGCGCGGATAACCTGCGGATTCGGGGAAGAGTCGGGAACGATCAGCATTTCGTACGTAGCTTGGCGATAAAGGACTGAGGATAGCGCGTTAGGAGCTCCAACGCCAAGGGGGCGCGGGCCCGTCGCTCGGGGCGCGTGATGTTGTGCCGGGATTGGCGGGGCGGCAGCGGCTTCAGGCAATGGGTTTCAGGCGGGACAACCGCGCTTGAGCTTCGGCCCACTGCGGCTGCGCCTTGACAACGATCGCGTAGTGGCGCTCGGCTTTGTTGAAGTCCCCGCGGGCCTCGGCTGCAAGGCCGAGATTCCAGTGGATGCCGGGATGGTCCGGGAGCTGTTGTTGCGCTGCCAGGTAGCACTCGACGGCCTCCTGGAGCTTGCCGCACTCGTGGAGAGTGGCGCCGAGATTGGTTTGCGCTTCGGCCCTATCCGGCGCTTTTTCCACCGCTTGGCGGTAGGCGTCCGCCGCTACGTCCAGATGCCCCGTCCGCTGGCAGGCCAGCCCCAGATTGAACCAAACTTCGTAAGTCGCGCCCTCTTCTCCGTTGCTCTCGACGAGCTGGGCGAGATACCGGGCGGAGGTCTCCTCGTCGCCGGCGGCGCTGGCGCAAGCCGCCAGAACCCGCCGCGCCCGGCCCGACTCGCCGGCAATCTTGAGGAGCTGCTCGGCGTGCCGGCGCGCCTGGTCGTACTCGCCGAGGGCTACCAAGACTTCCGCCACGTTGGCCAACAGCTCGGGGTCTTGGCTGAACTCCTCGAGCAGCCGGTCATAGCATTCTTTGGCTTCAGCGTAGCGCTCGAGCAATTGGCAGGCGGCCGCTTTCCCGAAGAGAGCTTTACGATCAGTCGGCCGCTGCTCGGTCACACGCGTGAACTCTTTCAGGGCTTGTTCGGCTTCGCCGGCAAGCAGGAAACACACGCCGAGGCGCAAGTGAATCTCCGGGGCGTCGGTGAGCTTGGCGGCCGCTTCATATTGCTTGCGGGCATCGCCGGGCCGGCCCAAGTGCTCCAAGCAAAGGCCGAGGTTGTAAGATGCCGACCAGTTTCTCGGCTCCTCCTCGAGCACGCGGCGGTAGCACTCTGCTGCGGCTTTGTAGTTGCGCTCGCGGAACAGCCGGCTGCCCTTTTGAAAAAGGGTCTGCGGCGTCTCCGGCTCGGCTTCGGCGGGACGCTCCGGTTCGGCGCGCGTCGGGCGAAGAGCGGCTTTGGGAGCGCCGGTGGCGGGTATCGGCTCGTGACGGCGCGGCGACGAGGGGATGTCCCGCTGCGGCGGCGGTTGCGGGATCAGTCCCGCCATGCGCGGTGGGGGAGCCGGGGCGGCAGGCGTCTCCAGGGCCGGTTGTTCCGTCTGCGCCGGGGCAGGGGTTTCGACTTTGGGGGCTGCCGGCGGCGGAGGCGGCGAAGAAACGGCATGCGGCTGCACTTCGACGGTTCGAGGCAGGGGCGGGCGGTCTTGTTGCTCACCCAGAAGCCGCTTGAGAACCGACTCCTCGATGACGATCCGTTTCGGCTCGCGCTTCGCGCTCATAAGTTGGACTCCTCAGAATCGTCCTGGTGCGGGACCGGAGGTTCCGACCGTTCTCCCAGAAGCGTAACTTCCGGTAGCTGTTCCGGATGCAGTCCCCGCCAAAAGCGTCCTTCTTGCACCGGGTTGCCTTGCAGTTGTGTCACCGTAACATTGCCGATTCCCGCCAGCCCGGCGTCTGGCCGGATCACGCCGAAGCCGCCACGCCTCAAGCGCTCGTCCTGCCAGCTCGCCACGTTGTGCCCGTCCACGTAGAGCCGAAAATCCGATCCCCGGACCTCCAACTGAACCGCCACCCTCCGCTCGTCCGGCAGCCGCTGGGAGAGGACGCGTTCCTCGGGCGGCGTCCGCCGTCCGTCGATCAGGGCGTATCGGACAATCTTCCAGGTTCCGTAACGCGTCAACTCGAGCCGCAGGACGTAGTAGTTCTGGGGATCGACCGCCCGGTAGACCCACGCAACTTCTTCGTTGGGGTTGGCTCGCCATTGGACCCGGTAATCCGTCCAGTCCAATGAAGGTCCGAACAGGGCGATCTCCTCGCCGCCCGCGCTCCGGGCCCAGTTGGGGATCCATTCTTTCCAGGTGGACTCGGTCTGCGCGGTGGTCGAGGGGATTGGCAAGCTCGCACCGCTGTACCAGTAATAGCCGCCCGCGCCCGCAGCCAAGGCTAGAACGACTCCTGCGGCGATCCGGAGCCAGGACCGGCCGCTTGCGGTCTCCTCGTAGGAGCTGAACGCGGGAACGGGGATCGCCTCGGCCGCGCCCTCATCATCTTCTTTTTTCTGTTCAACTGTTTCGTGCTCGGCGGTCGGCGGCGCCGGGAGCGCCGCTGTCGGAGATTTCTTGGGGGCTGCTTGCTCTCCGGTCGGCGGCTCGCGGCCTGGTGACTGTTGTGGAGGGGCCGGCTTCTCCAGGCGGGTAGGTTGTTCTACGGGAGGGGCTGTTACGGCCGTGGCAGCGACGGCCGCGCCGGTGTTGTCAGCTCGGCCCAGCGCAGGCTGCTGTGTGTCCGGTTCCGACGGGCGGGCTTCTGGACGGGATTCGGGGATCTGGGGCTCATACTGGATGGGCTCGGCGTCGGGGGCGAGAAACTTCTGAAACTGTGGGTCTGGACGGTGGGGCAGGTGAGGGAAGAGCCACAAGCGAAGCCCTCCTCCCGAGGAGACGAGTTCCGGTTCCGGGAGGGCCTCGCCTTTGGGTTCGTCCGCTCCCTCGGCGTCGGCGGCTCGAGGGGAGGCCGGCGCGGCCCCTGATGTTTCAACCGCTACGCTGGCGCCCGCCTCCTCCAACAGGCGCGCCAGGCCGATGCGCGTATGTTCTTCATTATAAAGGCGCCTGTGTTCCGGACAGCAGAAGCGGTCCTCTCCGGTCAGGCGCATCCGCAGGGGCACGTCGCCGCCGCAATACAGGCACGCCATACTTACCCTATCGGCAGGTCGAAGCGGCGACCGTAGACCTAAAGTACCCCTATAAATTTCTTAGATCGGCTTGCCGATAGACTCTAGGAGGATGTTGAGAGACGGCGCTCCCTGATCGACGAGCGCCCAGGCGCCGGGCGTGTCTCTGAGAGCGGCTTTTCAACGACTCCAATAAGGCGGGCACGACAACCGGCGGCGTCCGGACGAGGCGCGGGCGGCGCGGATTGGCGTCCCGCCAGCGGGATCCAGAACACCGAACGGAGCGAGCCATGTCAAAGCAAGAACTTCTCGCGGCCCAGATCGAAAACTTGTGCAGCGCCGTCCCGGAATTGGAAAGCGTGATGCTTGCCTCCGCCGACGGGCTGCCGATCGCGCATTCGCTCGGCGACGGCGCCGACCCGGAACGGCTGGCGGCGATGGTGGCTGCGGCTGCGAACCTCGGGGCGCGCGTGTCGAAGACGCTGCAGACGGGCACTGTGACGGAGGTAAGCGTGCGGGCGAGCGGCGGGGACCTCTTCGTCTATTCGATTGCCGGCAAGGCGGTCCTCGGGGTGCTCGGCCCGCGCGGGGCGAATGCCGGCCTGATTCATATCGAGGCGCAAGACACCGCCCGGGAGCTCGAAAAGCTCTTCGCCTGACCGCGGCCCTCACCGGCGGGGATTCTCGTACCAAATCACGCCGAGGTTGGTCCTTTCCTCGCACGTCAGGACATCCAGGTCCCCATCCCCGTCCAGGTCTAGAACCTGCACCAGATCGAACTTGATCCCCTCCGGACCACTGATCGAGTGAGGCGCCCAGTGCACCGATCGGGATTGGTTTCCCGGGCCCGAACGTGATAGGTACATCACTCCTTCGAGATCGCTCTGGGCCCTTTCGCAGGAAAAGACGATTTCCAGGCGGCCGTCGCCGTCGAGGTCCGCTGCTCTTACCGCCTTGGCTGTCCCCGCAGTCGCGGGAATCCGAATTACCACCTTCTCCCACCGCATCCCTGACCGGTCAAGGCGCCGGTACCAGTGAATCTCGCGGGGCCGGACTGCGGCGAGAACATCCAGGGCTCCATCTCCGTCCAGATCCGCTTGGTCCACGAACATGACCTCTTGCCCGGACCCACCCACGAGATGCTCCTTCCATCGGGCGGTGCGGCTGGCCCCGGGGTTCTCCATCCAGTACACGCCGGAATGCGGACCTTTCCGATCGCTGAACAGCAAATCGGCGTCCCCGTCGCCGTCCATGTCGGTGGGAATCAGCGACATGAGCCAGCCGACGGCCCGGAGAGGATGCCATCGCCACTCGCTCGTCCGGCGCGGATCGCCGGGGATCTGAAACCAGCCGATCTCCGCGCCGGCGTTCTTGCCCCCGGCGAAAAGGTCCAGGCCGCCACGGGAATCGATGTCCCAGGGCGCGGCGAACATCCACTGCATCCGCTCGCGGGATGGCGCCACAGGCGTGGTGCTCCAGCCCTCCGTTTCCCAATAGTTTCGCCCGCCGCCCGGCGGCCAGTGCACGAAGACGGTGCGCTCACGGCCCTCGCAACTGCTGACGACCTCGTAAGTCCCGTCGGCGTCGAGATCCACGAACACTGCGTCTTCCGGAGACCGGACTCGGCCGACGATCGCCCGGGGCCAGGGATCTTTTGCCCGGCGCGGTCCCGGATTCTGGTAAATCCGCACCTCGCCGCCCTCCTCCCAGCCGGTGACGATGTCCAGAAGGCCGTCGCCGTCCACGTCCGTGAGCCGGACGCCGTCGGCGCCCCGCGACGTGTCGTCGATCGTGTGTCTGGGCCAGGGCGCCGCCCAGGCGGCGGCGGTGAGCAAGAGGACGGTCCAACGGCGCGGCACATCCGGGATTCTAGCAGATCCACGCTCTGGAGAACCCTGTTCGAGAGCCTGTGGAAAACATTGTGCAAATTGTGGAAAGCACACATATTTCGTTCATTTTATTGGGCTTAGCTTCCGCTTTCGGCGGTGCTCGTTTTCCTGGGATCGGTGTGCGCAGCAGGTGCGAACCGCGGACGGCGACGTTCGGAGCCTGTGGAAAACCCCTGTCGGCCAGGGCTGTCGCTGCCCGCGCAAGCCAATCGCCACGGGAGAAAGCTGGTGGCCGCCAGGCCCTTCCGCTAGCCGCGGCTGGGACGGCAGATGCCGCGCTTGGATTCTCGAATGAACCGGACGAGATGGAGGGTGTGTTCGGTGGGGACCTCCCGCTCGATCTTTTCGAGCGCCGGCTCGAGCTTGAGGCCCGAGCGGTAGAGGATCCGGAAGGCCTTTTTGAGGGGCGCGATCTCCTCGGGGGTGAAGCCGGCCCGTTTCAGGCCGACGAGGTTGAGCCCTACGGGTTCGATGTTGAATCCGCAATAGAGGAAGAACGGAGGCGCATCGGAGTTCACCCTCGTGTTGCCGCCGATCATCGCCAGCCGGCCGATGCGGGAAAACTGGTGGATCACGACCCCGCCCGAAACGAAGGCTTCGTCCTCGATCTCGACATAGCCCGCCACCAGGGCGCAACTGGCGATCACGGTGCGATTGCCGATGCGGCTGTTGTGGGCGATGTGGCCGGAGGTCATGATGTAGTTGCCGTCGCCGATTTCGGTGACCGATTCCGGTTCGGTGCCGCGCGAGATGGTGTAATGTTCCCGGATGCGGTTGCCGTTGCCGATGCGGAGATAACTGCGGCGGCCGTCGAAGGCCTTATCCAGGGGATCGGTCCCGAGAACGGTGCCGGCTGAGATCTCGTTATCGTCGCCGAGCGTCGTCCAGCGTTTGATGTAGACGTAGGGCTCCAGCAAGCACCGGGCGCCGATGCGGACGTCCTGCTCGATGACGCAGTACTCCCCGATGACGGTTTGAGGTCCGACGACCGCGTCGGGATGCACGCGGGCCGTGGGCGCCACCTGCGCCGAGGGATCCACCGGCATAACTTTGTATGATACAAACAACGGTCCCCGGCCCCGGGGGCCGGTTTTGTGTTGTCAGCAGGAGGTGATCAGGTGCTCGTTCGCGAGCTTGCTCAGTGGTTGGGAGCCCCATTCGAGGGAGAGGGCGATCGCCGTATTACCGGGGTTGCGGAGGTGGAGGCGGCCGGTCCGGAGGATGTCGCTTTTGCCGCCGGAGCCAAGGCGGAGAAGCAGGCGGCGGCCACCAACGCAGGGTGCCTCTTGGTTTCCCGGGACCTGCCGCGTCCTGAGGGGCGGACGGTGATCCGGGTGGAGGATCCGCGGGCTGCTTTCATTCGCGTCGTCCGGCGCTTCCACCCGCCGCGGCGCCCCGAGCCGGGCGTTCATCCGTCGGCCATCGTGTCTCCGGAGGCGGAGCTGGGCGCGGATGTCTCCGTCGGCGCCTATACGGTGATCGAAGGCGGGGCCCGGATCGGAGACGGTACGGCGATCGGTCCCGGCTGTTACATCGGCTCCGGCGTGATCATCGGCGACGGCGGGCTGATCCACGCCAACGTGACCATCCACCATGACGTGACGATCGGGCGCAACGCGGTGATCCACTCCGGCGCGGTGCTCGGAGCCGACGGGTTTGGCTTCGCCTTCGCGGGCGACCACTACGAGAAATTCCCGCAGGTGGGCAAGGTGGAGATCGGCGACGATTTCGAGATGGGAGCGAACTCCTGCGTGGACCGGGCGGCGCTCGGCGTCACCCGGATCGGCAACGGTGTCAAGCTGGACAACATGGTCCACGTGGCCCACAACGTGACCATCGGAAACCATGTTGTGGTCGCCGCCCAGACGGGGATCTCTGGCGGTGTGGTGATCGAGGACTACGTGGTGATCGCCGGACAGGTGGGACTCGCCGACAAGGTCCGGATCGAGACGAAGGCGGTCCTCGGGGCCCAGTGCGGCGTGCCGAGCTCCAAGATCATCCGCTCCGGACAAACGGTCTGGGGAACGCCGGCGCGGCCGATCAAAGAATACCTGGCGCAACTGGCGCAGCTGTCGCGGATCGCGGGGCTTCGCGAGCAGGTCGCCGAGTTACAGAAGCGCGTCCGCAGCCTCGAAGAGCGAAAGCCATGCTCCTGATTGTCGGCGGACAGCGGCGCAAGATCGGCAAGACGGCCCTCATCGAGACGATCCTTCGGGAATTCCCGGACGTGCCATGGACCGCCGTGAAGATCACCACCCACCATGAGCCGCCGCCCGGCGAACGAGCCTGGGTTTTGGAAGAGGGAGTGCCATCGCCGGAGACGGACACGGGCCGTTATCTCCGGGCCGGAGCCTCAAGGGCGTATCTGGTGCGCACGGCGCGGGAGGCGATGGCCGAAACTTGCGGCGGACTCCGCCGCGGGGGGGTGCTCGAGGAACCGGCGATCATCGAGTCGGCGGCTGCGGCCGAGCATCTCACGCCAGCCGTATTTTTGTTTCTCGTGGATGCGGATCCGGACGCTGATTCGAAAGAGTCCGCGCGGCGTTACCTTCGCCGCGCCGACGCGTTCGTCGTTACAGTCAGCGGGCGGCACGCGTCCGGCTACAATGTCGCCCTTCCCGCAGGTGTGCCGCGTTTCTACGTTCGGCCGCTCGAATTCCGGTCCCAGCCGCTGATGGAGTTCGTCGCCCGCGGGTTGGGGCTTTCGCGATTCAGCCCGCGGCCGGAAGGATCACCCGCACCGTAAGGCGGTCGCCGCCGTCGAGACGGCACTCCAGCCGGCCGCCGTGGCTCTCGGTGATTCTGACCACGCTGGCGAGCGCCAGTCCGGAGCCGGCCGGAAGGTGCGAACCGAAAGGATCGAACATCATTTCGATGTCCTGGGCTGTATAGGGCACCTCGGCAGTCTCCAATTCGACGCTCACTCCCTCGTCACTGGCGCGGGTCCGTACGGCGATGCGCTTGCCGGCATGGGTGACGCGCCGGAAGAAGTAGAGGAGGGTGCGCAACAGGTGGCGGAAGTGGTCGGGGTCCACTTCGACCAGCGTCGGGGCCTGAGCAAGATCCACATCGACCCAGACCGGGTGACCCCGCAGAAAGTCACTGACGGCGCCGGAGACCATTTCGTCCAGATCGACCAGTTCCGGCTTCGGCGGCGAGGACTGCAGGAAGTGGACCGCGTCCGAGAGGATCCAGCTCGCCTGTTCGATGGCCTGCTGCAGCTTGCCGAGCTGATGCCGGGCCTTTGTGTCAGAGGTCGGCAGCACCATTTGCAGGTAGTAGCCGATGGATTCGATCGTGCTGAGGGGCTGGCGCAGCTCGTGGGTGAGGTGGCGGACGATGGCGGCGGGATCCAGCGGCCCGGCCTTCCATCCACGCGGTTCGATCCGTTCGGACGAAACGGATTCTCCAAACTCCTCAGCCATGGGACGACACCGGTCCCGATTATATCGGACAAAGCGCTCGGGGGCTTTACAGATGCGGGCCGGCGCTCTCGCTGCGGTGGGGGCCGATGTAATGCGCCTGCCGGTGCACCTCGCCATGGTCTTCCAAAGCTTCCAGGTGCGTCACCACTTCGGCGGGGATATCGAGCCGTTCCGGCAGCCGCTCTTCGATGAGCGTAGCCACGCGGTGGGCTTCGCCCAGCCCCGTGTCAAACGGGAACAGCAGATGCACCTCGATCATGTGGCGGTAGCCGGCGTTGCGGAACCTCACGCCGTGGTATTGAAGGCCGAGTTCGTCGCAGAGCTCGTCGAGCCGCTGCTTGATCTGCCGCCCGATAGCCGGGTCGGAGTAATCCATCAGGCCGGTGACGCTTCGCCAGACGAGTTTGCCGCCGGACCACAAGATATTCAGAGCCACGGCTACGGCGAAGAGCGGGTCGAGGACGCGCCAACCGGTCAGCAGCACCAGGCTGAGTCCGCCAACGATGCCGAAGCTGGTCCAACTGTCGGTAAGCACATGCCGGCCGTTGGCCTCAAGAATGAGCGAGTGGTGCCGTTTGCCGATCCGGACCAGGTAGTAGCCCAACGCGGCATTCACCACCGCCGCCGCGAGCGTGATCAGCGTACCCTCGCTCAATCGCTGCAGTGGGACGCCGGCGGCCCAAATTCGCGCGGCCGAGTAAATGATTCCCGCCGCGGCCAGGATGATCAATGCACCTTCGAAGCCGGCGGAAAAGAAGTTGATGCGTTCGTATCCGAATGAGAAGTGCCGGTCGGCGGGACGGCTGCTGAGCCACAAGCTGAGGGCGGCGAAGGAGACCGCGGCCACGTGGATCACCGATTCGATCGCGTCCGAAAGGATCGCCGCTGACCCGGTGAGCCAATAGGCGAGCAGCTTTCCGCCCAGCATCAACAGGCCGAAGGCGAGAGAAACGGCCATCGCCGTTTTCATTTCTTTGAGCGTTTTCGCCGCGATCGGGCGGGACGTCTCCACACGGCCATTGTACCCGGCGGCCCGGAATTGGAAGGCGAGAGCACAGGGCGTACGGCGAGGGTAAGTGGGGGTCAGAGCCGGGTCACCGCAACCATGCTGATGTCGTCGGGAATGGGTCTGCCGCCGGCAAAATCGAGCGCCTCGGCGATGAGTCTGTCGATCACTTCCTGCCCGCTCCGTCCGGCAAGCTCGCTGAGCACTTCTTTCATCCGGCGGTCCTGGAAGAGTTCGTTGTCGGCTCCGGCGCGCTCGATATCGCCAATCCCGTCCGAGGTGATCAGCAGCACGTCGCCGGGCTCCAACTGGATTTCGGCGCCGTCGAAAGTCGCCGGGCCGCCTGGGCCGAAGATCCCCAGGGGCATTCCCGCAATCGGCACCTGGTCGAGGCGGCGTTCCTGCGCCCGAAGCACGAAGGGATGCGGCAGCCCGGCGTTCACCAGGCGAATGCGGTCCGGCGCCGCTTCTATCTGCGCCAGCGTGCCGCAGGCGTACATGCCGCCCGGCAGAAAACGGTGCAGCGCCTCATTCATCCGGTGCACGAGATCGGCGGGGGTTTCGGTGTTGCGTTCCACCTCCTCGAAGATCGCTTTCATGAGCATGCTGGTGAGGGCGGCCTGGACGCCGTGCCCGCTGACGTCGGCCACCAGCAGCGTGGCGCGGGTGTCGCGCGTGCAAATCCCGTAGTAGTCGCCGCCGATCTCATGGCACGGCTGGTAGTACCCGGTGAAGCGGAGCCCGTGGAATTCAGGCATCGACTCCGGCAGCAGACTGCGCTGCACCCGCGCCGCCATTTCCAGCTCCCGTTCCAGCAGGCTATGCCGCTCTTGCAGCTCACGGTGCTCGGCCAGAAGGCGGTCCAGTTCCTTGACTTTCTCCAGCAACTGGCGGCGAAGGCTCCGCTGCTGCAAGCCGCGTTCCACCACCAGCAGAAGTTGTTGGTTGTCCCAGGGCTTTTCCAGGTACTGGAAGAGGTCCAGCTCGTTGATCGCCCGGATCGTGTTCTCTTTGTCGGCGAAGCCGGTGAGCAGGACGCGGACCATCTCGGGCTGGATCTCGCGCATCTTCTTCAGCAAGTCGATTCCGGTCATCTGCGGCATCAGGTAATCGCAGATCACCAGATCGATGGGCTGCCGCTTCGCTTCTTCAAGGGCGTCGAGTGGGTTCTGGAACGCGAGCACTTCGTGGTCCGTTTCCAGACTGAACAGTCCTCTCAACGACGCCAGGGCGATCTCTTCGTCGTCCACGAGCATGATTGTGGCGGGTTCTTCACTCGGTGACATGGTGACGTTTCGATGATAGCGGGTGTTGAACGCTGGAAGCGCCGGGCTATTCGCCGGCGGAGCGGATCTGCTGAATCAAAGGCTCGAGCGGCGAGGGGGGCGGGTCGAGCGCGGCCGCAGCCGAGAGGTATTCGACAAGGCTCTCACGGGAGTTTCCGGGCAGTTCTAGCCGTTTACCGCGATGCAACGTGTAAGGCTTGCCGTTCTCGATGACGAGACAGGCCCGCCGCCGGCCGTAGTACTTCGACAGGCCGACGTCGATCATCAGCACTTTGCCGCCAAAGCGGGGAATTACCGTCCCGGCGGTCGGCGTGTGGCCGATGACGATTCGCTTCACGCCGTAGTTCGCGAGAACAGCGTCCACGTGAGGGGCCAATTCCTGCTCATCTCCGCGCGCCAGTCCGCGGTACCAGAGCGGACCGTCCTCGGCCACCGTGATGCCCTCTTTCAGCAAGCGGAAATCATTGAGCTCTTTCCGCACGGTCTCGTTAATCTCCCGGATGGAGGCGTCCGCAAACCGCGGGCTGATGCCGCCGTGCACAAACAGCGTGTCGCCGATCTTGATCACCGTATTGTGCGACCGCACCCACTTGCCATACTTTCCTTTCGGGCCCCAGGCCAGCCGGTGCTCGAAATAGCCGAGCGGGTGCTTCTTGAACCATTCTTTTTTTTCCTGGTCCGTAATCGTGACTTTTTGCCCGCTCGCGGCCGCCTTTTTCTTGAGATTCTCGACGTGCTGTTCCCAAAAAGCCTGCCGCACCCGTTCGGAGTTGCTGTCGCGGAACGCACCGAACTCTTCGGGCGTGACGTAGCGCAGATCGCCGTATATGTTCATCGTCTCGTGGTTTCCGATCAGGGCGTGGACGCGGCCGCCGGCCTTGCGCGCCTGCTTCTCGAGGCGCATCATGAGGTCCATGATCTTGCGCGTATGCGGGCCTCGGTCCGGGATGTCGCCGGTCTGCACCAGGTGCGCTTTGCCGCCGGTCCAGCGGCCTTTCTTGTTGACGAGGCCGGCTTCCTGCAGCAGGGTGAAGAATTGCTCGTAGTCGCCGTGGACGTCTCCGATGGCGACGATCCGCTCGGCGGCAGGCCACGAGTCCTCACCTGACGAGTTGAGGGGAAACAGCGCTGAGGCAAGAAAGAGGACGGAGAGAATACGCAGGTTCAACGAACTCCTCCAGTGCCTTGATTATAGCGCGGCGCTGTTTTTCTCCCCTGCCCGGTAGGGGCCGGCGATCGGCGCTGAAGTCACGGCAGCGCGCGTCATAGGGGCCGTTGGCGGCTACGGCGAGCGGCGTCCCGGACGGCCGGCCACGACTATAATTGAAGTTTGCTCGAGAGCCGGTTCGATCCTTTCACGGGCCGCAAAGTCATCTATGCGCCCGAGCGTGCCGCTCGTCCCAGCGACTACCGCGTCGAATGGCCGGAGATCGTCGAGGCGGACGCATGCCCTTTCTGCCCCGGCAACGAGGGCGAGACGCCCGGCGAGGTCTTTGCCCTGCGCGATAGCGGCGGCCCGAACGAGCCGGGGTGGCGTGTGCGCATCGTTCCGAACCGCTATCCGGCGGTGACTCCTCCAGAAGGCTTTCATGAGGTCATCGTCGAGTCGCCGCGGCACGACGAGACCTGGGCGGCGGCGCCGCCGGCGCGGATCGAAGAAGCGCTCCAAGCCTGGCAGGAGCGCCTCCGGGCGCTGGCCGGGCAGCCGGAGATCGAAAGCGCGGTGATCTTCAAGAACCACGGTCCGCAGGCCGGCGCGACGCGGGTGCATCCGCACTCCCAGCTCATCGCCTTGCCGTTCGTGCCGCCGCAGCTCGATCACGAGCTCCGCGCCGCCGAAGCAGGGGAGTGTCCGTGGTGCAAGGATCTCGAGAATCCCGGCGGCCGGCTCGTTTTCGAGAGTGACGATTACGCCGCCGTGACGCCCGTAGCGTCCCGGGCGCCGTACGAGGTCTGGCTGCTGCCGCGGACTCACGCGCCGCGCTTTGAAGAGGCGGAGGGCCGCGCCGCGCTGGCTTTCGCCCTGCAACGGCTTTGGCGGCGGGTAGACGCGGCCCTGGGATGCCCCGCGTTGAACGCCGTGCTGATGAATGCGCCCTTCCGGACGCCGTGCCGCAACTACCACTGGCGCATCGAAGTGCTGCCCCGGCTCGGCACGATCGCCGGCTTCGAGTGGGCCACCGGGTGCTATATCAATCCCGTGTTGCCGGAGCGGGCCGCCGAAGTGTTGCGGCGGGCAAGTCAGGATTGACGACCGTTGGCCGGAGCAAGCCGAGATAGATGCCTGCCGGCGGCGGGCAGGCGGTCCCGCCGGATTGCGCGGTTTCAAGCAAACACCTGCGGGATCCCGCCCGCCCTTCCAAGCGGACTCCGCCTCGCTGCCGGCTGATTCGGAACGCCATGCTGGCGCCCCGGTCTGTCCGGAGGCTTTCCAACGGCCAGTCGCTTCCGGCCAGCATCTGCACGGCGCCGGTGGCGCTGATCAGGATGGTCCATTCCGGTGAGCCCTTCCCGGCGGCCGCCGACCGTTCGGCTCCCTCGAGGAGTTCGATCGCGTGTTCCAAGAAGCGGCTCACACTTTCCTCATCGGCCGCGCCCGGAAATCGTCGAGCTTTTTTGCGCGACCGCCGCCGTCATTCGACGCGCGTGACCTTGGAGGCTTTGGTGAACCGCCCGGCTTCGCGTTCCTCAAGCGCGGCCAAGGCGAGGCTCGTCATCTGGACTGGGAGGATTTCGAGCAGAGGACGCGCCGTTTCGGAGGCCGGCGGCAGCTTCGCCGCTCCCCGGCCGTCCGGACCCACGAGGATCGCCTTGCCGCCGGCCCGCCGGATGTCTTCGGCCAGGCTTCGGTTCAGGGCCGCCGTCGGCGCCGGCCCCTCGAAGACGAGCACCGCGACGTCCGGCGCCGTCATCTCCAGTGGACCGTGACGAAAAGCCGCCGCGCTCATTCCTTCGGCCGGGAAATGAGCGGCTTCCTTCAGGATCAGACCACCGGTCAGAGCCGCGGCCAGCGAAGGACCTCTCCCGGCGAGAACGAGGTAGCGGATCCCGCTAAGCCGGCGCGCCAGCGCCCGTACATGTCCCCGCCAGCCGGCGAGGTACTCTGCCATGGCGCCCGCCGTCCGCCTCAGCTCCTGGAGCACGCGTTCTGGCTTTCGCCCGCCGGAGAGGTTCTCCCCCAGCCAGGCGAGCGCCGCCAGAGTGGCGACATAGCTCTTGCAGGAGACGGAATGTTCCGCCCCCGCGGCGAGCGTCACTACCGCGTCGGCGCGGGAGGCGAGCGGTGATCGGCTGTGGTTTGTCACCGCGACCAGGCGCCAGCCGTTCCGCCGCAGCCGCGCCAGCCGAACCAGCTCCGCGCTCTCGCCGGATTGCGACACGGCAATCACGAGTGTTCCTGGAGCCAGCAGGCGGCGGCGGAAGCGCACCAGCTCGGAAGTCTCCTCGATACGGGCGTCGAGGCCTCTGGCGATCAGGCGCAACGCCAGCGGGTGGAGCGCGTGGTGCGAGGCGCCCATGCCCGTCAAGAGGATGCGCTCGGGCGGGCGGGGGCCGGTGATCCACGCCGCTTCGCCCGGCGCGCCGGACTGTTCCAACGCCGCGACCGTAGCTCGCACGGCTTCCGGCTGCGCCAACAGGTCGCGAAGATAAGGGCCTTCGATGATTCTCATTTCCGTTTTGTCTCCCAACAGGTCCGCCCGTTCTTCTGGTTCAGGCTCCGGCCGTCGGTGGAACCAGCTTGAGACCGGCGAGCCGCCAGGCTTCGATCAAGGCGCCTGCAGCGGGAGGGAACCGCGGCTCGGCCACGCGGCTGCCGTCCTCCAGTTCCACCAACGTGCGGAACCGCTCCCGGGTGTACGGGTTCTCGAATACGCCGCCGGCGAACGAGACGGTCACGGCCTCACCGTCCCGGAAGAGCTGGCGCCGCACCGCGCCGGCGAGAGTGGCAAGCTGCTGGCCGGCTTGGTGCAATAGCTCGAGGGCGACTGCGTCGCCCTTTCCGGCGCAGTCGCCGATCAGCGGGGCGAGCGCAGCGATGCGTTCGCGCGGGTAGTCGTCTCCATAGAAGCGATGTAACAAGTCATTCGCGCTCGACGCCCCGGTGGTCGCGAGCAGCGCCTCCCTGAGCGCCGTCGGAGGCCCCCAGCCTTCCTCGTGACGCAAAGCGGCCCGTAGCGCCTGCCGGACGAGGTCAAAGGCCCCTCCTTCGTCGCCGAAAATGTACCCCCAGCCCCCGGCCCGGGCCGTCTCTCCGTCGGCATTGCGGCCGAAGGCGATGGAGCCGGTCCCAGCGATGACGATGATTCCCGGTTCGCCTCCCGTGGCGCCCGAGAGGGCCACCTCGGCGTCGTGGGTGAGCCGCAGCCGCCGGGTCTCCACCAGTTCGCGAAGCAGCTCTTCCTTCTCCTCTGGACCGCCGCTGAGGCCGAGGCAGGCGGCCTCGAAGACTGCCGTGTCCGCGGGAATCCCTGCTGCGGCGCAAGCCGATTCCACCGCCCCGCGGATCGCCCGCCGGAATCTCTCGCGCCCTTCCGCTGCGCGGGCATGGTTGCAAGGACCCGCCTTACCGCGTCCGAGGACCCGGCCGTCTTCGTCCCCGATCCACGCGGTTGTGCTGGTCTGTCCGCCGTCGATACCCAGGAAAAGCCGTGCCACGTTCTTCATGCTAGCCCACCCTCGTCGCCCGCCGTTTCCAAGGGGAATCTGCATCGGTCCCATGCCGCGGTACCATCTAATAGAGCGTGACCAACGAGTACGAAGCGATCCTGGTGGTCTCATTCGGGGGGCCGGAGAAGCGAGAAGACGTGATCCCTTTTTTGGAGAACGTCGTGCGCGGGAAAAACGTGCCTCGGGAGCGCCTCGAGCAAGCCGCCGAACATTATTACTATTTCGAGGGCAAGAGCCCGATCAACGACCAAGCTCGGGAGCTGGTTCGGGCGCTCGAGAGCGAACTCGCCGAGCACGGTCCCCGCTTGCCTGTCTATTGGGGAAACCGCCACTGGTACCCATTCCTAAAGGACACGCTGGCCCGGATGCGCGACGACGGCATCCGAAAGGCCCTGGCCTTCTTCACCTCCGCCTACAGCTCTTACGCCGCCTGCCGGCAGTATCGCGAGGACATCGAACGGGCCCGCGCAGAGATCGGCGCCGGCGCTCCTCAGGTGGACAAGCTTCGGGCGTTCTTCAACCATCCCGGGTTCATCGAGCCGATGGCGGAGAACGTCGAGGCGGCCCTGGACCGCTTCCCCGCCATCTTTCGCGATACCGTGAAGCTCGTCTTCACGGCCCACAGCATCCCGGTCGCCATGGCTGCCACTTCTCGATATGTCGAGCAGGTGACGGAGGCCTCGCGGTTGGTGGCCGAACGCGTCGGGCTTTCCTGGACCTTGGTTTACCAGAGCCGGAGCGGCCCGCCGTCTCAGCCATGGCTCGAACCGGATATTTGCGACTACTTGCGCGAGGTGGCCGAAAACCGCACGGTCCAGAACCTCGTCGTCGCGCCGATCGGCTTCCTTTCCGACCACATGGAAGTGATCTACGACCTCGATGTCCAGGCGCAAGAAGTGGCCCGGGAATTGGGCCTGAAGATGGTGCGCGCGGCGACGGTGGGCGTCCATCCCCGCTTCATCCGCATGATCCGGGAACTGATCCTGGAGCGGCTTGACGAAAACGCTCCAAAGCACGTTCTGGGTAACCTCGGCATCGGCCACGACGCTTGCCCGCCGGACTGCTGTCCCTGTCCCGTGCCTGGTCCGGCGTTTGGACCTGACGCCAAGGCCGAAACCCCCGGCCTGCGCCGTTGAGCCTGGTCCTCTTCTCTCCTGCGTGAATTTCGCCCCGAAGGGGCTGCGCGTGGGGTGCGGACGCAGAGGAGACGGCCTCTTGTCCCTTGCCGGCCGTCGTAGTAGGCTGGGTGCACTGACCCTGACGAGGAGCGACTGCGATGGTTCGGCGAGCTGTGTTCTTCTTCCTGCTGACAGCGGGAGGCTTGTTGTGTGTTCCCAGGCCGGGCGCCGGGCAGACACAAACAGGACCCGCCCGCGGTGGGACCTCACTGGACAGGGACCTCGTTTCCGTTCGGCTGATGTTCGGCCTGAAGCGCCTCACCCCGACCCGGTGGGACGGCGAGATTCGGCTTTCCAGCGGCCGCATCGTCCGGCTTGCCGGGGTGCATTTCGAAGGGCGTGACGCGGTGGTGGGAGAGAACCGCTGGCTGCTGACGACCCGGGTGACGCGCTACGCAGACTCGACTACCCCGCGCGGGTACGATCCTGTGCACACGCGGCCGTTCGCCATGATCCCCAACGGCGTCGTCGCCACGATCGATGCGCCGGAGGACGCCGTCGTGACGGTGGACACGAAGCCGGGCCGGTTCTCGTTCCGCTTGCGAGACCTGCGCCTCGGCCGCCCGCTGAAGTTTCTGGACGGAGAGGCCAGCGCCGAGCGTCTCCCGGCGGCTTTCGGTATCGATCTCCGCCCGGGCTACAACGACTATCCTTCGCTGGCGGCCGATTCCTCGGGGAGCCTCTGGTTGACATGGATCTCTTACGCGGACCGCAAGGACAGCGTATGGCTGGCCCGCTCGCGCGGGAACGGTTGGAAAGATCTGGTCCGCGTCTCACCCCCGGGCTATGACGACAATTTCCGCACCAAGGCCGCCGTTGACGGCGACGGGCGCGTCTGGGTGGTCTGGTCTGGGAAGCACGGGGGCCGGTGGGGTTTGTTCGCCCGGCGTCTGGAGGGAGGGGAACTTTCGGAAGTGACGGTCCTGGCCTCGGGCGCCGAGGGGCCGAATCTCTACCATGACGTCGTGACCGATGCCCGCGGCCGGGTACACGTGGTCTGGCAAGGGTTCCGCGACCGGGTCTCCCAGATTTTGCACCGTCAATGGGATGGATCTGCGTGGTCGCCCGAGAAACGGATCAGTCCTGGCCGCGGCGACAAGTGGGTCCCCGCGGCGGCCGCGGACTCGAAGGGCAATGTGTGGATCGCCTGGGACGGCTACGAGGCGGGAGACTTCAACGTCTACGTGCGCAAGCTCTCGGCGGACGGCGAGCTGGGTGAGCGCATTCAGGTCACCCGGTCCCTGAGTTTCGACGGGAACGTCTCGGTGGCCTGCGACCGGCAGGACCGGTTGTGGATCGCCTGGGACTACGGAGAGGCCAACTGGGGCAAGGATTGGACCAGCCAGCGTTTCAAACCGGGCGGCGGCGCGGGGTTGTACCGGTGGCGCGGGGTCAAAGTCGCCGTGCTTGATGGGCCGAACTTGTTCGAACCAGTGGAGCCGTTCCGGTCTGCGGTCCCTCGCGAATACCGGGACTACTATCAGCAGGCGCGGCTGATCACCGACAGCCAGGGCCGTTTATGGGTGATGTTCCGGGCGCTCACGAGTTTCACTACGCGGGTGAACAACAACTGGGGAGCCGGTGGCATCTGGGAGATGCTGCTCACCCGCCTGGAGGACCGCGGTTGGATGCCAGCGGTGAAGCTCCACGGCACCAATGGCCGCAACGACGTTTGGGCGGCCGCCGCCCGGGCCCCGGACGGAAAGCTGTGGTTCGCCTGGGCCGCCGACGGCCGGCCGTTCGGGTCTCCCCAGGTCTTCACCAACCGCCGGGGGCCGAGCCCGCGCCTCACCCGGCTGGGCTACACGGTCATCGATCCGGCTTCGATTTCCGGCGGCGCCGGCCCGGTTTTGAGGCCGTTCCGGGAGCTCATTGTCCATACCCCGCCCGTGCACGACAACGAGCCTGCCGACGTCGCGGCCATCCGGAACTACCGCATCGAAATCGGCGGTAAGCGCTACCGGATCCTTCGCGGCGACCTGCACCGGCACACGGACATATCGGGCGACGGCATCGGCGACGGAGCGCTGATCGACTTCTACCGCTACGCTTTCTCTGCAGGCGATTACGACTTCATGCTGGTGACCGATCACCAGTACGGCGGCGGCCCCGCGGTGGAGTACAACTGGTGGCGCACCGAGAAGTCCGAGGACATCTACCTCGTGCCCGGGCGCTTCTGGCCACTTTTCGGCACCGAGCGCAGCGTGCCGTACCCGAACGGCCACCGGAACACGATCTTTGCCCGGCGAGGCGTCCGCGAGCTGCCGATCTCCCGGGAAGAAAGGGCAGGGAAGCAGAACACCGGCTCTGTGCTCTATCCCTATCTCCGCAAGAACGGCGGCATCGCCACCGCCCACAGCACCGGCACCGACCAAGGCACCGACTGGCGCGATTACGACCCGGAGCTCGAACCGATCGTGGAACTCTACCAAGGGCTCCACGCCTCCTACGAGTACCCCGGAGCGCCGCGAGCCGAGACGCCGGACAAACGCTACTATCACCACGGCGAGCCTTGGCGGCCGGCCGGTTTCGTCTGGGAGGCCTGGGCCAAAGGTCTCAAGTTGGGGGTCCAGGCCAGCTCGGACCATATCGCCACCCACGACGCTTACGCTTGCGTCCTCGTCGAAGAAGACGCGATGAACGAGCGGCAAGACCTGATCGACGCCATGAAGGCCCGGCACACCTACGCCGCCACTGACAACATCATCGTGGACTTCCGGATCGGCGGCCACATCATGGGCGATGTCTTCCGGACCACCGAGGCGCCCGTGCTCGAGGTGAAGGTGATCGGAACGCGGCCGATCGCCCGGATCGTGGTCATCAAGAACAACGAATTCATCCACACCGTGGAGCCCGGCACGAAAGACGTGGCGTTCGAATACCGCGACATGGCCGCCCAGAAGGGGGCCGGGGAGAGCTACTACTATATCCGGGTAGAGCAGTCGGACGGCTCGCTTGCTTGGAGCAGTCCCATCTGGGTGACGTACGAATGACCCGGCATTACCGTTCATCCTATTCTCGATCGAGATGAAGCAATCCGCTGCCGCTGGTAGAATCTAACGAAAGTGCGCCGGGGTTCAAGCCCGCGCTCGCGCTTCGGCCTGATGCCAGAGTTCGCCATGAGGATTCGTGCAACCTTAGCACTTTGCGTGTGCTTTGCCGGCCCGGCTTGGGGCGCTGGCAGCAATGAGAAAGACGCGGCGGATCGGAAAGCTTCCCCGCTCGAGCTGCGGCATGACGTAGTGGTGGTCACCGGCGCCTTCGAGCCCGTGCCGTTGGAAGAGAGCGACCGGCCGGTCCGCGTCTTCCAGATTGGCGGCGAGGAGCGCCTCCTTTCGAACACGCTGGTGGATTTTCTCCAACTGGATCCGTCGATCGATCTGCGGCAGCGGGGCCCGAGCAACATTCAGGGCGATCTCTCCATTCGGGGCAGCACTTATGGGCAGACGCTGGTGCTGATCGACGGCATGCGCATGAACGACGTCCAGACGGGCCACCACAATATGAACCTGCCGCTGCCTCTGGAGTCGCTTGAGCGGATCGAGGTGCTCAAGGGATCCGGCTCGGCCTTCTACGGCTCGGACGCAGTGGGCGGGGTGGTGAACTTCATTACCAAGAAGCCGGAGGTTTCCGAGTTCCGGCTGAGAACCGGGGTGGGTAACTGGGGACGCAACCAGCAGCGCGGCTCGCTGGCGCTCGTGAGGGGCTCGTTCGCCGAGCAGATCACGTTCTACCGCGACTTCTCCACCGGTTTCATCGAGAACCGGGACTACCGGAACCTCTCGCTGACTTCGCGGACGGAGTTTCTCACGCCGTTGGGCGGCACACGGGTGTTCCTGGCCCACGCCGACCGGCCGTTCGGCGCCGAGCAGTACTACGGTGATTTCAATTCGTGGGAGAGGACCAAGACTTGGGTGGCCTCCGGGAGCCAAGACCTGGGGCGAAGGACAAGCGCTTCCTTCGCATTCCGGCGGCACACGGACCTTTTCGTGCTGTTCCGCGACCGCCCTGAAGTCTTCACCAACCGGCACGCCACGGAGAGCTACCAGGCGACCCTCCGCCGCTGGGAGCCGCTGGGGGTGAACGGCAAGCTGCATTACGGCGTTGAAGGTCTTCACGAGGCCATCGACAGCAACAACTTGGGTTCGCACACCCGCGCTCGGGGGGCCGGTTATCTGGCGATGGATATGCGCGCCTTGCGGCGCTTCTTTTTCAGCGCCGGCGGCCGGCTTGAGGTCTACGGCGCCGCGCACACTGAGTTCAGCCCGACAGCGGCAGCCGGAGCGTGGCTGACTTCCCGGATTAAACTCCGCGCGAGCGTCAGCCGGGCCTTCCGGGTGCCGACGTTCACCGAGCTCTACTATCACGATCCGGCAAACCGGGGCTCGCCAGATCTGCGGCCGGAGTCGGCCTGGAACTACGAAGCCGGAATCGACTGGAACTGGAGCGGCCGGCTGCGAGGCGAGATCACTGTGTTCCAGCGGCGCGAGCGTGACGTGATCGACTGGGTCCGCGCCTTTCCCGGCGGCCTGTGGCGGGCCACGAACTTCCAGCGGCTGCGTTTTACCGGCTTGGAGGCCGGCGTCACGGCGGCGGGGCGGAAATTCGGGCGTCTCGATTTCCACTACACGGCCCTTCGCGGGGCTCAGGATCTGACGCCCGGCTACGCCTCGCGCTACGTTTTCAACTATCCCCGCCACTACGGCATCGCCGGCTGGCAGAAAGTGCTGCCCGGCGGTGTTGCCTTGCGTTCCCGTCTCGGTGCGTTGGCGCGTTACGGACAGGCCCCGTACGCTGTTTGGGACGTCTACGCCGCCCGCGTCCGCGGCCGGATCCGTCCTTTTGTGCAACTCACCAACCTCACCGGCGCGTCTTATGAAGAGATCCCGGGCGTGGCCATGCCCGGCCGGGGCATCTTGGGAGGTATCGAGGTCGCCGTCTTTTCCATGGATAAACAACGCTGATGGTGCGCTCCACTCTGATTGTTCTTCTCCTGCTGGGATCGGCGGCGGTCCCTCCGGCGCGAGCCCAGCACGGCACGATCGACGCCCACGAGGCTTTGTTCACCGTGATGGCGGCGATCAACGCCGCCGGCTACGACGCGCAACTGGATTCGCCGACGAACCATCCCGTCCGCCGGCAGATCCGGGCGCAGTTGAAGTCCAAGCATCTCGCCTCTGTCGAGAAGCTCCGCGCGTTTTACGAAGAGCACGCCCTGGGCGACTGGACGGCCGAGCTGAGCCAATACATTTCCTTTGCGCTCATCAGCCACGGGCCGCCCGACTTCACGCTGCCCGAGCCGACCTACCAGTTGCCGCCGGACGTACAGCGGCTCCTTGGGTTGGAGCGGCTGTTGGCTGAGTTTTACAAAGAGGCCGATATTCCGGCGCTGTTTCAGCAGATCCAGCCCGCTGTCGAGGAGTTCGCCGCCCGTCACCAGCGCCAGGTGATCCAGAGCCTTTTCGAGCTTAACGGATACCTTCGGAACCCCACCAGCGGCGTGGCCGGCAGGAGCTTCCAGATCGTGATCTGTCTGCTCGGGGCCCCGAACCAGATCCACACGCGCAGCTATCGCGGCAACTATTACGTGGTGGTGACTCCCTCGGTGGAGTTTCCCATCGACGACATTCGGTACAGCTACCTTCACTATGTTCTGGAGCCGGTGGTCACACGCGCCGCCGACGCTCTCGAACGCGTTTCGGCCCTGGGCGACTACGCTCTCGGTGCGCCATACCTGCCCGAGCACTACAAAAGGGATTTCCAGCTACTGGCGACCAGCTCACTCATCAAGGCGATTCTCGCTCGCCTCGCGGACGCGACGCCGGAAGAGAAACAGCAGATGGTGGACAAGGCCTACCGCCAAGGCTATATCCTCACGCCCCACTTCTACGAGCAGCTCCCCGTCTACGAGCGCCAGCCCGAGGCCATGCGCCTCTACTTCCGGGACATGATCGAGGCGATCGACCTGGCCAGGGAGGAAGCCCGGGCGCAGAATCTCGAGTTCGACCAGGAGAAGCCGGTCCGGATGGTCAAACCCAAACCGCCGCCGGAGCCCGAGCTTTCGGCCGTTGAGAAAGTCCTCGAGGAGGCGGAGACCCGTTATCGCCAACGAGAACTGGGCCCGGCGCGAGAGCGGTTCCTGGAGGCCTTGCGGCTTCCGGGAGAGCCGCGGTTTCACGCGCGGGCCTACTATGGGCTGGCCCGAATCGCCACACTACGCAACGACCCGGAACTGGCCGCCTCGCTATTCCAGAAAGCGCTCGAGACGGGTCCGGAAGCCCGCGACAAGGCATGGATCCTGTTTTACCTCGGGCGCCTGAGCGACGTGGCCGGAGACAACGACAAAGCGCGTTCGTATTATGAGCAAGCGCTGGAGATTCCCGAGGCCTCGGCCAAGGTGAAGGATCTGGCGCGGAAAGGCGTGGCGGGCGCTTTTCGCCCGCGAGCGGACCGTTAAGGCGCACCGCGCTGGGTGAAAACGGTTACGATGATATACAGGAGTACTTGATGTTTGTGAGACTTTTTCTTACGACGGTTTTGGTCACGGCGGCCCTGATGCCCGCCGCCGCGCAACAGGCCGCAGGAAATCAACAACAACAACCCCCCGCCGCTCAGGAGCCGGCCCAGCAGGGCTCCCCGGTGGCGAAACAGCCCGCCATCAAATCGAAAGAAGAGATGGAGGCGATCCAGGCCATTATGAACGCCCTTGATCCGAAGAGCCGGATCGAGGCGGTGGATAAACTCGTCGCCGACTTTCCCGATTCCGAGTGGAAGAGCTTCGCTCTCCAGATGGCCACCATTTCTTACCAGCAGCTCAACGACTTCGAGAACATGATGGTCTACGGCGAGCGGGCTCTGGAGGTCGATCCGGACAACATTTTCGTGTTGCTGGCGCTGGCCAACGGTCTGGCGCAGAAGACGCGTGAGTTCGACCTCGACAAAGAGGAGAAGCTCCGCCGCGCCACCGAACTTGCCAATCACGCCCTCGAAGTGCTGGAGACGGCGCCGCGTCCCAATCCTCGCATCACTGATCAGCAGTGGGAGGCGGCGAAGAACGACTTCCGCGCGCAGGCCCTTGAAGCCCTGGGTATGGTGGCCATGGTGCGCAAGGACTTCGGGAAGGCTGTCGAGCATTTCAAGAAGGCGATCGATGTGGGCACGACGCCGAACCCCGGCACCAAGGTGAGGCTGGCCGCGGCGCTCACCGGCGTGGGGAACTACAACGAAGCGATCGTCACGCTGGACGATGTGCTTGGCGATCCGCAATTAAACCCCGTGATCCGCAAGATCGCTGAGGCCGAGCGCGCTCGCGCCGTCAAGCTTCGTGACATCGCGGAAGCGAAAGCCAAGCAGCAACAACAGCAACCGCAACAGTAGTATCTAAGAACGGCTGTGGGCGCGGATTTGGAAGGGCTCGAGGACCGGCTGGGCTACCGGTTCCGGGACCGTGAGCTGCTTCGCCGCGCCCTGACGCACAAATCCCATACGTATGAGTCGGCGGGAGAAGTGCGCCACACCGCCGGGAACAATGAACAGCTTGAGTTTCTCGGGGACGCGGTTCTCGGACTCGCCGTGAGCGACGCCCTCGTCGCCCGTTTGCCCGAGCTGACCGAAGGAAGGCTGTCGAAACTCAAAGCCGGTTTCGTCAACTCTCTGCATTTGTGCGCGGTGGCCCGTGAACTGGGGCTTGGCGACTTCCTTCGGCTCGGCCGGGGAGAGGAGCTCAGCGGCGGCCGGCAGAAGCGGGCGTTGCTGGCGGACGCGCTCGAAGCCGTGATCGCGGCGATTTACCTGGATGGGGGCTACGAGGCGGCCAAGCAGTTCGTCCTCACCCACGTAACGGGCGATCTCGACGCCTTGGCGGACGTCGAGCAGAACGGAATCCAGGACTATAAGGGCGCCCTGCAGGAACGCGCGCAGCGCATCGGTTTGCCACAGCCCCGGTACCGTGTCGTCGGGACCCGCGGTCCCGAACACGCAAAGGTTTTCCGGGTTCAGGTGCGGATCGGCGACCACCTCACCGCTGAGGGCGAAGGCAGCTCGAAGAAGATCGCCAGCCAGAGGGCCGCCAAGACGCTGCTAGAGAGACTCGCCGGCAAGGCCGAAACCGCCCCTCAGGATTGACCGCTCGATTCATTCCCCAGAAGCGCCCTCGGAGCCCGCCTCTTCGCCTCCGGCCCGGGCGAGGTCGGTTCCCGGCTCCGCTTGAAGGCCGATCTGGCTCAATAAGATGATGTCCACGCGGCGGTTCCGGGCGCGCCCCTCGGGCGTGTCGTTGCTCGCCACCGGAGCGTTGTCGGCATAGGCGGCAATCGACATCCGCTCCTTCGGGACGCCGAAGCGGGTGGCGAACAGCTCCAGCATGGCGATCGCCCGGGCGGCCGAGAGCTCCCAATTGTTTCGATACTCTTCGTTGTGGATCGGCACCGAGTCCGTGTGGCCTTCCATGCGCACCGGGTTCGGCAAGCGCCGGATCACTGCGGCCACCTTGGCGATCGCGTCCATGTTCTCAGGCGAGATCGTCGCTTTGCCGGTGGGAAAGAACGCCGCTTCCCGGAAACCGATCACCAGGCCCCGGGGCTCGAGAGAGACGGTCATGAGGCCCTGGGAGATTTCTTTCTGTAGCTCCGCCGTCAAGTATTCGAAGGCGGGCTGCAGGCCGCCGCCCGGCTCTCCCTCACCCGGCGTCGCGTTTTCGTCGAGACCTTCGCGTTCCCCGTCGTGGCGCGCGATCTCCGCCCCGCCTGGCCCCTTCATCTGCGCGTTGCCTTGGCCGATGTCCCCCACCGTTCCTCCGAGCACGCTGGCCACCAGCGTCGTGAAGCCGCCCTTCTCGAGCGCTTCTCTCACCGAGTCGGAAACTTTGGCGGCCCGGCCTCTGTCGGCGTGCGAGCTGGCGAACATCACGACAAAAAAAGCGAACAGTAGCGTGATGAAGTCGGCGTAGGAGACCAGCCACCGCTCGTGGTTCTCATGCTCGGCGTGTTTCTTCTTTCTTCGGGCCATCGCTCACCTCGCGGCCGCCGGCGACCGGGCGCCGGCCCGGCCCTTTTTGTCCTTGCCCTTCGCCGTGTCGCCGGCGAAGGCCTCCAATTTGCTCCGGATCAGCTTCGGATTGAGGCCTTCGACGATGCCCACCACGCCTTCCAGCATCAACTCCCGCAGCAGCGTTTCATGGTGGATCCGCGCTTTGATCTTGTTGGCCGCGGGCAGGAAGAGGATGTTGGCTGCGCCGACGCCGTAAACGGTGGCCACGAAGGCGACCGCGATGCCGTGGCCGACCTCTTCGATGTTCTGCAGGTTCTTCATCACCTGGATGAGCCCCAGGACGGCGCCGATAATGCCGATCGTCGGCGCGTACCCCCCCGCCGCCTCGAACACTTTGGCGTGGGATTCGCCTTCCTGCTCGGCCAAGGTAATTTCGAGTTCCATCATCTTGCGCAATTCCTGGATGTCGGTGCCGTCCACGGCCAGAATCAGGGCCTTGCGCAGGAACGAATCCGCAATCACCTCGGCGTCTTGCTCCAGGGAGACGATGCCGTTTTTCCGGGCCTTCGTCGCGTAGCCGATGATTTCCTCGATGGTGGCGTCCGGCGTGAGAGCGCGGTCGAAAAAGACGGCTACGAACCGCTTCACGGCGCCGCGCACCACTCTTAGCGGCGTCGCCACCAGCACTGCGCCGATCGTGCCGCCCAGAACGATCAACGCCGCCGTGTATTGAGCGATGTCCTTGATCTCGCCGCCTTCGAGAATCAGCCCTCCGATGATGCCCCCTAGGGCGATCAGGAGTCCCGCGAACGTGGCAAGATCGGGCTTCCGGCCGTTTCGGTTTCGTTCCTGCGCCATGGTTCGGTCAGTCGCTGTCCGCCCTCTCGCGCTTCTGAACGGCGGGCACGCCCGCGCCCCGGCTGTGGAAAGCTTCGTTGATCGCCCGCCGGTATTCGATCACGCGCTCGATGACCTCATCCGGACTCTCGAGTACGACGAACTTCTGCCCGGTGGTAAGACTAATGACCGTGTCCGGAGTTACCTCTACGTGCTCGATCAGATCGGCGTTGAGCACGAGCGGAACATGATTGATGCGAGTCAAACGGATCACGGATTCGGCCTCGCTTTCCCTTATCGACACCAGCCGGTCTGTCTTCGAAGCGCCAGCGGGGGTGAGAAAACCGGTTCAAGAAAAACGCTGCCGGACCGATGAGAGCAGCAGGAGGCGGAATGCGCAGGACTCCGGTCGAGGAGTATGAGGGAAGCCGGCCGCAGCCGGCGCTGGTCGCGGAGTGGATTCTCAATGCGATGCAGCGCGGCGACCTGACGGACCTGGCACACGGCCTGTTGGAGGCCGAGCGGTGCAGCGCTCACCCCGCTGGCGAAGCGGCCGCGGCTGAACAGACGGAGCTCCTCGAGGCAATCGCCGCCAAACTGCGGTGCTCACTGGCGAGGTTCGAGCGGCGCCTCACTTCCCGGCCCGAAGGACTCGCCGTCCACGTGCGCCTGCTCCGGCACCTCGCCCGCACACCTCGCGTGACCTTGCGCCCGGTGGCTGGCGTAGCGGTCTCCTGGGAACGTCGCCTCTAGTTCGCGACGGTGGGTTCCGAGACGGTGCGGAGGGCGCCTACTCCAGTATTTTCAAGATTTCGCGCAGCTCCGCTCGGACCTTTTCGACGATGTCCGCATCGGACGCGAACAGCGTTCCTTGCTTGCCAGCTCCGTTGGCCAGGGCTTTCCTCCGGGATTTCTGGCTCAGGAACTTCCGTGCTCCTTCGATCGTGAACCGCTCCTCATAGAGCAGCCGTTTGATCTCCAGGATCAGCTCGACGTCCTTGCGCCGGTACAGCCGATGCCCGCTGCCGGACTTTTTCGGGGCGATCGCCGGGAACTCGGCTTCCCAATACCGGAGCACGTGCGGCTTCACGCCGGAAAGCCGGCTCACTTCACCGATGCGGAAATAAAGTTTGTCTGGGATGGGGTGCGCTCCGGAATCGGCTTCGGCGCTGGATGCCCGCATGGTCGTTCGGTGGACCTCCCGGCCGGACTGTGAAATGACGCCCCGGCCGGGACCGTGGGATTGCACTCCTAATCCTACGAGATGGCCCGTTGAGCGTCAACTAGACCGTCGCGCGGGGCGGCAACGCCGCTTTGGCGCGACGGGGCCCCACCGGGCATTCGTCTCTCCGTTAGAAGGCGGGGCGGAGCGTCTCCGCCAGCCTCGCCCCCGCCCCAACGTCCGCCCACGCGCACCGGGCGCTCAGACGGCCGGCGGCTGCGGCGCCCTGGGGAGCCGTGTCGAAAGCATCCAGATCGTCCTCTCCCGGCCGCCGGCTAACTCTTCGAGCAGGTTCACGGTGTCCAGGTCGGCGAGGGCGGCCGCTTTGCCGGCGGCGGTTCGAAGATAGCTACTGAGCCACAGGTAGCCGGGACAGGTAGCCGGAAACCAGGGTCCGGACCATTTCCGCCGTTTCGGCCGTCGAGCCGTCTTCGAATGGCCGTTCCGCTCGCGGGCGGGGGCGCGCACCGGCGCATCGGGCTGGCCTGGCGCCGGACCTACCCCCCGGCAGGAGGTCCTCTCGGCGATCCGCGAGGTGATCACTTCCCAGTTGCCGGCCGGCCGCGTCGAACTAGCGCGAAGCCGCTGGTAGGTGTACGATATACACATGAAACGTACAAATCTTGTGCTCAATGAAGAGAATCTCGAAAAGGCCCGCCGAGTCCTTGGGTTGAAGACATATTCGGCTACCGTGAACAAAGCCCTGGAGGAGGTGATACGGTTCCACGAGATCATGAAGATCCGGGACTTTTTCGGTTCCGGGGTTTGGGAGGGTGATCTGGACGAAATGAGAGCCGATCGGAGTGAACGGCTCCGCAAGGAGCGCTCGCGGTGATTCTCGTGGACACCTCGATCTGGATCGAGCTGCTCGACGGAAGCTTGGGCGCCTGCCTCAAGCCCGAGGATTTGGTTCGGTTCGCTACGTGCGGCCCGATCATCCAGGAAGTCGTTCAAGGGATACGGCAAGCGCCCGCCGCCGCCCGAATCGCCAGATCTCTCATGGCGATGGAGCGGCTGAGCGATCCCCTGCCTGCCGACGTCTTCTTGCTGGCGGCGGAGATTTACCGGACGGGCCGCCAGAGAGGCCGTACGATTCAGTCCCCTGTAGACTGTTTGATCGCCGCTATTGCTATCGAAAACGGCGTTCCCGTCTGGCACCGCGACCGGGACTTCGACGCCATCGCCCGGTTCACTCCCCTGCGCGCCGTCCGCCGGCTCCCCCGGTGAACGCCCCGGCGGTTTTGAGAGAATACGAAGTTATGAATCCAGGCATCGAGGACATCCGCAAGAGGGGTAGCCGCATCATCGCCGAGGGCACGCACATGTTGCCGGCGGCTTCGCTGATGATGGCCGAGGGAGCCATCCGCTCGTTCGACGACTTGAAGAAGCCGTTCGTGACGATCATCAACTCCTACACGACCCAGATCCCGGGCCACGCGCACCTCGACAAGCTGGGAGCGGTCTTGAAAGAAGAGCTGGAGGGGCTCGGCTTCAACGTCTGGTACACGAACATCGGCGGAGCCATCTGCGACGGCATCGCCATGGGCCACTTCGGCATGAAATACTCGCTGCCGTCGCGGGAGCTGATCGCCGATCAGATCGAAACGATCATCGGCGCGCATCCTTGCGACGCCTGGATCGGTATCGGCAACTGCGACAAGATCGTGCCGGCGATGCTGAACGCTATGGTGCGCATCAACATCCCGTCGGTCTACGTCAGCGGCGGGCCGATGCTCGCCGGCCGCGCCAGCGAAGACCTGATCAGCGTCTTCGAGGCCGTCGGCCAGCACTCCGCAGGCAAGATCTCCGAGCGCCAGCTCCGCTCGCTGGCCGAGCGGGCCTGCCCGAGCTGCGGCTCTTGCTCCGGCATGTTCACCGCCAACTCGATGAACTGCCTGGCCGAGGTGATCGGGCTGGCCCTGCCCGGCAACGGCACCATTCCGGCGGCGCGCTGGATCGACGACCACTCCACAGCCACCGAGCTGAATCCCGAGCGCCTCGATCTGGTCCGCCGCGCCGCCCACGTGCTCAAGGACTGCCTCGAAAAGGACCTGCGGCCGCTCGACGTCGTCACCGAGCAGGCCCTCGACAACGCCTTCATGCTCGACATGGCCATGGGCGGCTCCACCAACACCATCCTTCACGGCCTGGCGCTGGCGCATTCGGCCGGCATCGCCTACGACCTGAACCGGCTCAACGAGATCTCCGCCCGTACGCCCAACATCTGCAAGGTCTCGCCTAGCCGGCCAGACGTGCACATCCAGGACGTCCACGAGAAAGGCGGCATCGGGGCCATCGTCAAAGAGATTGCCGCCAACTCGGACTGCGGCATGGACCTGAGCGCCCGCACCCTGTGGGGCACGCTCGAGGACATGACCCGCGACCGGCCCGAGCCCGACGGCGATGTCATCCGGCCCGTCTCGAACGCCTTCTCCAAGGACGGCGGCCTGGCGGTGCTCTTCGGCAACCTTGCGCCGAAGGGCTCGGTCGTCAAGGTGGCCGGCGTGGCCGACGACATGCAGACCTTCGAAGGCCCGGCCAAGATCTACGAGTCTCAGGAAGAGGCCCTCGAAGGCATCCTCGGCGGCGAGGTCAAGGACGGCGACGTGGTGGTGATCCGCTACGAAGGCCCCCGGGGCGGGCCCGGCATGCAGGAGATGCTTTCGCCTACGGCGGCCATCGTCGGCTCCGGCGTGAAGGCGGCGCTGATCACCGACGGGCGCTTCTCCGGCGGTACCCGCGGCCTCTGCATCGGCCACGTCGCCCCGGAGGCGGCCGCCGGCGGACCCATCGCCGCCGTCAAGCCGGGCGACCGGATCTATATCGACGTCAAGTCGCGCACCATCGAGCTGAAGGTGCCGCAGGAGGAGATCGAGCGCCGGCTCGCCTCCTTGCCGCCTTTCGAGCCCAAGGTGAAGCGCGGCTGGCTGGCGCGTTATCTGCTCCATGTCACCAGCGCCGACACCGGCGCCGTGCTCGAGATTTGAGGCGTCCCGCCGCAGCGCGATGGAAACCCACGGGCGGAGGCGTTTCGGCCCTCCGGCAAGCCGGCGTCCACAGTCGCGACGGTCACGCTGAGTCCCAGGTCTCCTGGACCTTGCGGAACTCCGGGTGCTGCATCCGCTCGAGGTCGCTCTTGACCAGGTTCAACCCGTAGACGCACAGCTCGAAGTTCTCTGACAGCTTCCGGAACAGCGGCGCCTCGCGCCGGAACTCGAATTGGTCGAAATAGGAGACGACGCGGTAGGACTCCTTGCCGGTCTGTACGTAGTCGATGAGGGCGTCGAGCCGCAGCCGCTGGCGTGGCAGCGTGGCCACGTATTCCGGAAACAGGCCGGTCAGGAACAAAGTGTAATCGCCGATGTGCTTGCGCACCTCTCGCTCGCGGATGAAGGAGCGCGCCTCGAACAGCGGGCTGGCCTCGAGCAGCATCTCGCCGACGTCCTCCAGCCGCTTCCCCTTGGCGTTGCGGATCCGGTAGAGGTTCCGCGCGTCGGTAAAGTCCACCAGCACGCGGGTAACGTAGTCGGTCACCTGGGGATCACGGATCTGGGCGTCGCCCGCCAGCCGTTTGCCGACGAGTTCACGGAACAGACGGGTGAGAGGATGCTGTTCGCTCACGAACATGCGAAACCCCTCCTCCTACTTGATCATCTTAAATCGTATCTCCGGGGCCTGGCTGCGGTCCGCCACGGCATATTTCGGTTGTGTGAATCCGAAACCAGCGTATAATACCCACCGGAGGGGGCAATGCAGTTCGGGGAATACCAGTTCGGGTCGATCACTATCGATGGCGAAACTTATCACCACGACGTGGTCATCGACCGCGGCGCTGTCCGCAAACGGCGCAAGAAGCCGTCGAAGAAATACCAGCAGGAATACGGCCACACGCCGCTGAGCGCGGACGAGGAGATCCCCTGGGACTGCCGCCGCTTGGTGATCGGGACCGGGGCGCTGGGCGCCCTGCCAGTGCATGAGGACGTCAAGCGGGAGGCCGACCGGCGGGGCGTCGAACTAGTGATCGTTCCCACGCCGGAAGCGATCCGCTTACTGGAAGAGCACGCGGAAGGCTCAAACGCGATCTTGCACCTGACGTGCTGAGGGGTGCGGCCTCCCGGGCCGCG